>NZ_CATZLL010000001.1:0-544100 GCF_958415495.1 Ralstonia flaminis | reverse complement strand
GCGCGCTCTCTTCGATAGTGTCCACGTGTCCACCTAGAACTAGATGGACACGATGCTCCTTGCTACGCGGGTCCCCTTCAAGACGGGTTCACCGGGTGCTTACTCATGACCCCCTCCGGGGGCGTTAGTCACTTCGCGCGTCGCAGCGCTTTCGGTTTTGGCTTCTGGTCCAGTCGACCACGGGTCCTCACTTTTGGCGCCTGCAGCGGGTGAAGAGCACTGTATTTCACTGCGCGATCCACCGGCTTCGCGGCCGGCACCCATTGACGTCTTTTGAGAGTGGCCTCAGTACATTTCTCGACCCATCGGTCCCATTCCGTGTCGCGTTGCTTTCGTGGCCGCTTGAGCAGCATAGCTAGGTCAATCTTGAAAGTTCGCTCTAAGCAGTACGCGCTGACCAGACTTTCGACGCCGTGGTAGTCGAGTCCATATCTCGGATGCTCGACCAGTGATGAAAAGATGAGCTGTTTGACCACATCCGGGTTGGCCTTGAGCCATAGCAAGAATTCCACGCTCAAACGGTTGTCATACCCTTTCACACCAAACACTCCCCTTCGCGCCGCCGAAAGGAACGTCTGTTGGATGCGCAGTCTCGTGGGGGATAGCCACACTTCGGGATAGCTTCCTGTCGGTGTAGCGAGTGGGTTGCAGCAAGCAGCACAGTGATCGATACCAAGTACCGTTTCGCCAGATACACCCAGGCATGGTTCGGTAGCGCGAATCCTTGCATTGCAAGTGGGACAGCGCTCCAGCATCTTGACTCGATGCTCGGGGCAGATCGTCCACCCCTTTATCCGCCATGAGGTGCGCAGATACGGAATCCGATCTGTGACGAGGCACTTCGGACAGAATCGGTAGGCAGGGATTTTCCCGTCAAAATTGAGCAACTGCTTTACGGCGGGATGCGTGCGAGCGGCTTTGAATGAATCGGCGAGAGGTTCTATGACCCGGAAAGGTATCCCGGTTCCTTCGGCGATCCGACACAGGTGCTTTCGAGTGGCGGTTAGGTCTGGATCAAAACACCGCTTCACGCCGAGGGATGTTGCTAGCTGTTTGTATGTCACCCCGTGCAGCTGGCAAGTCCGTTGGATCCAAGAGGCCGCAGATTCGTCAGGTAACGGGTCCGGCGCGATCATGATGCTAGAGGTGTTCATCGGCGACTCCAAACAGGGAAAGCTGTGGGTCAATGCAGGCCAGGCGATGCAGCTGCGGAGAGGGAAAGCGTTTTTGTAAGCGCGCGATCAGGCATCCGATGAATCGCACATCCGCGGTCGAGGTACATTCGTCGTAGAGAGCCCGTAGCGCAGGCATCGGAACGCGTAGCGGCTCCTTTGATGGCCGGTTCGCGACGACCGGGAGGAGCCGATCAAAAGCGCGGCAGACGACGTCTGCGGCTTCAGCCGTTAGCAAACAACGACTCGCGCATCCTGGGTGATCCTTTGACTGGCCGGGTCCAACGATGCCAAAGATCCAAAACAACCTCAGGAAGGCATCGACGGAAAGGCCCTCAACGCCACAGGGCAGCAGTTTCGCCAGACGCGGGCCGATCCGATTGGGTGCCGGCTCCAACAGAGATGCAACCTGGCAGCTCACGGCGAGTTCACGTGGATCAGCTCTGGAGACTCTCTGGTCAGCTGTGGTCAGACCTCGCCCGCACTCGCACATGTCGAGCGCGGGTCGGCGCCAGCGTGTCGGGCGGCCGCATTGACATCGATCCAGGAGTCGGTTGCCGTGCAGAGGACAGCTCGTGACGAGGCAGACCGACCATATGGCCCGAGCGATACGGTCTTCGGCGAGGCAAGCCGGACACACTTGCGGACTACCCTGTCTCAAGTGATACGGACGCAGAAACTGGTGGCCAAGGAAGTCCGCCGTCTGTGTTCCCCGATGACACCGCCGCACCACGAAGGCATTCTTCAGCCGCGACGGAGTGCACCCGAACATGAACGCGATGGTGTTGCTCGCGTGCGCAGGAAGATAGAGGTGCCCTGGGGACGCCAAATGCACCGCCAACTCGTGGAAGGAGAGTCCGTTGGCTGTGGCCATACGCAAAGCAAATCCAACGCCATCCTCGTCCGGGGCAATTTCGTCCTGCCGCGGAAACGGTGTGATTTCCGTGCGCAGCATCATACGAACGGGTTGTCCCGGGTCGAGGCCGGTCCGACTAGGCGTTGGAACGCCAGGCAGAGGTGCTTTCGCTCCACTTTGGTGTCGTTGGCGTCCACCGCAATCATTGCCACCTCCATGACGAGCGCCTTCAGCGTTCGCATGACGCCTTTGGTCGCCTTGAAGATCAGGGTTGCGTACGCCGGCAGCTCGGATAAGTCCACGTCTTTGGCGGCAGCTACGTAGCTGGCAATCACGCCTCGCCAGTTTTCGTCGTTTGAGAAAACGGGCAGGCGGAAGATAGACGAAACGCGCGTCGTGACCTGGGAGTCTCCATGTTTGTTGATTTGCACCGAATCCTGACCCAGGATTTGCATCGAAAACTGACCCACCCCAAAGGCTGTTAGGTGTCGCTTTGTGCGGGTTGTTTGGCGGTGCGTTTCTCCTTCTTGGGCTGGGTGGTGCTGTGCTTGAAACGATAGCTATCGTTGCCGGTTTCAACAATGTGGCAGTGGTGCGTGAGGCGATCCAATAGCGCGGTGGTCATCTTGGCGTCCCCGAAGACGCTGGACCATTCGCCGAAGCTCAGGTTGGTGGTGATGACGAGGCTGGTGCGCTCGTAGAGCTTGCTGATCAGGTGGAACAGCAATGCGCCGCCGGTCTGGCTGAACGGCAGATAGCCCAGCTCATCGAGGATCACCAGGTCGGCATACATGAGTCGCGTGGTCAGGTGTCCCGGCTTGCCTGAGACCTTCTCCAGTTCCAACGCGTTGACGAGCTCCACGGTCGAGAAGAAGCGCACTCGACGGTGATGGTGCTCCACGGCCTGCACGCCGATGGCGGTGCCGAGATGGGTCTTGCCCGTACCTGGGCCGCCGACCAGCACGATGTTGTGCGCCGACTCGAGGAACTCGCAGCGGTGAAGCTGCCGCACCAGTGCTTCGTTGGCCTCGCTGCAACTGAAGTCGAAGCCGGTCAGGTCTCGGTAGGCTGGGAAGCGCGCCACCTTCATCTGATAGGCCAGCGAGCGCACCTCGCGCTCGGTGAGCTCGGCCTTGAGCAGACGCGACAGGATGGCCACGGCCGACTGGTAGGCCGGCGAGTCCTGCGCCGCCAGGTCGCCCAGCGCTTGTGCCATGCCGTGCAGCTTCAACGACTTGAGCATCTCCAACATGACTTCATGCTGCATGATGCACCTCCCGATCTCGCAAGCTGTCGTAGCGGCCGACGTTGGCCTGCGGTTCGACGTGCAGCGCCAGTGCCTGTGGTGAGGTGATCGGTGCCACGGGCTCGCCTTCCAGGAGGCGGCTGAGGATGTTCAGGATGGTTTGCTTGGACGGGGCACCCGCCTCCAGTGCGAGCTCCACTGCAGTCAGCACGGCCTGTTCGTCGTGCAACAGCACCAGCGCCAGGATCTCGACCATCTCGCGATCGCCACCAGGGCGTTTGAGCAGTGTGGATTGCAGGCGTCGGAAGCCCTCTGGCAGTTCGGCGAACGGTGCGCCGTTACGCAGCGCACCGCGCTTACGCTGCAGCACCGCGAGGTAGTGGTGCCAGTCATAGATTGTGCGCCCCGGAAGATGGCTACGGTCGATGTGCCGCACGTGCTCGGCAATCACCTGGCCTTCGGCCACGAACACGAGCCGATTGGCATAGACGCGCAGACTGATGGGCCGGTTGGCAAACGACGCCGGTACGCTGTAGCGGTTGCGCTCGAAGGTCACCAGGCAGGTTGGTGAGACGCGCTTGGTGTGCTCCACAAAGCCATCGAACGGCTGCCCCACGGGCATCAGGTGTGGCCGCTCCAGCGACCAGGCCTCCCAGAGGGTCATGTCCAGCTCAGGATGGCGGGTCTGCTGCCACAGCCGTACGCACTGGTCGGCCAGCCAGTCATTAAGTGCCGCCAGAGAGCCGAATGCAGGGATGCGTTGCCAGATGCGGTGACGGCTGTCCTGCACGTTCTTCTCTATCTGCCCCTTCTCCCAGCCCGAGGCCGGGTTACAGAACTCGGCGTCGAACAGGTAGTGGCTGACCATGGTGCTGAAGCGCAAGTTGACGTCACGCAACTTGCCCAGGCGCACGCGATCCACGGCGGTCTTCATGTTGTCGTAGATGCCGCGACGCGGGATACCGCCCCAGGCCACAAAGGCGTGGTGATGGGCATCGAACAGCATCTCGTGGGTCTGCAGCAGATACGCGCGCAGGAAGAATGCGCGGCTGTGGCTGAGCTTGAACTGAGCCACTTGCAGCTTGGTGCGCTCGCCGGCGATGACCGCCCAGTCCTCGCTCCAGTCGAACTGGAAGGCCTCACCCTCTGCGAAGCGCAGTGGGATAAAGGTGCCTCGCCCCGACGTGCGGGCTTGCTCCTGTTGCTCCTGGCGCCAGCGGCGAGCGAATGCGGCAACGCGATCGTAGGAGCCGGTGAAGCCCAAGGCACACAGATCAGTGTGGATCTGCTTGAGTGTGCGCCGTTGCTTGCGTGGCTTGTTGGCCTCGGTCTTGAGCCAAGCGGAGAGCTTGGCGGCATGGCCGTCGAGCTTGCTCGGACTCTGCCGTGCAGGATAGGCCGGTGCCGTGGTGTCAGCGCGCAGATAGCGCCTGACCGTGTTCCTGGAGATGCCCAGGCGTCTGGCGATCTCGCGCAGCGGGATCTGGTCGCGAAGATGCCAGCGTCGAATGATGCTCAGTATGGCCACGTCGATCACTCCGATCTCCCGCTCGTTGCCGAGCGGGACAGTGTTCTATACGTGGGTCAACATTCGATGCAAAAACCTACCTCGGGTGGGTCAGGATTCCGTGCAAATCAACAACTCTGTGATAGCGCAGTTTTGATTTGCCAAATCGGGATGATTCCACGGGTATCGGATTGACGTGCCACATGCTGCTCTTTCTTGACACTGAGTACACCGGCTATGGCCAGCAGCAGCCAAAGCTGATCAGCCTTGCGATAGTCGCGGAAGACGGCTCTCGAGAGTTCTATGTGGAGCTAGACGACACATGGGCCGACGATGACTGCACGGGATTTGTGCGACGTGAAGTCTTGCCGTTGCTGGAGGGCCCGGGCATTCCCCGGGCGAAGGCGCGTGTTGACTTGAGGACCTGGTTTGCGGAAGCGCCACGCACCGTGCAGGTCGCGTGCGATTCGGAAATCGATTGGTTCTTCCTGCTTGACCTGTTAGGTGCACCGCAGCCGATCAATCTGGATGGGCGCTACTACGATCTACGCCCGCTAATCGATACCACTGTCTACGATCAGGCGGTGGCTGCTTGCTACGAGAAGGGTGCACGCGAGCATCATGCTCTCGATGATGCTCGCGCTTATCGGCAAGGATGGCTCGCTTGGATGGATTCACGAAAAAGTGCCCGATGAGTCTCGGGTGTCTCTCGCCGCTATTCGCTCACTGGAGTCTCGAAGTTCAGAGAGTGAGTCGCTCGCCCATCGCAACAGTGGCCTTTCAAGCTCCTGCGTGACGGCGAGGACCAATAGGGCGACTCCATCTGAGTTTCTGACGTTGGAAGGGCGAATGATGTAGGCGCATTTCCCCTTCTTCTTGGCTGCAATGGATACGGTTGTGGTGCCGCATACGAGTTGTGCCACCAAGTCGATAACGAAGTGTCGCTTTTTCGTACAACGGCTATCGTCAGCGCCTAGAAACCTTGTCGCGACTGTCGATGGAGTCATTTGCTGCTGCGAGGGGAGGTCCGACTACAGCGTTGCAAAGCTGTGCTTCTTGAAGATATCTGTTGCTAAAGATGTTTGTGCAGTCGAGATGCTCTACACAGCTACAGCTTTCTCATGAGCTGAGATGCTCAACGTGCCGGCCATGTACAGTTCGGCGCTCGAACATATGAATCATGGCAATAGGGTCACGAAGGGATGCTGCGACAGGTCACATCAGCAGGAAAAAAGCGGCGACGTTTTGCGTCGCCGCCTTCCTCTCTCATTCGCATCGAGATGTGGTCAGTATCCGATACGCGCTTACCAGGCTTTGGAGAAGAAGAGGGAAAACTAGCTTGCGCTGTCCGTACTCAACAGAAACGCGGGCGCGATGCTGGGCACCAAGCGGTGCAGTTCGTTGGTCGTGGCCGAGTCGATGCTCGCCTGCTCGCAGAGAAATGCCAGGGCGCCGATAGTACGCCGGCACACAACCACCGGAATGTTCACAAGCGTGCGAGTCCCCAACGACGCCAACAACTCGTGATCTGGAAAGTAGTGCTTCAACTGTGCCTCACCCGACGCGACCAGGATCCGCTGCCCTTGCAGGACGTGCGCGGCCCAATCGCTACCTGCCAAGTGCTTCCATCCACCGACCGGGTAAGCCGACGGCACGCTTGAATAGACGCGACGCACGTCACCGGGCCCAGCCGCAGGGTCAGAGCCCTCTTTTGCGACAAGAGCGGTCATGTGCAGGAATGGCATGACAGTTGAAACCGTAGTCGACCACTGTGCAAAGGCTTCCCGAGTTGACTCACTTGAGCGCACGACGTCTGCAGCGCGCTCAACAAGACCCTCCACCACCCCTGCCGACGTCGCCATGCAGTCTTGCTTCGCCAGTGCGAGAGCTGGCGTAGAGAGCGCGGTTACTGCAACGCTCTTCGCGAACGTCCGCCGATCCATGGAGCCTCCTCGTTCTGTTTGATGGGCCAATCGTAGGGCTCCTGGGATCGGACGCCATCCCTCAGAACATAGAACTTGGCAGGGAAGCTTTGCTGTCAAACCTATGGGCTAAAGAGGGCAGCGTCGGCCTTGATGCTGGTTTGGCGTCAGCGAGTTCTAGCCTTAGAAAACCTTGGCACCGTTGGGAACGTCGCCATCGACCGTCAGGGCGTTGACAACGCCGAGGGACGACTCAACGCCCATCACCAGAACCTCAGACGTAAAGCCCGCAATCTTGCGCGTTCCCAGGTTGACCGCGCAGACGACAACTTTTCCGACCAGTTCCTCGGGCGTATAGCGATTGACGTACTGGCCACTGGAGGTCTTCACTCCGAGAAAACCAAAGTCGATCCACATCTTGTAGGCGGGCACACGTGCGCGCTCGTTCAGCTCAACCTTCTGAACGGTACCGACACGCATGTCAACCGCAGAGAAACATTCGTAGATATCCATCACCGCTCCACCATGATTTACATAGCTTCATGGTACGAGGTGCACGACCACTAGAATACCTATGAGGCGCCTGCATTGATGGAGACATCTCTCCTACCAAAGATAGGAGTTACTCATCTTTAAGGTGGTGCAATGCCATAGCGACCTGCAGCTCGAAGCGATGCGTCTGATCTTCAAGCGTCGCACCAAGCATGGCCTCCATGCGCTCCACGCGGTAGCGGAGCGTGCTGATGTGAATGCCGAGACGGCGCGCCGTATTTGCCAATTGAAATCCTTCCTGGCACAAAGCGTCCAACGTCTCCAGTAAGGCTTCTCCTTTCTTTTCAGCAAGCAGCGGCCCAATGCGTCGTTGAATGAAGAGCTCTCGCGCGTTTTCATCGCCCAATAGTGCGCGCGGAAACAAGATCTCGTCGAAGTTGTGAATCTTGCCCGGTTTGAGAAGCGGAACCAAAGCATTCACGTCTTGACCACCCGTTGCCATACCTTGAGCGCCCTTGTGCGGCCGACTGATCGCTAACGCGGCGCCACGGCTTCCCAGCGTTTGCCACAAAGGCTGAGCCGAAGACCGCGACGAGAGCAAGAAGATGATCTGGTTGAGCGACACATAGAGAAGCTGCGCCTCTCCAATGCCTGTCAGGTACTTACGCAAGCGCTCAACCCATCGCTCTCGACGAAGGAACCCTTCTCTTGAGAGCGGCAAAGGTTCGTCCAGGAGCACAAGGCACACGCGGTACTCGCCGTCAGGATCCCACCCGCCGAGCTTGGCGCGCTCAATCGCAGAAGGGGATTCTTCGAAGTGGCCTTCAAGCAAGGTCGCGACCAAGGCGTAGCCGAGTCGCTCTTCTTGCATATGCAGTGCACGCATGTGCGCGAGATGGAGAGCGCCGATAATGGATGCATGTTCAGCCGCGCGGACGTCGAGTTCACCAAGGGGCTGGTCACCCTCGTCGACCCAAACGATCGCCACCATCGAACCACGAATGCGAATCGGGCATCCCAATCGCCTCGGCATGCTCACTTCCGGCTGCGCATCAATGAGTATCGGCGTAATGCTGTCCTGCAGCTTACGCAGCAGCAGATTCGCGTTCAGTGCCCGCATAAACTGGCGCTCGCTGGCCTGGCGCTCTTGCGAGACGTGAATCCCACCGAGAAGCAGGCCATCCGCATCGACAAAGTTGACGTCCCGGCCCAGCAGGTTGCCTAAGGCCTTGGCAAGATCAGACAGACTGTTTGCCATCACCGCAGCGTTACTCAGCGCGCGGTGAATCTCTTCCGAGCGCTCGATGATTGCGCTTTGATACCGAATGATTCGTGAATGAATGTCTTCGGTGATGGCACTAAACGGGACTTCCCAAGGCAGCTCCAGAAGCGGTAAGCCAACTTCTTCAGCCGCAAGAACTGAGGCCTCAGGAAAATGCTCCAGAAACTTGGGAACGGCGAGCACAACGCCGGCGAGCCCGCGCGCTTTGAGATCGAGCACGAGCGACCTTGCCCGATCCGTGTCGCGGGGCCAGTTGTAACCCGTAGAGAGCAACAGCTGACCGGGCTTGATCCAGTCAATGATGTCCGGATGGTCCACCATGTGGACCCACGTCACTTCATTGCTCAGAAATTCGCGGCCCGCGACAACAGTCGCATCGCGCAGAACGGTCGACTTGAGTGCACTGGCTATGTCCATGACCATGGCTTCTTTCGGACGACAATAGCTCGATTGTACGGTCTCGAGGATTGAATAACGCACACGTGAAGCGGTTGGCGACAAGGCTGTCGCCAACCAGGTGTAGTCGTCAGCTATCAAGCGCGAACGACACGAACTTGATGGTGAGGAACTCCTCAAGCCCCCACTTGCCGCCTTCTCGGCCGAGGCCGCTATCCTTCACGCCACCAAAGGGGGCTTGGGCCGTCGACGGCGCACCGTCGTTGACGCCGACAATCCCATACTCCAGGCGCTCCGAAACCCGCATGGCTCGAGACAGATCCCGCGTGTACAGGTATGCCGCAAGGCCATACGGTGTGTCGTTTGCCTTAGCGATCGCCTCTTCCTCGTCATCAAAGACGAGCAGCGGAGCGACGGGGCCGAACGTTTCCTCTTCCAGAATGAGCATGCCGGGTTGCACGTTGCTCAGAACCGTCGGCGTGTAGTAAAGCCCACCGGGCGAACTGCCACCCACCAAGATCTTCGCGCCCTTGGACGTTGCATCGTCCACATGGCGCTGGACCTTCGCCAGAGCGTCCCCATCCACGAGTGGCCCGATCTGGGTGTCCGTTCGCGAAGGATCGCCCACCTTGAGATTCCGAACCGCCTCGCTCAAGCGAGCCGCGAACTTGTCAGCGATGCTGCGCTGCACATAAATCCGGTTTGTGCAGACGCAGGTTTGCCCAGCGTTGCGGAACTTGCAGAGCATGACCTCGTGAACGGCGCGGTCGATATCGGCATCCTCAAAGATTAGGAACGGCGCATGCCCACCAAGCTCCAGCGAGACGCGCTTGAGGGTGCGCGCTGATTGCTCGTAGAGTTTCCGACCGACCGGGGTGCTACCGGTGAACGTCAGCTTACGGATGGAAGGCGAATCAAACATCACCTTGGATACCGGAAGGGGGTCTGCGGCAGTCACAACCTGCAGCGTTCCTTCGGGGCCGCCGACGGCCAGCCAAAGACTCGCGAGAATCAACGCCGTGATGGGCGTCTGCTCGGCGGGCTTCACGATCACTGTGCAGCCGGCGGCAAGCGCTGGTGCCACCTTGCGGGTAATCATGGCCGCCGGGAAGTTCCACGGCGTGATGGCGTAGACGGGGCCAACTGCCTGCCGCGAGGCGAGCAGCCGCTTATTAGCGTGTTGGCTGGGAAAGGTCTCGCCGTAGACACGCGTGGCCTCTTCGGCGTACAGCTCAACATAGGCTGCCGCGTAAGCAATCTCGCCGCGTGCTTCCGTGAACGGCTTGCCCATTTCGGACGACAAAGCATGAGCCAGCGCGTCCTGATTGCGCATGATCTCCGCGTGCCAAGCCTTCAGCAGGCCAGCGCGGTACGTGGCAGTGGTCTGCTTCCAGGATTCAAATGCCGACTCCGTGGCCCGCAACGCGAGGATTGCATCCTCGGCGTCGCAATCCGTAACGTGGGCGAACACATTCTGGGTGGCAGGATTCGTCACCGGGAAGGTGCGGCGAGAGATAGGCCGACCGGCGATCACAGCATCGTACCGGCGGCCACCTTCCAGCACCTCAAGCATCTGGGTGGCTTCCATGGATAGCCCTCAGACTGCCGCACCGGCAAACGACTGCATGTCCGGGAACTCGGCGTCCGCATTGGCCGCCGCCGCGGGCGTTGCACCAAAGCCAGGCTTGTTGTGGCGGCGGTTGATCCAGATGCTGTTCAGGCCCAGTTCCTTCGCCGGCACATGATCGTGGAACAGGCTTTGCGCCACATGCAGAATCTGCTCGCGAGGCTCTTCGATCCGGCCGAATGCAACATGGAAGTTGTTCAACGAAGGCTTGTAGCTGCGAGCCTGTTGTGCGGTGATGATGTAGTCGAACTCGACACCGAGGCGCTTGTTCGAGAGAGCGAAGAGCTCGTCATCGCAGTTCGTGATCACGGCCAGCTTGAACTTTTGCTTCAGCTTGCGCAGGGCTTCCTGTGAGTCCGGGAATGCGGGCCAGTCGCCCACCGAGTGCGAGAACGCGTCGATCTCGGTCGGCGTCGGTGTGAACTTCAGTTCTTGGCCGATGCGGCGCAGCGACTCAGCAAGCACCTCACGGTAGGTCAGGTAGGGACCTGCTTCCAGCTCCGCTTCGTGACGTGCATACAGTTCAAGCGCCGCGTCTTCCGTCAGGTCAAAGCCGTGGGCGGTCAGGATCGGGGACAGCGCGTTGTAGATGCCGGCTTCCCAGTCGATAAGCGTGCCATAGACGTCAAACGTGAGAACGGTCTTGCCCGAGAACTTGCTGGTGATGTTCGTATCCATGTTCGGTTTCTCCTAAAGGGTGATTGTCAGTTGTGCAGTTGATTCAGGCTTGTCGGGATGCTTCGATCGCCCCCCGCAGGATGTCGAGAGCCTGCTCCGCGTCGATAATGGATGTGTTGAGCGGTGCCAGCAGGCGCACCGTATTGCGATGCACACCGCATTTGATGACCAACAGGCCATTAGCACGGCAGTTATCAATCACGCGCTGTGCGATTGCTGCGTCCGGCTTGCGCGGATCGCCCTCTTCGACGAACTCCAACGCAAGCATTGCGCCGACGCCGCGGACGGTCCCAATCTCGGTGAAATCGCGCGCCAGCGACTCCAACCCAGCGCGCAGCACATCACCAAGGCGTCGACCTTGTTTGAGCAAATCGTCGTTTTCGAAGATGTCCAGCACTGCCAGTGCGGCTGCACATGCCAGCGGGTTCCCAGCGTAAGTGCCACCAAGTCCGCCGGGGGTCGGCGAGTCCATGATCTCCGCTCGGCCCACAACGCCAGACAGCGGTAGTCCCCCTGCAAGACTCTTTGCGACCGTCACCAGGTCCGGCTGGATGCCGGCGCCTTGGAAAGCGAACAGGTCGCCCGTGCGGCCAAAGCCCGTTTGAATCTCGTCGGCAATCAGCACAATGCCGTGCTTCTTGGTCAAGGCACGCAGCTTCTTCAGGAAGTCTGCGCCGGCGGGCAGGAAACCGCCATCGCCCTGTACAAGCTCGAGGATCACCGCTGCAACACGATCAGGGGCAATCTGCGTTGCGAAGAGCGTCTCAAGTCCGCGGATGGCGTCATCCGCAGAGTAGCCTTGATACTCATCCGGATACGGGACGTGGTAGACGTCACCTGCAAAGGGGCCAAAGTTCTGCTTGTAGGGCGCGCTCATCCCGGTGAGCGTCATGCCGAGCAGCGTGCGCCCGTGGAAGCCACCGTGGAAAGCAATGACGCCCGGGGCATTCCGATAGGAGCGCGCGATCTTGATGGCGTTCTCCACGGCCTCAGCACCTGTGGTTAAGAACACCGTCTTATAGGCCTCGCCGTTGCCAACGAGTTCGTTCAGACGCGTCGCCAGTTCAACGTAGACGTCGTACCCACCCACCTGGAAGGCTGCGTGAGACAGACGCTCCAACTGGTCGCGCACTGCAGAGACAACCTTCGGGTGGTTGTGCCCGACATTCAAAACCCCAATTCCACCAACAAAGTCGAGGTACTTGCGACCTTCGGTATCCCATACGTGCGTGCCTTCAGCACGCGTAATGAAAATGGGGTGGGCCGTCACCACGCCGCGAGGGACGTTCTGAGCACGTGCGGCTGCCAGTACTGCACCGATATCTGCGGTTCCGTTCATCACTTCCTCGTGTGTTTCAGATGAGTGTCCGAATGTTAGGAACCGTCCAGGGGTGGCATCTACCTACAACATGTAGCAAAACCGTCCTTGGATTTTCTACTGCAGGGCGCTCGCCCGTCTTCCTCAGAAGTTGGCCGCAAATGGCGCGCCCCAAGTTGGACCAATTTCTCCCCATCTAGCAGCTAACTACCCCGCAAGGCGCGCTCGTATTGACTGCCATGACGCACCGAAATCGGGCCGTCTTCGGCCTTCCTATTTCCCCCCGCATCCAGCATCCCAGCTCTCCTGCGAAACGTAGGTAGGAAACACGATCCCGCTCCTATTGAATCCGACTGAGGGCGCCAATCGGCGTCCTTCACATATGCCCTGTAGGACAGCTATTGCAGGGCAGCAAATAGACCTGACAACAAAGGAGTTGAGACAATGGAAGCGACCATGGCCGCCGCGCCACCCACAGAGACCCAACGACGCCGCCGCGCCATCGCGGCAACGATTCTGGGTAACGGCTTCGAGTGGTTTGATTTCATGGTGTATGGCTTTTTTGCCATCACCATCGGACAGTTGTTCTTTCCAACGGGGAATGACCTGACGTCGTTGTTGCTGTCGGTTGCAACATTCGGCGTTGGTTTTGTGGTCCGACCGATCGGTGGCGTTCTCATCGGCATATACGCAGACAAGGCCGGCCGCAAGGCAGCGCTATCTTTGACGATCCTGTTGATGGCTGGTGGCACGGCTCTGATTGGCCTGGCTCCGACCTATGAACAGATCGGCATCGCCGCACCTGTCCTAGTCATCCTCGCCCGCCTTATGCAGGGATTCTCAGCAGGTGGAGAGATGGGTAGCGCCACGGCTTTCCTCACCGAGCATGCGCCGGCTGATCGCAAAGGGTACTACTCAAGTTGGATCCAGAGCAGTATCGGCTTTGCTGTGGTTCTGGGGGCTACGGCAGGCACCATCCTCACGCTATGGCTGTCTCCCGAACAGGTAAAGGCGTGGGGCTGGCGCATTCCGTTCTTGCTCGGCATTCTCATCGGCCCCATCGGGTTCTACATCCGCAGCAACGTCGACGAGACTCCTGCATTTCTTGAAAACAAGGAGAAGGCCAAGCGCCCATTCTCCGAGGTACTGAACACCTATCCGCGCGAGACATTGACGACGTTTTCCATGGTCATCTTGTGGACGGTGTGCATCTATGTCCTGCTCTTCTACATGCCGACCTACGCAGTGAAGACGCTCAAGCTGCCGCAGTCGATGTCCTTTATTGCTGGCGTGGTGGGCGGAACGGTGATCACTATCCTGTCGCCGTTCGTTGGGGCGTGGTCCGATCGAGTTGGTCGTAAGAAGCTGCTTGCTGTTGCGTCTGGTGGGATCTTGCTGCTTGCCTATCCCATGTTCAACCTGGTCGTGACAACGCCATCGCAAACCACGCTGATCCTGTTCCAAAGCGTATTCGGCGTACTGATTGCGATCTACACCGGGCCCATTCTGGCCGCCTTCTCCGAGATATTCCCATCTCGAGTTCTGTCCACGGGGCTGTCCGTGGCCTACAACCTGGCCGTCATGACTTTCGGTGGATTTGCTTCCCTGATTTTGACGTGGCTGATCGCCACGACGGGCAGCGCGATGGCGCCTGCCGTGTATGTAGGTGTCGCCGCGGCCGTCAGCTTTGTGGGAGTCGTGTTCGGTTTCCGCGATCGTGCAGTACATAGCTAACCACTAAAAAGCAAACGAGGAGAACCATATGAAGAAACTTTCCATGCTCGCTACTTGCGTGGCGGGAGCCTTGCTGAGTGTCAATGCGATGGCCGATGTTCAGGAAATCAAGCTTGGCTTTGCAGCGCCCATGACTGGTGGGCAAGCGCAGTACGGCAAGGACATGCAAAACGGTGTCGTTCTAGCCGTAGAGGAGATGAACGCCAGCAAACCGAAGATAGACGGTAAGGATGTCCGATTTGTTCTGCTGTCTGAAGATGATCAAGCGGATCCGAAGACGGGCTCTGTGGTGGCACAGAAGCTAGTCGATGCAGGTATTCGTGGGATGGTCGGTCACTTCAACTCGGGCACCAGCATTCCGGCGTCGGCGGTGTATCAGCGTGCCGGGATCGGTGAAGTTGCAATGGCGACAGCACCCGAGTACACCAAGCAGGGTTTCAAGACCACCTTCCGCATGATGACGTCCGACACGCAGCAAGGCAGCGTGGTCGGGACCTATGTGGTGAAGAAGCTGGGTGCCAAAGCAATCGCCGTCGTTGACGACCGCACTGCCTACGGCCAAGGCCTGGCGGACGAATTCGAGAAGGCTGTGCGCGCCGCAGGCGGGACCGTCATTCGCCGCGAGTACACGAATGACAAGGCAGTGGACTTCAAGGCGGTTCTCACCAACCTGAAGCGAGTATCTCCTGATGTCGTTTTCTACGGTGGTGCCGAAACGCAGTCCGCTCCCCTCGTCAAGCAGATGCGGGAACTGGGGATGAGGGCTCAGTTGGTGTCAGGCGAAATGTCCAAGACGGACAGTTTCATCTCGCTGGCAGGCAAGGCGTCCGACGGGGTGATTTGCTCACTGGCAGGCTTGCCGCTCCAGGAGATGCCCGGTGGCAAGGACTACGCCGCACGCTATGAGCGCCGCTTCGGCACCTCCGTCCAAACATACTCTCCGTACGCTTATGACGGCGCCAACGTGCTGATGCGGGCGATGCTCAAGGCTAACTCTTCTGATCCGGCCAAGTATCTGCCGCTGCTCGCAGCAACCAGCGGCCCGGGGGTGACGACGCGCAACTGGTCCTATGATGCCCACGGCGATCTTAAGGATGGCGGCATCACCGTCTACAAGGTCGTAGCCGGCAAATGGCAGCCTCTCGAGAGCCTGAGCAACAGCAAGTAATTCGATCGATGTCATGCGCTACGGCTGCAGCGGTGCCTCGCGCTGCAGCCTTTTTTTTGGCCGCCGTCCCATAGTCCAATGTCCGCGCTTGGCCAAAACGGCCTTCCCGAGGGGCTGTCTCCGCCCACTCAGGGTTTCGCAAAGTCAGGTCACCAAATCCTGAAGGAAATCCGTGAGCGCTTTCTTCGGGTCATCCTCCTCCGAAACAACCATCTCGATCCCCCAATGGCTCAAGACCTCCTGGGCCACCGGGTTCGGACGATTCGTGAAGACGTAGGACTTCGGCCTTGCGGATGCAAGGGGTGAGCGCCCCCACATCTCGGTCAGGCGATAAAACAGCAGACGAATGTTGACATCGGTCAGGCTGTAGCCGATGAAGAGAACCGAGCTGCCCAGCACGTCATTGCGGAGCTTGATGTCCAGTGGCGTATCGAAGTCCAGCCGCTGAAAGTAGCTGGTTTCGTCAAGGACGATCGAGTCGTCTGCGTCGAAGTCGCCATGGAACTTGATGATCTGCCGGCGACCATCCGTAACAGAAACGAGATCGGCCACACTGGCGATCTTGTCGTACCCCACCCCGAACGCATCGTGGGCGTACTCCAACCATCGGTCGTAGTTGGTGGTGTAGATTCGGGAGAAATTGCCCTGCGTGATCAGCCGATGAATTTCGGACTTGGAGACATCCGTTGTTGATTTGTGCCATTCGCGATCCATCCAGCTGCGCAGTTGCCCGAGCCCGCCTTTCTTCTTTTTATAAAACTCTGCTAGGGCCAGATAAGTGCCATACGTAGAGAAGATTTTCGGATCATAGCCAAGCTCCTCCGCGATGTGCGCGATCAAAGCCCCCCAATCCGGCAGGTCAAGATTGGCAGACACCCCGGAACCCACAAACAGCATCAGCTTGCCGGTGCGATGCGCATCGAGTAGTTCGTCTCTCATCTTTTGCCCTTTGCGGATTTGAGGTGGGCGGCAAACAGGTCGAGTGCTTTGCGCCGCATAGAAATGCGGTCCTTGGCCGCCCCCATCTGGGCGAACGTCTGAGTGCTCCCATCCGGGACGAAAACACAGTCCCATTGGAAATCAGTGGGACCGGCAGGTGTGCGAGGTACAGTCCCATCGATCGCGCCCTCGAATATGTGGATTTCGCGTCCGTCGCAGTACCCGAGAATCGTCTTGGCAGTGACCTTTGCGTCGCCAAGGCCTGCAACGAGATCAGCGAAGCGATTCGCCTCCAGCCTGTCCCAGAAGATCTGTGTCAAACCTGCTGGAAGGCCATTGAGACCGCTCAAGTACAAGCCAGTGTGCTCGACGAACAACGGGCGACCGATGGCCTCGAACGCTTTGGCCACCTTGTCTCGCACCAACCGGTCAACGTCTTCGGTCTGGAGCTCCTCGATTTTCTTCGACACCGGTACGATGTCCACCCCAACCGGTGTCAGGATCCGCTGCACCTCGGCAACCTTGTGCTTGTTGCCGGACATGAATCGGATTTTCAAGTTAGATCCTTCATGAATGAGTAGCGCTTGGCTAGTTCGTACTGCTGTCGCATATCACCGATCGACAGGCCCTCGGCCATCGCGGCAGCTTGGTCGTCCGCTAGGCCGTGCTGGTGGATTGCGGGGTTATCCGAGCAAATGACAAACGGAACGCCATATCGACGAAACTGCTGAAGCGGGTGAGCTTCGTTCGCAGGAACTGCACCAGTGAGGCGATTGCTGATCGGGCACACCTCCACGCAAATGCCCTTCGCGGAGAGAAGCTCCAGCAGTCCTGGATCCTTGCCAGCAGCTGTCCCGTGGCCAATGCGATCTGCGCCAAACAACTCTACGGCAGTTCGGACGTTCTCCACGCGGCCGGTTTCACCGGCATGGATCGTGATCCCGAGCCCGAACCTGTCTTTCGCGTCCCGAAAGAGCGAGGGCAACTCCGTCGGATACGCCATTTCTTCATCGCCAGCCAAGTCGAGCCCAATCACTTCTCTCGGCTCACCAAGGTCCTGGTAGGCCTGCAGAAGGGTGGACAGGCTGACCGCGCTATAGTCACCACGCGTCACCGTAAGAATCAGGCCTCGACGGATACCGTGGCGCTGTGCAGCTTCCCCGGTCGATTCGATCAGGCGCTCAAGCGCCTGCGCTGGCGAACATTTCTGAAGCGCTGCGAGGTATAGAACGCTGCTTCGGAGTTCGACGAAGCGCACGTTGTTTTCCGCTAAGCTCGCGACGACCGCAAGGGTGAGGTAATCGAGGTTTTCGCGCTTCCTAGGAAAGAGTCGAAAAACTTGCCAACACCTCAAGTATTCGGCCAGAGATTGGCAGGGTTTAGCCCGAATTAGGTCTCGCTCGAACTCGAATCCAGCCGGCAATACGGTCGCTTCGTCAGCCAGGATCTCTCGAATCTTCGACGCTGGAATCGCACCGTTTATGTGTACATGAAGTTCCCCCCGATTAGGCACATCCGCGCCACGCCCCTCTTCGTCTGCCTCCTTGGCGACGCCAGAATCGTCCAGCGTTAATGACAGATCTAGTTGCCACTGATCCAATCGTCGTCCCCGTATCTACCAGTCCATGTTTGCAGCGCGCTCTTGCGCATCCAACTGGCGTTTGATGAGTTGCTCCATAGCGTCGACTGACCGCATTGCCAATAGGTAGGTGCCGTCACTTGCGAACGTAAGCACAGTAGGAACTTCGCTCTCCATATATTCCTTTGCTGGCTCCCTTGTGCCAGTCCAAAGATGTGTGACGAATGCCTCGATTTGCAGTAACGCAGCCTTCTCATCGAATGCCGGTCCGCCCGTTAGAGAGTAGCCATGTCTAGAATCTCTCGTAAGGAGAACGGGCACGGCGCCAGCACCCGAGTGAAAAGAAAATGCCTCGCCACGCTTTCCGAACGCACCGTGAGCCATGTAGTTTCGGATCTGAGTTCTCAGTGTGAGCAGACCATCGTAGTGGCTTTTTGTAACGACGTCGTTGATATCCAGCGCCGTCCTAAATTTTGTTTTCCAGTCTGCGGCGGCCAATCTTGCGACCTCTTCTCCGGTTCGGATAAATCCTTGCAAAACCGCGAGATGGATGAAAACGTGCTCAGTCCAACCGAAGAATGCTTCAATTGCAGCCTGAGCACTCCACTCTGCTTCTTCCTTGAGTCTGATCGACGGAAACAAATGCGCAAACCGCAGTTTGTAGCCGGGCAATCCTCCATCGGACGTGGTCATCTCTTCGCGCCGAAGTAACGACTCCGACGTCTTCAACTCAAACTGCTCGCAGAAGAACCGATATCGCTCGAAAAGTGCGGCGCTTGTGTTTACGACATTGATATCGCGACCCTTAGCGGCAGTTTGGGCTCGCCATTCAAAGTAAGGTGCCGCTAAGTCTACAGCCCGTTTTATGCGTCGAACTATCTCACGAGCGTCGGACTCTTCGCCTTCGCTCGCTACTCCACTACTTCTTGCTGACGGATTGCGATTCGGTGCGAATACACCCATCCCCATCTTTCGATGTTCCACTCCGTAGAGCTTGCCACCGAGGCGGACTGGCACAGCCCAAGCGACCTTCTCCCATCGTCCAAGATACGGGAATCCCAAAAGATCGATCAGCAGGAAATGGACTAGATAGTGTGGCGGCAGATCCCGCCCGGCCTTGGTCCATGATGATAAGAAGAAGCTCTTAGATTCTTCTGCGGAACCAGGCGGTCCGGCGGGCACGAGGTCATCCATTGCAGATAGCGCGGCACCGCGGACTGCGAGTAGCTCAGGGGGGAGCGCTTCTTCTTGATTTTTCATGAGGCAAATATATCGGGTTCGAATACCAGTCAACTTTCGCTGTTGGGTCTATTGTTCCAAACACGAATCGTGTCTCAGATGTTAATACTCAAGCTCCAGCGAACACACCACAAACCACTCGCCCCAAATACGAAGTCTCGGAAACGAATTCCAGGAATAGCTGCCCTTGAACACCTGACCGGGCACCCGACAGCTTTGGTTCAGCAGCGCATGCTGATCAATCGAGCGCCCGCCGTCCACTATCAGACATTCATTCGACTGTACATGCAGGATCGTCGACAATCGACGCCAGTACTTCATTGAGAGAGGGTGCGTTCAGCACCGGACATAAGGAGCTCTATGGCGTTGATCATTGGCGATGGTAGGGATGAGATTCGCAAGAAACTTGCTGGGGCCACCGCTGGAGTACCCAACTGGCACGTCGGAAGCGATAACTGGCTCGAGCATATATTGAAGGGGCTTTGGCCGCAGTTCGTCGCATTGCGTGAGGAGGTCAAAATCGACGCGGCCCGAAGCACCATCGAGGCGCGTACAAACTATGCGGAGTGGCGCGCGCGGCTCGCATCTCTGAACCCGGGAGCGGGTGACCTAGAGATTGATGAAGAAGCGAAGCGGCAATCAGGTATCAATAAGACACCAGAGGAACGCGTCTCTCATCGCTATTTGATGAAGGCCATAGCTCTTCACACTGAGGTAGCGATACTCTCAGCCGCACTCTGTGAGGCCGAGATCAATCTTGCGCTGGCGTGGGGGCTCTCAATGCTCGATAAAGAGGATGTGTTCCAACTCATCGAATCGAAGCCCACACCAGATAAGTGGTTGCATGGACCTAAAATAATGCTGCCTGGCTATGTGATACCACCAGGGTGCGCGGAGGCCGAAACACTACACAAACTTTTTGGCGAGAGAAATCGCCTAGTTCATCCCAGGTCGACGGTAAAAAAGGCCGGTCAGCACAAGTTGGGAACCAAAATCCCCAAGCCCCCCAAACTTGTAGAGCTGATTGCGTGGATGGGACGCTACTTCAGCTTGCCCTTTGATTTGGCCGATTTCTTGCGTACACAACCATCTATCAACGGCGACCGGATTCCGGTCATGACTCGGCGAGAAGCGATCGAGCGGGTGCCCCAGCATACGCTTCCAAGACCAGCCACCCCACCCCGCTAGTCCCCGCCAACATAGATTGAAGCCTGCTAAGGCTGTTGCGGACACCTACCCCTGCGTAGACTCCGAGCAAAGCCCCACCTGCATGCTCACTTTCGACAAACTGAGAAATCAGTTTCAAACGCCCCATCCTCTTAGGAGGGTAGCGAACACCCGCCGGGCAGTCGCACGCGAATAGGGTTGCGAGCTGCCTGCCGCGAAATCTCCTTAATGGGAAGACGCGGTTCCACGCTTGCCACCTCGTCTCTCGTAGCGTCACGGACAATCAGCACCATCGACGAGGTATGCGTTCGGGAACCAATGCGCCGCGGCATATCGACGTGAGGGCCGACGCCTTGGATCAGAACGGGTTCGGAACAATCTCGGAGATCGACGATTCCTTTCATGCGCAGAAGCCGCCCGTCAAAATATCCGACGAGGTTCTCGAGCCATGCCTCCAGCGTGTTCCATCCCAGCGGTTCGGTGAACGTGACCTTAAAGACTCCAAGCCGCGGATGATTCGCGGCACCAGTGGAAATTGAACTCGCGCTAGTTCTACGCATAGGCTCTTCCTCAGTTGCGAGCCGAGCCCAATCGGGCTTGCCCGCAGGACATTCAAAAGCAAGCTGGGCCCGACGTATCGGTTTTGGCTCGACTACAAGCTGCGCGAATGGCGCGAACTGAGATACCTTCTCGAGCACTTCGTCCGTGACGATCCCTTCAACCAGGTCGAGCTTCGTCAACACGACTACGTGCGCAGCAGCCAACTGTGCAGCCGCCAGCTCGAACATGGCGTCGGTACGGGCGGTTTGGCTGGCGTCATACGTAGTCACCACACTCACGCACATATTCAGCCAAGCCAGCCCCGATAGAGTACGGAGAATGGCTCCCGGCTCTGATATGCCACTGCACTCGAGAATCACACGACGAAGCGGCGCCATTCCGGAGTACTGACGCTCTTGCAGCAACGCTTGGACGGTTGCCTGCAAATCATTTGTGAGGCTGCAGCATACGCAGCCGTTGCTCAGTGTGGCCATGGGTACACCCTCACGCAACGCGAGGACTGCACCATCAATGTTCACTTCGCCCACATCGTTGACGATCACTGCGGTATCGCCTTCCGACCGCGTCGCTAGGTAGCGCTCAAGCAGCGTCGTTTTCCCGCTGCCGAGGAATCCTGATAGAACAACAAAGTCTGTGGGCGTGCCGCTCATCATGGCGCCAACTCATCTCGTGCTTCAACCATCCCTTTCACATCTTTGAGCAGCGTTTCCGTATCGAAGCACATTCCGCCCTTGATGGTCGTCCGCAGGCACCGGCGCCATTCACCGCTGTTCGCCTTTTCGTTTAACCGCAGTGCACCGGTGCCGTACAGCAACTTGAAGTCGTCCAACGGGTTGGTATCGTGCACCAGCATGTCCGCGCGCTTTCCGACTTCAATGGAGCCGGTGTCTTCCTGAACACCCAGCAGTTCGGCGCCGTGCAATGTGGCTGCGCGAAGGGTCTCCAATGTGCTGAAACCCGCTTCCTGCAGCAGTTCGAGTTCACGAACGAAGCCAAAGCCATAGACCTGGAACATGAACCCAGAGTCGCTGCCAGTACACACTCGGCCGCCGAGGTTCTTGTAGTCATTCAGGAACTGCATCCAGATGCGGAACGTCTCGCGCCACTCGATCTCGTTCTGAGTCGTCCACTGATACCAGTAAGCGCCATGACCGCCACGGTGGGGCTGGAAGTACTGCCAGAGATTGTGGTCGGTGTATGGCCGATGCCAGTCGGCGCGACGCGCACGCATGAGATCGCGATTGGCGTCATACACCGTCATGGTCGGGACGAACGTGTGCCCCGCTTCCAAAAACGCACCAAGCACCTCATTCCACTTGGCGCTACCCGGTTTCGCCGCTTGCAGAAAAGTCGTGCCGGCAGTCGAGAACCGCAAATACTCATCGTTGTAGTGATAGCCCCGCGGAAATGCTTGAACGGTCCGGTCATCGAAAAGCGCCTCGGGAAGGCCATAACTGTGTTCAGAGCTCGTGAGTCCCCATTTGGCCGTGGTCAGCGCATTCATCCGGCTCACCGCTAATGTCGCGTGATGGCAGCAGGTGCGCAGGCCTTGCTGACGTGCTTCGTCCAATGCGGCTTCCATGATCGCCGGCGGGGCGCCGAAGAACTTGACGCCGTCAGCCCCGGCCTCACGGATCTTGCGCATCCATTCGCGTGCGGCGGCGGGAGTATGGATGGTTTTCAGATAGTCGTTGATGGCTGGGAAGTACGCGTAAGCAAAAAGACGCGGAGCAGCTATCGCATACTCATCCGATGCCTTCTTCTGTTGCAGCGTCCACTCCAGCCCATTGAAGCACCCCGTCTCCCTGACGGTCGTGACGCCGTGTGCCAGCCATAGCTTGTATACGTAGTCGGCGTTCGGCATCGTCCCGCACGATGCATGGAAAGGCGCTCCAACATGCGCGTGGCTGTCGATGAAGCCAGGGGTCACAAATTTGCCGTGACAGTCGATCTCGAACTCACCTTGCTCGGGGCGACGCGATTCGCGAATGGGAAGGCCCGGCGTCCCGACGCTGACGATATCCACGATGCGGTCACGTTCGACCACGATATCAACCGGCCCCCAGGGAGGGGCGCCGGTGCCATCGATCAGCGTAGCCCCACGGAGAACAAGGCGCTTGTATGGCCCGTCGCCCCGATCCCGCGACGTCGCAGCATCCACAGAGGGCAGGCTGTACTTGGCAAAGCCAGCAACAATTTCCTCACCAATCTTGATCGAGGCAGTAGGGGGCGTATTCATCGTGTCTCTCTCACTTCTCGTGCGGATTTTGGTCTGATGATCAATTGTTATTCTTGGCGTTGACCCCAGGTTCCGCCAGGACCTCTACGAGGTGCTTCGCCTGGCGGCCCCCAAGATGGCTAATCTGGCACCGGCAGCTAAATCCGTCGCTCACAAGGACATCTTCCGGTTTGACCGATTGCAGCTTCGGTAGGAGCTCCAACTCTCCAACTTTTCGTGCAACCTCGGCCGTCTTCGTGTGGTATCCAAAAGCACCGGCCATTCCGCAGCATCCGGTGTCCAAGACACGCGCTCCCAACTGACTCTCAGCTTGAGTTCCCCCACATGCCCGTTGATGGCAATGAGGGTGCACATGAACAGCGTCGCCCGCGGGAAGTGCTAGCCCCGCGCTCTTCGCGAACTCTGCAGTGGTGATGACCAGTTTAGATAGCAACAGAGCACGTCTATCTTCGGGCAGGAGCGACGGCAGCTCGTCGCGGAAGACCGATAGGCAACTAGGTTCCAGAACCAGCACCGGAACCCCGGTCTCAATGGCCAGTTCCAGTACGTTGAGAATCTCGAGCAGATTCTCGCGGGCCTTCTCCAGCAACCCGACGTCGTAGAGGGGGCGCCCACAACACACATGGCGCCGCGTCAGGCGTGGGGTCCATCCTGCGCGCTCTATGACCCGGACTGCAGCTTCCAGGACCGCAGGCGTGAAGCCGTTATTGAAAGTGTCGACCCAGAGGACGACGTCCTTCGCGCCAAACGCCTCGGGCCAAACATCGCTCAATCTGTTGGCAGTGGCATCAGATCTGAATGACTTGAGTGCCAGCTTGGGGAACTTCACTGAGGGCGCGAGCCCCATCGTCTTGGCGAGCTGTCTGAGCACCGGCTGGCGCATCATTGCGTTGACAGGTCGGGCCAGCGGTGCTGCTAGCGGCAACCATTGCCCAATGCGACCAATCATTGCATCCATTGGCTTGCGCCGATGCTTCTGGTGGTAGCGACTCAAGAACTCGCTACGGTACTTGGGAATATCGACGTGAGTCGGACAGTCGGACTTGCACCCTTTGCACGCAAGGCAAAGGTCGAGCGAATCCTTGATGGCCTCGTCCTGCCATCCACCAGTAACGACGTCGCCTCGAAGCATCTCGAAGAACAGACGCGCACGGCCGCGCGTGGAATAGAGTTCCTCTCGCGTGGCCTTGAAGCTGGGACACATCGTCCCGCCTTCCAGCGACCGGCACTTGCCCATACCGATGCAGCGTTCGGTTTCACGAGCAAATCCGGTGGTCGTTCCCTCGCCAAAGGCAAAGGCGGTTTCCACTTCCACTTGGCGATACTCAGGGCCGCGGCGAAGATGCATATCCGCCGACATCGCGTCAATCAGCTTGCCGGGGTTCATCAGCCCCTTTGGATCCCAGATAGCCTTGAACTCGCGGAATGCCTGCATGAGTTCGGGCGAGTACATCAGCGGAAGGAACTCGCCTTTCGCCTGCCCATCTCCATGCTCGCCCGACAGCGATCCGCCGTGGGCGACAACCAGCCGTGCAGCTTCCTCCAGGAATGCGCGCCAATGCTGAACACCTTGTTTTGACTGGAGATCGAAGGTGATTCGCGAGTGGATACAGCCATCGCCGAAATGGCCATAGAGATTGGTGCGGTAACCGTACCTGGCCACTAACGCCGAGAACTCGCGCAGATATGCACCTAGCCGTGCGGGCTCAACGGCGGCGTCCTCCCAACCCACCACGGGATCGGGTTCACCGGGAACATTGGACAGCGATGTCGCAGAAGCACCGGTCTCGCGGATCGACCACAGCCGATGCATCAGGCGCGCATCATCGACCAAGCGATAGCTGGGCTTCGATCCTAGCCGCTCTGCAACTGCGACGGCTCGTTCGGCAGATGCAACGGCGTCGGGGCGTTGTTGCGCTCCAAATTCGATCATCAACCAGGCGTTTCCAGCCGGCAGTTCTGCAATGTCGTCCAGCCGCAGACCTAGATCACGCAGGCCGTGAATAATGCCGTCATCGAGCCCCTCCATGGCAATTGGGCCAAGTGGGAGCAAATCGGGAACGCAATCCGCCGCATCGAAGATGGTTTCGAAGCCAAGTACCACCAGGACCCGCTCACGTGGGTGGGTTACCAAGCGAGTCTCTGCTCTGGTCACCGTCACACAGGTGCCCTCGGAACCAACCAGGGCCCTGGCGATGTTGAAGCCGTTCTCTGGCAGCAATTGGTCAAGGTTGTATCCCGAGACTCGGCGCTTTAGTTTCGGGTAGCCCGAGCGGATCGCGTTCTCATGGCGATCGACGAGCGCCTTCAACCCGCGCACGATCTGCGCGCGCTCGCCGCCCGCTGCCAAATGTTGTTCGTACTCGTCCTGGTCGGTAGCGCCCACCCAGAAGCGCTCCCCGGTGGTCGTGACGACTTCTAGACGCTCGATGTTCTCGACCGTTTTGCCGGCCATCACCGAATGGGCGCCGCACGAGTTGTTGCCAATCATGCCACCCAAGGTGCAACGAGAATGCGTCGCGGGGTCGGGGCCAAACGTTAGGCCGTGGACAGCGGCTGCCTGCTTCAGCTGATCGCAGATGACACCGGGTTGAACAATGGCGGTGCGCTGGCCCGGATCGATTCCTTCCACCGCGTTAAGGTACTTCGAATGATCAATACAGACCGCCGCGTTGACTGACTGCCCGCACATGGAAGTCCCTGCGCCGCGTGGGACGATGGGTACAGAAAGTTCGCCACATAGCCGAACCGCTTCGACAAGGTCCGCGATGGTTTTGGGAATCACAATCCCAAGAGGAGGCTGGCGATAGTTGGACGCTTCGGACGCGTAGGCGCCTCGGGTAGCCGCGTCAAATCGCAGCTCTGCGCCGGTTTGCGCTTGGAGCTTGCTGCGCAGTTGCAGCAGCGTGTTCAGTTGAGGGGCCAAGTTGGAGGTGTTAGCCATAAGATTGCGAGCCGATGAATTAGGGCTCAGTGAGGTCAGGCCGAGCATCGAGCGGCCTTGATTCCGAAACCGAAGAGTCCCAGTCTTGGGCAGTGGAGGCGTTCTCGGCACGCCGGCCAACCATGACGGAGATGGTTACGAAGAGCGCTCCAAGCATGGTCCCCGCTGTGAGGCCCTTTCCGACGTAGATACTCACAAACGCAGTGGATGCAATCGGCACCGCATAGCCGTACAAGGCAATCCGCTGCGGATGTCCGCGCTTCATTGCGATATCCCATAAGTAGAAGGCGCCGCCGAGCGGGCCGATGCCCATGTAGATCAATACGATCCACTGCCATCGACTCACGCTGAAGGATTCTTGAACAAAGAAGTTGGTAGCGATCGCAGTGATGCCGGCCAGCAGGCAGTAGAGCGCTACAGTGGACGTTGGAACGGCGGCACTCCGCTTAGCCCAAACCGAATACGCAGCCCAGATAAGTGCTGAAACCAGCGCAAGTACATACCCCCACCAAGCATTCCAATTCCCCAAGGGGGCATCCCCAACGCAGGCGACGATGCCAACAAAGCCGAGTAGGCCTGCAATTACGTGAGTACGTGAAAGCCGATGATTGGGTAGCAGCGCCGGGGTCAGAAGGATGATCAACAGTGGCCAGAGGTAGTGCAAGAGATTGGCGACCACTGGCTCGGCCAGCTTCAAGCTCAAGAAATACAGCGCGTGATAGCCGAACATGGCCCCTGCACCTACCAGTAGTGCAGACAGGGATAGTTCTCGCCATCGAATCCAGGGGAGTCCACAAGCGCCACCGATTGCCAGGGCAATGCCTGTGGAGAAAAGCGCAGGGACGCCGGTCAGCGCAACCGCAGAAACGGCTAGTGAGCTCCAGATCAGAAGCGCAAGGATTGCGAGTAACTCAGGCACGTACTTTCTCTTTCTTGAGTGCCTGTATAGGCACAGTCCATTGGCAGCCGCACAACTACGATTGCGCGTTGTCAGAGTAGAGAAAGGCGCCTGCGGAGACTTCGCTGCGACGATTGGAACGCCGAGCGGCGCTCTCCTATGAAAACTAGGAGTGAACAGGGCGCCCGCGGCGATCAAGCCGCTGTTTCAGAGCAGCGGCGAGGTGTTCTCGCCCCATCGAAGACAAATACCCCCGTGTCTTCTCACCTTTCCACGAGTCCCGCGGGCTCATCCATGCATATTTTTTGTGCTTCTTGATGCTCTTTTTCTGGCCTGGAGCGGGAGGTTCGCGCCTCTCACGGCGAGAGTAGGACCCCATTCCGTTGTTCCGACTCACATGGGTGGCTTCAGCTAAAGCACTGAGGGGAAAGGTATTTTTGAGAAATGAGGTTGGTGAGGAGCTCCAGGGAGTTCAGAGTTGAGTGAACAAAGTTCAGCGTTGAGCGAATCTCGACAGCTGAGTGAATTTCGACGAATCCCCATTCTTGAAATCGTAATACCCCGTCCCTATAATTAGCACTCGTCGGGTTGGAGTGCTAACAACGCACCCGCCCCCGAAGTTTTACCGAAGCGCCGCGCTCTGCGGCGCGTTTTGTGAATAAACACTCACTTTGCATTGAGGAGTTTGTATGAACCTGCGTCCCTTGCATGATCGCGTGATCGTGAAGCGCCTGGACAACGAAACGAAGACCGCTTCCGGCATCGTCATCCCTGACGCCGCCGCTGAAAAGCCGGACCAAGGTGAAGTGCTGGCCGTTGGCCCGGGCAAGAAAGACGACAAGGGCAATGCGATCGCGCTGGACGTGAAGGTCGGCGACCGCGTGCTGTTCGGCAAGTACGCCGGCCAATCCGTCAAGGTGGAAGGCCAGGAAGTTCTGGTCATGCGCGAAGAAGACATCATGGCCGTGGTGGCGAAGTAAGCGTGCGCTCAAGCGCAACGGCTTACCAGTAACCCAATCCTCATTGCTTGCGCCCCATTCAGGTTGGCGCGGGCAACATCCCAAGATCTCGGAGATTCTCAAGATGGCAGCTAAAGACGTAGTGTTCGGCGACGCCGCACGTGCCAAGATGGTTGAAGGCGTGAACATTCTCGCCAACGCCGTGAAGGTGACCCTGGGCCCGAAGGGCCGCAACGTGGTGCTGGAGCGCAGCTTCGGTGGCCCGACCGTGACCAAGGACGGTGTGTCGGTCGCCAAGGAAATCGAGCTGAAGGACAAGCTGCAGAACATGGGCGCGCAAATGGTCAAGGAAGTTGCTTCCAAGACCAGCGACAACGCCGGTGACGGCACCACCACCGCTACGGTGCTGGCTCAGTCGATCGTGCGCGAAGGCATGAAGTACGTTGCCGCCGGCATGAACCCGATGGACCTGAAGCGCGGTATCGACAAGGCTGTCGCTGCTGCCGTGGAAGAGCTGAAGAACATCAGCAAGCCGACCACCACCAGCAAGGAAATCGCTCAAGTTGGCGCCATCTCGGCCAACAGCGACGAATCCATCGGCCAGCGCATCGCTGAAGCCATGGACAAGGTCGGCAAGGAAGGCGTGATCACCGTGGAAGACGGCAAGTCGCTGGCCGACGAGCTGGACGTCGTGGAAGGTATGCAGTTCGACCGCGGCTACCTGTCGCCGTACTTCATTAACAACCCGGAAAAGCAAGTTGTCCAACTGGACAACCCGTTCGTTCTGCTGTTCGACAAGAAGGTCAGCAACATCCGTGACCTGCTGCCGGTGCTGGAGCAAGTGGCCAAGGCTGGCCGTCCGCTGCTGATCATTGCTGAAGACGTTGAAGGCGAAGCCCTGGCAACGCTGGTGGTCAACAACATCCGTGGCATCCTGAAGACCGCTGCCGTCAAGGCTCCGGGCTTCGGCGACCGCCGCAAGGCCATGCTGGAAGACATCGCCATCCTGACGGGCGGCCAAGTCATCGCTGAAGAAGTCGGCCTGACGCTGGAAAAGGCAACCCTGAACGACCTGGGCCAAGCCAAGCGCGTTGAAATCGGCAAGGAAAACACCACGATCATCGACGGTGCTGGCGATGCCCGCAACATCGAAGCCCGCGTGAAGCAAGTGCGTGCCCAGATCGAAGAAGCGACCTCGGACTACGACCGTGAGAAGCTGCAAGAGCGCGTGGCCAAGCTGGCCGGCGGTGTTGCCGTGATCAAGGTTGGCGCAGCCACCGAAGTCGAAATGAAGGAAAAGAAGGCTCGCGTGGAAGATGCACTGCACGCAACGCGCGCTGCCGTGGAAGAAGGTATCGTGGCTGGCGGCGGTGTTGCACTGCTGCGCGCCCGCGCTGCCATCTCGGGCCTGAAGGGTTCCAACGCTGACCAAGACGCCGGCATCAAGATCGTGCTGCGCGCCATGGAAGAGCCGCTGCGCCAGATCGTCACGAACGCTGGCGACGAGGCTTCGGTTGTGGTGGCCAACGTGATCGCCGGCAAGGGCAACCACGGCTACAACGCCGCCACCGGCGAGTACGGTGACCTGGTGGAAATGGGCGTGCTGGACCCGACCAAGGTGACCCGCACCGCGCTGCAGAACGCCGCTTCGGTCGCTTCGCTGATGCTGACGACGGATTGCGCCGTTGCAGAACTGCCGAAGGAAGATGCAGCTCCGGCAATGCCGGGCGGCATGGGCGGCATGGGTGGCATGGACGGCATGATGTAATTTGCCAGTCCGGCAACTCGGCCCGGCCGCTGGTTCTTCCGGCGGTTGTTCCAAACAAAAAACCCCGTGGGTGCAAGCCTGCGGGGTTTTTTGTTATATGCATGACTGTTTTCGTCCCTGATTTGTTAACGCGCCGTTAACGCTGCATTGCGGCAGGCTTCGCTACAATCGGCCCACCCGCGAGCCTCTGTTTCTGAGCGGGCACGACAACAACACAGGGAAGGGAAAACAGATGAACGACATCGCACGCGAGCCCGTCCTGGGCGGCGCCCAGGCTCCGGCTGCCCCGCAACCCTTGCGGATGCGCTTTATCGGCAGCGGCTCGGAATACTTCCGTATCTGGATCGTCAACCTGCTGCTGACCATCGTCACGCTGGGCATCTACTCGGCCTGGGCGAAGGTGCGCACGATGCAGTATTTCTACCGCAACACGCAGTTGGCCGGATCGAGCTTCGACTATCACGGTAGCCCGACCGCCATTCTCAAGGGTCGCGCGATCATCTTCGTGCTGGCACTGGCGTTCAACCTGCTCGGCCATTCCTCGCCGGTGCTGTCGCTGGTGTTCCTGGCACTGCTGGCGGCTGCCTTTCCGTGGCTGCTGGTGCGCTCGCTGCGCTTCCGCATGGCCAACTCCAGCTATCGCGGCCTGCGTTTCGCCTTCACGGGTAAGGATGCAGAAGGCTACATGGTGTTTCTGGTCTGGCCGATCCTGAGTGTCTTCACCGCGTACCTGCTGGCGCCGCTGGCGCACCAGCGCTTCAAGCGGTATCAGCATCGCAACACGCGCTTTGGCACCACGCCCTTCGATTTTTCGGGCACGCCGGGCAACTTCTATGGCGTGTATCTGCGCACGTTCGGGTTGGCGCTGCTCGCCGTCGTAGCAGCGGGTGCCTTGATTCTTCTGACCGGTATTTCGTTCAGCAAGGGTGCCAACAACGCTAGCGCCGCCATCGGTATCGCCATTGCCGTGGTGCTGATGTACTTGGCGATGCTGTTCCTGGCACCGTACTTCATGTCGCGCCTGCAGAACGTGGTGTGGAACCACACCACGCTGGGCCCGCATCGCTTCCAGAGCCAAGTGGCGGCCGGCAAGCTGTTCTGGATCTACGTGTCGAACGCGGTGCTGATTGCCATCACCATTGGCCTGTTCACGCCGTTTGCGCGCGTGCGTACGTTGCGCTACAAGCTTGACTCGGTGACGCTGTTTGCGGCCGGTTCGCTCGACACCTTCGTGGCAGGCGAAACCACCAAGGTGAGCGCGCTGGGCGACGCTGCGGTGGATTGGTACGACATCGACATCGCGCTGTAAGCGCGCCGGAAGGTCACGCCCATGATTCTCGCCACCTACTTCGACGGCCGAACCTCGCGCGCGCAACCCGTGCGTCTTGCCGTCGAGGCGGGCGAGGCGGCGCTGTTCGACACCGACGGTACGCTGTTGCGCCGTGCAGCACTGCCGACGCTGCGCGTGTCAGAGCGCGTCAAGCATGCGCCGCGCCTGATCACGTTTGAAGACGGCGCCTTCTGCGAGATTGCCGACCCGGCGGAGCAGGCGGCGCTCAACACGCTGCTGCAGCGCACCGGTCATCAAGAAGGTCTGGTGGTGCGTGCGCAGAACAGCTGGAAGCTGGCGCTGGGTGCGCTGATCGTGACGGTGCTGGTGCTGGTGATCGGCTATCGCTACGGCCTGCCATGGGGCGCCAAGGTGGTCGCAAGCATGGTGCCCCAGCGCGTGGAACTGCAGCTCGGGCGCGGTACGCTGCGCGCGCTGGACGAGCGCTGGCTCAAGCCCAGCAAACTGCCGGAGGCGCAGCAGGCGCGCATTCGCGCACGCTTTGCGGCCCTGCGCGCACCGCAGGCCACGCATACCTACAACATCGTCTTTCGGGATGCGGGCTCCTTGGGCGCCAACGCATTCGCGCTGCCCGGCGGCGACATCATCGTGACCGATGCGCTGGTCAAGCTGGTGGGCGAGGGTGATGGCCTCACGGGTGTGCTGGCGCACGAGGCAGGGCACGTCGAGTATCGCCACGGCCTGCGCCAGCTGATTCAGTCCTCTGCCATTGGAGCGACGGCAGCGCTGCTCTTTGGCGATGTGTCGACCATCTTGTCGGGCGTGCCGGCAGCGATGCTCACGCTGCGCTATTCACGTGACTACGAGCGCGATGCAGACCACTACGCTGCGCAACTGCTGCAGGACAACGGTCTGTCTGTCGGTGCGTTTGCAGATGTGCTGCAGGCGCTGGAGGACACGCACGGCGGCACGCGCAAGGCTGATGACGCGAAGAAGTCCGGCACCACCAGCGATGATGACGCCTCGGCGTTCTTCTCCTCCCACCCGCTCACGCGTGAGCGTATCGACACGCTGCGCCGCTTTGACCGCACGCACGGTGCTTCGGGCGCGGACACCGACTGATCTCTCTGCATCTGCATCGTTAGAAGCAGCGGCCATTCCTAACGGATAGCCGTTGTTGTTTGTGCGAGATCGATCGCGTGGCTATCGGAATGTCCAGAACCGATGCAGGACGAAGGTGATTGGCGGCACGACCGCCAGAATGCACAGCAGGCCCGCCCAGTAGCTGAGCCCCACCGTCTGCGCGAGCCATGAGATTGACAGTGTCAGCGCCAGCCCGAACAGCGAAACGCAGTAGAAGCGCAGGAAGTTTGCGCCGCCCGGCTTGGCTGAGAAGCTCCACAGCGCATTGAGCAGGTAGGAGCACACATTGGCGCAGACGAACGCCACGCCATTGGCCGTGACCTGTGTCGTGGAGAAGCCGTTGATGAGCGTGGTTGCAATGGCGACGTGCACGCCGGTAGCCGCCACGCCGGATACCCCGAAGCGCAGCACACGCACGATTGCCATGGGGTCTGGCAGTCGGCGTGCGATGGCGCGGGGGAGTCCGGCCGCGAATGTGTCTGCGCTGCTGGGTTGTGCTGGCCGCATGATGTCTCCTTGCTCGCCTGCATTGCGTGCCGCTTGGCGACGCGTTAGCGCCGGCCAGCGTGGGCGCGCTGACGATCGCTCTGCGCCATGCGCAGCTTCACGCTGGCCAGCGAGATCACATCGCGGTTGCCCAAGACACGCTCGCGTGGGCGGCGCACCTGGTAGCGGCGCTTGACGAGGTAGATCGGGCGCCCCTTGGCCTCGTCGTAGATGCGGCCGATGTACTCGCCCACCACGCCCAGGCCGATCAGCTGCAGGCCGCCGAAAAAGAGCAGCAGTGACAGCACCGACGCATAGCCAGGCACATCCACACCAAAGACCAACGTGCGCGCGATGATGTACGCGCCATAGAAGAAGGCCAGCGACGCGATCATCGCACCCAGGTAAGTCCAGCTGCGCAGCGGCAGCGTGCTGAAGCTGGTGATGCCTTCCAGTGCGAAGTTCCACAGGCGCCAGCCCGAGAACTTGGACTGCCCGGCGCTGCGCGGTTCGCGTTCGTACTGCACCACCACCGTGGTGTAGCCCACCCACGCAAACAGCCCCTTCATGAAGCGGTGCCGCTCGGGCAGTTGCTTGATCGCGTTGACGACCACGCGGTCCATCAGGCGGAAGTCCCCCACGTTTTCGGGCAGTTTCAGGTCGGAGAGCCGATTGTGGATGCGGTAGTAGGCTTTGGCCGTCACGCGCTTGAGCCATGGGTCGCATGCGCGGCTGCTGCGCTGGGCGAGCACGACTTCCGCGCCTCGGTGCCAGTGCGCAACCAGCGTGGGGATCAGCTCAGGCGGGTCTTGCAGGTCGGCATCGATGGGAATGACGGCATCGCCCATCGCTTCATCCAGCCCAGCAGTGAGCGCGGCTTCCTTGCCGAAGTTGCGCGTGAGATCGATCACGCGCACGCGCGCATCAACGTGCGAGACCGCGATGAGCCGGGCGAGTGTGTCGTCCGCGCTGCCGTCGTTGACGCACACGATCTCGAAATGCACATCCGCAATGGATTCGAGAATCGGCACCACGCGTGCGAAGAACGCGTCGATGGCCAGGCTCTCGTTATAGAACGGCACCACCAGCGAGAGCAGTGGTGTGTCGTGATGACCTTGATGATTCGGTTGCATGACTTCCCCCAATGTTGTTGCTAGAGCGCAGACCTATGGTTGGTCTGTCGTTGGTTAACCGGAGACATGCGCGGACACGTGCGCGCTGGCCTGCACCGGCATGCGACGCGCAAGGGGCACCTCGGGCGGCATGCTGGCGGCATGGGCTGCGTTGTGCTGGCGTACGCGCTGCACAATCAGTGCCATCACGGCAACGAAGAAAAACGGCCCGACCTGTGGCAGATGGAACAGCGGGTTGGTGAACTCAAACACTGGCAGCAGCCATGCCGCGACGAGCAGCGTGCGCTCGGTGCCCGACAGCCCGAACCGGATGCCGTGGCTCACGTAGCCCGCAATGGCAACGACAAGCCAGGTCAGCTCATAGGCGCGCACGTAGGGTGAAATGAGCAGCGTGCCCGTGGCCAGCACGGCGATACGCAAGCCGCTGTCGTTACTGCGGCGCCAGACATACGCTGTGGTGATCACTGCCAGCACGGCCATGGTCATCTGGGTGACATAGGCCAGCTTTACGCCAAAACCGGCGGCACGCGCCGCAGCCAGGAACGTCGGCATGACGTACCAGGCAGTGCCGCCATGTTCGACCAGATTGGTCTCGGCCCAATGCGCGTTGTGGAAGAAGGCCGGCACCGTGTCCCAGCCGCACACTGCAATGCTGACGGCGGTGAACACCACGGCGGTGACGGCCGCGCTGGCCAGCGTCTTCCAGGCGCGCGTGACGAGCAGCACGACGGGAAACAGCAGGGCCAACTGCGGCTTGATGGCAAGCAGGCCGATGGCAACACCCGCCAGCACCGGGCGCTTGTCGAGCCACGCGACAGCGGTTGCGGCCAGCCCGGCAGTGAGCATGGAATTCTGCCCCATCAACACCGTCACGAACACCGCCGGCGAGCCGACTATCGACATCCACGCATGCTGGCGTGAGTCGACCTGACGGCCCAGCAGCCCGAGGGTGGCCTTCACGTAGAACAGCCCGGTGGCCAGCATGAACAGCAGGTAGCTCGGCCACAGCGGCAGCAACGACAGCGGCAGCACCAGCAGCAGGAAGGTCGGTGGGTAGAGCCAGGGCAGGATGCGCTCGGTGCCGGCTTCCAGCGTGCCGTACTGGTTGATCACCGCCATGATCTTGTCGATGTCGTAGGCGTGCAGTGGGTGGCTGTGCAGCGCGATGTGCGAGGCGGCCCAGAACACGGAGAAGTCCGACGCCGGCCCGGTGATGCGTGTATCGGTGAAGCCGTGCGTCACCCACGCGCCCAGGGCGAAGATCAGCAGCGACAGGCACAGCATGATCTGGCTGCCCCTGCGTACCGTGTAGGCGTTGATCCAGTGACGGGCCGTCGATGATTGCACCACCGACTGCGAAGCGCCATGCGCCATCGCGTGTTCTTGGGAGGGTTGGTGCATGACGTTTCCCCGTTTGGATGCGTTTGCGTTGGCTAGTCCGCCAGGCGCGGCGGTACGTAGGCGCCGTAGTTGGTGCCGGTGCCGCCACCGCTGACTTTCACGTTGGTAGTGAAGTGCCCTTCGATGTACGAGTGCGAGCCGTTAATGAAGACTTTCGTGATGACGAAGCCGGCAAACGCATATACAGGCGAGGTCGCCCCGGGTGAGAGTGGGGACACCACGGGCATCGTCACGGTAAGAGGCGTCGCCGGAATCGCCATGTAGACACTGGTCTTTACGCCGGTGGAAATGTTGATGTTTTGGCCAATGCTGACGGCTGTTGGATTGCCGCTGGTGACCAAACCCTTCTCCGTGCTGGCATCTGTGGCGCCGGTAAAACCGGTCCACTCGCCGCTGGCGCAAGTTCCGCTACTCGGCCCGTAACTGCTGTTGATGTCCAGCACGTAAGGTTGGCCGGTGGAGGGATCGTTTAAGGGTTGGTTTGTGCTGTAGTTCCAGTACAGATCGAATAGGCACTTGTTCAACGCCACCGGAAACAGGGCCCCGGGGTTTGCAGTGCCCGGAGCGGCAATGACAGCCACCGCCGTGGCCTGGACGCCAGCGGTGCCAAAACCGAAGACCGATGCCAACCAACCGCTGATGGCTCCACCGTTGACAGCTGTGCCGCCCGTGCCGCTACGTGCGACCGTGACTTGCACGGCCGGCATGTCGTTGGTGCCAGGCGTAATGGTCTGTGCCTGCATACCGGCCGGGCTGCCGGTCAGGTTCCAGTAGCCTGCAGTGACTGTGCCGGTGGCAAGCGTTTTTCCGTCGGAGCCATTCAGTTTGACCGCATTGGTGCCCTTGGTGACAGCGTTGCTCCACTGTGGCGTGGGACTGACGGGGTTAAGCCCCGCTGCCCCTGCCAGTGCGGCCGCGTCTGCCGCGTTCTGCAGTTCATTGCGTACTACGTACAGGTGGGCGATATCGACGGCAATCACGCCAATCGACAGAAAGACAGTTAGTAGCATCGGGGCGATCATTCCAACCGCGCCGCGTTGCCGAAGGTTGAGGGCTCGCTTATGCATGACAGACCTCGCTGGATGGCAAGGAAGGGAGTCGAGCTGTGCTATTCGCACAGCATGGTGGTTTGTGCGTTCAGCGCCAGCGATCCGGTGAACGGGGCCAGCTTGCCCAGTACCAGGCCGGTGAACGTGTACGACACCGTGACTGTGAGTGGATTGCCCGTCGCTGTGCAGGCGGTGACCGAACCCACGGTGCAGTTGGCCGCCGCGCCAAACGTCACCAGCTTGTTCTGGCAGTAGTTGGTCGCCACGCTCTGGATCTTGGTGCTGGTCGGCACCGGGTTGCCGAAGACCACGCCCGCACGCGCGGCTTCGCGGCTGGCGTTGGTGATGACGGCCTTGTCATACCAAGCCGCACCAAACTCAACGATGCCGAACACGACCAGCAGCAGGATCGGGAAGACCAGGGCGAACTCGACACCGGCAGCACCTCGCATCTTGCGCGTGAGCTGTGCGGTACGGTGGGTGGCACGGGAGCGCATGGTGGTCTCCTAGGCTTGATGAGGCAACGTCCAAAGCAAGGTCAAAGGCAGCGCTACTGTTGGATGGCAACCGAGCGCAGTGCGCCGATCACCTGAATGGCAGCCGGGCCCAGCAGCACGACAAACAGTGAGGGGAAGATGCAGAAGATCAGCGGGAACAGGATCTTGGTGCCGATCTTGGCGGCGCGCTCTTCGGCCAGCATGTGCCGCTTGGTGCGCAGCATGTCCGAATGCACGCGCAGTGAATCCGCCACGCTGGTGCCGAAGCGGTCGGCCTGGATCAGCATAGCCACCAGCATGCTCACGTCTTCCACACCGGTGCGGGCGGCCAGGTTGCGTAGCGCTTTCTCGCGTGCCAGGCCGGCGCGCAACTCCAGCGTCAGCAGTTCGTATTCTTCGGCCAGGGCCGGGCGCGCGGTGCGCATTTCCTCCACCACGCGCAGCACTGCGGCATCCAGCCCCAGTCCGGCTTCCACGCACACCATGATGAGGTCGAGGCTGTCCGGAAACGCTTCAAAGATGTCGCGCTGGCGGCGGCGAATTTTCATCTTCAGCGCGATGTTCGGCAGATAGAAACCGAGTAGCGCCGCAGCAAACAGCACGGTCAAGTATTCGTTCTGGTGGTTGGCATCAAAGCGGCCCAGCAATGCCACGGAGAGCAGCAGCGGCATCCCCGCGGCCAACAGTGTCTTGATGCCAAAGTAGATGGTGGGCGCTTCCGGCGAGCGCCAGCCAGCGTGTACGAAGCGCGTGCGTAGGTTGGACTGCTCCCAGCCTTCTTTGGGCAGCGAGGCCTTGGCCAGCGGCTTGGCGATCTGGCCCACCTTGCGCAGCCAGTCGTACGGATTCTCTTGCGGTACCAACCCCGGGGCTTCGCGGTCGATCTGCCCAAGGCGGCGCTGCAGCGCGCTTGGCCGCAAGACCGAGAGCGCAATCAGCACGGCGCCAAAGACGATGATGAACGTTCCGCCGAGCAATACTGTCTGTGCGATCTGCATGTCCGTTCAGGGTTGCCCCTGCCTCCGATTCTTGTTGCCTGGCCGTTGCATCAGATATGGATGCGCACGATCTGGCGGATCCACAGCACGCCCACGCAGGTCATCACAATGGCGGACCACATCATGTGAATGCCGGTCGGGTCCTTCCACAGCACGGACATCAAATCCGGGTTCAGTTGATAGACCATGAACGCCATGCCCGGCGGCAGCGCCGTCAGAATCCATCCACCCAGCCGACCCTCTGCCGACAGCACGCGCACCTTGTCCAGCAGTTGCAGGCGCTTGCGGATGAGCGTGCCGACGTTGTCGAGGATCTCCGCCAGGTTGCCGCCCGATTCACGCTGGATCAGGATGGCGATCACCAGGTAGCGCAGGTCGTCCACCGGCACGCGGTCGATCAACCCGGCCAGTGCATCGTTCAAGGCCACGCCGTAGTTGATCTGGCCGAATACCGTCGCCAACTCGGTGCCGATCGGCTGAGGGAGCTCATTGCCGGCCATTTCCAGCGCGCTGGGCAGCGCGTGGCCTGCACGCAGTGCGCGGCTGATCAGGTCGGTGGCCTCGGGCAATTGCGCTTCAAGCTTCATCAGCCGGCGCGTGCGCCGATGCAGCACGTAGAACGGCGGCAGCGAGGCAGCAACCACGGCAAGGACGACCGAGGCGATCCAGGGCGGGTTGACCGGCGAGAGGCCGAGGACGACCACGACCGGCGCAATCAGCGTCACGGCCAGGAACCGCGCCACCGACCAGTCCAGCCCCGATTGCAGCAACAGCAGATCCACCCGGTTGATGCGTGGCAGCCTGCCGAGCAGGGCCGCCATTTCGGGCGAGTCCGCCAGCACGCGCTGTTTGAGGATGCTCTCGTCTTGGCTGTGTCGTGCGCTGCTGAGCAGGGCCATCTTCAAGCGTTGGCTGAAGCGCTTGGCAGTCTGGCTGTGGCGGCTATCCCACCACAGATAGGTCGCCGATATGCCCAGCACGATGGCCACAAAGATCGAGAGCGTGAAGCCGATCACCATGGTGTCCATGACGGTTCTCCTTCAGACCTCGTACTGCGCTGAGGGGTCGTATAGCGATTCCGGCAGGTGAATGCCGAAGGCCTGCAGGCGTTCAGAGAACTTCGGCCGGACACCGGTCGCGCAGAAGTGGCCCTTGATGCGGCCGTCAGAATCGATGCCCTTGCGGCGGAAGGTGAAAATCTCCTGCATGTTCACGACTTCGCCTTCCATGCCGGTGATCTCCTGCATGCTCACCAGCTTGCGATGGCCGTCCGTCAGGCGCGTGACCTGCACCACCACCGTCAGTGCGGAGGTGATCTGCTGGCGCATGGTTTTCGGCGGCAGTTGCAGGCCGGCCATGCTGACCATGTTCTCCAGCCGGGTGAGTGCGTCGCGCGGGGTGTTGGCGTGGATGGTGGCCAGCGACCCTTCATGCCCTGTGTTCATCGCATGCAGCATGTCGAGCGCTTCTGCACCGCGCACTTCGCCCAGGATGATCCGGTCGGGGCGCATGCGCAGAGCGTTTTTGACCAGCGAGCGCTGCGTGATCTCACCCCGGCCTTCGATGTTGGCAGGGCGGGTTTCCAGCCGGAGCACATGGTTCTGACGCAGTTGCAGTTCTGCCGCATCTTCAATGGTGACGATGCGCTCGTCGGCCGGGATGTAGCCCGAGAGAATGTTGAGCAGCGTCGTCTTGCCGCTGCCCGTGCCGCCTGAGATCAGGATGTTCAGCTTGGCCTTGACCATCGCATCGAGCAACTGCGCCATCTCCGGTGTGAGTGTGCGGAAGTTCACCAGATCCTGAATCGTGAGCGGGTTGACCGAAAAGCGCCGGATGGACAGCAGCGGCCCGTCAATGGCCGATGGCGGAATGATCGCGTTGATGCGCGAGCCGTCCGGCAGGCGGGCATCCACCATGGGGCTGGATTCGTCGATGCGCCTGCCCACGCGTGACACCATCTTCTCGATCACGCGCATCAGGTGGGCGTCGTCGTGAAAGGTGACGTTGGTCAGCTCCAGCTTGCCGCGGCGTTCCACATACACATGCTTATATGTGTTGACCAGAATGTCGGAGATGGTCGGATCGGCCAGCAGCGGCTCCAGTGGCCCGTAGCCGAGCATCTCGTCCTGCACGTCGGAGACCAGCCGGCGGCGCTCCACCTCGTTGAGCTGGTGCTTGCCTTCATCGATGATGTGTTCGACCAACTGCGCCAGTTCGCGCTTGATCTGTTCCGGTGTGAGCTGCTGCAGGCGGCTCAGCTCCACCCGGTCGATGATGATTTGGTGCACGTCTTGCGCCACCTGCTGGTAGGCAGCGCTGGTGTAACCGGACGAGCCGTTCGCTTGCGCGACGCGTTGTGGCAGCGCTTCGCCGGCTTGCTGAAAGAGTTGTTCTCGCAGTGACATGATGCGCTCCATGCTTGTATTGGGTTAGGCCCGCACGGGTGCCGGCACTTGATTGGCATGGCCGAACAGCTTGCGCAGCAGGCCATCGCGCTGCGGCTGCGTCGCCGGAAAGAGCTGGCGCGCCATGTCCACCAGTGCGCGGGTGATCGGGCTGTTCTCCGCCATTTGCAGCACCGGAATGCCTTGGGTGAGCGAGTCGCGCACGGGGCCCGGGTCGTAGGGCAGGGTGTGCGCCACCGCCATGCCGAAGGCGCTTTCCATGGTGTTCTGCGTGATCGGCATGCGCTTGTCGTATTGGTTGACCACCAGCCGCAGGCGCTCCGAGCGATAGCCGAGCGAGTGGCATATCTCCATCAGGCGGCGGCCGGCCCGCAGGTACGACAGCTGCAGCTGCAGCACCGGGTAGATCACGTTGCTGTGGTCCAGCACCACGATGGAGGCCGGGTTGATGTCCTGACCCACGTCAAAGACCACTACGTCGTACATCGATGCAGCCAGCGTCAGGATGTGTTCCAGGTGCGTCGCCTTGATCTCGCCGGCCTTGATCGGGTCGCCGGCGCCAGCCAGCACGTCAAAGTCGGCGCTGACGTGCGTGACGCACGTGTCGAGCAGTGCGGCGTCCAGCCGGTCGATCTGGTTACACACGTTGGCCAGTGTGGCGGGCGGCGTCTGGTCGGTCACCACGAAGGCGGCGTCGCCGTATTGCTGGCAGAGATCGACCAGCAGCACGTGCTTGCCGTGGCGAGCGCTCAGCACATGCGCAAAGTTGGCCGCCGTGAAGGTGGTGCCGCTGCCGCCCTTGCACGAGAGAAACGACAGCACCTGGCCATCATTGCGCGTGCTCGAGAGTGCATGGCTGGTGCAGCGCTGCAACTCTTCGCGAAACTCGTTTGCCTCGGGTGGCCATGGCAGCACGCACTGCACGCCGGCGCGCATGGCGCGCATCAGCAGGTCGGCTGAAGGGGCTTGCGTCAGCAGCATGCACAGCGTGTCGGGGCGGTCGGCTGTCAGGCGGCGCAGTTGTTGAATGTCATCGGCGCTAAAGGCGGCGGCTTCCAGGATCAGCAGGTCGGCGCCTTGCCCGAGCCCGGGCTGGCCGAGCACCTCAGCCGGGGCAGCGCACGTCCGTTGCACGGCGTGGTTGGAGGCTTGTGCGATCAGCCCTGCCAGGTACTGCAGGTGAGACTCATCGGCGGATACGACAGCGATCTTGGCCATGACCTTGCTCCTGTGAGCGTCTGGTGGCGCGCCGCGCGCGTGGCAAGTGCGATGCGGCGGCGCGCCGTTCCGGTTACCGACTTTGGGAGTCCAGGCTGCTGCCGCTGCCCACGCCCACCGCGAAGGCGCTCACGTCGGCCTGCGGTTTGGTGAACTGGGTGTTGTAGCGGTCCATGGCAGCCGTGGCCGCACGCCCATCCACACCCATCACCGGATCGGTGTTGGACCCCGCATCGGGGTTCAGCGTCTGCATGGCACGCAGGGTGCGTACGGCTTCACCAAAGTGCTGGTCGTAGACCGGGGTGGAAGTCATGCAGCCTGCCTGCGTGAGGGCGGTGAGGGCGATTGCGCCGCAGAGTCCCGCTCGCGTCAGCTTTGCAGTGATGTTCATGATCGTCTCCTTGCAGAATCAGTGCGTTCGGGTCAGTCATGGAAGGGCTGTTCGCCCATCGACACAAAGCGGCGCGTGTCGGGTGCTGGTGCGGCTGCCGTGGGTGCTGCTGGTGCGTCGTTGTTGGCAGGTGCGGCCGGCGCTGTGACGGCTGCGGGGGCCTGTGCTTCTTTTGCGGCAGGTGCGGCGGGTGTTGCTGGTGCAGCAGGTGCGGCTGCGGTGGGGGCTGGCGTTTGAACGGGTACAGGGGTGGCCGCGGCGTCCATTACTTGCGGGGCCTTGGGTGCCGGCAGGGCTGAAGTGGGCGCGGCGGTGGCGGCCGGTGCCTTGGCGGGCGCTGCCGGGTGGCCTTCCATGTTGCCGTTCATCAGGATCTCGCCGGTGTTGGTCGAGCCAAAGCTGTCGGTCGGCAGCGGATAGTTGGCCGGCAACGGCTTGACCAGGTGCGGCGTGACAACGAACACCAGCTCGGTCTGGTCGCGCTGGAAGCTGGTGCTGCGTGCCAGGGCGCCGATCACCGGCAGCTCGCCCACACCCGGGATCGCATTCAGGCTGCCCGTGATGTTGTTCTTGATCAGCCCGCCGATAGCGAAGCTCTGGCCGTCATGTACCTGCAGCGTGGTCGACGCGCGTCGCGTGGTGATGAGCGGCAGGATCGACGTGTTGTTGCTGTTGGGTGCCGTTACGGCCACGCCCGTTGGCGAGAGCTCCGACACTTCCGGCGAGACCTTCAGGTTGATGCGGCCGTTCTCCATCACGGTGGGCGTGAAACGCAGGCCCACGCCGAAGGTTTCTTCCTGCAGGATCACCGTGGCGACGCCGCCCACCGGAGAACCCTGTGCCACCGGTATGAACACCTTGCCGCCTGCGAGGAAGCTGGCTTCCTGGCCGCTGATGGCCATCAGACTTGGTTCGGCCAGCACCTTGACCAGGCCATCGCCCTTTTGCGCGTCGAGCGAGAACTTGAGCGGCAGGTGGTTGTTCTTGCTGAAGTTGACGATGTCGTTCGACCCCGACAGGAAGTTGGCGAGCGCACCCACCGTCCAGCTGCCGAACGCACCGTTGACGTTGAGCGCCGAGCCCATCTGGTCGATCAGGGTCTTGGAGACTTCCGCCACCTTCACTTCCAGCATGACCTGCTGCGGCGCTTCTACCGCCATCATGTTGATGATGCGCGGGCTGCGCAGCGGTCCGCCGTTCTGGCCGCCGGCATTCATCTGGCCGGCGGTCTGCTGTCCGGCGGCGCCCTGGTCGTCACGCACGGGGCTGCGGGCCTGGCGCGTGACAAACGCGTTGGCGATGTCCACGATCTTTTGCGCCTGCACGGAGTCGCTGACTGTGCCACCCAGTACGATGCTGTCGGCAGCGGCAGAGACCTCGACATTCTTGGCACCCGGTACCAGGCGACGGAGCGCGGCTTGCAGACCGGCCGGGTCTGCCCCAACCGACACATCAATCACCGTGCATGAACCGCTGCGGCCTTGCACGATCATGTTGGTGGAGCCGACATCCAGCCCCAGCACATAGAGCGTTTGCGGTGACACCAGCATGGCCTGCACGATGCGCGGGTTGCCCACCGTGCGATTGCGCACCGGTTCAGGCAACTGCACCATCGTCGACTTGCCGATCGGCACCGTCACCTCGCTGTGTTCACGCATGGCCCCGGTGCAGTTGGGGCCCCTGGCGGCCGACTCGCGGTTGGCTTCTGCCGTGGCCGGGCTGCCGATGGTGACCTGGATCGGACCACTGGCCGACATGTGCATCGGCTTGGTGGGCGCGGCTGCGTTGTTGTTCAGGATGGCGGACTCGACGCCCACTTGCGCGTGCGCCGTGCCTACCCAGATCTCCCCCAGCATGGCCACTGCCACGGCAGTCGCCTTCATGTACGTTCCCATGCAGCGTGCCTCGCCGCGATGCTTGATGAGTCGGTTCATGTTGATCCCCCAGATTGGTTGTTCTGCGTGACAAGGTCCGTTGTCAGATGCTTGTGACCGTGCCGGGGCTCTCTTCCTGGAGCCTTTGGTCTGTTCTTCCTTTTCTTGCGTTTGTTTTGTTCGTCCCGTGTGTTGCGTTGGTGCGCAGCTTGGCCGCTCAGAAGCACTCGCTGCCGTGGTCCACACCGGCGAGCACGCCGACGCAGTTGCCCGGTGCGCGCGGTGCTGCTGCCACGCGATGCACCACCTGCACCGTACGGACCACCGGCACAGCCACTGCTGCCGTGATCGCCGGTTCCTTGAGCAGCGTGCTCTTGGTGGCGCCGTTGGTATCAGCGGGTTGCGGGTCGATCTGGTTGCGCAGCACCAGAGAAAGCGTGCCCACGCTGCGTGCGAGGTCGAGCTTCTCGGCTTGCTCAGGCGTGACTTCCAGCGTGACGGCGTTGACGACCTTGGGTTTGGTGTCGTCGCGGTTCACTTCTTGCGCGACGGCCAGTACCAGGATCTTCTCCAGCACGATCTTCGAGATGGATTGGTCCGAGCGATCAGTCCCAGTTGTCTTGCCGTCCTTGGGGTCTTGAATGGTGTTGACGATGATGTCGACGTAGCTGCCCGGCAGTGCAAAGCCGGCCACGCCCACCACATCGTTCACCCGCACGGTGATGGCGCGCTTGCCGTCGGCAATCACTGCCGACAGGCCGCCCGCGGTGCCTTGCGGTGTCAGCTTGGATTCGAGCACCGGCTCGCCGCGCGTCAGGCTGGTGCGGACCACGCGGCCGCTGAGCGCTTGCACGTCAGTGACAGCGCCCGGCGGCAGGCTGGACGTTGGCCAATCCACCACCTTGACGAAGTCCGGCGACAGGCGCTGGCCCAGATCGATATCGGCTGCGGCCACCGCCACCTTGGTGATGCCGTTGCTGCTTTGCTGCGTGAGCCAGCGCGAGGCGAAGATCACCGCCGCCAAGCCGGCGATCGTGGCGATCAGCAGCATGGAAAGGATGCGAAGGTTTTTCATTTCCCAACCCCACTCAGTTGTTCATCAATCCCACCGCCACCGGGTGCAAAGGCACGTAGCGGGTATGCAGGGCCGGCCAAGGCGCCGGTCGGCCAGGAGACGAGATGGGGAGGGCGGTGGATGCCAGTCCGGACGCGGACCACATGCGTGGCGATGCGGCGCCGCGCAGACCCTGGCTTGCCCGATGGTGCGACTGCATTGGCGCATTTCACTTCTCCCCCGTTTGACCAACTCGGGCCCCTGCTTGCGGGCTCTTGACTGCATTGCGTATCTGGCGCGTGCCTGATGGTGTTCATCCCTTCAGACCTGAAGCGGCGACACCGTGTGCTGTCTTGCAGCGCTTCGGCACGCGCCAGTGTTCCCCCTCGGCTTACAACACTCCCCACTTCACCAGCAGCGTTCCGGCGGCAAACGCCACCGCGTACGGCAACTGGATCGTTCCACTGCGCTTGCCGCCCGTTTCCGGTGAAGGCACCGCCTTGCCACCAAACGGCAGCGACAGCAGCAGCGTTGAAACCCCTGCAAACGAGCGTTGCGCGTCACGGCGCAGCAACACCATGGCGAGCGCGAGTACACCGCCCGCCAGAAAACTCACGAAGGCAACGTGAAAGGCGCCGAACGGCCCCATGAAGGCGCCGATCGCGCCCATCAGCTTCACGTCGCCGGCACCCATGCCACCCAGCAGGTAGATGCCGATACACAGTCCCATGCCCACGGCGGCACCACCCAGCCAGGCGAGTGCGCCCGCGGTGAGACCTTGCGTGAGACATTGCGCGAGGAGCGCTGCCACCAGGCCCGAAGCCACCAGCCAGTTCGGGATGCGGCGCGAGCGCACGTCGCTCGCTGCGGCAATCACGATGAGCACGATCAGGCTGAGGTTTGCCAAGGCACTCAGGCTTGTCATGGTGGTCATCTCAGGTTCCTCACGGGTGTTTGTTCTGGCTGTGCCACGCGGCATCGGGAGTGCCGCGGGCCAGCGTATGTCTGACCGGATCAGGTCCGGTGCTGCCGGACCCGATCTGGGCGGACTCGCACTGCTCAGCCGGCGGCCGTCGACAGCTGGGTAGCGATCGAATTCCAGATGGCGCCGACCGCGGTCTTGACGGTGGTCCCGTAGGTGACCATCACCAGTGCCACAAAGGCCAGCAGCAGTGCGTATTCCACGCCGGCCGCACCGTCTTCTTCGCGCACGAAACGCTTGATCATGGCTTTCATGTCAATCTCCTCACGTCATGGTTCAAGGATTGCGCTCCGCTGAAGTTCGGGCGCTGCGTTCTGGCCAGACAAGCCGGCCAAGGCCAAACCAGGGGTTCCGGGAATCGCGTGCGCACAACCGGTGCCATACCGATACAAGACCGGCATGTTCCAGAGCACGAACTGACAAGAGGCTCCCCCGACTTCACCAGTTCTCAGGGATTGCACCGGCATGGCTGCCGGTGCGCTCTCGCCCGAACATCGCCGCATAGCAGCGTCTGCCCATTGGGCGCCGTGGGCCGGTCCATGCTTCCTCCAGGAACCGGCTCACGCCTGAAAGTGCAACAACTTCTGTTCATCGCAGGCGCTCCCGGCCACTTGGCTGGTCCCCGCGATCGGCTGGCATCTCTGTGCCAGCGCGTCTACAACTTCCCCGTACCGTTTTCTGTTCTGTTTGCTGCGCCGCTCATGTGTGGCAAGCGCTGTTTGCTACCGGGTCCGTAGCGCGACTGCGTCTGCTGCCCGGACTTTGAATCTCAACCACCCGAACCACCTCCCGACGAGCCCCATCAACCGAACCCGCCAGGTGCCATCAACACTGATGCCGCGTTGCTCCAAAAATCACCCACGCTGCCTTCGACGCTTGCCATGACACCCACCAGCACAATGGCCACCATGACCAGCAGCAGCGCGTATTCCACGCTGGAGGCACCGGCTGGTCGGTGTTTGCTGTGTTTGTTGATGGTTTTCATGGCCCACCCCCTCAGGTGATTCGCCTGTTTCGTCCTGTCTTTCCAGAACAGTGCTTGGCTATGTCGGCGCGAGCATAAGAGCGACGACCGTGCCATTGCTGCTAAGTCCTTGATTTTCCTGGGCTGGGCAGGAATCCCCGCATCCAGCCCAGGCAGTTGGCCTGCGCATGTATCCCGCGCGTTACGGACACTTTGTGCCGCACACGACCTAGCAAACGATCACGCACACGCGGTTTGCGCAAAATCCAAACGTAAAAGTGACGTGCACGTGTTGTGCATCGCAAAAAGACAGGGGTAACCCCGAAGCCGTGCCAGCGGCGGCCGTTCGTGCATTACTGAAACAAGGGGGACCTTGCCGAGACAAGATGCAACGCGCCGCAATCACCTAGCGCGGTGTGAGCGCGACGCGACTTGCGGCACGTCTTGCAGGAAGAGAGGAGCGCTTGATCGGAGAGGTGGCCTACAGCGGAACCACTGCCTGATCCCGACACCCGATGCCTCGGCCTCGGTATCGTCGTACGGAAGGATTAGGCAGGCGACCGACAGCGTGGGCGCGGGCAGGGGCGTCAAAACCGTTTCAGTTTTGAAACACGACCCCCAAAGTGCGAGGAAAACGCGAGAAAAGCGACATCCGAATGGACATCGCTGCTACCGCAAATGAGAACCGCTACAGCACCAGCGGACGGTCGCTCAGCTCATTGGCACGTGGGGTGCCATCAGCGGGGGCGTGGGCGGCGAGGATGTCGTTGATCTGCGCCAGCGCTTCCAGCACCGGCGCCATCGTCACGCGCTGAGCAAAGCCGCGCGTAATGGTCTCGCAGGCCGTGCGCCAGGCATGTGCATCGACCTTGGCGGCGATACCGTGGTCGGCCAGGATTTCAACTGCGTGGTCGGCCAGGTTGATGTAGAGCAGCACGCCCACGTGCTCGCGCGTGTTCCACACCTCCAGCAGGCCGAACAGCGTGCGTGCGCGGTGGCGTGGCGTGACGCCTGCCCACGCATCGCGCACCGGCAGCGAGCTTTCGATGACGACGCGCACTTCGCCGCGATGGCGTTGTTCGCCTTCACGCACAGCGGCTTCCAGCTTTTGCAGATCGGCCGGAGGAAAGGCGCGCTTGGCGTGCGACGAGGTGGTCAGCAGGTGGGTGAGGGCACGGCGTGCGCCGCGATGGTGTCGGGTTTGAGATGCCATGGTCGTGATTGCGCTCACCAGTTGCCGGAGGCGCCGCCGCCGCCGAAATCGCCACCGCCGCCTCCACCGAAGCCGCCGCCGGAATCGCCGCCACCGAAACCACCGCCGCCGCGTCCCCAGCCGCCGCCCAAGCCGCCACCGATGCCACCACCAAGCCCGCCGATGGTGCCCGGGCCCCAGCCACGGTTGCCCATCACCACGCGCGTGCCGGGCCGGCCGCCGGGCAGGCTGCCTGTGACGCGCCCGCCCGAACGCATGGCCGCGCTCAGCACAAAGAACACGATGATTGCCAGCGGAAACAGCACCGGTAGCCAATCGCCGATGCCGCCGTCGGCCTGCTGACGCTTTGCGCGCTCGGCCGGCGGCAGGGTCTCTTGCGCAACGATGGTCTGGATAGCGGAAATGCCTGCCGACAGCCCGCCGTAAAAATCGCCCTGGCGGAAGTGCGGTGCCATCACATCCTGCAGGACGCGCTTCGATTGCGCGTCGGTCAGCACCCCCTCCAGCCCGCGTCCCACCTCAATGCGCATCTTGCGCAGTGATACCGGGTTGTCCTTGGCGATGAGGATGATGGCGCCATCATCCACGCCCTTGCGGCCAGCCTTCCAGGCATCCGCCACGCGAATGCCGTAAGCCTCGATGGGTTCAGGCGCCGTAGAAGGCACCATCAGCACGAAAATCTGGCTGCCGCGCTGTTGCTCGTAGTCGGCCAGCACCTGTTCGAGCGCGCTGCGCTGTTGGGCAGACAGCGTGCCTGTCAGGTCGGTCACGCGCGCAGCCAGCGGCGGCACGGCCACCTCGTCACTCTGCGCGCGCGCAGGCAGTGCGGTAGTCAGCCAGAGGGCCGCTGTCAGCAGGAGGGCGAAGAAAGCACGCGCGCGCATCGACATGATCGTCAGCTCGTCAGAACTTCACCGCCGGGGCGGTGGAGATGCCTTTCTCGTTCTCGACCGTGAAGTTCGGCTTGACCTGATAGCCCATCACCTTGGCCGTCAGGTTGGTCGGGAAGCTACGGGCCAGCACGTTGTAGTCCTGCACCGACTTGATGTAGCGCTGGCGCGCCACGGTGATGCGGTTCTCGGTGCCTTCCAACTGCGATTGCAGATCGCGGAACGACTGATCGGCCTTAAGCTGCGGATAGTTTTCCGACACCGCCATCAAGCGCGACAACGCGCTGGAAAGCTGCCCCTGCAATTCCTGGAATTTCTGGAACGCCGCCGGATCGTTGAGCACCTCGGGCGTGATCTGGAAGCTGGTGGCAGCGGCGCGTGCCTTGGTCACGGCTTCGAGCGTGTCCTTCTCGTGCGTGGCGTAGCCCTTGACCGTATTGACCAGGTTCGGGATCAGATCAGCACGGCGCTGGTATTGGTTGACGACCTCGGCCCAGGCGGCCTTGGTAGCTTCGTCCTTGGACTGGAAATCGTTGTAGCCGCAGGCGGACAGGAACGGCGCGGCCAGCACGGCCAGCGACAGCGCCAACCAGCGCAACACCGAAAAACGCGTCGAACGAACAGACAGGGCAGCGGTCATGAGTACCTCGTGATCAGACAGTCAGACAAACAATGTGGCATGAGACCGACATCGTCTCATGGCGTTCCAGCGAACTCTAGCCTATGCGCTTGACGCCTCGGTCACACATCAGTACGGTATGGGGACTTTTTTGACAATTTCCATGCGCGCGATTTCCTTTGCTTCGTCGATTTGCATCGCACCGGCCTTCAGCCAGTCGGTCGCGTCGACGCGTGCGCACGCAAAAAAAGCCTCCAAACAGCCGCTCGTCTGACCGGAGCGCTGTTCCGTCAGATGGGCGACGGAACAGCGGCTGACCGATACGCTAGACACGGTTGACCTCTTACCCGCATCTCGCGGGCCCTGCATTCCCGATGCTCTCCTGATGGTTCTTGATCGGTCGTTGATTCGTCCAGGAGTGTTGTCGTGCTTGAAAACCCATCCACCCATCTTTCCCCCAGCGCGCGTCCGTCGTATGCAGGCATCTGGGTGCCCATCGTCACGCCGTTTGCCAATGATGTGACGCGCTCGGTCGACTACGGTGCGCTGTATACATTAGTGGCGCGATATCGCGCGCGGGGTGTTGCTGGTTTTGTGGCCTGCGGCAGTACGGGTGAGGCTGCCGCGCTCTCCGATCAAGAGCAGGCCGACGTGCTCGATACGGTACGCGCCGCGGCCGATGGGCTGCCTGTCGTGATGGGCGTCTCGGGCAGCGCCCTGGCGCCCGTGCGTGAGCGCGTGCTCAGGCTCGCCGAGCACCAGCCTGCCGCGTTTCTGATCCCAGCACCTTCCTACATCCGCCCGTCGCAGGACGGGATCATCGAGTACTTCACTGCCCTGGCCGACGCCTCGCCCGTGCCAGTACTGCTATACGACATTCCGTATCGCACGGGTGCGAGCATCGACGCCGAAACGCTGCTCGCGCTTGCCGCGCATCCCAACATTCACGGCATCAAGGATTGCGGTGGAGACGCGGACAAGACTCAACGCGTGATCGCCGATGGGCGGTTGCAGGTGCTGGCAGGGGAAGATGCGCAGGTGTTCGGCACGCTGTGCGCGGGCGGCGTCGGGGCCATCATCGCGGCCGCGCACGTCCGCACGGAGCTGTTTGTGGAGATGGTGCGGGCGGTGCAGGAGCAGCGGCTGAATGACGCGCGGCGGCTGCATCATGCGCTGGCGCCGGTGATTCGGTTGTTGTTTGCTGCGACCAATCCTGGGCCGTTGAAGGCTTGGCTGGCTGCCGAGGGGCAGGTGAAGAATGTGCTGCGGGCACCTATGGTGGCGGCTTCTGCGGCGCTGGGGCGGGAGTTGGTAGAGGCGGTTGGGCGGGTTTGAGTTTTTTTGCTGGTGGTCCATCCCCGGTATCGTCCCCTGCCGGGGCCGACTCACTTTTCTTTGTCTTGCCAAAGAAAAGTAAGCAAAAGAAAGGCGCGCCCGAGATGGCGACCCCCTCCTTGAATTTTCATAACCGGGCGGAGACGGGAAAAACTCGCTGCGCTCAAACAGTTTCCCGTCTTTTTTCCGCCGGCTTACAAAAATCCAAGGCGCGATCAAGGGCCTAACGTCAAAAGACAAAGGCCAACCCCTCGCGAGGTTGGCCTTTGTCGTTTCGGCTGGCGCCCAGATGGTTTGTCTTTTTGCCTTTGACTTTCCCTGCCCTATGCGGCGCCTTGAATTTCTGTTGCAAGGAGGAAAAAGAGAGGAGGCTGTTTGAGCGTAGCGAGTTTGCCTCCTCTCCCTCCTTGCGACATAAATTCAAGGAATCTTTCGCCGCATCGGGCGCGCCTTTCTTTGCTTACTTTCTTTGGCAAGACAAAGAAAGTGAGTCAGCCCCGGCAGGGGATGAAACAGGGGTGAACCACCAAGGCCCAACCATCAACAAACAATCAAACAGCCTTAAACGCCTTCCGAGCCGCAGCAAACGTCGCATCCAGAATCGCATCATCGTGCGTGGCAGACACAAATCCAGCCTCAAACGCGGAAGGCGCCAGATACACGCCCTCAGCCAACATGGCATGGAAGAACGCATTGAAGCGCCCAACATCGCTCTTGGTCACTTCAGCAAAGCTGGTTGGCACGCCTTCACGGAAGTAGATCCCGAACATACCGCCGACGCTGTCAGCGGCAAATGGCACACCAGCTTCGCGGGCAATCTCGGACAGCCCATCCACCAGCTTGCGCGTCTGCGCAGCCAGCCGATCATGGAAGCCATCAGCCGCAATCAGGCGCAGCGTGGTGAGCCCGGCTGCCACCGCCAGCGGGTTACCCGAGAGCGTCCCCGCTTGATACACGCTGCCCAGCGGCGCGAGGAAGCCCATGATGTCGCGGCGGCCGCCAAAGGCTGCGGCCGGCATGCCGCCACCGATGACTTTGCCCAGGCACGTCAGGTCCGGCGTGATGCCGTACAGCGACTGCGCACAACCCAGCGCCACGCGGAAGCCCGTCATCACCTCGTCGAAGATCAGCACAGCGCCGTGCTCGGTACACAGCGAGCGCATGGCCTGGTGGAACTCGGCGCTGCCTCGCACCAGGTTCATGTTGCCGGCCACCGGCTCGACGATCACGGCGGCGATGTCTTTGCCATGGCGCACAAAGGCCTCGCGCAGCGCGTCGACGTCGTTGTAGGGCAGCACCATCGTGTGCTTGACCACGTCTTCGGGCACACCGGCGGAGGAGGGCGCGTTTTGCGTCGTATCGGCAAACGTCAGCAGGCCCGAGCCAGCTTTGACCAGCAGGCTATCGGCGTGGCCGTGATAGCAGCCCTCGAACTTGACGATCAGGTCACGCCCCGTAAAGCCGCGCGCCAAACGCAGCGCGCTCATCGTGGCCTCGGTGCCCGACGACACCAGCCGCACCTGCTCGATCGACGGCACGAGCTTGCAGATTTCCTCGGCCATGACGACTTCGGCCTCGGTCGGGGCGCCAAACGAGAAGCTGTCGGCTGCCACCTCCTGCACGGCACGTACGACGTCCGGATGTGCGTGGCCAACGATCATCGGGCCCCACGAGCCCACGTAGTCGATATAGCGGGTGCCATCGGCATCCCACAGGTAAGGGCCGGCTGCCTTGGCAATGAAGCGCGGCGTGCCGCCCACCGAACGGAAGGCGCGTACCGGCGAGTTCACACCGCCGGGGATGGTCTTCTGGGCACGTTCAAACAGGGCAGCGCTGCGGGAGGAGGTCGACATGGATGCAGTTGAAGGAGAGAGGTGCCGCACAGAACAACGCTGCGGCACGGTTTAAAGGCGGTTTTGCGGCGATTATGCGGTGGTTTGACGCAGATCCATGTTGGATGCAGTCAAACACGTTGCTTGTCCGGCGCCTGTTCTGGCGCGCACGGGCGTGATTCGGTACCATCTGGCCTGCCATTTTAATAGACGGAACCCACCGAAGCTTTACCCTATGAGCGATACCAATACCGAACTCAAGACGTGGATGTGCCTGATTTGCGGCTGGATCTACGACGAAGAACAAGGCGCGCCGGATGACGGCATCGCGCCCGGCACGAAGTGGGAAGACGTGCCCATCAACTGGACGTGCCCCGAGTGCGGCGCGCGCAAGGAAGACTTCGAAATGGTGCAGATCTGAGCCGGATCTGACCTGTCTCTGGTCGGCAAGTGAGCGGTTGCCCTCTTGCCGACAGCCAAATATCAGGAAGTGACGGTTCGATGAACAGGCTCGTCGCTTCCATGCCACAGGCGCTCGGCTAAGGGCCGGCGCCATTGATGGCATCATTGACGGCAGATGGGTGACTTGTCACACTTCGTCAAATTCTGAGCTTCACACTTCATAAGCGGGCCGGGGGGCGTAGTTTTGAAGTCGTCGCCAGCGTGGGCCCTTGCAGCACTTTTGGGGCACGCCGCGCGTCGATTTGCCGCGATCCATCCGGTCAGAATGTCGTGGCGACCCGTGGTCGCCGTAGTCGCGTAGGCGAGAACAAGATGCAATCCGCGCGGGTGGAACAACTGACCGAATCCCAACCGCTGGCGAGTTCCCCGCTGGCGAATTCCCCTTCACCCCTTTCGGGCTGCAAAGTGCTGGTCATCGATGACTCCAGCACCATCCGCCGTACCGCGCAGATTTACCTGACCCAGGCCGGTTGCCAGGTCGTACTGGCCGAGGACGGTTTTGACGCCTTGGCCAAAGTTGGCGATCTGAAGCCCGATCTCGTGTTCTGCGACATCCTGATGCCGAATGTGGACGGCTATCAGACCTGCGCGCTCATCAAGAAAAGCCCGAAGTTTCATGCCACGCCTGTGATCATGCTGTCTTCGCGCGACGGTATCTTTGACCGCGCGCGCGGCCGGTCGGTCGGGGCGGTGGACCATCTCGCCAAGCCTTTCTCCAAGGAAGCGCTGCTGGAGGCGGTCCAGACCCATCTGCCGGCGGCGAGCGAGTCTCGTGGCGCTGCGCAATGACGGCACCTCTCTAATCGAAGGACTGTTTGTATGGCAATCAAGAAAGTGTTGGTGGTCGATGATTCCCCGACCGAAGCGCTGCACCTGTCGGAGATCCTCGGCAAGGGCGGTTTCAAGGTGACGGTTGCGGCCGATAGCGAGCAGGCCATGACCAAGCTCGAATCCGAAGCCTTCGACCTGATCCTGATGGACGTGGTGATGCCCGGCCAGAACGGCTACCAGGCCACCCGAGCGATCAAGAAGGACGAGCGTTTCCAAGACATTCCCGTGATCATGTGCACTACCAAGGGGCTGGAGACCGACCGCGTGTGGGGCATGCGCCAGGGCGCGTCGGACTACATCGTCAAGCCGGTCAAGGCTGAAGAGTTGCTGGATAAGATCGCCAAGCTGCCGCAATAAGCTAGGCCAGCCGCCGACCCGGAACACCACGGACAAGAGCCAGACGTGAACGAACCGCGCACCAACCTGACCTCCCGCCAGCGCCTGCATGAATACCAGACGATGCTGGCACGGCGCCTGCAAGAGGCGCGCGCCAAGTCGTCGACAGAAAGCTTCCTGGGCGTGCAGATCGGCGACCAGCACTGGCTGCTGTCGCTGTCGGATACGGGCGAGGTGCTGGACTACCAGCCGCCCGCACGCGTGCCGCTCACGCAGCCGTGGTATCTGGGCCTCGTGAATGCGCGGGGCAACTTGCTGGGTGTGATCGATTTCAGCCTGTTCTGCGGCGAAACGCCGACGGCGGGCAGTGCCGGCGCCAAGATCGTGGTGCTGTCCAAAGACCCGCAGCGCGCGTGCGCGATCGTCGTGCCGCGTGTGGCGGGGCTGCGCAGCCTGAGTGATCTGCAGCCGGTCGAGGCCGCACAGGACGAGAGCCGCCTATGGCAAGGCCGCGCCTGGCGCGATGCGCAGGGCACGCTCTGGCGCGAAATGGATGTACGCCGCTTGCTGGCCGAACCGGCTTTCCTGCAGGTGGGCCGCACCCGCGCTTAAGGCGTGCGGCAACCGTAGTGCAAGACCCGGCCGCAGGATTGGCTGGGCAACGAACAAGAAAAGATTGGGCTCATCCGCAACGGGAGCGGATGGGCACAAGGGGCAAGATGCGGTGCGTGGTGCGGCAACAGGACGCGCCATTTTGTGCCGATATGCACTGCAGAAGGTGCGGACCACGCCGGGCAAGACAAGGCGAGGCCGCGGACGGGAAATCCATGTTGCTGATCTCGGGAAAACGGGGCGGCCGCATCGACAAAACAAGAGGGTCCTATGGGGTTCAAGTGGTTCAACGCAGGTCGCCGTGCCGGTCAGGCAGGGGCGCCGGAGGTTGCAGCGGAGGGCGCATCAGCCGCCTCCATGCAGTTGGATAACCCCCACGTGGATGACGACAATCCCGCTGGCTCGCCCACGCAGTTGGGCCGCACGCCAATGGATGCCGTGGTCGGCTGGATGGAGCGCGTGCCGTTTGCCGCGCAGCAGCGGGTGTTCACGATCGGCCTGGTGGTCGGCCTGCTGGCCCTGCTGACGTCGGTGTACCTGGATAACCGCCAGGCCAACAACGGCTCGGTGCAGATTGAAATTGCGGGTGACACGCTGATGCACTCGCAACGTCTGGCCAAGGCGGTTCCGGTGGCGTTGCTTGGTAACGTCAACGCATTTACGCAGCTCAAGGAGAGCCGTGCTCGCCTGCAGGAAAACCTTGAAGCCCTGAAGAACGGTAACGCCGATCGCGGCGTGCGTGCCACGACCGGCAGCGACTCAGAAGCGCTGCTCGACAAGGCGATCGACGAATGGAAGCGCAGCGACAAGAGCGCGCAGGCCGTGCTGTCGCAAGAGAAGACCCTGGTGGCGGTGGGTAAGACGCTGAACGTGTTCAACGCGTCCAACCCCGAGCTGCTGGAAGAAGCCGAGCAGATCTCGTCGATGAAGCTGCAGACCAACGCGCCGGCCCGTGAAGTGGCCGCTTCGTCGCAGCTCGTGATGTTGACGCAGCGTCTGGGTAAGAACATGAACGAGTTCCTGGCCGGTGAAGGCGTGAACCCGGAAACGGCGTTCCTGCTCGGCAAGGACACCAACACCTTCCGCGAAACCCTGAACGGCCTGCTCAACGGCTCGGAAGCGCTGCGCCTGTCGCCTGCGACCGACCCCGAGACCAAGGGCTACCTGCAAGAGCTGTCGACCCGTTTCGACAACGTGCAGAAGACCACGCAGATCATTCTGGAAAACCTGCCGGGCCTGATCGCCGCCAAGCGCGCCCAGCAGCAGATCTTTAACGACAACGAAAAGCTGCGCGCCGAACTGTCGGATCTGCAATCTGCGTATTCGAGCAGCGTGCGTAACCGCCCGCTCACCCTGGGTGCGGTGGTGCTGTCGGCCATCCTGACCGTGGTCTGCTTGGCCGGCCTGGCTGCCCTGTACCTGCGCGATTCGCGTGTGCGTACGATGGAAGCAGAAGCGCGTCAGCGTGAAGCCGAAGAACGCCGGATGGTGGAAAAGCGCAACAACGATTCCACCCAGGCCGCCATTCTGCGTCTGATGAACGAGCTGCAGGACATCGCAGACGGTGACTTGACCAAGCAGGCCACCGTGTCCGAAGACATTACCGGCGCCATTGCCGACTCGGTGAACTACACCGTGGAAGAACTGCGCGAGCTGGTCGGCCGGGTGCAGAAGACGGCGGAGCAGGTGACGCAGGCATCGTCGGCAGTGCAGACCACGTCGGACAGCCTGGTGACCGCATCGGAAGAACAGTCCCGCCAGATCCGCCAGACCGGCCAGTCGGTGGTGGAAATGGCAGACCGCATTACGCAGGTCTCGCGCGGCGCTGCTGAATCGGCCAACGTTGCACGCGCCTCGCTGGCTGCTGCCGAGCAAGGTCAGCAGGCTGTGCAGAACGCCATCACGGGCATGAACGACATCCGTGACCAGATTCAGGAAACCTCGAAGCGGATCAAGCGCCTGGGCGAATCGTCGCAGGAGATTGGTGAAATCGTGGAGCTGATCTCGGACATTACCGAGCAGACCAACGTGCTGGCACTGAACGCAGCCATTCAGGCGGCGTCCGCTGGTGAAGCCGGTCGCGGTTTCTCGGTGGTGGCAGAGGAAGTGCAGCGCCTGGCAGAACGTTCTGCCGAGGCAGCCAAGCAGATCGGTGCGCTGATCCGCACGATTCAGACCGATACGCAAGACGCGGTGCACGCCATGGAGCGCAGCACGGCGGGGGTGGTGGAAGGGGCGAAGCTGTCCGATAACGCCGGTGCCGCACTGGTGGAGATCGGCCGCGTGTCACGCCAGCTTGCCGAACTGATTGAAAGCATTTCGCAGACGACCTCGCACGAAGCGACGCTGGCGTCTGACGTGGCGCAGAACATCGAACAGATTCTGCACATCACGGAACAGACGTCGACGGGTACGCGCCAGACCGCGCAGTCGGTGCGCCAGCTCACGCAGCTTGCTGAAGAGCTGCGTGACTCGGTGGCACGGTTCCGTATCGCTTAAGTTTCGTCACTGCTTGACGTCACGGCGTTAAGGTCCATCGTCGGCACTGGATTTCGGGCGGGAGTGCCAAGCGGCAACCGCCAACTGCATTTTGGAAGCACACATGCGTCATCAATCTTCCGCCCAGCCCGAATCCGCCTCGCCTGAGGCGGTTGGAGTCTCTGCCGGGGGTCCGAAATTCGGCCCGAAGTCTGCTGTGCCTGCGCGTGATCTCTCCGCGCTGGCCTGGGTTGCGCCCAACATGCGCGCCGCGCTGGACGATGCCGTACGCGAGTTCGGCGAATATGCGGCCGATGTCATCGCCAATCCGGAAGTCATCGGTGCGCGCGATACCACGTCGCTGCGCCTGGCCGGCCAGTATCTGCACCAGGCCGCCGGCGCGCTGTTGATCGTCGGCCTACGCGGCATCGAGGTGTATTGCCAGGCCGCCAAGCGCCTGCTCGAAGCGGTCGATGCGGGTACCGTGCAGGCCGATGCACATACGCTGGACGTGTTCTCGCGTGCCGTACAGGCACTGCAGGAATATGTGGCCGACCTGATGGCCGGCATGGCCGAAGAGCCGCTGCGCCTGTTCCAACCGTATCAAGCCGTGCTCGCCCGCCTGGGCGAAGAACGCATCCATCCGGCGGACCTGTGGGCCGACGAACTGCGTCACCTGCCGGCGCTGTTATTGCCGTCTCGTGATCTGCCGGGGCTGGCCCGCCTGCGCCGCAAATTCGAACTCGCGCTGCTGACGGCGCTACGTGCGCCGGCCCCCGGTGCTGAAGGCGCACAGGCCGATCCGGCCGCTGCTGCCGCGGCGTATGCTCCGTTGGAGCAGCTGCTGCACGGCATCCGCGCGCTTGAGCGTGAGCCGCGCCGTGCCGGCGACGATCTGCAGCGCGATCTGTGGCTCGTGCTGGCGCTGACCTTCGGCGCGCTGCGTGCCGGGTTGGTGCCGGCCGATATGACCGCCAAGCGTCTGGCTGCGCGCGTCAACCTGTTGCTGCGCCAGTACTCGCACAACAACGTCCACCTGCCGCAGGGCCTGCTGACCGACGCACTGTATCTGCTGGCTGGCATGGCCTACAGCAATGCGCCCGCCACGCCGGTGGGTGACGACACGCTGGGTCCGGACATCGTTGCCTGCGTGCAAGCCTTTGCAATTCCGCCCACGCACGCGCCTGCCGGTGCACTGCATACGCGCCAGTACTACGCGCTGCTGCCGACCGATGCCACCGATACGCTGCAACGTGTGGGCCGCACCCTGGAAACACTCAGCCAGCAAGCCGAGCCCGACGCCGAGGAAACCGACGCCGCGCTGCAGACGCTCGCGCTGCATACCGAGGCACTGGGCCAGCCCGCGCTGCAGGATCTGTCGCAGCGCCTGGCGCAAGCGCACGGCCGCGACATCGCCCCCACACTGCAGTTCCTCTCGCGCATGCTGGCCCGTCCGTGGGCACTGCATGGTGAGTCCGGCGACCTGCGCAGCGCGTGGTTTGCCGCCCGCTGCACCGAGTTGGCCGAGCAAGTCCGTGCCACCCAAGCCGGCGACGCCGTCCCCGCACCGGCCTGGCTGTCCCTGCTGGCTGACGAAACCGCACAACGCCGTACGCGCGCCGAGCAGGTACGCGCGCTGCAGACGCAACTGGCCTCGGCCGAAACACACCTGGACGCCTTTGAGCGCGAGGGCGAGCAAAGCGGAGGCCTGCAGGAGGCCAGCCGCCTGTTCGGCTACATGCAGGGCGCCTTTGCCACCATGGATGCGTACGAGGCCGTGCACGCCACCCAGGCCGCCCAATCGACCATTGCCGCGCTGGAATCGGCAGGCGAGGGCGCGGGTGCTGATCGCGAACGCTATCTGGGGGCGCTGGCTGCCAACGCCAGCGGCCTGCAGGGCTTCCTTGATGCGCTGTCGGCCGGTACTGAACTGACCGGCACGCAGATCGACGAGATCGTCATCGCAGGTACGCTCACGCCAACCGAGCGCGAAACCGCCTGGCACGAATTTGCCTTTGACGCAGAATCCGGCATGTTGGCCCGCCGTCAAACGCAGGCCGACGCACACGCCGCAGAGCATGCGGCTGCCGCCGACGTCGCATCGCCGCTGCAATCGCTGCTCGACCGCCTGCTCGCCAAGCATCCGGTGGACCCGACCGACCCGCTGGCCGCCGAGTTGCGTACCGCGCTGCAGGAAGCGCGCGACGCTGCCGCCATTGACGACGACCCGGCACGTCGCCGCCGTCTGGAAGAGGCGCTGGCGCAATTTGACGCATGGCAGGTTGGCAGCGCCGGCGCGCTGGAACGCCTGCAGGTTGCGCTGGCCACACCGGTTGCTGCACCGGCCGAAGCTGCACCCGCACCAGCCGCCGCTGCACGCGACACGCAATCCATCGATGCCGAACTGCTCGACATCTTCCTGTCCGAAGCCGAAGAAGTGCTGGCGGGGGTGCGCTCCGATCTGCACGCGCTGCACGCCGCGGCCGAGGCAGGCTCCGGCGGCCTGGCCGCGGGCTCCGACCTTGACCTGCTGACGCAACTGCGTCGCGCATTCCACACACTCAAGGGCTCGGGCCGCATGGTTGGCCTCACCCGCTACGGCGAGGCCGCATGGGCCATCGAGCAGGTGATGAACGTGTGGCTGGCGGAGAGCCGCGTGCCCTCGCACGATCTGGCTGCGCTGCTCACCCGCGCGGAATCCGAGTTGTCGACGTGGGCGACTGCCATTGCGCAATCGCCGCAAGCCGATCACCCGATCGAGCCGCTTGTTGCCGCCGCCGAGCGCGTGCGCCACGGTGGTCCGTTCGTCTGGCTGGAGGCCGTGCAGGAAACGCCCGCACCGACGGCGGAGCCCGTGGCTGCTTTGGTGGAGGCTGCCGAGCCGGCCAATGACGCATCTTCCCTGGTCTGGGAAGACACTCCTGTCGCGCACGAGCCCGAAGCGCCGATCGTTGCTCTCGAAACGCAGCACGCGGGGTTCGACACCCCGAGCGCAGAGCCCGAAGCGCCTCACGTCGAGTCCGAAACGCTGCCTGCCGAGTTCGGAGCCTCGAACGTCGGGTACGAAGCCTTGCATGTCGAGTCGGAAACCTCTCGCGCCGAGTCTGAGACCCCGAGCATCGAGTCCGAAACGTCGCACGCCGAGTTCGACGCCTCGCATGTCGCGTCGGGAACTTCGCAGGCCGGGTTCGAAACCCCGAATGTCGAGTCCGGAACCCCGCCCGCTGAGTCTGAGACTCCAAGCGTCGAGCCCGAAACGCCGCACACGGAGTTCGAAACACCGGCACACGCTATCGATGGCGATGCCAAGGTGATCCCGTTCCCGTTTGCGCAGACCGGCGCAGCGGAAGAAGCACCGCACGACGATGGCGTGAAGGTCATCGGCCCCGTGCGCGTGAGCGTGGCGCTGTACAACGTCTACCTGCAGGAAGCCGATGATCTGATCCGCCGCCTGGGCGTGGATTTCTCGGAATGGCGCCACGAAGGTCGTACGCCGCCGAGCGAGCTGGCCCTGCGCGCCGCACACACGCTGCAAGGCAGCTCCGCCGTGGTCGAACTGGAGCCCGTACGCCAGTTGGCGGATGCGTTGGAGCAGGTGCTGCTGAACCTGAACAGCCGTCCGGTGGCCATGCACCCGGGCGACTTCCGTCTGCTCGACCAGGCGGTCGAACGCATGCGTGGCATGCTGCACCAGTTTGCCGCCAGCGTCTGGCCGGAGGCTGACGAGCCGCTGCGCCGCGGTCTAGACGAGCTGTGCGAGCGCGTGCTGGTGCGTCCGCGATTGCCGCTGGAGCCTGCGCCGCAAGCCTTTGTCGAGATCGCTCAGGCCGAGAACGAAACCGCTGGCCTGGCGGACGAACCCGTCCTTGCGCAACTCCAGCAGCCTCAGGACTTGGTGCAACTCGCACCGGCCTATCACGCGCCCGTGGCCGAACCGGCTGTCGGTGAGCTGGTTCGCCAGGCGCCGGCTGACGCGCTCGATCCGGCGCTGCTGGAAATCTTCCTGGAAGAGGCGCACGTTGCGCTGCCCGAACTCGGCCAGCACCTGCGCGCATGGGAAGCCGCGCCGCAGGATCGCGCTGCATCCGGCCTGCTGCTGCGTAACCTGCACACCGTGAAGGGCAGCGCTCGCATGGCGGGCGCCATGACGCTGGGTCAGGCTGCGCACGAAATGGAAAGTGCCATCGAGAGCGGCCTGCGCCAGAACCGCGTGGACGACGCGCTGTTCCGCAAGCTCTACATGTGGTTCGACCGCATCCAGGCGCACGTCGATGCGCTGGGCTCGGGCAAGGTGCTGTCGCTCGATGCCGGCCTGGCTGAAGCTGCGGAAGCCCCGCAGGCGCAGGATGAAACCCAGGCGGTGCCCGGCACGTCGATGCTGCCGGCCGTGGCCACCACCACCAACGTTGACCTGGCCGGCACGCGCAGCGCAGAAGCCGACGCGCTGGAAGTGGCCGAACGCCAGCGCGCCATGGTGCGCGTGCAGGCGCGAGCGCTCGACTCGCTCATCAACGATGCGGGTGAAGTCGGTGCCGCGCGTGCGCGTCTGGAATCGGAAGTCGATGCGCTCAAGACCTACCTGTCGGAACTGAACGACAACGTGGCGCGTCTGCGCTCGCAGGTGCGCGAGATCGAAATCCAGGCCGAAACGCAGATGGAGTCGCGCATTGCTGACGCGCAAGCGCACGCCGAAGCCTTCGATCCGCTGGAGTTCGATCGCTTTACGCGCCTGCAGGAACTCACGCGGATGATGGCCGAGTCCGTCAACGACGTGGCAACCGTGCAGCAGAACTTGTTCCGCGGTTTCGATCAGGCCTCGCTCGATCTGGAAACGCAGGCACGCCTCACGCGCGGCCTGCAGCGCAGCCTGATGCGCGCGCGCATGGTGCAGTTCGATACCGTGGCCGACCGTCTGTACCGCGTGGCCCGTCAGGCCGCGTCGGAAACCGGCAAGGAAGTCCGCCTGTTTATCAAAGGCGGTACGGTGGAACTGGACCGCAGCGTGCTGGACCGCATGGGCGGCCCGCTGGAGCACATGATCCGCAATGCCGTCGCGCACGGCATCGAATCCGCCGACGAGCGCCGCGCCAAAGGCAAGAACCCCGCTGGTGAACTGACGCTGGAAGTGCAGCAGGAAGGCAACGAAGTCGTGCTGCACTTTGTCGATGACGGTGGGGGCCTGAACCTCGACCGCATCCGCGCCCGTGCGCTGGAGCGCCAGCTGCTGGCGCCGGACGAAGAGGCCAGCGACGCACGCCTCACAGAGATGATCTTCACGCCGGGCTTCTCTACCGCCGATCAGGTGTCGGAGTTGGCCGGCCGTGGCGTGGGCATGGACGTGGTGCGTGCCGAGACAGTGGCCCTGGGTGGCCGCATCTCGCTGCAGACCACGCCGGAAGTCGGCACGCGCTTCACCATCCACCTGCCGCTGACCACCGCCATTACCCAGGTGCTGCTGGTGCGTGTGGGTGAGCGCGTGTATGCGATCCCGTCGGGCATGATCGACCACGTGCAGCAACTGCGCCCCGCAGCGCTGGCCGAGGCCTACAACGCTGCGGCGCTGCAACTGCCGACCGGCCCGGTGCCGTTCCACTACTTCGGCGCGCTGCTCGAAGAAGCGCAGCCTGTCGCGGGTGGCCGCAAGTACTCGCCGGCGGTGGTGGTGCGCAGCGGTGCAGACCGCGCCGCCGTGCATGTCGATGAAGTGATCGGCAACCGTGAAGTGGTGGTCAAGCACATCGGCCCGCACCTTGCGCGTCTGGAAGGCATTGCCGGTGCGACCACGCTGGGTGACGGCGAGATCGTGCTGATCTACAACCCGGTCGTGCTCACGCAACGCTTCGAGCGTGAAGCCGCTGCGCTCGGTTTGCCGCATGGCGATCAGGAAACCACCGGCGCCGTGGCGGAACTCTCGCGCAGTGGCAGCACGGATGCCGTGCCGGGCCTGGCCACGCAGCCGATCGTCATGGTGGTCGACGATTCGCTGACGGTGCGCAAGGTCACGCAGCGTTTGCTCACGCGTTCGGGCTATCAGGCCGTGCTGGCGCGTGACGGTGTGGATGCACTGCGTCAGCTGCAGGAGATCACGCCTGACGCCATGCTGGTCGACATCGAAATGCCGCACATGGACGGCTTCGACCTCACGCGCAACGTGCGTGCCGACGAGCGTATCGGCGCCACGCCAATCATCATGATCACCTCGCGTACGGCGGATAAGCACCGCCGCTATGCCGCGGAGATCGGCGTGAACGTCTACCTCGGCAAGCCGTACAACGAAGAGGAGTTGCTGCAGCACTTGCGCAACCTGATCGGCGATCGCGCGCCGGTGGCCAACGCGGGTTGACGTAATCCGTCGCAGCAAAGACAACGGGCCGGTGTTCTACCGGCCCGTTGTCATTTGCAAGGCATGTGCCTGTCAGGCGGTCACTTCGACTTGGCCAGCTTGGCGCAGTCCCAGCCGTGCGTGCGGATCTTGGCGAGTTGGTCGATCGCCGGCGTGCGCCATGCGTTAGGCAACGTGCAGGTGAGATGCGATGGGCGCTTGCTGCTCGTGTCGTCGGGTTCGGGCCTGTCGGGCGGCACGTAGTCGGAGCGCACCTCCCCGGTGAGGGCATTGACGCTGTAGCGCTCCTGCAGGCCCGTCATGGTGTCTCGTGAGTGGAGGGTCCAGCCGGCGACGACCCAGCGGCCGTCCCGCATCGTGAATACCCAGTCTTCGCCCCAGCGCTCGCGCGAGCCACCCAGGTTGCTCACGAACAGCGAGCCGCGCTTGATCTCCAGCGCAACAAGCGGGTCCGCGATCATGCCGCCGCACTCCTGGCACATGGTGATGTCGTTACTGGCCAGCGACAATTTGCCGCCGGTATAGAAGCGCATGCGGCGGTCGCCGTCCGGGTTGTTCTTGGGCGTGAGCACGTCGACGCAGACATCGACCGTGTCGGGTTTGCCGATCGGGCCGCGCACGCTGCGCTCGACCGTGTAACCGGCATCGGGGGCTGCGCAGGTTTTGGGGGCATCGCTGTTGACCGCAGCATGCGCCGGGCCAGACATCAGGCAACCCGTTGCCATCGCCACGATAGCCAACAGCGGGGTACAACGTTGCATCATGCGCATTGCGCGTCTCCGTGGACAAAAACGCGCAGCAGTATCGCGTAGCGCGCTCAAGCTGTCACGAGCGCTGGTGCAGTGCTGCTGCCTCCGCGCCGGAGGTGCGCTCGGCCTTGGTGACCGCATAACGGTCGAGCGTGGTAGCGCGTGCACCGGCATGGTCGACGATGGGGTGTGGGTACGTTTCGCCAAGCACGACGCCTGCTTCCTTCAGTACATTGGCAGGCGCCGTCCACGGTGCATGGATGAACTTGTCAGGCAGCCCGGCGAGCTGCGGCAGGTACTTGCGGATGAAGCGGCCTTGCGGGTCAAACTTCTCCGATTGCGTGACCGGGTTGAAGATGCGAAACCACGGCTGCGCATCGCACCCACTCGATGCAGCCCACTGCCAGCCGCCGTTATTGGCAGCGAAATCAAAGTCGTTGAGCACGTCGGCAAAGTACTGCTCACCGCGACGCCAGTCGATGCCAAGGTCTTTGATGAGAAAGCTGGCTGCCACCATGCGCAGGCGGTTGTGCATGTAGCCGCTCTGGAAGATCTGCAGCATGGCGGCATCCACCAGCGGGTAGCCGGTGCGCGCGGCTTTCCAGGCTTCGAAGCGCGCGTCGCCGGTTTCGCCATCAACCCAGCGGATGCGGTCGAATTCCGGGTGGAATGAGGCGCCATCGGCCAGGTCTGGGCGGTGGTGCAGGATCATGAAATAGAAGTCGCGCCAGATGAGTTCCGACAGCCACGTCGCCGCGCCACGGCTGCCGCGCAGCATGGCCGCATGCGCGCGCGCTGCCAATGTGCGGATCGACACGGTGCCAAAGCGCAGATGTGTCGACAGGTAGCTCGGCCCACGCACGGCGGGGAAGTCGCGGCGAGCGTGGTAGTCGTCCATGCGGTCTTCGAAATCGTCGAGCAGTGCTGCGCCCCCGGACATGCCGGCGGGCAAGGCGATCTCCGAAAGGTTGGTGTGCGCGAAGCCCATGGCTTCCAGCGACGGTGTGGCGTGCGCGAGTGCCTGTGGCGGCTTGGCCAGCGCGCCGAAGTAGGGCTCGGTTGGGTACGCGCGCAGATCGAACGGCGTGAGCGCGGCCAGCCAGGCGTTCTTGTAGGGGGTGAAGACACCGTACGGCTTGCCCTGGCCGTTGAGCACCTCGTCGCGCTCAAAGATCACCTGATCCTTGAAGTCGAACCAGGCGCAAGGCTGCTGCGCGAGCGTTTTGCGCACGGCCTCGTCACGGGCCTGGGCGGCGGGCTCTTCATCGTGGTTGGCGAAAACAGCCTCAACGTTGAGCTGGCGCGCGAGCGCGGGAATGGCGTGGCGCGGGTGGTCGTGTACGACGATGAGCTCGCCGCCGGCTTCGCGCAGGGCGGTGCGCAGCTCCTCGATGGATGCGCGGATGAACTCGATGCGGCGGTCTGCCATGAGCCCGCGCGCGAGCAGCGCATCAAGGATGTCGCGATCGAATACGAACACGCAATAGACTTCGCGGCAGTGGCGCAGGGCATAATGCAGCGCCGCGTGGTCAACGTGCCGCAGATCGCGCCGGAACCAAACGAGTCCGCGCTGGAAATGTGCTCCGATGTGATAGGGCTGGCGGTTTCCGGTGGTAGGCGGCATCGGGCAGAGTCGGCTGGTCTGGAGATTGGCCGAGAGCGTATCGCAAAACGCCCGGCGAAACCCGGCAAAATCTGGCAAACCGCGCCGCATTCTTCTCTTCATGTTGTTGTCATGGCTGATTCTTCCGCTCGTCTTCCGCTGTATCGCATTTTGCAATCCCAAGGCTTCGGCACGCGCCGCTATTGCAAGGACCTCGTGCTCGCGGGGCTGGTGTTCATCAATGACGTCGAGATGGAAGACCCCGACGCGCTGGTTGATACCGCAGGCCTGGTGCTGGACGTGGACGGCGAGCGCTGGACGTACCATGCCCGTGCCTACCTGATGATCAACAAGCCGGCCGGCGTGGAGTGCTCGCAAAAGCCGAAGCATCACCCGAGCGTGTACACGCTGCTGCCGGTGCCGCTGCGCGAGCGTGGCGTGCAGTGCGTGGGTCGGCTCGACCAGGACACCACCGGCCTTCTGCTGCTGACCGACGACGGCCAGTTCGTCCACACGCTCACCAGCCCGCGCCATCAGGTGCCCAAGGTGTATGAGATCACCACCGCCGAGCCGGTGACCGACGCGCAGGTCGCCCAGTTGTGTGCCGGCGTGCTGCTGGACGACGAGGATGAAAACGTTATCGCTGCCTGGGCCGAGCGCGTGGACACGCACCACCTGCGCATGGCGCTCACGCAAGGCAAGTACCACCAGGTCAAGCGCATGGTGGCCGCTGCCGGCAACCATGTGACCGGGCTGCACCGGAGCGCCATCGGTGGGCTGTCGCTGGGCGACGATCTGGCCCCCGGCGAATGGCGCTGGCTGGACGCCGCCGACATCGAAGCGCTGCACACCACGCCGGAGCGTCAGAACGCCCCGGGTGCGTGATCCGGCACAAAATCCTTACCCCGGAAGCAGGCTCCTCCAAATGAAAGGGGCGATGGCCGGGGGCTTTTGGTAAACTAGTCGCATGGCCTCGCCGGACGCACCTATCAATCTCACGAATCAGTTCCTGATCGCTATGCCTGGCATGGCGGACTCCACGTTTTCGGGCACGGTGGTGTACATGTGCGAGCACAACGAGCGCGGCGCGCTCGGCCTCGTCATCAACCGCCCCATCGACATCGACTTGGCGACGCTGTTCGACAAGATCGATCTCAAGCTCGAAATCCACCCCCTCGCAGAACAGCCCGTGTACTACGGCGGCCCGGTGCAGACCGAGCGCGGCTTTGTGCTGCATGACGCCACGGGCGCGTACTCGTCGTCGCTGGCGGTGCCGGGCGGGCTGGAAATGACCACCTCCAAGGATGTGCTGGAAGCTGTCGCCCAGGGCGGCGGGCCGCAGCGCTTCATCCTGACGCTCGGGTATGCCGGTTGGAGCGCCGGCCAACTGGAAGACGAACTCAGCCGTAACGGCTGGCTGACGGTCCAGGCCGACCCCGAGGTCATCTTCAATGTGCCTGCCGAAGAGCGGTTTGCCGCTGCGCTGAACCTGCTTGGCATCAACCCCGCCATGCTGTCGGGCGAGGCAGGGCATGCCTGAGCCCGCATCGGCGACGGGTCCGGCCACCGCTCCCGTGCCCCCAGACGGCACTCTGCTGGCATTCGATTACGGCGAAAAGCGCATTGGTGTTGCGTTAGGCAATACTATTTCGCGTTCGGCTCGGGCGCTGGAAACCATTCCCAACCGCTCGGTCGACTTCCGCTTTGCGCAGATTGCGCGCCTGATCGACGAGTGGCAGCCAGTCGGTTTCGTGGTCGGCATGCCTGTGCATCCCGATGGCGATGAGCAGCCGATGATCAAGCTCGCCAAGCGTTTCGGCAATCAATTGCACGGCCGTTATGGCCTGCCGGTCACCTGGGTAGACGAGCGTTATTCTTCGATCGCCGCACAGGATGCCGGCGCCTCCGACGATGTGCTCGACGCAGAAGCCGCGCGCATCATCCTCCAACAGTTCTTCGACGAATCACACGCATGACATCGCAACAGATCGATGCCGAGGCGCTGTACCAGAGCCTCGTCGCACAACTGCGCACACGGATGGCCGACGGCCATGCCTGGTCGGTGGCCGGAATCGTCAGCGGCGGCGCCTGGATTGCCAAGCGACTGGCGCATGACCTAGGCCTGCCGGAATATGGCGTGGTCAACGTGGCCATGCATCGCGACGATTACGCCAAGAAGGGCCTGCACGCCAAGGCCCAGCCGACCACGCTGCCGTTCGATGTGAACGAGCGCCGCATTTTGCTGGTGGACGACGTGCTGGCCAGCGGCCGCACCATCCGCGCCGCCATCAACGAGCTGTTCGACTACGGCCGCCCGGCCGCAGTGGAACTGGCCGTGCTGGTCGACCGCGGCGAGCGTCAACTACCGGTTGCCCCGGACTACATCGGTGAGCGCGTTACGCTGCCAGCCAACGAGTCGCTCGTGCTGAGCGAATCCGGTGAGGGCGCCTTCGCACGCTTTACCTTCACGCGCGAGCCCAAGGGTGCCTGAGTTCGCGCGCTGTATCGCTTCTGTTCTGTACTGACCGCTTTCGTCGCCTTCTGCCGTATCTGTCTCTCATGCCCAAGACTTTCGCCAATCCGCAGCTCACGAAAAACGGCGAGCTCAAGCACCTGCTGTCGATCGAGGGGCTGTCGCGCGACATCCTCACGCACGTGCTGGACACCGCGCAGCAGTTCGTTTCCGTATCGGATTCCGACCGCGAGGTGAAGAAGGTGCCGCTGCTGCGCGGCAAGAGCGTGTTCAACCTGTTCTTCGAGAACTCCACGCGCACGCGCACCACGTTTGAGATCGCAGCCAAGCGGTTGTCGGCGGACGTGATCAACCTGAACATCAACGCGTCGTCCACCAGCAAGGGTGAGTCGCTGCTCGATACGATCAACAACCTGTCGGCCATGCAAGCCGACATGTTTGTCGTGCGGCATGCAAGCTCCGGCGCGCCGTACCTGATTGCGGAGCACGTTGCGCCGCACGTGCACGTGATCAACGCAGGCGATGGCCGTCATGCGCACCCCACGCAGGGGTTGCTCGACATGTTCACCATCCGCCACTACAAGAAAGATTTCTCCAACCTGACGGTGGCGATCGTCGGTGACATCCTGCACTCGCGTGTGGCGCGTTCCGATATCCATGCGCTGACGACGCTGGGCTGCGCCGAGGTGCGCGCCATCGGCCCGCGCACGCTGCTGCCGGGCGGCCTGGAGCACATGGGCGTGCGTGTCTTCCACAACATGGAAGAGGGCCTCAAGGGCGTGGACGTGGTCATCATGCTGCGCCTGCAGAACGAGCGCATGAGCGGCGCGCTGCTGCCGTCTGCGCAGGAATACTTCAAGGCGTACGGCCTGACGCAAGACCGCCTCGCACTGGCCAAGCCCGACGCCATCGTCATGCACCCTGGCCCGATGAACCGCGGCGTGGAGATCGACTCCGCCGTGGCCGACGGCGTGCAATCGGTAATCCTGAACCAGGTGACGTTCGGCATTGCGGTGCGGATGGCCGTGATGGGCATCGTGGCTGGCAACAACGAAGAATAAAGACTGACCGATGAAACTGCATATCAAAGGCGGCCGCCTGATCGACCCGGCCAACGGCATCGACGCACAACAGGACTTGTACATCGCTGCGGGCAAGGTGGTCGGCGTCGGCCACGCACCGGCGGATTTCCATGCCAACAAGACGGTCGACGCGACAGGTTTGATCGTCAGCCCGGGCTTCATCGACCTGTCTGCCCGTTTGCGCGAGCCAGGTTTCGAATACAAGGCGACGCTCGAATCGGAAATGGCCGCAGCCATGGCCGGTGGTGTGACGTCGCTGGTGTGCCCGCCGGACACCGACCCCGTGCTGGATGAGCCGGGCCTGGTCGAGATGCTCAAGTTCCGCGCGCGCAACCTGAACCAGGCGCACGTGTATCCGCTGGGCGCGCTCACTGTTGGCCTGAAAGGCGCGGTGCTGACCGAGATGGCCGAGCTGACTGAATCGGGCTGCGTCGGCTTTTCGCAGACCGATGCGCCGATGGCTGATACGCAGGTGCTGATGCGCGCGCTGCAGTACGCGCGGACCTTTGGCTTTACCGTCTGGCTGCGCCCCGAAGATCCGTACCTGGGCAAGGGCGGCGTGGCGGCAAGCGGCCCGCTGGCGTCTCGCATGGGCCTCTCCGGCGTGCCGGTGATTGCCGAGACTGTGCGCCTGCACACCATCTTCGAACTGATGCGCAGCACCGGTGCGCGCGTGCATTTGTGCCGCCTGTCGTCGGCTGCTGGACTCGAACTCGTGCGCGCTGCCAAGGCGGAAGGCCTGCCGGTCACGTGCGACGTAAACGTCCACCACATCTCGCTGACCGACGTTGACATCGGCTACTTCAATTCGCAGATGCGCTTTGTGCCGCCGCTGCGCTCAGGGCGCGACCGCGACGGCATTGTGCGCGCGCTGGCCGACGGCACCATCGACGCGATCTGTTCCGATCACACCCCCGTGGACGACGACGAGAAGCTGCTGCCGTTTGCGGAGGCCACGCCCGGTGCGACCGGCCTCGAAACCCTGCTGCCGCTGACGCTGCGCTGGGCCGCCGAGCACAAGGTCGAGCTGTCGAAGGCGCTTGCCCGCATTACCAGTGAACCGGCGCGCGTGCTGGGTTTGCAGGCGGGCTCGCTGGAGGTCGGTGCGATGGCCGATGTGTGCGTGTTCGATCCGCACGCCACCTGGAAGGTCGAGCCACGCAGCCTGCGCAGCCAGGGCAAGAACTCGCCGTACCTGGGCTTCGAGTTGGCAGGCCGCGTGCGCGCCACGCTGGTTGCCGGCCACCTTGCCTATGACGGGCATTGATCAGCGCATGGAAAGCGCACCCACTGGGGTGAGCACACCGCAGCGAAAACACCTGCTGCGCAAGCTGCGGTTGCTCGTGCATCTGGCTGAGGGCCTGACCACGTGTGCGCTGCTGTTCTGGTGGGTACGCCCTAGCACCAGGCGGGCGCTGATTCAGCGCTGGTCGCGCAAGCTGCTGGCGCTGTTTCGCGTCTCGCTCGTCGTGCATGGCGAGCCGGTTGAAGGCAAGGATCTGGCCGGGTCCATGCTCGTGTCCAATCACGTGTCGTGGATCGACATCTACGCGATCAACAGCTGGTACCCGCCGCGCTTCGTCGCCAAGTCGGAAATCCGCAGTTGGCCGGTGATTGGCTGGCTGTGTGCGCAGACTGGCGTGCTGTTCGTTGAGCGCGCCCGCAAGCGTGACGCACACCGCATCATGCACGTGATCGCCGATGCACTGCGCAGCGGGGATGCGATCTGCGTGTTTCCCGAAGGGACGACGTCGGACGGGCTGCAACTGCTGCCGTTCCACGCCAACCTGTTCCAGGCGCCGGTGACCGCCGCCGCCCCGATCCGCCCCGTGGCGTTGCGCTATCGCATTGCTGCCACCGGCGAGTTGACGACCATTCCCGCGTACATCGGCGATCTGTCGATGATGGATACGATCAACGCCATCCTGAACGGACCACCGTTAGTGGTGGAGGTGCTCGTGGGTACCTCTGTGGCCCCAGAGATGGACCGCCGGTCACTGGCCGCGCACAGCCAGGACGCTGTCGCGGCGCTAATCGAACGCGCAGGCTAGGCCGCCTGAGAGTTTTTCTGGTGAGCGAGCGGGTCTTGCGCCTGCTCGCACGCGACCTGCACCACATCGCGCTCTGCTGGCGCCAGCGAAAGTTTCGCTGCTGACAGCTTTCCGCCCCACACGCATCCGGTATCCAGGCCGATCAGGTCATCGCGCATCACCAAACCGCGCGTGGACCAGTGTCCGAAAACGATGGGCGTGCCGCGTGTGCGGCGACCCGGCACATCGAACCACGGCATGTGACCGTCGGGCGCACCTTCGGCGTCTGTCGTCTCAAACTCCATCGCGCCATCTAGCGTGCAGAAGCGCAGGCGGGTGAGGGCGTTGATCGTCAGGCGCAGGCGGTCCATGCCGACGAGATCATTGCTCCACTTGGCAGGATGGTTGCCGAACGCGTCCGCTAGGAAGGTTTTCCAATGTGCGCTACGCAACTCGCGCTCTACGGCGCCCGCCAGTTCCAGCACGTCGCCTGTCGTCCATTGCGGCAGAACGCCGGCGTGCACCATCAGGAAACCGTTCTCGAAGATGGCCAATGGCTGGTGCCGTAGCCAGTCGATGAGTTGATCACGATCGGGTGCAGCCAGGATTTCGGCGATGGTGTCGCGCTTGCCCGGCTTGCGCACGCCGGCCGCCACAGCCAGCAGGTGGATGTCGTGGTTGCCGAGCACCGTGCGTGCGCGACCGGCTTCGCAGAGGGCGATGACTTGCCGTAGCGTGCCGAGAGAGTCAGGGCCACGGTTGATCAGGTCGCCTACGAAGCGCAGTGGCGCGTTGGCTGGCAGGGCGGCCAGGAGGGACTGGAGAGGGGCGCAGCAGCCTTGGAGGTCGCCGATGGCGTGGGGCGTGGTCTCGGAAGCGTGGGAATGCACGATGGCTCGGTAAAAACGGATGTTGTTGTCCACTGCAGAGACGTTGACGTCTCAGTTCTTACAGCGTGCTACAAATTTCTTGGGGCTTGCCACGGGGGAGATGGTGGGGGCGGATAGAATACGTTGTTTATAGTGATGCGCGGCAATTCGTTTCTTGCTGCCCTTGTTGTGGGGACAACCTGGGCATCAGCACGCTATGGCCCGTGGTCGGATGATAGGCAGGAGTGCAGCGTTTGTCCCATATCCTCGTAACTGGCGGTGCCGGGTTCATTGGCGGCAATTTCGTATTGGAGTGGTTGTCGGATCCGGCCGCTGATGGCGTGGTCAATGTCGACAAATTGACCTATGCCGGCCATAGGCAGACATTGGCATCGGTTGGCGATAATCCTCGCTACGTATTCGTGCAGGCCGACATCTGTGACCGTATGGCGCTGGACCACGTGCTTGCTAAGTACCAGCCTCGCGCAATAGTGCATTTTGCCGCCGAGAGCCATGTGGATCGGTCAATTCATGGGCCCGCAGCCTTCATTCAGACCAATCTGGTCGGAACGTTTACGCTACTTGAGGCTGCCCGTGCGTATTGGTCCAGTCTGAATACCGATTCGCGTGCGGCGTTTCGTCTGCTTCATGTTTCGACTGACGAGGTGTTCGGCTCGCTTGGCGTTGAAGCCCCGAGCTTTTCCGAAACAACACCTTACCGGCCGAACAGTCCCTATTCCGCATCCAAAGCGGGGGCCGACCATCTTGTGCGTGCCTACCATCACACGTATGGGCTGCCGGTGCTCACGACGAACTGCTCGAACGGCTATGGGCCCTATCAGTCTCCCGAGAAGCTGATCCCTCGGATCATCACCAACGCATTGGCTGGCAAAGCGCTGCCCATCTATGGAGACGGTCTCAATATTCGCGATTGGTTGTACGTTGGCGATCTCTGCGCCGCATTGAGAGCTGTTCTTGCACACGGGCGCGTGGGCCAAACCTATAACGTGGGCGGCGGCAACGAGCGTTCGAACTTGCAGATCGCCCACACCCTCTGCGATCTACTGGATGAACTGCGTCCCCGGCGTGAGGATTCGTACAGAGAGCAGATTTGCTTTGTCGAAGATCGTCCCGGTCATGACCGGCGTTACGCAGTGGACGCAAATAAGATTCATAGCGAGCTGGGTTGGCAGCCAGTCGAATCTTTTGAGTCGGGGCTGCGCAAGACGGTCCAGTGGTTTTTGGACAACCCGGTATGGGTGCAGGCGGCCCTGCGCAATGAGGGTGTGGGGCATCATGCCGCGTAGCACGATTGCCCATCCGACGTTACTTGTGACGGGTTGCAATGGTCAATTGGGCTTCGAGTTGCAACGTCGTTTGGCTAGCCTGGGACGCGTTGTCGCCCGGGATCATGCTGCATGCGATCTGACGCAACCCGCAGCATTGCGTAAGACGCTGCGCGAAATTCGTCCCGATGTGATCATCAATGCGGCAGGCTATACGAACGTTGACCGGGCGGAAATCGAGGTCAAGCAGGCATTTGCGGTCAACGGAGTCGCGCCGGGCATCCTGGCTGAAGAAGCCAGGGCGATGGGCAGCTTGCTCGTTCACTACTCCACCGACTATGTGTTCGATGGCGGCAAGTCGGGGGCGTATGTTGAAACCGATCAGACCAATCCACTATCAGCATACGGGCGGAGCAAGCTGGCAGGAGAGGTGGCGGTTACCGAGAGCGGTGCTCAAGCATTGATCTTGCGTACCGCATGGGTTGCCAGTGCACATGGGGCCAATTTTGTGAAGGCGATCTTGCAACTCGGCCGTGAGCAAGATCACTTGCGAGTTATCGCCGATCGGATCGGCGCGCCGACCACGGCGGATTTGATTGCTGATGTAACCGCTGAGTTGCTTGCGCGCTATTGGATGCTTGCCGATCGTCGGAACTTTCCATTCGGCCTCTATCACCTTGCTTCCGCAGGGCAGACCAGTTGGCATGGCTATGCCGTGGAGATTCTGACCCACGCGCAAGCTCGCGGCATCGCGCTGAAGGCGACATCAGGACGGATCACGCCAATTTTGGCCGCCGACTATGCAGAGGCCGCATCGCGCCCGGCGAATTCCTGTCTCGATACGTCCAAGTTGCAGCAGACATTTGGTATGGTGTTGCCCGACTGGAGAGTGGGGCTGCGCCGCCTGCTGGACCAAATTTTTCATTAAACAAGGCGCTATCGGTAATCAACGCGCCAACGCATATCTCAAATGCCTACCAATCTGATGGTGACACGGACGGCGCTTACGGATGTGCTGGTTCTCGAGCCCAAGGTATTCGGTGATGACCGCGGTTTTTTCTACGAGAGTTTTAACGCGAGAGATTTTGAGGCGGCAACAGGGTTGAATCGGACTTTTGTCCAGGACAACCACTCAGGGTCTGTACGCAACGTCCTGCGTGGTTTGCATTACCAAGTGCAGCGACCACAGGGAAAGCTCATACGCGTGCTTGCCGGTGAGGTGTTCGATGTGGCGGTGGACCTGCGTAGGAGTTCGCCTGAGTTTGGCCACTGGACCGGCGTTACCTTGTCTGCTCAGAATCGGCGGCAATTGTGGATTCCCGAGGGTTTTGGGCACGGATTTCTGGTGCTGTCGGAATACGCTGAGCTGCTGTACAAGACGACGGATTTTTGGTACCCAGAGTTCGAGCGCTGCTTGCAATGGAATGACGCCACAGTAGGTATCCAATGGCCGACTGACGACACCCCGATCGTCTCGGTCAAAGACGCAGCCGGTCGATCCCTATCAGACGTGGAGATTTTCTCTTAGCGATTGTTGTGATTTGTTTGGGTGGGAGCTGGAGGGAGCGGTGCACAGAATAAATTATAATTTTCTATTAAATCGAGATTGGTCAAAATGAAGATCGTTCCTGTCATCATTTCCGGCGGTGCCGGGACGCGGCTCTGGCCGGTGTCGCGCGAGTCCTACCCCAAGCCTTTGCTCAAGTTAGCCGACGGCGAAAGCCTGCTTCAGAAGACATTCAAGCGCGCTACGTTGTTTGCCGACGTTGCTGAGGTCGTCGTTGTCACGAACCGTGAGACGTTCTTCCTCACGCGCGATGAATGCCAGGAGATCAACAATCGGCACATCCCACTCGGGTTCGTGTTGGAGCCGTTTGGCCGAAATACTGCTGGCGCAGTTGCTTCGGCAGCCCATTGGATTTGTCGCCGTCATGGTGACGATGCGGTGATGCTGGTGCTTCCGGCGGATCACCTGATCGATGATCTGAATCAGTTCAAGACAGTCGTTGAGACGGCGTCAACTGCGGCATTGGAAGGGCGGATCGTTACGTTCGGTATCCGTCCGATCTCTCCCGAGACCGGCTACGGCTACATTGAGCTTGATGCCGAGCAGCAGCGTGAAGGTGTTCACTCTGTGGTTCGATTCATCGAGAAACCCAAACTGGATGTTGCTGAGGCGTTCGTGGCCAGTGGGGTCCATCTTTGGAACTCAGGCATGTTCTGCTTTACGGCACGTCACGCGGTCGAAGAATTTGGCAAGTACGCTACCGACTTGCTCCAAGCGTGCGAGCGAAGTGTTGATTTCGGCGCCGAAGCGACATCGAGCGGTTGCTGTTCGCTGGAACTGAATGCGGAGCAATTCAAGCACGTCGCAGATATTTCCATCGACTACGCGATCATGGAAAAATCGGATCGTGTCGCGGTGGTGCCCAGCAATATGGGTTGGAGTGACATCGGCTCTTGGCACTCCATCAGCGAGCTGACGCCCCCGGATGCGCAGGGCAACCGCATCTATGGCGATGCGCTCTTGCATGGGGTCAGTAACTGCTACATCAAGAGCGAAGATCGTGTGGTTGGCGCAGTCGGCGTGGAAAACCTGATCATTGTCGACACGCCTGATGCGCTACTGGTCGCCAATCGCGACAGTACTCAGGATGTGAAGCACATCGTGGGGCAGTTGAAGAAAGCTGGTCACGAAAGCTACCGTATCCACCGAACCGCCCATCGTCCGTGGGGGACGTACACGGTGTTGGAAGAGGGGGATGGCTTCAAGATCAAGCGCATCGTGGTGAAGCCGCGAGAGCAGTTGTCACTGCAAATGCATCACCATCGCAGTGAGCACTGGATCGTTGTCAGCGGATCAGCCACTGTCATCAACGGCGAGCAGAAGATTCAACTGCAGCCGAATCAATCCACCTACATACCCGCGGGCCACAAGCATCGCCTGATCAATCCGGGGGTGATCGATCTCGTCATGATTGAAGTCCAGTGCGGCGAGTACCTTGGGGAGGACGATATCGTCCGTTTCGAAGACTCATACGGGCGGACGTCCTGATTGTCTGGAAGGGCCCTGGCCTTGTTGCCAAAGGCCTAAACACCGGCGCCCCGGTGCTCGATTCTAGAAATGTGGCTTATGGGCATCTTTTCAATAAGGCACTTTGACGCCGACTTAGCTTAGAATTCAGGGTTTTTCCCGAATAAACGCTTTCTTGATGGGAAGGCTGGTGCCGAGGCTGTGGGAGCAGCGGGCGGCCGGTGATGCTATGTCCGGCATTTCTGCGGAGTGCAGACAAGGTGCAATTGATATACGAACTATGAAAGTCTTGGTTGTCTTTGGTACGCGGCCGGAAGCTATCAAGATGGCGCCGGTCGTGGAGGCCCTCAAGGGGGACCCACGATTCGATACGCGGGTATGTGTGACGGCGCAGCACCGGCAAATGCTTGATCAGGTGCTGTCGCTTTTTGACATCGTGCCGGAATTTGATCTCGATCTGATGCAGCCGGGTCAGGATCTTACGGATCTGACGGCGCGTGTGTTGACGGGCTTGCGCAGTGTCTTTGATCAGTGGCGGCCGGACCTTGTATTGGTACACGGCGACACGACCACAACGATGGCTGCGACGCTGGCTTCGTATTACCACCGCATCGCAGTGGGCCATGTGGAGGCCGGCTTGCGGACAGGCAACATCTACTCGCCTTGGCCTGAGGAGATGAACCGCAAGATCGCCGGGACAATTGCGGCGACTCATTTTGCTCCGACGGAGCAAGCGTGTCTGAATTTGCTCAGAGAAGGTATTGCGGCTGAGACCGTGTATGTCACGGGTAATACCGTGATCGACAGTTTGCTGGAGGTGCACGCGCGCATTGAGCAGAGCACGTCCATGCACGACACGCTGGCTGGGCGTTTCCCCTATCTGCGTGAGGACAGCCGTCTTGTTCTCGTGACGGGGCACCGCCGCGAGAACTTCGGTGCCGGCTTTGAGAACATCTGCGCGGCACTGGCGGAATTGGCGGCTCGGCCCGACGTTCAGATCGTGTACCCGGTTCATTTGAACCCCAACGTCCAAGAGCCGGTGTCTCGCATTCTGGGTGGTTTGTCGAACGTCCACCTGATTGAGCCGCAGGACTATCTGCCCTTTGTGTACTTGATGGGGCAGAGTCATCTCATACTGACAGACAGTGGCGGGATTCAGGAAGAAGCCCCCTCGCTGGGTAAGCCGGTCCTCGTGATGCGTGATACCACAGAGCGGCCAGAAGCGGTGGAGGCTGGCACCGTGCGACTGGTCGGTACCGATCGGCAGACGATCGTCCGCGAGGCGGCTGCCCTGCTCGACGACGCTAGCGTCTACCAAAGCATGTCGCGTGCTCACAATCCTTATGGCGACGGCAAAGCATCAAGCCGTATCGTCGATATCCTTGCAAGGGAGTTTCATTAATGGCAACAATCCGTTCGGTCTCGATGATCGGCCTGGGCTATATCGGATTGCCCACGGCCACGGTGATCGCGAGCCGGGGCATCAAGGTCTATGGTGTTGACGTGCACCAGCACGTTGTCGATACGATTAATCGCGGCGAGATTCACATTATTGAGCCGGATCTTGATCAACTCGTGCACCAGGTTGTCAAAGACGGTTTCATGGTTGCCAACACGGTGCCGCAGCCGGCTGATGCATTCATGATCGCGGTGCCGACCCCGTTCAAGAATGATCATGAGCCAGACCTCGCTTACGTGGAAGCGGCTGCTCGCTCGATTGCACCTGTTCTTGCAGCGGGCAATCTCGTCGTGCTCGAGTCGACCTCGCCTGTTGGAGCGACAGAGCAACTGTCGGCATGGTTGGCCGAACTTCGCCCCGATTTGAAGTTCCCGCACCAAGCCGGAGAGCAGGCCGACGTGCATCTTGCGTACTGTCCGGAGCGTGTGCTGCCTGGCCACATTCTGCGTGAACTGATTTCCAATGACCGGATCATTGGTGGCATGACGGTCAAAGGCGCGGAGCTCGCGGCACAGCTCTACGGCACGTTTGTTCAGGGTGCATGCCTGAAGACTGATGCGCGAACCGCCGAAATGGCTAAGCTCACGGAAAATGCGTTCCGTGATGTCAATATCGCGTTCGCCAACGAGCTCTCACTCATCTGTGATCGCTTGAAGATCAACGTCTGGGAGCTCATCCGACTGGCCAATCACCACCCGCGCGTCAACATTCTGCAGCCGGGTCCTGGTGTCGGTGGTCACTGCATCGCAGTGGATCCGTGGTTCATTGTCGACTCGGCACCCAACGAGGCACGACTGATTCGTACCGCCCGCGAAGTCAATGACGGCAAACCGGGTTATGTGGTCACCAAGGTTAAGGAAGCGGCGCGCGACCTGCAGTCTCCTGTCATCGCCTGTCTGGGTCTGGCGTTCAAAGCGAACATCGACGATTTGCGCGAAAGCCCGTCGGTGGAGATCGTGCGCCGACTCGCTGCAGATGGCGTTGGCAAGATTCTCGCAGTTGAACCCCATGTCGATGCGCTGCCGGCCGAGCTTTCCGACAAGGGTGTGGAACTGGCCGATGTGGCTTCTGCGCTTGAGCGCGCCAACATTGTCTTGCTGCTAGTGGATCACGATCAGTTCAAGACGATCCTGTGGATGACCTTGCAGGACAAAACGATCATCGATACGCGGGGGATTGTCCGTTGAAAAAAGCTCTTGTTACCGGTATTACAGGCCAGGATGGCGCCTACCTGACGCAGCGACTACTGGAGTTGGGCTATCGCGTGTACGGTACGTATCGACGCTCCAGCACCGTCAACTTCTGGCGTTTGGCGGAGCTCGGCATCGAGCATCATCCTGAACTGGAGTTGGTCGAATTCGATCTGAGCGATGCTTCTGGGGTGATCCGTCTGCTGGACAAAGTGCAGCCTGACGAGGTGTACAACCTAGCGGCGCAAAGCTTCGTTGGCGTGTCGTTCGACCAGCCAATTACCACGGCGAACATCACCGGCCTGGGGACACTGCATCTGCTGGAAGCGATTCGCATCGTCAATCCGGCGATCCGCTTCTATCAAGCATCGACTTCGGAAATGTTTGGCAAGGTGCAAGCTGTGCCACAAGTCGAGTCGACGCCGTTTTATCCGCGCAGCCCCTACGGTGTGGCCAAGCTGTATGCCCACTGGATGACGATCAACTATCGCGAGTCCTACGGCATATTTGGCACCAGCGGCATTTTGTTCAATCACGAATCGCCGCTGCGCGGCAAAGAATTCGTGACGCGCAAGATCACGGATTCGGTTGCCAAGATCGTGCTGGGTCAGCTGGATTGCCTGGAGCTCGGCAACATGGACGCCAAGCGGGATTGGGGTTACGCCAAGGAGTACGTCGAGGGTATGCGCCTGATGCTGCAAGCTGATCGTCCTGACACGTATGTGCTGGCGACCAACAGAACGGAAACCGTGCGTGATTTCGTCACAATGGCGTTCAAGGCGGCAGGTATTGAACTGGCGTGGTCCGGCACGGCAGAGCAAGAAGTCGCCGTAGATGTGGCGACGGGCAAGCAACGCGTTCGCGTCAATCCGAAGTTCTATCGTCCTGCTGAGGTTGAGTTGCTGATCGGAAATCCGGCCAAGGCGTATGAGGAACTTGGCTGGCGCGCGGAAACCTCGCTCGAGACGCTGTGCAACCTGATGGTTGAGGCTGACCTGCGCCGCAATCGCAACGGCTTTTCGTGCTGACCATGGCGAAGCGCGTCTTCGTGACAGGGTTGTCCGGCTTCACAGGGCGGTATTTGCGTGACGCCCTGATGGCCGACGGTCTTGAGGTGTATGGCATTGGTCAAAGTGCGGATGAAGGTGTCCGGCATTGTGATCTGAACGACGTCGCCTCGCTTACGCGAATCATCAGCGAGGTGCGACCAGACTACGTGGTGCACTTGGCTGCCATCGCGTACGTGGCACATGATGACCCGCTCGAGTTCTATCGCGTCAATGTGCTGGGCACCGAGGCGTTGCTCAAGGCAATTCTTGCGGCCAATGTGACACCCACCAAGGTGTTGCTTGCCAGCAGCGCCAACATATACGGCAACGCGAACCAGCTACCCATTACCGAAGATGTGCCGCCCGCGCCAGCCAATCACTACGCCAACAGCAAGCTGGCGATGGAGATGATCTGTCGGAACTGGTTCGGCAAGTTGCCCATGTTGATCGCGCGGCCGTTCAACTACACAGGGTTTGGGCAAGCAGAGAATTTCCTTGTGCCGAAGATCGTCAAGCACTTCGCGTCCGGCGCGTCTGTCATTCGGTTGGGCAATCTTGACGTATCGCGGGATATCAGCGATGTCAGCTATCTCGTGGAAGCATATCGGCGCCTGCTCGTTGGCGATGCCGTATCCGAGACGGTGAACATCTGCGGTGGCAGGGATTACTCGATTGCACAAATCCTCGGCACGATGAAGGAAATCTCGGGCCACAACATCCAGGTTGAAGTTGACCCGGGTCTCGTGCGTGGCGCCGAGGTGGTTCGCTTATACGGCTCGCCGGCAAAGCTGCGCCGTCTCGTTGGCGATATTCCAGCTCCGGGCTTGAGGGAGATCCTCACGCACATGTACGACCAGTACACCGCGCAAGCCCACTGACCCTTTGCGACCCGGATGCACAGCGCTCCGCGGCGTAGCAGCACAAAACACGACTCGATATCCATGCGTATTTGCTTTTTCGCGAACATGACCAATCACGCCAATTGGCGTGAAATGTTCGAGACCGTCGAATTCTACAAGGTCGATATTGAGATCCTCAGGAGCCTCGGGCACGAGGTTGTGCTGGCCGGAGATTTCAAAAGCCTGGATAAGACAGCCGACCTGTACTACTGCTGGTGGTGGACTTACGCGTTCTATCCAATTCTGCGCTCCATGCCGAATCGCCGCCCAGTCATCGTGACGGGGGCTTTCGACTACGACACTTGCCATGGCGTGATTCCGGGTTTGTGTTACCTGGACCGTCCGCTATGGCAGAAGTGGCTCATGAAGCTCGCGCTCAAGCGCGCGACACGCAATCTCTTTATCTCGCAGTGCGAGTACGACCTTGTGACGGAGCATCTGCCGGTTCGCAATCCGGTGCTCAGCCCGTTGGCAATCAATACGGCGTACTACAACCCCGGGACTGATGTATCCCAGCGAGGCGACTATTTCTTTACGGTCAGTTGGAGTAGCAGTACCAACGCAAAGCGCAAGTGCCTGGATTCAATCGTTGAAGCCTTTGGTCGTGTGGCTCAGGCACGACCCAATCTGCGTCTGGTGATGGCTGGGAAGAAGGGAGACCACTACGACGCCTTGGTCGCCTTGGCACGCAATGCAGGTATGGAGGATCGGGTCGATTTCGTAGGCATGATTTCTGACGAGGAGAAGCGCGATCACTACCGTCGCTGCCTGGCCTATGTGCAACCAACGCTGTTTGAAGGTTTTGGGCACGCAATCGGTGAGGCTATCGCATGCGGAGCACAGGTCATTACGAGCCCATCGGGGGCGGTGCCCGAGGTCGCCGGGACGTATGCCCGGTTCGTAACGCCCAATGACGTTGGGCAACTGGCGCAAGCCATGCTCGACGTGGCTGACACCCCTAGCGATCCGGTCCTGCAGGCGGCTCAACTGCGCCATATCGAAGCAAACTTCTCCATCGAGCAGCGCAGGAAGCAGTTGGCCGACATGCTCGACGCAGTGACGTCTTCCCGCTGACGACACCGCGTTCTATTGCACGGACGCCATACACGGACCGCAAAACGTGGCAAACCTCTTCCAACTTCTGCACCGATACCGGACCGCGATAGGTGTCTTGATTCTGACTGCCTGTATTCAGGGCGGAGTCTTGATCTCGCAGTTTCTGTCCGCGTTTTTTCTGACGCCAAATCAAGTCGGCGTGATCCGGACAGTGGAGTCCATCCTGTCCATCATTGTGCTTGGTACGTCGGTTGGAGCACCTACGCTCGCGATTCGTGAAATCGCGGCCCTACGGGATGATGCAGAGCGGGCTCAGTTGTTGAAACGGCTTATTTGCATGGAGATCATTGTCGGCAGCCTCGTAGTCGTTGTCTTGCTGCTGACTCGGGGCCTGCTGTCCGGAGCAATGGTCCACTATGTTGCCTTGATTGCGGGGGTTGCGCTGCTTAGCAATACCGTTCGGGTCATTGCCGCGTTTGCGCAGGGTACGCAGACTGCGTCTGAATTTTCGGTACGCGTAGTGGTACTGACGTGCTTCGCGATCAGTGTTGTATGTTTGTTGTCTTGGTCGTTCGGGGTCGGTGGTTGGGTGGTGGGGCGTTACCTTGGTGAGAGTGCTGTATTGATCGGCATGTTGCTTGGGGTTCGCCATTATTTTCGTGGGACGGGTGGTATCAACCGTCAGGTACTTCCCAATTGGCATGTCATTTCTTTGGGCATTACGGCAAATCTAGCGCTATTTGTTCGTCTGCTCTGCGACAATTTGCCGATTTTGGCACTTGCGGCAGCAAAGGTTCCGACAGATAAAATCGGTTTTTTCGGGCTCGCATCGCTTGTATTGATGGTGCCCAACCTACTTCTTGCTGTAACGATGCAGGTGGAGTTGCCGCGCCTTGTTTCTCAACTGCACACGCCTGCCCTGATTCGCGAGCGCTTTAATAAGCTCGTACGCAACATGCTAGGCATGGCAGTACTTTTCTTTTTTTTGGTGCTTGCTGCGTGGATTATTAATCGAGAGTGGTTGCGATTGACTTACACGCCTGCCATCAACGCTCTGTTCATGATGAGCTTCGTTCTCCCGTTGCGGGCGATCACGCTTTCGATTGGCACCGTCATTACTGCGCTTGGAAAATATCGAGTTTCGGTGTATGTCAACATCGTCGAAGTTATTATTACTGGGGCATTCGCTTATCCGCTGGCAAAATATTTTGCTGTCGACGGGGTAGTTCTCCTGTTTGTTGCTGGGGCAGTGGTTTCGCTGTTGCTGCACCTCGGCGCACTTAAGCTATCGGGTCTTCTGGTATTGCTTGGCTATCAACGATCGAGTGGGAGGGCCGATGCGTCGCATTGATCCTTTTTCGCCATTATCTTTGATGATGGCATTTTTTGTCGGTGGCGTACTGTTGCCGCTATATCCGTTCCTCAACCAGGAAGATGGATTTTCGCAATTCTGGCGATTTGATTTCTCTGACCAGCTGTCTGCGGCATTACAAGCTGTATTTGGATACGGCTTCGCGATGCTGTGCTTTGCGACTGCGTATTTGGCAGTGCTCGGTGGCCGAGCGAGTTTGCGCGCGCCCACCAGGATCGTAAGTTGTTTGGGCTTTAAGAGCCGGCGTCTTCCTTTATCGTTTTACGTCATCGCGGGTGTCGCTACCGCCGGGCTACTGTTGACGATCCATCTGCAAGGTGGCTTCGAAGAAGTGTTGGTCGCTGCGAGTGATCGAACACGCGCGTCAGCAGGTATGAATTTTATTATTTTGCTGCAAAATTCATACTTAAGCGTCGGGTTGGCGTGGGCGCTCATGTTGACCAATCGGCAAAAGCCTGCATCGCCTAAGTCAATTCTGCTGTTCTCTATTTATTTTCTGGCCTCAGTTGCAATCATTGCGTTGCAAGGGGCTAAGGCCACCATATTTGTTTATATTCTTGCGTTGGCACTCGTGTGGCATTACCGGGTTCGCCGGTTTTCAACGTGGAAGCTTCTAATTTTTGGGGTGCTATTGTTTGTGCTGTTGATGATTTATCACGTCATCAAGCAAGAGTATCTAGTATTGGGGCATTTTGCTTTCACGGCATATGGCGATACGGTGGTTTCAGCCTTTTTGAAATTCCTGTTCTTGCAGTTTACCGGCAACATGATGCAGCTTCAAACCATGGCGGTGTTAATGGACGCCATGCCGAAGCAAATGCAGTTTGAATATGGTCAAACATTATTGATGATTTTTCTTATCTGGATACCATCGGTCTGGTATCCGGCAAAGCCGCTGACAGCGCCGGGAATTTTCACGATGGCGTTTTGGCCTGCCGCCTGGTTAAACGAGGGCACCACGTTGCCTCCCGGTTTTTTTGGCGAAATGTATATGAACTTCGGCTGGTTTGGTCTTCTTGGAGGCGGGCTGGTCGCAGGTTTTCTGTATGGCTGCTCCTATCGCGCGGTCCGTGCCCGGGCGGACTGTGATTTGACTCTCGGTCGGCATGCACTATTTGTGAGCTTGCTGCTGCATTATTTCCGAGGCGAAGTGGCATCCGTGACAGTGCTGTTCCTAACCATCTATGTTCCATTCTGGCTCACGATCAAGTTGTCCGCGACACGCCTACGTGTCACTCCCGCGGCATCTTAAGTCGATTGCGACACTCCTCGAATAAAAGAGATCTGAACTATGTGCGGAATTGTTGGCTACTCCGGCTATGAACCTGCAGCCATGAATCTTCGTGCCTTAGCCAGTGTGCTGGGGCATCGCGGGCCGGACGACGAAGGCCAGGTTGTTTTTGAAGCAAACAGGGTCGGTCTTGCGCATCGCCGTCTGGCCATCCAGGACCTCTCCGAGGCGGGGCATCAGCCGATGGCCACGCGCAGCGACGCTACCGTCATCGTCTACAACGGCGAGATCTATAACACGCCCGAACTCGCAGCCGAGTTGAAGGCTGATGGTGTCGTCTTCCGAGGGCATTCGGATACCGAAGTCATCCTGTACCTCTATGAGAAGTACGGGGAGGCGATGCTCAATCGCCTCAATGGCATCTTCGCATTGGCCATCTGGGACAAGCGCAAGGAGTATCTGTTCATTGCGCGTGACCAACTGGGCGTTAAGCCGCTGTACTACACCGCAGAAGGTGGCCGATTCGCCTTTGCCAGCGAGATGAAGGTGCTGCTGCGCGCCGGGTTGGCCGATACCGCACTGGATCCGCAGGCGGTGCTCAGTCATCTCGGCTACCTCTGGTCGCCCCGGGAGCAGACTCTGGTACGCGCAGTGCGCAAGGTCGAACCGGGCCACGCAATGATCGTTAAAGATGGGCGCATTGTTCGTCAGTGGCGATATTACGATTTACCTTACGACCAACCGATCATGTCGGTTTCGGAGGACGAGGCGGCCGATCTGGTTGCCGAGAAGGTTCAGCAGGCTGTGCGTCGCCAGCTCTTGTCGGACGTACCGGTGGGCGCATTCCTATCGGGCGGGCTGGATTCCAGCGCGGTGGTTGCGTGCGCGCGCAAGGCGTTGCCAGACACCCGAATCCAGTGCTTTACGATTGCCGTAAACGACGGATCGGTGGCTGACGAAGGGTTTGCAGCGGATCTGCCGTATGCGCAACGTGTGGCTCAGCATCTGAATGTGGACTTGCACACGGTCGAAGTGGGCCCGGAGATGGTTGATCGGCTGGCGCAGATGATCTACTTCCTCGACGAGCCAACTGCGGATCCCGCAGCACTTAACGCATTGTTCATCTCTGAACTTGCACGCCAGCACGGCATTACCGTGCTTCTGTCCGGCTCCGGCGGCGACGACATCTTCACCGGGTATCGCCGACATTTTGCGTTGCAGCAGGAGCGCTATTGGTCGTGGCTACCGCGTCCCGCGCGAAGCTTGCTTTCCGCTGCGGGTGGCGCGTTGCCGGTGTCGTCCCCGCTGCTGCGGCGTGTGGGGAAGGCACTGCAGTACGCCGACAAGGATCCGGCCGAACGTCTGGCCAGTTATTTCATGTGGCTGACTCCGGACCGCGCATTGGGGTTACTGAACCGCGATTTTGCGGCAACGCTGACGCCGTCCTCACTGGCGCAGCCTTTGCTGGCCTCGCTTGGACAGGTGCCGCAGCATACGGCCGATCTGAACAAAATGCTGTACCTAGAATGCAAGCATTTCCTCGCAGATCACAATCTGAACTACACCGACAAGATGGGCATGGCGGCCGGTGTGGAAGTGCGCGTGCCGCTGTTGGATCTGGAGTTGGTCGAGCTTGCTGCACGTCTTCCGGTCAACTACAAGCAGCGTGGCCGTGAGGGTAAGTGGATCTTCAAACGTGCCATGGAACGCATGCTGCCGCACGATGTGATCTATCGACCCAAGACGGGTTTTGGCGTGCCGTTGCGCTCTTGGCTGCAGACCCGTCTCAAGCCCTTGGTTGACGACCTGTTGTCGCCCGAATCGATCCGCCGTCGAGGCATCTTTGATCCAGCTGCGGTCGATGCACTGCGTCGCGCTGATCAGCAGCAACGTGTCGACGGCACATACTCGATCTTCGCGCTGGTCAGCATGGAGCTTTGGTGCCGACAGTACATCGATGGCCACTACCCCGTATAACTGAATATCGCTTGATCGAACAATGAAACAGATCCTCCAGAACATGGGCACCGGTGAAACCTCGCTGGTAGAAGCCCCCGCACCACGCGCGAGTGCCGGTACGCTATTGATCCGAACCACGCATAGCCTGATTTCTGCTGGGACGGAGCGAATGTTGGTGGACTTCGGCAGGGCGTCCTTTATCGACAAGGCGCGCCAGCAGCCGGAGAAGGTCAAGATGGTCCTCGACAAGGTCAAGACCGATGGCCTGATGACCACGGTAGAGGCTGTGCGCAGCAAGCTCGACCAACCATTGCCGTTGGGCTACTGCAATGTCGGCGTGGTTCTTGAGGTAGGAGCAGGTGTCACCGGCTTTGCACTTGGTGACCGCGTGGCGTCCAATGGGCCGCACGCCGATGTTGTGCGTGTCGGCAAGAATCTGTGCGCCAAAGTGCCAGATGGTGTCGACAGCGAGGCGGCTGCGTTCACAGTGCTGGCATCGATTGGTCTTCAAGGCATTCGACTCATTCAACCAACATTGGGTGAGTCTGTTGTGGTGACCGGCCTTGGCTTGATCGGTTTGGCCACGGTCCAACTGCTACGAGCGCACGGCTGCCGTGTGCTGGGGATCGACTTCGACGAGAGCAAGTTGGCGCTCGCCAGGGCCTTTGGCGCGGCGACGTGCAACCCTGGCTCTGGCGAGGATCCGGTTGCTGCAGCCATGGCGTTTTCGCAGGGGCGTGGCGTTGATGCGGTGCTCATCACCGCTTCCACCAAGTCAAGTGATCCAGTGAGTCAAGCGGCGCATATGTGTCGCAAGCGCGGTCGCATCGTGTTGGTGGGCGTGACCGGGCTCGAACTCAATCGGGCCGATTTCTATGAAAAGGAACTGAGCTTCCAGGTGTCCTGCTCTTATGGCCCCGGACGCTACGATCCTGGTTACGAAGAGAAGGGTAACGACTACCCGCTGGGTTTCGTGCGCTGGACGGAGCAACGCAACTTTGAGGCGGTACTGGACATGCTGGCCAGCGGCCAGCTCGACGTGAAGCCACTGGTGACACATCGTTTTGCGTTTGAGGCAGCGACCCAGGCATACGATCTACTCACGACGGACAAGTCCGCCCTGGGAATCGTTCTGCAATACGAGTCGGCTCCCGAAACGCGCACACAGCGTACGGTTGCCCTTGGAGGGCATCCCGCCACCTACGACGCGCAGAAGCCCGTGCTCGGTTTCATCGGCGCCGGCAACTATGCTTCACGCATGTTGATTCCAGCGTTCAAGGCGGCCGGTGCACAGTTCCATAGCATCGTGACCGCGGGCGGGATTAATGGCGTGATCCATGGCAAGAAGGCCGGCTTTGCAGAGGCCTCCACGGATCTCTCCGGCATGCTGGCCAATGGCGCAATCAACACTGTGGCCATCGTGACGCGTCACGACACGCATGCCAGGTTTGTCGCGCAGGCTCTGGCGGCAGGCAAGCATGTCTTCGTGGAAAAACCGCTGGCAATTGATCATGTTGGGCTGGATGAGGTTCGCCGCACGTTCGATGAGGCGCAGGCACTTAAGCCGGCCGGCGGCCCGCAAATCATGGTCGGCTTTAACCGGCGCTTCTCGCCGCAAGTGCAGAAGGTGAAGTCGCTGCTCAACGCGGTCAAGGAGCCCAAGTCGTTCATCATGACGATGAATGCGGGGGCGATTCCTCCGAATCACTGGACGCAGGACAACGCGGTGGGTGGCGGGCGCATTGTTGGCGAGGCGTGCCACTTCATCGATCTGATGCGTTTTCTCGCAGGTAGTCCGATCGTCTCGGTTCAGGCGCGGCGCATGGGTGATACCCCTGGCGTGGCTGTGACGGAAGACAAAGCATCAGTTACGCTGGGTTTTGCGGACGGCTCCTTCGGGACGATCCTGTACTTGGCCAATGGTGCGGCGAGCTTCCCCAAAGAGCGCGTTGAGGTGTTCGCTGCGGGTCGTGTTCTGCAACTGGATAATTTCCGCAAACTTACAGGCTATGGCTGGCCGGGCTTCCGCAAGATGAACCTCTGGCGTCAAGACAAGGGGCAGAATGCGTGTGCGGCTGCATTCCTGGCCGGCATCGAAAGTGGAACACCTGCTATTCCGGCAGATGAGATTTTTGAAGTTGCGCGGGTCACGATCGAGCTCGCGGAGCTGCTGCGCAGCCAGCGATGAGCGGGACATGAAGCGTCACTGGTCGACAATCAAGGTAGCTCTGGCATTAGGGCTTCCCAACATCGCACGGGCCGTGGGCTATCGAGCGGGGGTGCGCCTGGGCATCAACAAGGTCCGGCGCTTGCACGCGGACGTGCCCGAGGGGCCTTTCTTTGTCGGCACCAAGCTTTCGCCCGTCGACGTGCCTCCGGTTTCAGGTTGGGGCAATGAGGCGATGTGGTTCGGCCGCTGGCCGGTCAAAACCCAAGACGCACCGCCGGATTGGTTCACCAATCCGATGACGGGCACGCGCGTACCTGATCCCGGACGGCCATGGTGGCAGATTCTGGATTTTGATCCCGCAGTCGGCGACATCAAGTGTATCTGGGAGGCATCGCGTTTCGATTGGGTGCTTGCATTCGCGCAGCGTGCACGACAAGGAAGCGTCGAGGAACTGGCGAGGCTCAACGTATGGTTGACCGATTGGATTCGCCAGAATGCACCTTATGTCGGTCCGAACTGGAAGTGCGGGCAAGAGGCATCGATTCGGGTGATGCATCTGTCTTGTGCTGCAGTAATGCTGGGACAAATCCACGACGCGCAACCTGCATTGCGTGCACTGGTCGCGTTGCACTTGCAGCGGATCGAGCCCACGGTGCAGTACGCGATGGCCCAAGACAACAACCATGGCACGTCGGAAGCCGCCGCGCTCTTCATTGGTGGTACGTGGTTGGCGATGTTCGGGGATGCGCGCGCAGCACGTTGGGCTGCGACCGGGCGTAAATGGCTAGAAAACCGTGCTGTACGCTTGATTGGGCTACAAGGTACGTTCAGTCAGTATTCGGCCAATTACCATCGACTGATGCTCGACACGTTCAGTTGGGTTGCGGTCTGGCAACGTCTCGTAGGTGGTCCTCCGTTGTCTACAGCATGGCACGAAAAAGCGCTGGCTGCGGCCCGCTGGCTTTACGCCATGACGCAGCCGTCGACCGGCGATGTTCCCAACGTTGGGGCCAATGACGGTGCGCGGTTGTTGCCACTCACCGATGCGCCGTATCGTGACTATCGGCCTAGTGTGCACCTGGCGATGGCTTTGTTTGGTAACCAGCAAGCCTATGCGTCGTGCGCGCCGGCGCAAGCAATGCTGGCATGGCTTGACGTACCTGAGGCGGCCGAACTTGCGCCCCCCCCCGGCGTGCTGCAGGCAGACGACGGCGGGTTTACGGTCATTCGCAATGCGCAAGCCATGGCATTGCTGCGTTATCCGCGGTTCCGATTTCGTCCTAGCCAGGCGGATGCATTGCACGTGGATCTCTGGATTGCTGGTAAGAGCCACCTGCGAGACGCGGGGACGTTCAGCTACAACACAGAACCACGCTGGCTTGGTTATTTCGGTGGTACGCAGAGCCACAATACGGTGCAGTTTGACGGCCGCGACCAGATGCCGCGCCTGTCACGCTTCTTGTTTGGCAGTTGGCTCAAGACCGATTCCGTGGAGCCCGTGACCGGCATCGATCCCGTGACGACTGCTGCAGCGTATCGAGACCATCAAGGCGCGCACCATCACCGCTCGTTGCGCTTGCATGGCAACCGCCTGCAAATTCGGGATCGCATTGACGGTTTTAACGATCGCGCCGTGCTTCGATGGCGGCTTGCCCCCGGTGACTGGGGACTTAAGTCGAACAGTGTCGACGGTAGCTTTGTTGCTGTCAGTGCCGATGGGGGGCAGCGGCTGCGCGTGTCGGCTGATATTCCGATTGCGCGGTGCGAACTCGTTGAGGGATGGGAGTCTTTGTACTATCTCGAGAAGACAGCTACCCCAGTATTGGAGCTCGAGGTGGTTCGCAGCGGCACATTGATCTCCGAGTACGAGTGGTGAACATGAAAGTTTTGTATTTCCATCAGCACTTTGTGACCCCCAGGGGTACAGGCGGCATTCGCTCTTATGCCATGGCGCGTCGTCTAGTTGAGGCAGGTCATTCGGTCACCATGGTGTGCGGCAGCTTCACGGGCGGGCATACTGGACTGGAAATGCCTTTTCAGCAGGGCATGCGGCGGGGCATGGTTGAAGGCATCGATGTGATCGAGCTTGATCTGGCCTATTCGAACAGCGATGGTTTCATCAAGCGCACGGGAACGTTTCTGAAGTTTGCGCTGCGCAGCATCGGATTCGCTTTGCGTGAGCAATACGATGTCATCTTCGCGACAACCACACCGCTCACCGCCGGGATCCCAGGAATCTTCGCGCGCTGGCTCCGAGGCAAGCCTTTTGTCTTCGAGGTGCGTGACTTGTGGCCTGAGTTGCCGCGTGCGATGGGGGTCATTCGCAATCCCGTTGTCCTCTGGGCAATGGGTGTACTCGAATGGGCGAGCTATCGGTCGGCGCATCGTCTGATCGGCTTGTCCCCTGGCATTGTCGAGGGCATTGCCCACCGTGGGGTGTCGAAAGATAGCATCACCATGGTCCCGAACGGCTGTGACTTGGCCATCTTTGATTCGCCCGCAGAACCATGGCGACCGCAGGGCGTGCTGCCAAGTGATCTGATGGCGGTATTTGCCGGAACACACGGCATGGCGAATGGTCTGGATGCGGTGCTCGATACTGCTGCCGAACTCAAGCGGCGCGGCCGGACGGATATCAAGATCGTACTGATCGGGCAGGGCAAGCTCAAATCTGCGTTGGAGGCACGTGCGCAACGTGAGCAACTCGACAATGTTGTGTTCCACGCCGCCGTGAACAAGGGCAAACTGGCTGGCCTGATGGCCTCGACAGACGTTGGCTTGCAGGTGCTTGCAAACGTTCCGGCGTTCTACTTCGGCACTTCGCCCAACAAGTTCTTCGACTACATTGCAGCGGGGCTGCCGGTCGTCAACAACTATCCCGGGTGGCTCGCGGAGATGATCGCGACGCAGGCGTGCGGCTTTGCCGTGCCACCAGATAATCCTGCTGCTTTTGCAGATGCCTTGGAACGTGCCGCCGATGATCGGACCGCATTGAAAGCGATGGGGCAGCGGGCGCGGGCCCTGGCGGAGCGTGATTTTGATCGCGCCCTTCTGGCGGATCTCTGGCTGCATACATTGGAGCGGGTCGCACCTACCACGGCCCAAAAACCACCGCTGGCGTCTCACGAGAGCAAGGGGGCGGAATGAGCGAGCAACTGCAGGTTAGCCGAGCTGGTTGCCGCCACATCTTGGCAAAATTCGGACGCTATCAATGAAGCGCATCTTTGACTTTGTCGTCGCCACGCTCGCATTGGCGGCACTTCTGATACCGTTTTTGCTGTTGGTTTGGGCAATTCGTCGCAAACTGGGCAGCCCTGTGTTTTTCCGGCAGCAGCGCCCTGGTTTGCACGGCAAGCCTTTCGAGATGGTGAAATTCCGCACAATGACGGACGCGCGCGGCGCTGATGGCGAGTTATTGCCAGATGCGGAGCGGCTGACGTCGTTTGGGCGATTTTTGCGCTCGACTAGCCTGGATGAATTGCCGGAGCTTTGGAATGTCGTTAAGGGAGACATGAGCCTCGTGGGGCCGCGTCCTTTGCTGATGGAGTATCTGCCGCTCTATTCCGCCGAGCAGGCTCGCCGGCATGAGGCGCGCCCAGGCGTTACCGGTTGGGCCCAGGTCAATGGGCGAAATGCTCTCAGCTGGGACGACAAGTTCCGCTTGGACGTCTGGTACGTCGACAACCGCTCGCTCTGGCTGGATATCAAAATTCTGTGGCTGACGGTGCGCAAGGTGCTCGTGCGTGAAGGCATCAGCGCAGACGGAGAGGCCACCATGTCAAAGTTCACCGGAAACAAGCCATGAAACGGCTTGCGTTGCTGGGTGCGAGCGGGCACGGGAAGGTGGTGGCCGACGCTGCATTGATTGCGGGTTGGCAGGACATCGTGTTTTTCGATGACGCATGGCCTGGTCTTGAGAGGAACGGCCATTGGCCCGTCGTTGGCGATACGGCTGTGTTACTTACGCGCATTCGCGAATTCGACGGTGTACTGGTATCAATCGGCAGCTGCGAGGCGCGCTGGCGCAAGCAGCAAAGCCTGCAAGAGGCTGGCGCAGCCATAGCCACGGTGGTGCATCCGCGCGCGTGCGTCAGTGCATACGCACGGCTTGGCCCTGGTTCCGTTGTAATGGCCAATGCGGTTGTTAACGTTGATGCGATCATCGGTGATGCCGCCATTGTGAATACGGGTGCGACCGTCGATCACGACTGTGTGCTGGGCTGCGGGATTCATATCGGTCCAGGTGCGCATCTTTCTGGAAACGTGACGGTTGGCGACTGCAGTTGGGTGGGAGTCGGCGCAATTGCGCGCCAAGGAACCCACATCGGCTCGAGTGTGATGGTCGGCGCAGGCGCGGTGGTGGTGAGCACAGTGGTGGATGGATCAACGGTGGTGGGGTGTCCTGCCAAACCGATCTCGCGGGGCTGAGTGCCGCCCAGACGCGAACTTTGTAACCCTTCGATTGTTGGCGTATCTATGCTAAATACCCCTTTTTCTCCGTGGCCGAGCTTCACTCCTGAGGAGTCTGACGCGGTCCAGCGTGTGCTGATGTCCAACAAGGTCAACTATTGGACGGGCACGGAATGCCGTGAATTCGAGAAGGAATTTGCCGAGTGGGCAGGGACCCGCTATGCCGTTGCCCTATCCAATGGCACGCTGGCACTAGACCTCGCTCTCAAGGCGCTAAATATTGGACCGGGTGATGAAGTCGTGGTGACGCCACGCACCTTCATCGCCAGCATTTCCACTGTGGTCAACGCGGGTGCGACCCCGGTATTTGCCGATGTCGAAGCAGATAGCGGGAACCTGTCGGCACAGACCATCGCCCGTGTGCTTACGCCGCGCACCAAGGCCGTGATCTGCGTGCATTTGGCCGGATGGCCGTGCGACATGGATCCAATCATGGCGCTGGCAGACCAGCATGGCTTCAAAGTGATCGAAGACTGTGCGCAGGCGCACGGCGCAAAATATCGAGGTCGCAATGTTGGCTCGATCGGCCATATTGGCGCATGGAGCTTTTGTCAGGACAAGATCATGACCACGGGCGGCGAGGGTGGCATGGTCACAACCAATGATGAATCGCTTTGGCGCACCATGTGGTCGTTCAAGGACCATGGCAAGAGCTATGAGGCTGTGTACGAGCGTCAGCATCCGCCGGGTTTCCGTTGGCTGCATGAAAGCTTTGGTACCAACTGGCGCATGCTCGAAATGCAGGCTGTGATCGGTCGCATTCAACTGCGTCGCATGGCGGACTGGACCAAGCGCCGCACCTCTCACGCGGAAGCAATCTGGGAAACTTGCCGTCAGCATGCGGTCGTGCGCGTGCCTGATGTTCCTGCTAGCAGCACGCATGCGCATTACAAGTGCTATGTCTATGTCGAGCCACAACAGTTGGCTGAAGGTTGGACGCGCGATCGCATCATTGAGGAGATCCACGCAGCGGGTGTCCCGAGCTATCAGGGTTCCTGCTCGGAGGTCTACCTTGAGAAAGCCTTTGACGGGACAGGCTGGCGCCCGGATGCACCGTTGCCTATCGCGCACTCTCTGGGTGAGGCCAGCGTTATGTTCTTGGTGCACCCGACCTTGACCGATGCTGAGATCGCAAAAACCTGCGCTGTGTTGAACGACATACTGGGACGGGCAACCCGGTGAACAAGTTGATGAGTCCTTTGCTTGCACTGTCGCGGCCGACCAAGCGATCCTTGGTCGTTGCGCTCGATCTGCTGCTGTCGCTGATCACGGTGTGGGTTGCCTTTTATCTGCGAATTGATCAAACCGGCTTGCCGCAGATGCAGCAGAAGTACGTGTATCTGCTTGCACCACTGTTGGCGTTTCCGTTGTTCGTGCGCTTTGGCCTGTATCGGGCGATCTTTCGCTACACGGGGATGGCTGCACTGGCGAGCACCGCGAAGGCCATCGGTATCTATGGGGCACTGTTCTTCATCGTCATTCTCGCGTTCAAGTGGGATGGCGTGCCACGAAGTGTCGGCCTGATTCAGCCAATTCTGTTCCTCTTGCTGGTGAGCATGAGTCGAGCGATGGCGCGGTTCTGGCTGGCCGGCCAGTCGGGCAAGTCGTACCACGGAATCGGAAGGCTGCTGATCTACGGTGCGGGGGAGGCTGGGGTGCAGACCGCATCTGCGTTGGGTGTAGCCCGTGAGTTCGTGCTGCTTGGCTTCATCGATGATGATCCCACCAAGGTTGGCCGCACGATCAACGGTATGGACATCATCGGGCAGGATGATGTTGCCGACGCCGTCGAGCGTATGGGGGTCACCGATATTCTGCTGGCGGTTCCTTCATTGGGGCGATCTCGTCGCAACGCCATTATCGCCAAACTACGCGAGCTGCCCGTGCATGTGCGTACGCTGCCGGGCATGGTTGATCTGGCTTCAGGGCGCGTGACAGTGCGCGATATTCAGGAACTGGATGTGGAGGACCTCTTGGGGCGTGCGCCTGTCCCGCCCGATGAGGCCCTGCTGGCTCGTAACCTCAGCAATAAAACGGTTCTGGTGACGGGGGCCGGCGGCAGCATCGGCAGCGAGCTTTGCCGGCAAATCGTGTTGGAGCGCCCACGCAAGCTCGTTCTGGTTGAGCACAATGAGTTCGGGCTGTATTCAATTCACCGTGAGCTTGAAGGCCTGTGTATTGAGAACCGGTTAGCAATCGAAGTCGTGCCGCTGCTGGCTAGCGTAGGTAACCTTGATCGCATGCGTGAGATTTGCCAGGCACACCGACCCGCTACGGTGTATCACGCTGCTGCCTACAAACATGTGCCGCTCGTGGAGTGCAATCCGTCAGAGGGTGTGCTGAACAATGTTTTCGGAACGCTCAGCGTGGCGCGCGCCGCCATGGAAAGCGGGGCCGAGTATTTTGTACTTGTCTCCACCGACAAAGCCGTACGCCCGACAAATGTGATGGGCGCTTCAAAGCGCATGGCGGAGTTAGTGCTACAGGCGCTTTCTGCGGCTGAGTCCATTGATTTCGGGGTGCTCGATGGCACGGCGCGCACGGCTACCTTGAACAAAACGGTATTTGCAATGGTACGTTTCGGCAACGTGCTGGGCAGCAGTGGCAGTGTTGTACCGCTGTTTCGCCGACAGTTGCTGGAGGGCGGGCCTCTCACCGTGACGCACCCTGAGGTCACACGCTACTTCATGACCATTCCTGAGGCCGCACAACTTGTGTTACAGGCAGGTGCTATGGCGCATGGCGGCGAAGTGTTTGTCCTTGATATGGGGCAGCCCGTCAAGATCATGGATCTGGCACGTCGGATGGTGCAGCTCGCGGGTCTGGCCTTGCGCGACGACGATCATCCGGGTGGTGATATCGCCATCAAGATCACTGGTTTGCGCCCGGGAGAGAAGCTCTACGAAGAACTGCTCATTGGGGACAATCCTGAAGGCACCATCCATGAACGCATCATGAAGGCACGTGAGGACTATGTTCCGTGGTCAGAGTTTGCGCCGGCACTTGCGAAAATGCGTTCTGCAGCCAAGCGAAGCGATGAGGCGTCAATCAAAGAGGTCCTGCGAGCTTATGTTCACGGCTATGAGCCGCAGATCAATGCGCTGCCCTCTGATGAGGCTGCTGCTTAGGCATTGCCACAGCTTTGTGTTCAGGAAGCAGGTAAAAAGATGCCCGGAAATCCGGGCTTTTTTGTACCTCAGTCGCTCTTAAGTGAGTCGCGCAGCAACGCTAGTATCACACCTACAATCAGGCCGAGGATGGCGCCACCAAGTGTCCACGTGGTCCTGCTCGGGGTGCTTGGGCGTTCTGGCACATACGCTGCCGTCATGGCACGTGTCGGGTAACTTTGCACAGGCCCCAATGCGTCTTGGTAAGCGTTGACTTGTTGTTGAAGGTCGCTCACTTGGGCGCGAAGCAGAGACACCGTATTGGAAACTAGGATGTCACGTGCATTGTTCGCGGCACTTGCTCCAGGGGCATAGCCAGACTTAAGTGCGGCAATTGCATTGCGGTACTCGGTTTCGGCAGCCGTCAAGCTGTTCCGCGCCCGAGTTAGTTCGCTCTGAGACGTTTCCGTCGACTGCTCGAAGAGCTTGCGATGTGTTGCAGAGAAGCTATTGAATGCAGCGTCAACAACTGTAAGTGCGCTTTCTCTCGAGTAGCCCGACGCCTGTACCGTAATCAGGTCTGGGCTGCGCTCCGCAGACGCCCTCAGGGAGTCGAAGGCTAAGTCGGACTCCTTGTTTCCCGTATCCGGTTGAGGGAGTCCCAGGGCCTTGAGAACATCAAGGCGGAAGCTTGGCTGGTTGAAGCGCTCTGCTGCTGTTAGCTGATTCTCGATGGGCAGCTTGGTCGGAACCCCGTTTGTACTGGCCATAGCGACTTGCCCGATTTGGATTGTCAGCTTGGCGGTCCAGCGAGACGGCATGACTACCGATGCCAGCAGCCCCGCGGCGGTGCCAATGACACCGGCTAGGAGGATCCACTTTCCCGAGTTGCGCAACGCGCGCATCACATCGGCGGTGGGGGTTCGCTCTTCTAAGGGAGTTACCGTCATGTTTGGGGCTAAAGAGGCCTTATTGATTGCAGGAGCGCATTGTAACTTGCCGCTATCTGGTTTTTGGGTGATGTGCATTTTGCGATACATCGATAGCTAGGCTGGCGCGGAAGTTGATCTTATCGTCAGCGGGCGATCCTAAGGCCATTTGTCACCTCGGCTTACAATGTCGGCCGTGCCTTGAATTCCCATACGGTCTATGCAATCCATTCACCCCACCATCTTCAAAGCCTACGACATCCGCGGCATCATCGGTAAGACACTCGATGCCGAAACCGCTCGCCTGATCGGCCAAGCATTCGGCTCTGCAGCACGTGCCAAGGGCGAATCGGTCGTGGTGATCGGCCGCGATGGTCGTCTGTCGGGCCCCGAGCTGCTGGCAGCGCTGGCAGACGGCCTGCGCGCAAGCGGCGTCGACGTGATCGACCTCGGCTTGGTTGCCACGCCAATGGTCTACTTCGGTACGAACATCGAGTTGGCGGGCCGCCGTGCAACTTCAGGCGTGATGGTCACCGGCAGCCACAACCCGCCCGACTACAACGGCTTCAAGATGGTGCTGGCAGGCCAGGCCATCTACGGTGAACAGATCCAAGCGCTGCGTACGCGCATCGAGCAGGGCGACTTCACTGAAGGCGCTGGCAGCTACGTTCAGGTGGATATCCGCCAACAGTACATCGACCGCATCGTGTCGGACGTCAAGCTGACCCGTCCGATGAAGATTGCCGTGGACTGCGGCAACGGTGTGGCTGGTGCCTTTGCGCCGGAGCTTTTCCGCGCGATGGGCTGCGAGGTGACGGAGCTGTTCTGTGAGGTGGATGGCCACTTCCCGAACCACCACCCGGACCCGGCGCACGTCGAGAACCTGCAGGATCTCGTGCGCACGCTGCAGACAACCGATTGCGAACTCGGCCTCGCCTTTGATGGCGATGGCGACCGCCTGGGCGTGGTCACCAAGGACGGCCAGGTGATCTTCCCCGACCGCCAACTGATGCTGTTCGCGCAGGAAGTGCTGTCGCGCAATCCGGGTGGCGAAATCATCTTCGACGTGAAGTGCACGGGCAAGCTGGCACCGTTCATCCGCGAGCACGGCGGCAAGGCCACGATGTGGAAGACCGGCCATTCGCTGGTGAAGGCCAAGCTGAAGGAAACCGGTGCACCACTGGCTGGCGAGATGAGCGGCCACATCTTCTTCAAGGACCGCTGGTACGGTTTTGACGACGGTCTGTACACGGGCGCGCGCCTGCTGGAGATCGTCTCGCGCCTGTCGGATCCTAGCGCCACGCTTAATGCGTTGCCGAACTCGCACTGCACGCCGGAGCTGCAACTGAAATGTGCCGAGGGTGAAGCCTTCACGCTGCTCGACAAGATCAAGGCCAATGCCACGTTTGCGGGTGCGAAGGAAGTCAATCGCATCGACGGCGTGCGCGTGGAGTACGAAGACGGCTTCGGTCTGGCCCGCCCGTCCAACACCACGCCGGTTGTGGTGATGCGGTTCGAGGCCGACAACGATGCCGCCATGGCGCGCATCCAGGCGCAGTTCCGCAGCGCGATCCTGGCCGAGAAGCCGGACGCGCAACTGCCGTTCTGATCGCACGGCCTGCACTCATGAAGTTGGGGGAAAGGATGGCGGCATGCGTGTGCTGATCGTCAAGGTATCGTCGCTTGGCGATGTGGTGCATTGCACGCCGGTCGTGGCCGATATTTTGCGCGCGTATCCGGATGCCGAGATCGACTGGGTCGTCGAAGAAGGTTTTGCGGGCATCGTGCGTATCGTGCGCGGTGTGCAGGGCGTGATTCCGTTTGCGCTGCGCCGTTGGCGCAAGTCGCTGGGTTCCGGAAAAACGTGGGGCGAGATGGCGGCCTTTCGCCGCGCGCTGCGCGCCAAGCCGTATGACGCGGTGCTCGATACGCAGGGCCTCATCAAGACCGCGCTGGTTGCGGCGCAGGCCAGGCTGACCCCAAGCGGCTTTGTTGCCGGCTTTGGAAACCGTACCGATGGCGCGGGTTACGAGCCGCTCGCCAAGCTGTTCTATCAACGCAAGATCGAGATGGAACCGCGCGTGCACGTGGTCGAGCGCTCGCGCCGCATGGTGGCCGAGGCGCTTGGCTACACGCTGCCCGCGTCGATTGATTTTGGTCTGCAGCCGTCGTCGGACTTGCCGTTTGCGATGCCGCGCCCATACGTTGCACTGGTGCATGCGACCTCGCGCGCTGACAAGGGTTGGCCGCAGGCGGCCTGGGTAGATGTCGCACGCGAGCTGCTCGCACGTGACTACGCGATTGCTCTGCCGTGGGGCAGCGAGACCGAGCGCCGCACCAGCGAAGCCATTCGTGAAGCCATCATCGCGGCGGTGCCGGGCACGGTGCGGCGTGTGGTGATTCCACCGCGGATGTCGTTGCCGGATGTGACCGCGTTCCTCAATCAGGCAACGGCCGTGGTGGGCGTGGACACGGGGCTCGTGCATATTGCCGCCGCGCTGTGCAAGCCTACGGTGGCGCTCTACAACTTTACGACGTCGTGGCGCACGGGCGGCTACTGGACGCCCAACGTGCATGACCTCGGCAGCGCCGAGGCCCATCCCACCAGCGCGCAGGCGCTTGATGCGCTGCGCGCGCTGGGTGTGCTCTGATGCTGCGCTTTCTGTATCGCCTGCTGTGGCGCATTGCGCTGCCTCTCGCACTGCTGCGCCTGTGGTGGCGGGGCCGTAAGGAGCCCGGTTATCGCCAGCACGTTGGCGAGCGACTCGGGTTCTATCCTTCACGTGCGAATCCTGATCGCCCGCTGCTGTGGGTGCATGCCGTGTCGGTGGGTGAGACGCGCGCCGCGCAGCCGCTCATCGATGCGCTGCTCGCGCGTTTTCCGCACCATGCGGTGCTGCTCACGCACATGACGCCGACCGGCCGCCGCACGGGCGCCGAATTCGCCGCGCAACGCAATGGCCGCGTCATCCAGGCCTATCTGCCGTATGACCTGACTGGGGCGGTCGACCGGTTCCTGCGCCACTTCCAGCCGCGTCTCGGCTTGTTGATGGAGACGGAGATCTGGCCGGTGTTGATCGAACGTGCCTACGCCGCCGGCGTGCCGATGGTGCTCGTCAACGGGCGCCTGTCGGCGCGCAGCCACCGCCGCACTGCGCGCTTGGGCGATGCCGCGCGCGAGACGTATGCACAGTTGGCCGCAGTGCTGGCGCAGACCCCGGACGATGCTGATCGCTATCGCTCGCTCGGTGTGCCGCGCGTGCGCGTGACGGGCAACCTGAAGTTCGACATCACCCCGCATGTCGACCAGATCATGGCGGGCCGCGTACTGCGCGAAGCCCTGCACAGGCCGTATGGGCGTGTGGCCTGGGTGGCCGCCAGCACGCGCGAAGGGGAAGAGGCGTTGCTGCTGGATGCTTGGCAGGCCCATCGCGCACAGCATGCCGGGCGTCGGCATCCGCTGTTGATCCTTGTGCCGCGCCATCCGCAGCGCTTTGATGAAGTGGCGCAGCTTGCGGAACGCGTGGGCTTGCGTGTTGCGCGTCGCAGCGCGATGACGGTCTCGGCTGCCGGCATGGCCAACGACACCGGTTTGGGTGAAGCGGATGTCCTGCTTGGCGATTCGATGGGCGAGATGGCGCTGTACTACGCCGCCGCCGAGGCCGCCTTCATTGGCGGCAGCCTGTTGCCGCTGGGCGGGCAGAACCTGATCGAGGCATGTGCTGTGGGCACGCCGGTGGTCATCGGTCCGCACACGTTCAACTTTGCACAGGCCACGCGCGATGCTGTGGCCGCAGGTGCCTGCATACAGGTGGACGATGCGGCAGCGGTGATGCGCGTGATCGATACGTGGCTGTCCGACGCCGATGCGCGCGAGACCGCATCACGCGCCGCGCTGGCCTTCGCTGCCACGCATGGTGGGGCGACAGCGCGCACTGTGGAGGCGGTGGCATCGCTTGTTTTGCCGACGCTGTAACGCGCAAGCCATGTTCGGTACGAAAACTGCGAACTCAATCCGCGTGGCGCAGACTAACGGCTCTTTGCGCAGTTTGCTGTAGTTTGCATTCGTCACTGTTCACGACCCGTTCATGTCTCAATCGAATCGTCCCAAGCCAAGCCTGCTGCAGACGCCGCGCCGTGTGGTGTTGACGGCAGCGGCCTTGGCCGTGCTGACGGCTGCCAGCATCATTGGCGCCGGCTGTATGACGCCCGCGCCCACCGGCAAGCCCGCGTCGGCCATGGCCAGCCCAACGGCTTCAGCGCCTGTCGCGCAGGCAGCATCGGTGCCTGAAGCCAACCCTGCCCCCGCCAGCGCCGCGCCCAACCCCGGTCAGGCCACATTGACCCAGGCGCAAGGTGAAGGCCGCTCACGCTTCGTGCTGGTGCGCTGGCAAGAGCCGGGGGCGGCGCCCAAGGAACTGCCGTCGGCGGAGGAAGAGGGTGCCGATCCGACCGCACAGCCGATCGCCATCGAATTTAGCGCAGGCCTGGAAGCTGCCAACGGCGTTGTGTCGGGTTACTCGGGCTGCAACCGCTTTACCGGTCCGTACGAGAAGCTTGTCTCGGGCATGCGCTTCGGTAACCTCGCATCGACACGCATGGCGTGTGACCCAGCGCGCATGGAGTTGGAGACGGCTTTCCTGGAAGCGTTGAAATCGCCGCTGGCGACTGTCGGCATGCAGCCGTCGGCTTCAGGGCGCCAAGGCCGCCAGGTGATCTGGAAGACTGCCAGCGGCGCGCTGCTGCAGTTTGCAGAGCGGCCACTGACGGCGCCAGCGCCGGCGCCGAGCGGCCAGAACCACTGATCAGCGCTTGGCGGGTTTGGCCGCGGTAGGTGCCGATTTTGCCAATGCGGGCTTGGCGGCGCGTGGCGGCAGGGCGGTGATGTCGCTCGACCCGTTCGCCGTGAGCAGCGTGTTCACCTGAATCACATCGGCCTCGTTGAGCGAGCCGGCGGCAGATTTCAGCCGCAGGCCGTTGACGATGGTGTCGTAGCGTGCGCGAGCCAGATCGCGCCGCGCCTGAAACAGTTGCGCTTGCGCATTCAGCACGTCGGTGCCGATGCGCACGCCCACGCCATAAGCGAGCAGGTTGGAGTCGTACGCTGTACGCGCCGACAGTTCAGCCGCCTCCAGCGCCTTCACCTGCGCCAGCCCCGCAATCACGCCGATATACGCTTGCCGCGCGCCTTGTTCCGCAGCGCGGCGGGCGTACTCAAGGTCGCTCGCAGCTTTGGTCTCCAGCGCGATGTTCTCGCGCACGCGCGACTGGATCGCGCCGCCTGCGAAGATCGGAATCGACACCTGCACGCCGATCTGCGAACTCTCAAAGCGCGCGCCGCCCGGCAGCGACGGAATGTACTGGTTGCCGCTCGCGTTGGTATGACCCGTTTGCGCGACGAGGTCGACGGAGGGTAGGTGGCCGGCGTTGGCCTTCTTCACGTCGCGCTCGGCACTCTGCAGGTTGTACTGAGCGAGCGCTACCTGCAGGTTGCCGCTGCGTGCCTGGTCTACCCAGGGCTCGGGGGTTGCCGGTTCCGGCTGCGGCAGCGCCACGCCCGTACGCACGCCAGCCAGCGTGCCGACCGGCTCGCCGACGATCTGCTTGAGTGCTGACTGTTTGACTTCAAGGTCACTGCGCGCGGCAATGACGGTTGCATCGATGGAATCGCGCCGCGCTTGCGCGTCGTTGGCATCGGTGATGTTGGCGTTGCCGACGTCAAAGTTGCGGCGTGCCTGCTCGTACTGTTGCTGGATGGCGTCGCGCTGCGCGGTGGCAAGCTGCAGCGTGTCTTGCGCGTTGAGCACGTCGAAGTAGGCCTGCGCCGTACGCGTGATGAGATCGAGCTGCGCCTGCGCGAGCGAGGCCTCGGCGGCTTGCGCGGCAATCTCGCCTTGCTTGTAGGTCTCCCAGCGATCCCAGCGGAACAGCGGTTGCGAGAGCGACAGCGTCCAGCCCGTCGACGAGAAGGTCTTGTTGAAATCGACCGGCGCGTTCTGATCGAAGATGATGCGCGTCGAGCTCCATGCACCGCCAATCTGCGGAAGCAGGCCGGCACGACCCTGCGTGAGTTTTTCGCGCTGCGCGAGCGATTGCGCGCGGGCCGATGCGAACTGCGGATCGTTGGCCAGTGCGGCGCGGTAAGCGGAGAGAAGATCGGTCGCGGCCGGTACTTCCGGCGTAGGCGTTTGCGCCCACGCCAGCAGCGGCGTCATCGACCAGCACAGCACAACAAGCGAACCGCGCACGGCAAACCGCGCGCGGTGACTGCGAGCAACACTCATAAAGCCCCCGGACGAGGAAAACGTCGGAAGGCAGCGCGGGCGCGTCAGAACCTGTTCACACGAGTCGGAGCGTAAGCAGACTCAGTGGGTTCTCGTGCCCGGCGGCGGCTTCCCCAATCAGTACGTCGCCATCTGCGGGTCCACCTGGTTGGCCCAGGCATGGACGCCGCCTTGCAGGTTGTAGACGCGAGCCGGATCAAAGCCGGCATGCACGATCAGATACTGCGCAACCTGCGCGCTGCGTCCGCCGTGGTGGCAGATGCAGACGATGTCTTGGTCAGCTTGCAGCTCGCCGGCACGCACCTGGATCTCATTCATCGGAATGTGTGTGATGCCAGGCAGGGCGCAGATCTCCACCTCTTCAGCCCAGCGCACGTCGAGCAGGACGGGCTTCGCGCGCGATGCGTCTGCGAGCCATTGGGCGAGGGCGGAGGGGGCGAGCTGTTGCATGTTTGATTGGGGTTGGCCGAAGTGGATCAGAAGCGGAACTGCGAGGGTGCGGACACGCCCACCAGCGGCGTCACGTAGGTCTCGAACAGGTTGCGCGTCTGGTATTCGGTGTTGGAGATGCGCGTGATGAGCTGCGCTTCCATGACCGGCGCGCCGCCCACGAAGATCGCGAGGCGGCCACCCACCTTGAGCTGCTTGAGCAGGGCTTCCGGCACGGCCGGCACGGAGCCTGAGACGCAGATCACGTCATACAGGTCGTGGCCCCAGCCTTGCGCGCCGCTGGCTTCGACCACGTCGACATTGGTCACGCCGTTGCGAGAGAGGTTGCTGCGGGCAAAGGCGATCAGCTCGGGCACGATGTCCAGCGTGGTGACCTGGCGGCCGCGGTGGGCCAGCAGGGCAGCCATGTAGCCGGAGCCCGCGCCGATCTCCAGCACGTCTTCATGCTTGCGCACGGCCAGCTCCTGCAGCACGCGGGCTTCCACGCGCGGGGCCAGCATGTTCTGGCCGCCGGCCAGCGGGATTTCCATGTCGACGAAGGCCAGTGCGCGATAAGCCTCGGGCACATAGTGTTCGCGTTTGACGACGGTGAGTAGGTCGAGCACGTCGGTGTCGAGCACGTCCCACGGACGGATTTGCTGCTCGATCATGTTGAACCGGGATTTTTCGATGTCCATGGGCATGCCTTCCATGTGGAGCGCGTAATGCGGATGAGGGTTTGGCGACAAACCCGGCATTTTAGCAAGTCCGGAGGACATTCCGGCAGAGAACCTCACGACTTGGTGCCCCCGTTGGCATCACCATTGACATCGGACGGGGTGCGCCATGGCTGCGCCGTGAGCGGAGGTGGCGGCGGAATCACAGCGCCAGGCACCGGATTGCGCAACAGACCATGCAGCACCAGCGCCACCACATGTGTGATGAATGCCTTGGGCTCCAGCACCTTGGAGGCGCACGGGCCGAACGAATGCTTCCACATCATCAGGAAGAGCATCGGGGCAGTCAGCGCCAGCGTGGTCAGGTCCACATCGGTTTCGCGGAATTCACCCTGGGCCACGCCGCGTGCCAGGATGCGCGCAAACAGGCGGTCGCAGCGTTCGATGACCTCTTCGTTGTAGTACTGCGCCAGATCGGGAAAGTTGCCCGATTCGGCCATCAGCAGCTTGGTCAGGCCAGAGGCCGGCGATTCGCCAATCAGCTCCCACCAGCCCATCAGGATTTCGTGCAGAAGCGCTTCGGTGGAGCCTTCAAACGTGTCGATCAGGGCTTCGCCCTCGGCCAGGGCGGGCAGCAGGTTTTCCTGCACCACGGCCTTGAATAGTTCTTCCTTGTTGGCGAAGTACAGATAGACCGTGCCCTTGGACACGCCGGCTGCCGAGGCCACGTCTTCCAGCCGCGTAGCCGCATAGCCGCGCGCTACGAACAGGTTGAGCGCCGCCGCCACCAACTCCTGTGGGCGGGCTTCCTTGCGGCGGGTCCATCGTTTGGCGGAAGACTCGGGTTCTCGATCTGTCACGGCAGCAACTGCAAAAGTGGTGTCAGCCAATGCACGTTGGTCACTGACTCACGGATAACTTACTTTTCGGTCATTAATGTACGCATGGCGCGAGGGTGGGTCAAGTGACATCGGAATGGTCAATCAGATTGGGCCTCGAATGTGCTGGTGCACAATAGCGGCTTTCCGAACCATTTCGTTGACTAGGACGGCCATGGACTGCCGACCCCAGTGTGGTGCGTGTTGCGTCGCGCCCTCCATCTCCAGCCCGATTCCCGGCATGCCGGACGGCAAGCCGGCCGGTGTGCGCTGTGCGCAGCTGGATGGCACCAACCGCTGCCGCATCTTCGGCCACCCGGAGCGTCCGGCCGTGTGCGGCAGCCTGCAGCCCGAACCCGACATGTGCGGCGCCACGGCAGTGCACGCCATGCAGTTCCTGACCCAACTCGAGATCGCCACTGCGGCGCATTGATCGTTCATGACCGATTCCACGAAACTTGCCGCGCGCTCGAACCGTTTCCGCTGGTGGGCTGGCGCAGCCGCTGTCGCTGCGGTTGTGGCCGTTGTGCTGGTGGCCTGCATGCCCACCGGCTGGACGGGAGGCGGCTATACCTTCTCCCGCAACCAGATGCAGGAAGCGCTGGCGCGCAAGTTTCCGTTTCAGCGGCGCTTTCTGGGCTTCTTCGACGTTACGCTGACCAACCCGCAGATTTCGCTGGACGCCGCACGCAACCGTATCGCCATCCAGGCGGATGCGAGCGTGGAAAGCGGCCTGCTGCGCCAGCCGTTGACCGGGCCACTGGCCATCTCCAGCGGTTTGCACTACGACGCGCCCACGCGTTCGATTCGCTTGGATCAACCCAGTGTCGACCGCTTCGATCTGCAGAACGTGCCTGGTGGATTGGGACAGCAGATCAGCGCCATCGGCTCATTGATCGCGGGCCAACTGCTTAACGACTACGCGGTCTACACGTTCAAGCCGGAGCAGTTGAAAGTGGCCGGCATCGCTGTAGAGCCCGGTACAATCACGGTTTTGCCCGAAGGTGTGCACGTTCAGGCCAAGCGGCCTTGAAGCATTTGCTGTTGTACGCAGCACGCCCGGCGCCTCGTCTTTTTTCTCCTCCTCTGCTTACTGCATGGACATTGCACTCGTCATCAAAGCGCTGATTCTCGGTGTCGTCGAAGGTTTGACCGAGTTTCTTCCTATCTCCAGCACGGGCCACCTGATCCTGGCCGGCCAGTTGCTCGACTTCAATGACGAGAAGGGCAAGATCTTTGAAATCGTGATCCAGTTCGGCGCCATCCTGGCGGTGTGCTGGGAGTTTCGCCACAAGATCATCGAGGTCGTAAAGGGCTTGCCCAGCGACCCACGCCAACAGCGCTTCGCCATCAACGTGATCGTGGCGACGATTCCCGCGATCACGCTCGCGCTGATTTTCGGCAAGGCGATCAAGGCGCATCTGTTCAACCCGATCGTGGTGGCGTCGGCGTTCATCATCGGCGGCTTCGTGATCCTGTGGGCCGAATGGCGCGAGCGCCATCGCGGCGAGACGCACGACCCGCGTGCCAATGCGCTGCTCCAGGCCGCCAAGGCCGGTGCGCCGCGCATCGAAACACTCGACGACCTGCGCATTTCTGACGCCATCAAGGTGGGTTTTGCGCAGTGCTTCGCGCTGATTCCGGGCACGTCGCGCTCGGGCTCGACCATCATCGGCGGCCTGCTGTTCGGCCTGTCGCGCAAGGTGGCCACCGAGTTCTCGTTCTTCCTGGCGATTCCCGTGATCTTTGGCGCGACGGTGTACGAGCTGTACAAGTCGCGTGCGCTGCTGTCGGCGGATGATCTGTCGATCTTCGCGGTGGGTTTTGTGGCCGCGTTCATCTCGGCATTCTTCTGCGTGCGCTGGCTGCTGAAGTTCATTGCCACGCACGATTTCCGTGGCTTTGCGTGGTACCGGATCATCTTCGGCATCATCGTGCTGGTGACCGCGTACACGCACCTCATCGCCTGGCAGGCCTAAGCCAGCGCGCTATTCCCTTCCTCGGCGCGGGTTTTCGCGCCGTCTGCACGATCGGGCGGATTCGGACACACTGGCGGCTTCTTCCGTCAGCCGCTCGCTACCGAATCTCCCGATCATGAGTGCACTTTTCCAGCCTTTCTCCCTGCGCGGTCTCACGCTTGAGAACCGCATCGTCATCTCGCCGATGTGCCAGTACTCGGCGGAACACGGCCAGGCTACGGCATGGCATCACACGCATCTGGGCGGCCTGTCGCTCTCGGGCGCCGGGTTGCTGATGATCGAGGCGACCGCGGTGTCGCCGGAAGGGCGCATCACCAATGGCTGCCTGGGCTTGTGGGATGACGCGACCGAAGCCGCGCTGGCGCGCACGCTCGCGGCCATCCGCCAGAACGCGCTGGTGCCGATCGGCATGCAGATCGCGCACGCTGGCCGCAAGGCTTCCAGCGCGCGTCCGTGGGAGGGTGGGGCGCTGCTCCCGCTCGACGCGGGCGGGTGGGAAACGATGGGCCCGTCGGCTGTGCCGCAACGCCCTGAAGAACGTGCACCGCGTGAGATGGATGACATCGATCTCGCCCGCGTACGCGATCAATTTGTGGCGACCGCGCGCCGCGCCGTGCGCCTGGGGATGGCGGCTATCGAATTGCACGCCGCGCACGGTTATCTGCTGCACGAATTTCTCTCGCCGATTGCCAATCAGCGCACTGATGCGTACGGCGGCTCGCGCGAGAATCGCATGCGCTATCCGCTGGAGATCTTTGAGGCCGTGCGTGCTGCGGTGCCGGACCGCATTCCGGTGGGCGTGCGTGTATCCGCTACCGATTGGGTGGAAGGTGGCTGGACGCCGGAGGATTCGGTGGTATTTGCGCAGGCACTGCGTGCACGTGGCTGCGATTGGATCGACGCGTCGTCAGGCGGTGTGTCGCCGCTGCAGCAGATTCCGCTGTCGACCGGCTACCAAGTGCCATTTGCCGAGAAGATCCGTCGTGAGGCTGAGGTGCCGACCATCGCTGTCGGCCTCATCAACGAGGCACACGAGGCAGAGGCAATCGTTGCAGAGGGGCGCGCTGACTTGGTCGCGGTCGGCCGCGCTTTTCTCTACAACCCGCACTGGGCTTGGGCAGCTGCGGCTGAACTGGGCGCTACCGTCAAGGCACCGCCGCAGTACTGGCGCGCCTTTCCGCGTCACGCCAAGAACCTCTTCGGCGACACGCATTTCGGCGCGCGGTGACCCGTGCGTGGGCTGTGGTCAGCCGCGCTTGCGGAAGATCACGTCCCACACGCCGTGCCCGAGGCGCAGGCCGCGCTTCTCGAACTTGGTGACGGGGCGATAGTCGGGGCGCGGCGCGAAGCCGTCGGCGGTGTTCTCCAGCAGCGGCTCGGCGGACAGCACCTCCAGCATCTGCTGGGCGTATTCCTCCCAGTCCGTTGCACAGTGCAGATAGCCGCCCGGCTTCAGGTGGGCCGCCAGGCGCGCCACGAACGGGCCCTGGATCAGGCGCCGTTTGTTGTGGCGCTTCTTGTGCCACGGGTCGGGGAAGAACACGTGGATGCCATCCAGCGTGCCTTCCGGAATCATGTGCGCCAGCACTTCCACCGCATCGTGGGAGCAGATGCGGATGTTGCCGATCTCGCGTTCGCCGATCAGCTTGAGCAGCGCACCCACGCCCGGCTCGTGCACTTCCACGCCCAGGAAATCATCGTCCGGACGCAGTTGCGCGATGTGGGCGGTGGTCTCGCCCATGCCGAAGCCGATCTCGAAGATGCGCTTGGCGCCGGTGCGGCCGAAGGCAGCTTCCCAGTCGAGCGGCTCGGCGGCGTAGGAGAGCTGGAAGCGGGGCCCAAGTTCGTCGATGGCGCGCTGCTGGCCGGTAGACGTGCGGCCAGCGCGGCGCACATAGGAGCGGATACGGCGCGGGTGGCCGGTTTCCGGCGTACCGGATTGATCGTCGTCAGACGGCTCGACGGGAGTGCCGTCGTTGGTGTGTTCGGTGGACTGCATGGCGGATTCACCACGGACGTGGCGGCAATAAAAAAGCCGCCGAGGGCGGCTTGGGAGATGCGCGGATTATAGCAGCGCAGCCTTGCGGGCCCGAAGGCGTCGGCACGGACACATCAGGTGCCAGCGGCAAGCGGGTCGTTTGGCCGGGGGCGCGGGCTCGTCTGGCAGGCGAACCAGTTCCGGGCGGGTCGGCAGGTCCGATGGCAGACGGAGGTTCCAGACCAGGCCGACCCTGCGCAAGGCGATCAGCATCCACCAGCCCGGGTCCCATTCGCCGGCAAACAGGCCCAGACGTGCCGAGCCCGGATAGGCGTGATGGTTGTTATGCCAGCACTCACCCATGGTCAGCAGAGATGCAAAGCGGATGTTGCGGCCCTGCACGGCGGCGCCTCGTACCTCGTAGTGCATGCCGCCGTGGTTGTGCGCGAAGTAGCCAATCAACCAGTGACCGAACACGCCGGCCGTCACGCGCGCGCAGGTCCCCCAGAACACGAAACTCCACCCGCCCAGCCCGTGCAACACCAACGCGACCGGCAATTGCTGCAGCATCCACGTCCGCTCGAGAAACCGGTAGACGCGGTCGTTGGCGATCCGTGGTTCCAACTCAATCCGGGGCGGATGGGTCAGCTGCAATTCACAGTGCAGTTGCCACCAGGCATCCTGCCAGAACGAGCGGCCGTGGCGCAGGTAATCGTGGCAGTCAGGCAGGCGCTGCGCATAGTCACGCAGATCATGCTGACGCAACAGGCCGACAGGGCCGGCCAAGCCGACTTGCACACCGAAGTACACGAGCGTGTACTCCAGCCATTTGGGGCACTGATAGCTGTCGTGGATGAGCTTGCGGTGGCTGCCGAGCGAATGCCCCAGCAGCAAGACGCTGCCGGTTGTCAGGATAAAGACGGCGAAGGCAGCCCAACTGAACGTCCATATGCCGCCAACCACCCCCGCCACTGCCATGCCGGTCAACCAAAGCGATTTGACCGGTGCATAGCGGACTTCACCACGGACCACGCTTTGCACATCGGCGGCTTGCACACGGTGTGTTTTCAGACTCTCGGCAAAATTTTGCACAACAGGTCTCCCTTCCCGATGGTGGGAATGCATGACTGCGGTGGTTGCTAGGGTGGTATGAGCGTGGCTGTGCGAGATGTCAGCCGGGTTTTTCCGAGGCCTTCTTGCGCGACTCCGCCTTGAGCGGGCGAGCAACCGGACATAGCTCGAAGGCATAGCTGGTCAGGCTGTTGACGAGGCTGTCGCCATTGAGCTTGTACAGAACAAACTGGCCGCGCCGCTCGCTGACGACCAACCCAGCGTTCTCCAGGACCGACAGATGGCGCGAGACCGCCGGCGCGCTCATGGCAAAGCGCTCGGCCAGTTCAGACGTGGTGAGTTCGGCTTCTGACAGATAGGCCAGGATCTGCCGGCGCGGCGTGGACGCCAGCGCTTCAAAGATCTTGTCGATGCTGGTCATGATTCAAGGATTAGCAAATTTGTTAATTTATTGTTTGTCGACGATGCATCTGGTGTCAAGGCGAACGTGGGAGGGGGGGAAGGTACAAAAAAACCGGAGCGGTGTCCGGTTTCCTAGAAGAGGCATCGCGGTGAAAAGCAGCGCGATGATGCGGTATCTGGAGCGGGCGATGGGAATCGAACCCACGGCTCTAGCTTGGGAAGCTAGGGTATTACCATTATACGACGCCCGCGTAGCCCCACATTCTATGCGGGGTTCCTACCCTTGGGCAAGCCATGACTTGCGCGGAAGTCATAGAAAGAGGCACCTCTGTCACATGGTCTTCGTGTTGCTCAAGTGCGGGTCGAGAGAGCGCAAGGCCCGTCAAGGCTATTTGAAAACCGAGGACACAATGACCTTCGACGAGGTGATGAAGACGCTAGCAAGGCTGTCGTAGCCTTGGAACTCATCAGACGAGAAGGATGGGCGCAGCAGCGTGCCTGCCTTGATGGGCTGGCCATCCGACTTGGTGACGGTGGCGTTCAGTACGGCGCATGCCTTTTTCTCTTTGCCAACCGTGCCACCTTCAGCGCTAACGGTGATGGTGCGGCAGTTATCGCCATTTTTGTCGCAATCGCCAACGTAGTTGAGCGGCGGAAAAGTAACGACTTTGCCGTCAGACAACGAGGAAATGGTTGGAATTCTGCATAGCTTGATCTTCCCAGCCTCTGCCTGTGCAGCAGCGCTACATGCCATCACAGCAACCAATGCCCCAAGTTTCAAAGCCGTTTTCATCGTTTCGCTCTTTCGAGAGGGAAATCGTTTATTGAGCTGCCAACCGATTAACTTTGGATCGTAGCATCGGCAATGCGGTAGGAGAGGCGATTTGCCGCTAGGCGCCCCTAGACTATCGACCCCGCGGTGTTCCGCGGCTGCGTCCCATGCTCCTGCGGTTTTCATCCCAAGCCGGGAACACGGTCGAGCGCTTGACCACGCCATAGGCAAAGCTCGTGTCGATGGCGGCGATGCCCGGAATGGCGTGCAGCTGGCTGCGCACGAATTGCTCGTAGTCCTGCAGGCTTTCCACCAGCACGCGCAGCAGGTAGTCCGCTTCGCCGGTCAGCACGTAGCAGTCGAGGATTGCGTCGATGGCGCGGACCCGGTTCTCGAATGTCGCGACCACCTCCCGCGTGTGCTGCTGCAGGCGAATATGGACGAATGCCGTGACCGGCAGGCCGTATGCCTCTTCATCGATGATGGCTGTGTAGCCGCGGATCACGCCCGCCTCTTCCAGCAGCCGAAGCCGGCGCAGGCAGGGAGAGGGCGACAGGTTGACCCGCTCCGACAACTCCTGATTGGTCAAACGGCCTTCCTTCTGGAGGGCGGCGATGATTTGCCTGTCCTTCTTGTCCACGCGATTCTCCTGGAGTGGCAGACTCTGCCAATTTGATCCGCTGCATTGGCGGAAATAACAAGATACTACTTTTTGCGCTGGGGCATTCTGTCGTCATTCAGAAATCGAGGATGACGGAATGCGCGGTTCAACATTGACGGCGGGAACGGGTGGTCTGGCTGGACGGGGCGCCACCCAAACCAGTCCGCTGATCGGGTATGCGGCGATGGTGCTGACGGTGCTGATCTGGGCCGGGTTTGCGCTGTCGATTCGCGCCATTGGTGCGTCACCGCTGGCACCGGCCGATGTGGCGCTCATCCGTTTCGGTCTGCCGACCTTGTTGCTGCTGCCGTTTCTGCCGTCACGCTGGTCGATGCTGCGGCGTGTGAAGCCGCTCAGTGCGCTGATGGTCCTGGCAGGTGGCGGCCTGCCGTTCTTCTTCATGGCTTCTGCCGGTGGCAAGGTGACATCCGCCGCTCATGTGGCTGCGCTGATTGCGGGCACCACGCCGTTGTCGGTGGCGCTGATCGCCTACGCGCTGGATGGTCAGCGCATCGGTGCGGCGCGCGGGAGGGCTATCGCGATCATCCTTGCGGGCGTGGTGCTGTTGCTGGTGTCCCAAGCGCACGCTTCGCATGGCGCGTTCGTTGGCGGAGCCGCGCTGCTGTTGCTGGCCAGCCTGCTCTGGGGCAGCTACACGCTGGGGCTGCGTCGTGCTGGGCTCGACGCCATCGGCTGTGCGCTGCTGCTGAGCGTGCCGTCGTTCTTGCTGCTCGTACTGCTGGTGGCCTTGGGCGTGGTCGACAGCCACATCGGACATTTCTCCATGACCAGCGCGATGCCGTTCCTGCTCGCCCAGGGCCTGGGGGTTGGCGTGATTTCCAGCGTGTCCTATGCGCTGGCGATTCGCCATCTGGATACGCCGCGCTGTTCTGCGATTGGCTCGCTGGCACCTGCGCTGGCATGCCTTGGCGCCGTGCCCCTGCTCGGCGAATCGCTGACGCTGACCGTTGTGTGCGGCATTGCTGCGATTACCGCTGGCGTGATCCTCGCAAACCGCGCTTAAGCGCATCGCATCGTTCTTCTGGAGACCGCACCCATGCTCACGACGCTTGCAACCGTTACCCCGGACCCGCTGTGGGGGCTGACCGCCGCTTTCCGTGCCGACCCACGGCCCAATAAGGTCGATCTCGTGGTGGGCGTCTACCGTGACGAAACCGGGCGGACGCCGGTCATGGCTGCCGTGAAGATGGCAGAGGCGCGCTTGGCTGCTGCCGGGGTCTCCAAGGCTTATCGCGGGTTGGCGGGCAACACCGAGTTCAACGCCGGTCTGGCGGCCCTGCTGCTCGGGCGCGACACGGGGCGCCTGGCGCGCCAGTACACGATGCAGACCGTGGGCGGGACCGGCGCACTGCGACTGCTGGCCGACTTCATCGCCGTGGCGTCGCCTGGTGCCCGCGTCTGGGTGTCCGACCCCGGCTACGTCAACCACGTGCCCATCATGCGGGCGGCGGGGCTGACGGTCGAACGCTACCGCTGGCAGGCCGACGGCGGTGCGCTCGACGCAGATGCCGTTCTCGCGGATCTTGCCGCCGCGCGTGCCGGCGATATCGTGCTGCTGCATGGCTGCTGTCACAACCCGACCGGCATCGATATGGAGATCGGGGTCTGGCAGGCCGTGGCGGAACGCTGCGCGAAGCAGGGCCTGGTGCCACTGGTCGACATGGCCTATCTCGGGCTCGCTGAAGGTCTGGAGCCGGACACCGAGGGCTTGCGGCAACTCGTCGACGCGCTGGACACGGTGCTGGTGGCAGCGAGTTGCTCGAAGAGCATGGGGTTGTACTGCGAGCGCACCGGTGCCGCGATGGTGATCGGCAAGAACATGGCCTCGCTGCAACCGGTGGGCGGTGTGCTGGAGCGCATCACGCGCAGCAACTATTCGATGCCGCCGGACCACGGTGCTGCCATCGTCGCCGCCATCCTTGCCGACGCAGCGCTGACGGCGTGCTGGCGCGACGAGCTGGAGCACATGCGTCAGCGCATTGTCGGCAACCGGCGCCGGCTTGACGACGCCCTGGCTGGCCTGGGAGCACCCGCCGCGCTGCAGAACCTGTCGCGGCACAAGGGCATGTTCTCCATGCTGCCGCTGGATGTCGACGCCATGGAGCGCTTGCGCGTGGATCACGCGATCTATGGCACCCAGGGCGGCCGTATCAATATCGCGGGGCTGGCGCCGGATCAGATCGACCGGGTGGCTGGTGCGTTGGTGGCCGTGGCCTCGGAAACGATCGGCACACCGGCCTAACCGGTACCCAAGGCAGGGGCAGCTATCGATGCGGCCCCTGTTGTATTGCGCAGTCGCCTTTACTTCGCCTTGAACCCCGGCAATCCGCTCGCCTGCTTGCTATGCGCCAGCACGACCGCGCTCTGTACGGCGGTCAGGAAATCGCCCAGCAGATCTTCAACCGGAATGCTGCGGCGGAAGAAGTCGGCCCACACGAATTCTGCGAACGCGGTGGGCGTCTTGTCATAGCCGCCCGCATTGCGCACGTATCCGGCGAGCGACCGATAAGGATCGTCGATCAGCTTCTCCAGGCTGTCAGGAACGGACGCGTAGTAGTGCCGCACGCCATGCTCATCGAGGGGATGGACCCAGCAGCTTTTGTCCATCGCTTTCCAGAAATCCTCGATGGCGTGATCGGACAGATCCGCTTCGACCTCGAAGTAGCCGAGGCTGACGCCAGCCTCCAGCGCAGCGCGCCCGAGGTGGTGGTGATCCGTGATGTATAGCTTGTTGCCCGGCCCGAGCACAGCAGGAATCGGATGCGCCTGCATGAAGGCCTGCTGGTCTTTGGGCGCAAGCGACTGGAGATGCTTCTTCTTGTCCTGGACTTCGATCATGCCCACGGTGAGCTGCGTGGGGCGCAGGTCGTGGACGGGCGATTCGTGGATCTTGGGCATGGTGTTTCCTCTGCTTGGGTTGCCGACGAACGATGCTGGTCTCTAGCAGCATAGCAAGGCACCTCATCGAACAAACCTCGCACGAGCCTATCGCCGTCGTGCCATCGCCTGCATGGCCGCATCGACGAATCTTGCCGCGGCAAGTTCGCCGGCTATGGGTGCGGCGGCCTTGGCGCAGTTGGCAATCACGTGGCACAGCGATGCCGTGTCTTCCCGGCAGGCGCGCAGCAGTGGCATGGCAGCCCCGGCGGCCGAGCCGAAATGGATGACGGCCAGTCGCATCAGCTCCACTTTGACCACGTTGGGCAGCACATCGGCCAACTCGGGCGAGATGGGTGTCTGAACCGTGAGGGTGGGCGAGGGCGGTGCTTTGGGGGGCTCGACGGGCGTGAGGCGCGGCTCGTTGGCTGCTGGCACGTCAACCGGTGCAGCCACTGCTTGCAGGCCGAGTGTCATGCCGGTCAGCGGCGGTAGTTCGTCGTAGATGGGCGATATGGACGATAGGGCACCGTGCCCGTGTTCGGCGTCATCGTCCAGCAGCGGGCGGTTGAAGTAGGCGATGGGGTCGAATGCGTCGACGGGTACCGCGGGAGCCGGCATGTCCTCGTGCGTGATCCCAGGCAACACATCGACCATTCCGGCCCGTTGCAGCCCCGCAAGCAAGTCGTCCAGATCGGACCAGTCGCCCAGCAACTGGTGCAGTTGCCCGACCGTGCGGGCGCCGTCGATGAGGATGAGCAGATGGCGCTGGCGCATCTGCATATCGTGGCGGTGCGCGGCCAGGGCCTCGCGCCCATCCTCCGTCTTGATCAGGACGCTCGTCGTAGCAAGCATGATGACTCCCCGTTAAGCAGCAAGCCCGGCCTCTTGTGTGCCGGTGCAAGCTGTACGTTAGTCAGCACTTTCGAGCGATGCCATCGTACGATTGGCGGAGATTGTTAAACCCGAGGCGAACGATTGGTCTAGCTCCGCCAGGATTCCAGCGCTGGTGCGGCTTCTCCTGGGGTGCTGTTTTGTCCGGCCAGCGCGCGGGCGTAGCTCACATACCACGCCAGCACGTCTGGATTGGCCATGGCGTCGGGGTTGGCGATGCGCTCGGGCGGGGCGCCCAGCAGCAGCTTCTTGATCGGCACCTCCATCTTCTTGCCCGACAGGGTGCGCGGCACGCCCGGCGCCTGCACGATGACGTTGGGCACATGCCGCGCCGACAACCCGGCCCGAATGCGGGCGTTGATCGTCGTGCGCAGCGTGTCGTCCAGCACGGCACCCTCGCGCAGAACGACGAACAGCGGCATGAACGACTCGCGCCCGAGGAATTCCAGATCGACGACCAGGCTGTCGAGCACTTCCGGCAGATCCTCTACCACGCGATATAGCTCGGCTGTGCCCATGCGGATGCCGTGGCGGTTGATGGTGGCGTCAGACCGGCCGTAGATGATGGCGCCGCCTCGCGGCGTGATCTTGATCCAGTCGCCATGGCGCCACTGGCCGGGGTACATGTCGAAGTAGCTGTCGCGGTAGCGGCTGCCGTCGGTATCGCCCCAGAAGAACAGCGGCATCGATGGGATGGGCGCGGTGCAGACCAACTCGCCCACGGCGTCGATGAGGGGCTTGCCGGCCTCGTCCAGCGCTTCTACGCGGGAGCCGAGGTTGCGGCATTGCATCTCGCCCGCGTAGACAGGCAGGGTGGCCACGCCACCGACGAAGCAGCCGGCGAAGTCGGTGCCGCCAGAAATCGGGTTGAGCCAGACATCGGCTTTGACGTGGCGGTAGATCCAGTCGTAGGCCTCGGCCGACAGCGGTGAGCCCGTCGAGCCCACCGCGCGCAGCTTCGACAGATCGAAATCCCGCCCAGGCTCGATGCCCGCCTTCAAGCAGTTGGCGAAGAACGCCGCCCCGGCGCCAAAGAACGTCACGCCTGCATCCTGCGCAAAGCGCCACAGCGTGTTGAGATCGGGCGTGCCTGGGTTGCCGTCGTAGATCGCGAGCGTGACGCCGCCCAGCAGGCCACTCGCCTGCGAGTTCCACATGACCCAGCCGGTGCTGCTGTACCAGTGGTAGACGTCGCTGGGGCCGAGGTCCAGATGCAGCGCGCCCATCATCGTCTGCACCAGCAGCAGGCCGCCGTGGCCGTGCACGATGGGCTTGGGCATGCCAGTGGTGCCGGACGAATACAGAATCCACAGCGGGTGATCCGCCGCTACCGGTGTGACGACGAGTGGCACATCGTTGGCGGTGAGGTCGCGCCAGTCCTTGGCTTGCGGGAAGCGCGCGCGGTTGATGTCGCCGAGCAACTGCGGCACGAGCACGAGGTGTTCGACCGTCGGCAGCGCAGCAACCATCTCTGCGACCACGTCGGTGCGGTCGAACGACCGGCCGCCATAGTGGTAGCCATCCACGGCAATCAGCACCTTGGGTTCGATCTGCCGGAAGCGATCGGTCACGGCCACCTGGCCCATGTCGGGCGCGCAGACCGACCAGATTGCCCCGACGCTTGCTGTGGCGAGGAATGCGATGATGGCGTCCGGCGTGTTCGATAGATACGCGGCCACGCGGTCGCCCGGCACCACGCCCATCTTGCGCAGCGCATCGGCCAGCGAGGCGACGCGTTGGCGCAGTTCGCGCCATGACAGGTCCGCCAGTGGCTTGGTTTCGCTGGCGTAGCGGATGGCAGGGCGGTCGGGGCTGCCGCCTTCTTCCACGTGGCGCATGACCTGGTCGACGTAGTTCAGTTTGGCCCCCACCAGCCATTGCGCACCGGGCATGGTGCGCTCGCCCAGCATCTGCGTGAAGGACGTGGAGGCGCGCAGGTCGAGGTAGTCCCAGACCGAGGTCCAGAACGCTTCGAGTTCGGTGGTGGACCAGTCCCAAAGTTGGGCATAGCCCTCGGGCGTGGTAGCCGAGAAGCGCAGGCCGCGCTCGCGTGCGAGCCAGTCGAGGTAGTGGGTCAGGCGCGAACGCGCGATGAAGTCAGCCGATGGCGTCCACAACAGGGCGCCTTCCTGGATGGTGCTCATGTGTCTCCTCCGCCGCTAGGCAAGGGGGAAGGCCGCCTGCTCTATCGATGTGGCAGGTCGGCCGATGGGGTGGGGTTGCGGCTTAGATACCGCCCATGCACAGATACTTGAGTTCGAGATACTCGTCGATACCGTAGACGGAGCCTTCGCGGCCCAGGCCCGATTGCTTGATGCCGCCAAACGGCGCCACCTCATTCGAGATCAACCCCGTGTTGATGCCGACCATGCCGTATTCAAGCTGCTCGGCCACGCGCCAGATGCGGCCGATGTCGCGGCTGAAGAAGTACGAGGCGAGGCCAAACTCGGTGTCGTTGGCCAGGCGCACGACTTCCGCTTCGTCCTGGAACTTGAAGATGGCGGAGACGGGGCCAAAGGTTTCTTCGTGCGCGATCAGCATCTCTGGCGTGGCGTCGGCCAGCACGGTGGGCTCGACAAAGCGCTGCGAGCCGTAGCCCTGCATCAGCTTGCCGCCGGCGGTCAGGCGCGCGCCTTTTTGCGTGGCATCGTTGATATGACGCTGCACCTTTTCCACGGCCTGGTCGTCGATCAGCGGACCTTGCACCACGCCCGCATCAAAGCCATTGCCGACCTTGATGCCGCGCACCTTGGCCGAGAGCTTCTCGACAAACGTGTCGTACACCGAGGCGTGCACGTAGAAGCGGTTCGTACACACGCAGGTCTGGCCTGCGTTGCGGTATTTCGACTGCACCGCGCCCTCCACAGCGGCATCGATGTCGGCGTCGTCAAACACGATGAACGGCGCATGGCCGCCCAGCTCCAGCGCCACCTTCTTCACCGTCGGCGAGCACTGCTCCATCAGGATGCGGCCTACCGGGGTCGACCCCGTGAACGACAGGTGCCGCACGATCGGTGATTCGCACAGGGCGCGGCCAATGGCGATTGAGCGATCGGCGTCGCCCGTCACCACGTTGACCACGCCCTTGGGAATGCCCGCGCGGTGCGCCAGTTCGGCCATCGCCAGTGCGGAAAGCGGCGTCTGCTCGGCCGGCTTGATGACGATCGTGCAGCCTGCAGCCATGGCTGGCGCGACTTTGCGCGTGATCATCGCGAGCGGGAAGTTCCACGGCGTGATGGACGCACACACGCCCACCGGCTGCTTGAGCACGACCATGCGCTTGTCACGCCAGGTGCTCGCCATCACGTCGCCCGAGACGCGCTTGGCCTCTTCGGCAAACCATTCGATGAACGAGGCGCCGTAGATGATTTCGCCCTTGGCCTCGGCCAGCGGCTTGCCTTGCTCGGCGGTCATCAGCGCGGCAAGGTCATCAGCGTTGGCGATGAGGAGGTCGAACCAGCGGCGCATCAGGCCGGCGCGCTCCTTGCCGGTCAACTCGCGCCAAGCCGGCCATGCCGCGTTGGCGGCATCGATGGCGCGCAGTGTTTCGGCGTGACCGAGGTTGGCAACGTCGGCCAGGTGCGCGTTGGTGGCGGGGTCGTGGACAGCGAAGGTCGCGCCGTCCGCTGCGCCCACCCAGGTACCGTCCACGTAGGACTGCGTTTTGATGAGCGTGTGGTCTTTGATGCGTTCCAGCGCGTTGGTGGTGCGGGGGTCGAGTGCTTCGGCCATGGCGTTCTCCATAAGGAAGGCGGACCCAGTAGAAAAAGGGCCCGCCTTTTAGATGCAGCAGTCGCTTAACTTGGTAAGAATAACCGAACGACCGTTCGCTTGCTGACCGGGCTGCCCGCCCTTGTGGTTACTGGAAGAGCGACTCCCACATGGTGTCGACCTTGGCTTTGACTGCGGCATCCATGACGATGGGCTGGCCCCATTCGCGGGTGGTCTCACCGGGCCACTTGTTGGTGGCGTCGATCCCCATTTTGGAGCCCAGACCCGAAATGGGCGAGGCGAAATCGAGGTAGTCGATGGGGGTGTTCTCGACCATCACCGTATCGCGCGCCGGGTCGACGCGGGTGGTGATCGCCCAGATCACTTCCTTCCAGTCGCGCAGGTTCACGTCGTCGTCCACCACCACGATGAACTTCGTATACATGAACTGCCGCAGGAAGCTCCACACGCCAAACATCACGCGCTTGGCGTGGCCGGCGTATTGCTTCTTCATGCTGACCAGCGCCATGCGATAGCTGCAGCCCTCGGGCGGCAGATAGAAATCAGCAATCTCCGGAAACTGCTTCTGCAGCAGCGGCACGAACACTTCATTGAGCGCTACGCCCAGCACGGCCGGCTCATCGGGCGGCTTGCCCGTATACGTAGAGTGATAGATCGGGTCGCGTCGCATGGTGATGCGTTCGACCGTGAACACGGGGAACCAGTCCTGCTCGTTGTAATAGCCGGTGTGATCGCCGAACGGGCCTTCAAGCGCATGCTGGTAACCGCTTGGGTGCGTCGGGTCCGGGTTGATATGGCCCTCGAGCACGATCTCGGCGCCGGCCGGCACCTGTAGTTGTGCCTGCGCGAGCGAGGGGGTGAGGCAGGTCGCCAGCTCGGTCCTGCTGCCGCGCAGCAAGCCGGCGAACTGGTATTCGGACAGCGTATCCGGCACCGGCGTAACCGCGCCAAGGATGGTGGCCGGGTCTGCGCCCAGCGCCACGGCAATCGGGAAAGGCTGGCCTGGATTGGCGATGGCGTGCTCGCGAAAATCCAGCGCGCCGCCCCGGTGCGCCAGCCAGCGCATGATGACCTGGTTGCGGCTGATCACCTGCTGGCGGTAGATGCCCAGGTTCTGCCGCTTCTTGTGCGGCCCGCGCGTGATGACCAGCCCCCATGTGACGAGCGGTGCTGCATCGCCCGGCCAGCACGTCTGCACGGGAATGCGCGACAGGTCCACGTCATCGGCCTCCCATACGATCTCCTGACACGCCGGTGAAGATACCTTGCGCGGCGCCATGTCCCACACGGCCTTGGCCATCGTCCACAGCTTGCCGGCCTCGCGCAGGCCGCGCGGCGGCTCGGGCTCCTTCAATGCAGAGAGCAGGCGGCCCACATCGCGCAGCTCGTCGAGCGACTCGGCACCCATGCCCAGCGCCACGCGGCGCGTGGTGCCAAACAGGTTGGCGAGTACCGGCATGTCGTACTTATGCGCACCGTCCACGGGCTGTTCGAACACAACCGCTGGCCCTTCAGCACGCAGCAGGCGGTCGCAGACTTCGGTCATTTCCAGCCGCGGCGAGACCGGTTGGCGCACCCGGCGCAGCTCACCGGCGCGCTCCAGTTGGGCGAGGAAGTCACGTAAGTCCCTGTATTGCATGGATTTTTGTAACCAAAGGTAAGGGTAAGAAACCTGTCGCGCACATCCCGGAACCGTCAAATGACCAGATGGGCGCGATTTTTTTGGTGTAGGCGGGGTGGCCGCGATTGTACGGCCAAAACTTCGCGGCACCCTGATGACAGAACGAACCGCAGGTCAGCTAGTCCCAACAACGCGGGCTTCATCATAACTTTCAGATATGAAAAACATATTCTTTATGATTGACTTGGCATAACGCGCTTCCTACAATCCAATCCGATCTGGTAATTGTTGCATCGCAACATGTTTTCGGCTATTGCCTTCGCCCTGCTCTCATTCGTCTGAGGGGCGACACCAGAGCACTTCAGCATCGCTGCGGGACGTGACCTCCCCAAGGACACGCCCCGCTTTTGTCTGGGCACACGGGGAGTGCCCCCAACAGATGCCGGCTGACTGCAACAGCGCGGCATCCTTACTAAAAACCGTTGCGATTCGAAACGCACGGCGCCATGCAAAAGAAAGGCGTCTACCGAATCAGCGCAGCGGACGGAGGTAAGTATGAACGGTTGGAAAACCCTTCATTCTTCCGGGCTCGGTTCGGCGCTGCAACGCCGGCTCGTCACCCCGGTCGGCCGCCGCCTCGCGCGTGCTGGTCAAATTGCGCTGCCTCGTAAGCTGCGCATGGAATTGAACGCAGGGGGCGCTGCCGCGTCCCGCAATGCCTTGCATCCTGGCGTCCTGCTGGTGTTCCGCAGCGGGCATGTCGTGCTGAACAGCATCGGCGTGCTGGCGGTGGTGGCCGCGGTCGCGCTCTCGCTCAACGGCGAGTGGCGTGCCATGGTCGCTCAACGCGTGCTGCATTTCACGCCGGGCGCGGACGCCAACGTGGTTTCGGCGACGTCGCCCGCTGGCGTAGAGCCGGTCGCCTTTGCACCGGCCGCACCGTCGGCTGGCATGGGCGCTGCCCAGGCTGTCGCACCTGCTACGGCTGCCCAAGCGGGCGGTACGGTAGCGGCTGCGGGCTGGGATTCGCTGTCCAAGGTACCTTCCGTGGCCGAGCTGGCTGCGCAGATTCCGAACACGCAGGTCGTCCGCGACGCGCGTGAGTCGGCGACCGCCGGTACGCCCCGCGAGCAGGCTGCCGTGGCCGAGTACATCGCCCGCAAGTACCGCGTGGCGGCCACCGCCACCGGTCAGCTGGTGAAGGCGGCCTACCAGACCGGTAAGGAAGTCGGTATCGACCCACTGCTGATTCTGGGTGTGATGGCTATCGAGTCCAGCTTCAACCCGTTTGCCGAAAGCGGCATGGGTGCGCAGGGCCTGATGCAGGTGATGACCAAAGTCCACCAGGATAAATATGAGGTGATGGGCGGTGTGAATGCCGCGCTTAACCCGTACGCCAACATCAAGGTCGGTGCACTGGTGCTGAAGGATTGCATCGCCCGCGGCGGTTCGATCGAAGGCGGCCTGAAGCTGTACGTTGGCGCCGTAACGCAAGGCGACGGTGGCTACGGTAGCAAGGTGCTGGCTGAACGTTCGCGCCTGCGCATGGTGGCGACCGGCCATAAGTCGCCGGTGACGATGGCGTCCGAACGCGAGTCGACCAAGCCGGTCGCGGCAGCCACGCCTGTGGCCCAGGCCGATGCGAAGACGCAGGCTGCAAAGCCGGCCGACAAGCAACAGGTCACCGGTCAGCAGGAAGAGGCACGCTTGGACAACAAGTTGCAGGGCCAAGCCTGATTGGCAGACGCTCCGCCCTCTATATATAGAGGGCAAAAAAAAAGGCCGTCCTTCGGGGCGGCCTTTTCGTTTGGGTGACGCGAAGCCGCTAGCTCAGCGCCCGAATAGCTTGCCAAGTCGGGCGACAGCTTCTTCAAGATGATCCATCGCCGTGGCGTAGGACAGGCGGATGTAGTGGTGCGCCGTGTACGGTCCGAAGTCCAGCCCCGGTACGAGTACGACGCCTGCGTCTTGCAGCATCGATTGTGTGAGGGCATCCGCATCTGCTGCGTGCGGATGGTTCACGCCGCGGCAGTCGGCGTAGACATAGAACGCGCCGTCCGGCTTGACTGGCACCTTGAAACCCAGCGACTCGAGCGCCGGCACGATGAAATCGCGACGACGGCGGAACTCGGCTTTGCGGCTGTCGTAGATCGCCAGCGCTTCAGGTTCAAAGCACGCCAGCGCCGCGTGCTGTGCCACGGCCGACGCACAGATGAACAGGTTCTGCGCGACCTTCTCGAACTCGGGCACCAGCTCGGTGGGTGCCACCAGCCAGCCGAGTCGCCAGCCAGTCATGTTGAAATACTTCGAAAAGCTATTGATCGTGACGACATCGTCGCCGAATGACAGCGCAGAGACCGGTGCCTGGTCATACGACAGGCCCTGGTAGATTTCATCGACGATCGAGAACCCGCCGCGTGCACGCACCACCTGCACGATGCGCTGTAACTCGTCCGGCAGGATCGACGTGCCGGTCGGGTTGGAAGGGGAGGCCAGCAGCACCCCCTGTGTGCGTGCGCCCCAATTGGCTTCGACTTGCTCGGTGGTCAACTGGAAGCGCTGTTCCGGCCCAGACGGAATCAGCTTCGCTACGCCATCGAAGGCGGCGACAAAATGCCGGTTGCACGGGTAGCTCGGGTCGGGCATCAGCACCTCGCCGCCAATTTCCACCAGCACCGCGCACGCCAGCAGCAGCGCTGCCGACGCGCCGGCCGTCACGATGATGCGCTCGGGCGCGATGTCGAGGCCGTAGGTGGTTTGGTAGTAGCGGGCGATGGCTTCGCGTAGCGGGCGGATGCCAAGTGCGCCGGTGTATTGCGTCACACCGCGCCGCATGGCATCGGCTGCGGCCTGCACGACGGGTTCGGCGGCGGTGAAATCCGGCTCGCCAATGCCCATGTGGATGATGCTGCGCCCCGCCAGTTCCAGTTCGCGAGCCTGCTTGGCCAGCTCCATCACGTGAAAGGCGCGGATATTGGCCAGCCGGGCGGCTGTCTGCAGGCGGTGGGCGTCCATCTCGGGGCGAAACTAAAGGGGGATAGCGAACAGCAAACGCCGGATTTACCGGCGGGCGGCAACCTCAACGGCACGGACCTGGGCAGCCAGCTTGTCCAGCACGCCGTTGACGTACTTGTAGCCTTCCACGCCGCCAAAGGTCTTGGTCAGTTCCACAGCCTCGTTGATCACGACCTTGTACGGAATGTCGACGCAGTGCACGAGCTCGTACGCGCCGACCAGCAGGGCCGCGCGCTCAACCGGCGACAGCTCGGCAACCGGGCGGTCGAGGAACGGCGTGAAGCTTTCCGTCAGCGTGGTTTCTTCACGAATCGCGCCATGCAGCAGGGCGTCAAAGTGCGCGCGGTCGGCCTTGTTGAAGCCTTGCGCGTCTTGCAGGTGCGCTTCAACCACACCTGGGTCGTTGCGATTGAGCAGCCATTGGTACAGGCCCTGCAGCGCCAGTTCGCGCGCACGGCGGCGCGCGCTCTTGGCGGGGGCCTTGGTCTTGGCCTGGGAATTGTCTTGCGTCATGGGAAAAGCCTTTGCGTGAATAGCCGCGCTGATTCGCGCATTTATTCGTTTTCGTCGTCTTGGCCGTGATCCTGCAGGCCGTCGAGGTCGCTGGTCAGATTCGCCATTTCAACGGCGGCACGGGCGCAGTCGCGGCCCTTTTCACGGGTGCGGGCGTGGGCTTGTGCGTCGGTGTCGGTGGTCAGGATGCCGTTGGCGATGGCGATGTTGAAGTCCAGGCCGACGCGCGTGATGCCGGCGGCGGATTCGTTGGACACCAGTTCGAAGTGGTACGTCTCGCCGCGGATCACGGCGCCCAGCGCGATCAGCGCGTCGAACTGGCCCGATTCGGCCATCTTCTGCAGTGCCAGCGGGGCTTCCAGTGCGCCCGGCACGGTGACCAGCAGCACGTCTTCGCCGGCCACGCCGAGCTGTTCGAGTTCAGCGACGCAGGCTTCGCGCAGCGCTTCACACACGGGTTCGTTGAAGCGTGCCTGAACGATGCCGATGCGCAGACCTTCGCCGTCGAGATTGGTCGGGTAGAAGCCGTGTTCCATGATGTGTTCCGGTTGGGGTTGCCAGTCAGGCAACGTCAGAAATCGAGAAGAAAGCGAAAAGGAGAAAACCAGCGCGGCAGCCGGAGCTGCCGCAGAAGAGCATCAGTGTGTGGCTGCCGTCGCCGTGTCCGGCAGGGTTTCGGCCGACTCGGCCATCGACTGGTAAGCCGTGACCTCCAGATCGTAGCCGGTCATGCTTGGCAGCTTGAGTGGCGAAGCCAGCACACGCATTTTGCCGACACCCACATCCTTGAGGATCTGCGCGCCAATACCGTAGATGCGCGGATCGGGTTTGGTGCGCGGGCGTTCATGCGGGGTGTCCAGTGCGGTGAACTGGGTGAACAGGCGGTCCGGCGAATCGCCGCAATTAAGTAGCACCACAACACCGGTCGGAGCGGCCTGCACGGCACGCAGGGCGGCCGGCACACTCCACGAGTGCGTGGTGCGCTGGCATTCGAGCAGGTCCAGCACCGACAGCGGTTCGTGCACGCGCACCAGCGTCTCGGTGCCCGGCGTCGGTTCGCCCTTGACCAGCGCCAGATGGGCATGGCCGGCGGCGCGGTCGCGGAATGCCACGGCGCGGAAGGTGCCGAACTGGGTTTCCATGGCACGTTCACCCACGCGCTCGACAATGCTTTCGGTGCGGCTGCGGTATTGGATCAGGTCGGCAATTGTGCCGATCTTCAGGCCGTGCTTCTTGGCGAACTCCACCAGATCCGGCAGGCGCGCCATGGTGCCGTCGTCGTTCAGAATCTCGCAGATCACACCAGCCGGTGTCAGGCCGGCCATCGCGGTCAGGTCGCAACCGGCTTCGGTATGGCCGGCGCGCATCAGCACGCCACCCTTGCGGGCGCGCAGCGGGAAGATATGGCCCGGATTCACCAGATCTGCCGGCTTGGCGTTCTTGGCTGCAGCCACCTGGATGGTGCGTGCGCGGTCTGCAGCGGAAATGCCGGTGGTCACCCCTTCGGCCGCCTCAATAGAGACGGTGAAGTTGGTGCCGAATTGCGTGCCGTTGCGGCTCGCCATCATCGGCAGGTCGAGTTGGTCGCAGTGTTCTTCGGTCAGCGTCAGGCACACCAGGCCGCGCGCGTGCGTGACCATGAAGTTGATGGCTTCCGGTGTGACGTAATCGGCCGCCAGAATCAGGTCGCCTTCGTTCTCACGGTCTTCTTCGTCGACCAGAATGACCATCCGGCCGGCGCGGATTTCGGCAATGATTTCTTCGACTGTGGCGATCGACATGGCGTAGCAGGGGGAGCGCGCCGCCGGTCACCCCCGTTTGGTGACCCTGCGACTGCGTAAATGAGAAGCCCGCTATTGTACGCCAAGGTGGCCGAGGCCGATCCTCGGCCCTCGGGGCTCAAACAGTGGCGGGCTGGGCGAGTGTGGTGTGGCTCAGCATGCGCTCGACATAGCGGGCGATCAGGTCGATTTCCAGGTTGACCTGGCTGCCGGCCTTCAAGTGCTTGAGCGTGGTCACGGCCAGGGTGTGCGGGATCAGGTTGATCGAGAATTCGCAGCCGTCGGCATCGTCGCGCACGCTGTTGACCGTGAGCGACACGCCGTTGACCACCACCGAGCCCTTGTACGCCAGATACTTGCCCAACGCCGGCGCGGCGCGCACGCGCAACTCATGCGATTCGTTCACAGGCGCGAAATGCGTGACGGTGCCCAGGCCGTCGACGTGGCCCGACACCAGGTGCCCGCCGATATGGTCGGCCAGGCGCAGGGCCTTCTCCAGATTCACTTCGCCCGGGTGCTCCAGGCCGACGGTCTTCGATAGCGATTCACGAGAGACATCCACGTCGAACTGCGTGTCGGTTTTGGCCACGACTGTCATGCATGCACCCTGGATGGCGATCGAATCGCCCAGCGCGACGTCTGCCAGCGGCAGGCCGCCCGAGTTGATGGACAGGCGTACGCCCGCGTCTGCGTTGGTGCCAAGCGGCGTGACGGTTTCAATGCGGCCAACTGCGGCGACGATTCCGGTAAACATAGTGATCAGTCTGTCGGGTTGCGGCGCGCCAGGATGCGGAGATCGCCCCCGATGCGCGAGATATCGTGAAAGAAGAATTCGGCCGCGCCTTCCAGCGTCTGCAGCGGCCCCATATTGAACATGCCCTGGCCCGAGCCGAGCACCTTGGGCGCCAGATAGACGAGGATCTCGTCGACCAGCCCTTCGCGCAGCAAGGAGCCGTTGAGCTTGAAGCCGGCCTCGACGTGCAGTTCGTTGATCTCGCGGCGGCCAAGCTCGCGCAGCATGGCGGGCAGGTCTACCTTGCCGGTTGCGCTGGGCAGCAGGACGACTTCTGCGCCGCGCTCGGCCAGGGCGCGCATGCGGCCGGCTTCCGGTTGCGCGGCAAAGATCAGCGTCGGCTCGTGGTGGCCGTCGGCGGTAAGGATGTGCGCGTCGAGTGGTACATCCAGCGCTGAGTCGACCAATATGCGGCGTGGCTGGCGTGGCGTGGTCACGGCGCGCACGGTCAGGCGCGGGTTGTCTTCACGCACCGTGCCGATGCCGGTAAGGATGGCGCAGGCGCGCGCGCGCCAGCGATGGCCGTCGTTACGCGCTTCGGTTTCGGTAATCCATTGGCTGATGCCATTGTCGAGCGCGGTGCGGCCATCCAACGACGCGCCCACCTTCACGCGCACCCACGGGGTGCCGCGCGTCATGCGCGAAACAAAACCGATGTTCAGTTCGCGCCCCTCGCGCTCCAGCAGGCCGCAGCGCACGTCGACGCCGGCATCGCGCAGCTTCTGCAGGCCACGTCCGGAAACGGCGGGGTTGGGATCTTCCATGGCCGCCACCACGCGGGTGATGCCGGCCTCGACCAGACGGTCTGCGCAGGGAGGCGTGCGGCCAAAGTGGCTGCACGGCTCCAGCGTCACATAGGCCGTTGCACCGCGCACATCCTGACCGCGCGATTGGGCATCCTTGATGGCTTGGATTTCGGCGTGGTCCTGGCCGGCGGGCTGCGTATAGCCTTCGCCGATGACAGTGTCACCGTGCACGAGCACGCAGCCTACGCGTGGGTTCGGTGTCGTGGTGAAGAGCCCCTTCTCGGCCAGCGCCAGGGCGCGCTGCATCATGGCGTGGTCGAAATCGGAAAACATGGGCAGAGAAACGAGGCGTGTGGGTTAGGAGTCTTCAGCGGCGGCGCTGGTACTGCACGTTTTAGTGTCCTGGGCTGGGTCGCATATGCGGGCGCGGCCGGCAGCGTTGATACGGACAAGCCGTACATGCATTCCAGATCGGATGGTTAGTGTGCCGTAGAGCTGGCTGCCGTTGCGCTGTCGTGAGTATCCCACAGGTGAATAAGAGAGGGTGTCGACATCTCGTTGCGACGCCGTGAACGTGAACTCGACTGCCGGCACCATGGGTGGCGACACATGAATCAGCACATCGTCGGCGCCCGGTTCAAGCGGTGTCGCTGGGGTTTGCGGTGATGACGTCATATACAACGCCCATCCCGATGGCCAGCCTTGCGCTGCATTGATCGGGCCAAGATGAACCCAAACACGCTGATTGCGCGACAGGGTCTGCGCCAGCGAAACGGTGCTTGCAAAACGGTCTGCTAGGACAACGACAGTTTCGCGTTGCCACCAGTTCAGTCCGGCGGGCACGGCGAATACCGCAAGAAGTGATATGGCACTCAAAACGACAACCAGCTCGACCAGCGTAAATCCAGCGTGCGAACGAAAAGATTTCATGGCCAGCATGCCGGTGATGCCGATTGGCGTGCATTGCCGAGTTGCGTAAACCGCTCGCCGGTACTGCGCAGGATGAGTGCACCGCAGGGGGTGGCAGGGTCCAAGGGTTGCGCAATCACTTCTATGCAATGTGCTGGGGTGCGACCTTCACACAGGCTGGCGCGCAGATGGTAGCCAGGGGCGTGCTCGGAGAGATCGGCGGGTGCGGAATTTTTGCCTGTGTATGCATGCAGACGTTCCAATTCCGTCATGGCCGCGATCAATGCTGCGCGCGCTGAGGTTCTTTGTGCGCGCTCGCGATGGCTTGACCATGTTTGCACGGCCATGCTGGCTAGCAAAACAGCAATGGCCATTGCTGTCATCAGTTCGACGAGCGTGAACGCGGCTTGACGACGCATCAACGCGTGCCTTCTGTAATCAACTCAAGCCAGCTCAGGCGACCCAGCTTAAGGGTTTGTGTCTGGGTTTCGGCAACCTGCTGCTGATCGCCGCTGGTTGTCCAGCGCGTGGTCTGGATGGTCTGCGTCACCGTGTGGTTGGGGCGGCTGACTGGCCGTGCGGGTTCGATGGTGATTTGGGGCGTTGACGTCTGGCCCGACACTCGTGGGCGAAAGACCGTTTGTAGTACGACATAGACGGCAGGGTCTGCACCAAAACCCACGGCTGTGATGCGGTACAACCAAGGAGGCGATGCCTCCCCGGTTTGTGCGATTTGGCCAGACCACCGATCTGGAATGGGCTCGATAACATAGCGCGCGGCGCGAGCGGATGCGCGCTCACTGCCTGGGGTGGGGGCGGGCAAACCGATCGGCACGCCGAGGGAAGTCGTATCCAGCAGTCCCGCCAGTTCCCAGAGCGATTGGTCGGGTCGCGGGCGGCACAACCCGAGCGTAATACCGCTACCGCAAGCTCCAATCACAAACCCCGGTAGCGTGACCGGATTGAGGGCGACGATGCGGTCTTGTGGCAATGCAACGGCGCATTCCGATGGGGTTGGCGTGTCGGTGGCCACAGACAGTTCACACTCTGCAGCGCCCAGCGCTTGTTCTGCGGCCTGTTGGGCCAGGGCATGGTCGACGATAAGGGAGGTGCGTTGCCGCTGATCCAGCACGATGTGGAACGTCGCCATGGTCAGCAGCCCGAGCAGCGCCGCTGCGGCCACGACGATCGTCATCGTGAACCCGTGCGCCCTGGCGTTGCCATTCAACATACGTCGACTTCGCAGGCGAGCGGATTGCGCAGGCGGACCGTTGCCGTGAAGAGGGCGCGGCGGCGTTGTGGCTGGGTTGGGGTAAAGCCCAGATCCTGTGCGTTGGCGCCTTCCGGCTGACGCAGGCGGGGGAACAGCGTCAGCGTCGGTACGGATTTGCCGGTGGAGGCGGGGTCGATGTAGTCACCACGTACGACCAGCGCGATATGCACGGCTTGCACACGGCGCCACTGGTCGGGGGGGATTGCCCGGGCGGAGAGTGTCGTGATGGTTGAGCCGTCTGCGGTGCCGACTGAATACAGGAGCTGCATCGTTTCAACGCCGCGAACCATGCCGTTGGATGTCCAGGCGTTGGTCAAGGGCTGACCAGATTGGTGTCTGCGCGAACGACACATCAACTGCGGCTCGCCATCAGACGCCTTGGAGAGGTATAGCAGCATGTATCCGGGACGCAGATCGGCGTCGCCTCCCTGGACTTGCTCGGTCACGCCATAGCCGGAGCAGTCGGAGATACTGTTGTCAGCGCGTTGAGGGGAAGTAGTTGGCACGTTGCGGCCGGCAAAACGCACCAGCACCGCGTCGCTGCTGCGGATGCCACCGGAGCCACACTCAAGGTTTTCCGCCTCGCGCGGAGTGCAACTGTCCGCGCCCTGGATGGATGGTGGCGCCTTGGCGTCAGGCCATTGGCGTATCCCCCGCGTCGCAGGCGTATCGGTTACCCAGCCAGCTTGTTGCAGCGCCGTCGTCAGCAGTTCCAGTGCCTGCGTGCCGCGATCTTCGATCAGGGCTTCGTCGGTGATGCGCTGATAGCGCGCGCGAGCAAGGAGTGTGAGCTGGAGCGCGACGCCAAGCACGATTAGCGCAACAAACATGCCGACCAGCAATTCGATCAGCGTTGTACCGCGCGTGGCGTAGGACAACCGACGCATGTCACCGTAAGTCCGCGGCTTCGATTTGGGTGTTGTGTTGGCGGACTTGAGCCGATAGTTGGCGCAGGCTTTGGCCGGTCGTTTCCATGCGCTCCAGCGCGGCAAGAGTGCCTGCGGCGCAGAGCGACAGCAGCGCGAGCGCGATGAGGGATTCGATCAGGATGGCGCCGTGTTGGCGGTCGAAGCGGGGAGACATGAGTCGGCAGAGCACTTGGCGGAGCCGCTCAAGTTAGTGTGAATTTGGCCGTATGAATGTCATATCTGGTCAATACCCTCCCTTGTGGTCTGGCAAGGGTGTCTGCGCATAGGGCACCCGTGTTTGCGTTTCATTGTCAATCGTTGGATTTTCGTCAAAGCCGGCTCGCTCGAACCTTGCCATCGAGGAGGGGGTTGTTGACACTTTTTGACTAATTCCCCACTATTCCGGGGGGTGCATCTGCCGGCGCTTTTTGGCTGGCAGATCGTCGTGTTCAACGGGGGTTGAGCGCGGCCCAACAAAAGAACTCGAGAAGTTCAGAAATCAGCAGCACGAGCGACAGCACTGGCGCCGTGACTGCCGCATAACAAATGTCGGGGGTAAATATGCACAACGGGATTTCGCCCATTTGGCGACGCGGGTCTTCAGTCGGTCAACTGTTGCACTGACATGGCGGCTGCGGTCCGCAAACACCCTACCGCGCACCAGTTTCAATCGTCACGCAAGTGCTGGCTCTTGGGCCAGTCGTATAAGCATGACGATGGTGTCGGCGTTCGTGCCGACAACATGTTGCCTCACAGCCAAAGTCATACAGATATGTCGCATCCGAATGGGCTAAGCGGTGTGCGGGGGCGCGCCGGTTGCATTCGTTCGAGCCGCATGGGCGGTATTTCGCTAGTTGAGTTGCTTGTGACGCTGGCCATTGTGGCCGTCTTGGCGATCATTGCAACGCCGTCGTATGTCGGGCTGACGCAGCAGGTCCGCTTGCAGGCGGAAGCCAACTCGTTGGTCAACGATTTGCAGTTTGCCCGCAGCGAGGCGATCAAGCGGGGGCTGCCGGTCAGCTTATGCCCATCGTCCAACGGCACTTCGTGCAATACCACCAATACCAGTAACTGGGAGGCTGGTTGGATCGTGTTCAACGATGTCAACGGCTCTGGTACGACTGACTCCACCAGTGACGTGCCATTGCGTGTGCGCGCACCGCTTACGAATGGCGATACCTTCAGGCCCAGCACAGCGATGTCAGCGTTCACCTACGGTCGTGATGGCTTCGCGATGAACCTGCCGACCGGCACCATCACGATGACGCTCCATACTGCGGCACCGGTCAACAACAATGCAACCCGTTGTGTGGCAATCAACATGGTCGGCCGACAGGTTGTGCAGACACGGGGGATGGGCTCATGCAGTTGAGGATGATGTGTCGTCAGGCGGCCGGTTTTTCGTTGATTGAAGCGCTGATCACGATGGTGGTGGTTGGTGTTGGTCTGCTGGGTTTGGCAAAGATTCAGGCTGCAGCTGTGGGCAACACACAGATCTCGCGCGTGCGCTCGCTGGTGGCGTTGCAGACGGAGAGTCTGGCTGCAGCCATGCATGGCAACCGCGCCTTCTGGGCGGCAGGCGGCACGGCTCCCGCGACATTCAGTGTGAATAGTACGGCGAGCGGTGCGGTCATTACAGACAGCTCGAACGTGTTGAACCAGACACTGTCCCCCGGCCAGTGCTTGACCGGGAGCCCGTGTACGCCACAGCAATTGGCCGCGTATGACGTTCAGCAATGGGCCAGCACGATGAACGGGAATTTCCCGGGCTATGGCGCCACGGTTAACTGCACCACAACCGTAGGCGTGCCGGTGAACTGCAATATCACCGTGACCTGGAATGAGAAATACATTGCTGTCAACAGTTCGACGGCTTCGGCTGCCGCCGCTGCAGCGCCGACGACACAGCAGAGCTTTACGGTCTACGTCCAGCCATGAACGCCAAATCGATGACTCCTCGTATGCGGTCGGGGCGCCGACAGGCTGGCACGAGCCTGGTCGAGATCTTGATCGCCATGGTGATCGCGCTGTTCATCATGAGCGGCGTGGTGGTGATGTTCGTGAACATGCAAAAGACGTTTACGAGCCAGGATCAGCTTGCGCAGTTGCAGGACAGTGAACGGCTGGCGCTAACTATTCTTACCAACGTTGTGCAGCAGGCTGGTTACTTCCCCAATCCGGTGATCAATACGGCGCTCTCAGCGCTGCCTGCTTCTGGCTCGCTTTCGGCGGCGCAGGTGATGACGGGTACAACGGGCGCCAGTGCCGGCACCGATACGCTGACGACGCAATTCGCTACCGCCAGCGGCGACGGCAACATGAACTGTCTCGGTCAGGCAAACACGACAGGCAGCCAGCAGGTCTACGTCAACACGCTGTCTATTAGCCCCAACAACGAGCTGCAGTGCACGCTGACCGTTTCCGGCGGTACACCGACCACAGTACCGCTGGTCAGTGGTGTGACTTGGTTGTCAGTGCTGTACGGCACCGACACCAACGGCAACGGATATAACGACTCGTACTTGACGGCGGCACAGGTGACTGCGGGGGGCTATTGGGCTCAGGTGCACTCTGTTCAAGTCACGCTCAAGTTTACGACGCAGTTTGGCAATCAGGTCGGGCAGGCAAATGGCTCAACGTGGGTGCAGACCATCAGTTTGAAGAACCAGCCATGAGCATGACGATGCGTTTTTCTACGATGCCCAGGCAACGCGAGCGAGGTTATACCCTCATCGTCGGGCTTCTGCTGCTACTTGTGCTCACGCTGTTTGCTGTGGGGATGTTTCGCAGCTTTGGCCTGCAAGAGAAAATTGCAGCGAATACGCGCGACAAGCAACGCGCGCTTGAGGCCGCGCAGAGCGCGCTTCAGTACGGTGAATGGTGGCTGGGGCAAGGCAATGGCTCGACCGGCACGACGTGTACTGGGGTCAACAACGGCAATACGCTGGCAAATATGCGGGTCTGCAATATCGGGTTGCTGACTCCCACGGCGCTACCTTGGGGCGTTGGGTCAACGTACCTGCCGCCATCAATGACGGCGAACGGCGGTGGTGGCATGGCCGGGGCGAGCTCACCCACTGGGGATATCAACTATGCGGGTATTCCGGGGCTGTATATCAACTACCTCGGCCTGACCCCGAACGGGCTTTCTCAACTTTACGCGATCACCGCCTATGGCTACGGCGGTGATGCAATGACTGCTGCAGTAGTGCAGAGCACCTATCGAATTAGTTCCGGCGCTAAGGATCTGGGGCAACAGTGATGAAGAAAAATCAACGAATTGTTCTGTTGGCGACCGCGGCGCTGCTGCCGGAGGCTGCACGGGCGCAGTTGGTCATTAGTGACAACCTGACCGGGGTGTCTTCCTCCTACAACTGGCAAAGCCTGAACGGCGCGTGTCTGACGGCAGGCAACAACACCGGTTCGATCCCGGCGTGCTCAGGATTGAGCTACTACAGCGGTACAACGCTGGTGGGTGGCGTGAACGGAACGTTGCCCGACGCTGTTGGGCAAGGCGCTTTGCGATTGACCAACGGTGACACCACAACCGGAAGCAACGGCAACAACCAAACCGGTGCGGTGGTTTCCAACTTTACGTTCCCGACCAACCAGGGGTTGCAGGTCACATTTACGACCGTGACTTACGGGGGTAACGCCTATAAGAACGCTTCAAAACAGGCGTCTGGTGCCGATGGCATCAGCTTCTTCCTGGCGGACGGTTCGAAGCCGGCAACGGTGGGGGCGCTCGGTGGGAGCCTCGGCTACAGCTGCTCGAACGGTAACCCTACCTATGATGGTGTTCAGGGCGGCTACATCGGCGTGGGGATTGACGAGTTCGGCAATTTCTCGAACTCGAATGACAACACCAGCAGTGGTGCCAATACCAATGGTGGTGCTGGTGCAATCCCAAGCCGTATCAGCTTGCGGGGCGCCGGCAACACCAATTGGGCGAACCTGTCCACCAACTACGCGAAATACTATCCCGCGTCGAGTCTGAGTACGACACAAGCCAACGCTGTCCAGAGCACGTGCGCGGCGGGATATTTCTATAACTTCAGCGGCAAGACTCAAAAAGACGCGAACGGGTATTCAATTGGCGACGGCAATCAAACCACCGAGCAGATTCCCTACAACTACAACTACATCACTGGCAGTACGCTCGGCAACAACGTCACGATCTACAGCCAGGAGGCTGCAGGAAAGAACTCTTCCGGCGGCAGCAATGCGGTGCGGGGTAGTGCAACGCCGATTACTTACGCACTCACAATCACGCAAGATGGTTTGCTGAGTCTGTCATACAGCGTAAACGGCGGCACTGCGCAGACGGTGCTGAGCAAGCAGAGTATTACCGCTTCGAATGGACCGTTGCCTTCTTCATTCCGATTTGGCTTCTCTGCGGGTACCGGCGGCGGTAGCAATGTCCACGAAATCACCTGCTTCAAGGCTGCACCAGTGGGCCAGGCCAGTAGCTCTGCCGGCACCAACGTGCAACAGTCGGCGCGTGTACAGGCAGGCACCCAGGTGTACCTGGCTTATTACCACCCGACGAACTGGTGGGGTGAGCTGACCGCGCAGAATTTGGTGATGGATCCCACGACAGGGATTGTGTCCATTGCTACCAACGCCAACTGGAATGCCAGCTGTAACCTGACGGGCGGCGCTTGCCCTGCAATTAGCTCGACTGCGACCGTGACCGCACAAGGACCGACGGCGCGCAGCATTCTGACTTGGAATGGCTCCAGCGGGGTGCCCTTCCAATGGACCAATCTGACGTCCGCGCAAAAGACTGCATTGGACAGCGGCTCCGCCAACAGCGCTAGCAGCCCTCGTCAGCAGTATCTGCGCGGGGCCCGCACCTATGAGGTCAGCAACGGCGGCGCCTTCCGCACCCGCAATGGTGTGCTGGGCGACATCATGAACTCCAGTCCCACTTGGGTTGGCGCACCGTCGGCGCCGTATAACGGCCCGTGGGTTGATGCTCTCTACCCGACGGTAACGCCACCCGAGCCGGCCGGCAGCTACGCGCTTTTTACGACCAACAACGCGACGCGTGCAAACGTGGTGTATGTGGGCGCCAACGACGGCATGCTGCATGGTTTCCGTGCGGGCAGCTACGACACCAATGGCAATTTCACAACGGCGACGACCCCGAACGATGGGCAAGAGGTGCTGGCCTACATGCCGGCTGCTGCCCTGAGTACTATCTATAACAGTACCAACGCCAATCTGGATTTCAGTTCACCGTCGTACGCGCACAATCTGTTTGTGGATGCGACACCGGGCACTGGCGAGCTCTACTACGGCGGCGCTTGGCATACATGGTTGGTTGGCGGGTTGGGTGGTGGCGGCAACGCTGGTGGCATTATTGGCAATAACACCTCTGCCGGCACTGGCGCAATCTACGCACTTGATATCACCAACCCGGCGAACTTTAGTGAGGGCAATGCCAGCTCGCTGGTCATCAAGGAGTGGTCGCCGTCGAACCTCTCGTGTACCAACTACACCGGGACCAACAGTTGTGCTGGCTACCTCGGCAACACCTACGGCACGCCGGTCATCCGCCGTCTGCACAATGGCAACTGGGCCGTGCTGTTTGGCAATGGCCTGAACAGCCCGAATGGCAGTGCGGGGTTGTACGTCATGCTGGTCGCGAGCGATGGGACGACGTCGTTCTATTACCTCGACACCGGCTACGGACCTAGCAAGGACCCGCTGGGCAAGAACAACAAGAACGGTATCGCCTACGTCACGCCTGCTGATCTGGATGGTGATCACATTACGGACTATGTCTATGCTGGCGATGCCTTCGGTAACGTCTGGCGCTTCGATCTGACCTCGCAAACTCCGGCGCAATGGAACGTATCCACCACGCCGCTGTTCTCGACGCCCGCCGGGCAACCGATTACCAGCAAAGTGGCTGTGGCGGCGATTCCCGGTACCGGCACCGGTGCGGCGCGTGTATTGGTCAGCTTCGGCACCGGCCAAGCGTTCCCGCAGACGCAAACAAATGCGGCCACCTACGCAAGTGGTACGTCACAGTGGCTGTATGGCGTCTGGGATTGGAACATGAGCGCCTGGAACAGCAAGGCACCCGCATCTGCGGTGTACGCGACGCTCACCGGATCGCAGACCGTGAATGCATCAACACTGTTGACGCAGACCATCACGGCCACCTCCACCAGTTCCGGGACGACGCCATCGTACCGAACTGTGAGTAACGGTAAGGTTTGCTGGGTTGGCTCAACTGCATGCGGTAGTGCTGCCAACGCAAACACGCAGTATGGCTGGAAGCTTATGCTGCCCAGCACCACGACGGGCTCGGGTTCGAGTGCGGTCACAAACTATGAACAGGTCGTCTACAACCCGACATTGGCCTACGGCATGTTCATCGTCAATACGACAGTTCCGGCTGTGCAGCAGATTCTGTCCTGTACGTCGACTCCGGCGTCGGGTTACACCATGGCGATCTCCGTTGCATCTGGCGGGGCAGGCACGGCTTCGTTCTTCGGTGACAACAACAACAACTTCCCGACCTACAACGGTGGCATCGTCAGCGGCATCGGCCTGAGCGGTACGGGTACGCCGTCGATCGTGACCGCCAACAAACTGCCGTATCTGGTGCAGCAGACCGTGAACGGTACGGGTACGGTCAACCAGATCAACCCAAGTGCCGCAGGTGTCGGTGCGCGCATGACCTGGACCAAGCTGCGTTAATCATGAATCGAACTACGACATCTGCCTTGCCACGTCACGAGAGTGGTTTTTCATTGATGGAGCTGATGATCACGGTGGCGATCATCGCCATCCTGGCGCGGATCGCGTATCCGTCCTATCAGCAGTACGTTCTCAAGTCACACCGCGCGGATGCTAAGACGGCGCTGCTGGATCTAGCGACTCGTCAGGAGCGGTTCTTTACACTGCAGAACAACTACACTAGCTCGCCTGCCGCGCTCGGCTATGCCAGCGGTGCCAGCTTCCCGCTGGCGATTCAGTCCGGCACACAGTCGTACTACCAAATGTATGTAGCGGTAACGGGGACGGCAGGCGCCAGCGGAACAGCAGCGCCAGGCTATTCCGCTTCCGCCGTTCCGGTTAGCCCACAAACAGCGGATGCATGCGGGACGTACACCATCAACCAGCTCGGTGTGCAGAACAACACCGGTACGGCTACTGGCACCACATCAGCTCAGTGCTGGTAAGTTGGTAACAAAAAAGGCCCCTCGGGGCCTCTTTTTATTTGCGTATGTTCGGCGCGGAAACCTCATCCAGCACGTCTCGAAACTCCGCCAGATCCTCAAAACTCCGGTACACCGACGCAAACCGGATATACCCAATCTTGTCCAGCCGCTTGAGCTCGCGCATCACCAGCTCGCCCACGCGGTCGCTGCCGATTTCCTTCTCGCCGTGGCTAAGGAGTTTTTCTTCGATGCGGGCGATGGCCTCGTCGATGGCCTCGGCGGAAACAGGGCGCTTGCGTAGCGCCAGGCGCATGGAATCCTTGACCTTGTTGCGGTCGTAGTCGACGCGGCTGCCGTTCTTCTTGACGACGGCCGGGAAAAACAGCTCGATGCGTTCGTAGGTGGTGAACCGGCGGTCGCAGGACTCGCATTTTCGGCGCCGGCGCACGGTATCGCCTTCCTCAGACATGCGGGTCTCAATCACCTGGGTGGCCGCGTGGCCGCAAAACGGGCATTTCATGCCGGTCTCCTGAGAAACCTCAAAGAACGCACTGCGCTAAAAGAACAACGCCGCGACGGCCCGCTCGGGGCGCATCGCGGCAAGGGTACTACGTGGCCGCTGGCGCATGTGCCGCGGCCATTGCCAACTGCTTAGGCGTAGACCGGGAACTGCTTGGTCAGCTCAGCTACCTTGGCGCGCACGGCAGCAATGTTGGCTTCATCGTGCGGGTTGTCCAGCACGTCGGCAATCAGGTGCGCCACCTTCACGGCCTCGGCTTCCTTGAAGCCGCGCGTGGTCATCGCCGGCGAGCCCAGGCGCACGCCCGAGGTCACGAACGGCTTTTCCGGGTCATTCGGAATCGCGTTCTTGTTGACGGTGATATGCGCGTCGCCCAGCACCTTCTCCGCTTCCTTGCCGGTGATGTTCTTGGCGCGCAGGTCGACCAGCATCACATGGCTTTCGGTGCGGCCCGACACGATGCGCAGGCCACGGGCCATGAGCGTTTCTGCCATCACGGCGGCGTTCTTGACCACTTGTTGTTGGTAGGCCTTGAACTCGGGCGACAGCGCTTCCTTGAACGCCACTGCCTTGCCGGCGATCACGTGCATCAGCGGACCACCCTGGATGCCCGGGAAGATGGCCGAGTTGATGGCCTTCTCGTGCTCGGCCTTCATCAGGATTACGCCGCCGCGCGGGCCGCGCAGGCTCTTGTGGGTGGTCGTGGTCACGAAATCAGCGTGCGGCACCGGGTTCGGGTACACGCCCGCGGCGATCAGGCCGGCGTAGTGGGCCATGTCCACCATGAAGTACGCGCCAATCGACTTGGCAATCTTGCCGATGCGCTCGAAATCGATGCGCAGCGCAAAGGCCGATGCGCCAGCGATGATCAGCTTCGGCTTCTTCTCTTGAGCCAGGGCTTCCAGCGCGTCGTAGTCGATGTCTTCCTGGGCGTTCAGGCCGTAGCTGACCACGTTGAACCACTTGCCGCTCATGTTGAGCGCCATGCCGTGCGTCAGGTGGCCGCCTTCGGCCAGGCTCATGCCCATGATGGTGTCGCCCGGCTTGAGCACGGCGAAGAACACGCCCTGGTTGGCCTGCGAGCCGGAGTTCGGCTGCACGTTGGCAGCTTCGGCGCCGAACAGTTGCTTCACACGGTCAATGGCGAGTTGCTCGACCACGTCCACGTACTCGCAGCCACCGTAGTAGCGCTTGCCGGGGTAGCCCTCGGCGTACTTGTTGGTCAGTTGCGAACCCTGCGCGGCCATCACGGCCGGCGAGGTGTAGTTCTCGGAGGCAATCAGCTCGATGTGGTCTTCCTGACGCTGATTTTCCTTCTGGATAGCGGCAAAGATCTCGGGATCGATCTGGTCGATCGTATAGCGGCTGCGTTCGAACATGGCGAGTGTCTGTCAAAAACGAAACGGAAAAGGCGATGGTCGGGCGAGGCGGGGAAACGCGCGCGGCTCGGGCAACTGCATCCGCCTGCTTCAGGCCGTTGCAGCCAGGTGCCCAAGTCACCCTGCTTCCCATTCGCTGCCCAGGCGAGCGGCAGGCGTCGTTGTGCATGACGCCAGAAACCTTGCGCTTCCTCGTGGTCGGTGCCCACTGCCGGAGTTTGCCGCACGTTTCATGTGCAGCCCGGGATTCGCCAGTCGCGCAAGGTGGAATGGTTGCCCGCGAGTGTACGACAGCCCCTTGAGCGCCGCAAGGCGCGGGGCGCTTGTCCAAGCACATTGCAGCGCAACAGGCGGCAACGCTTCAGGTAAACTCTGTTTTTCGCTTTTTTCAGGCTTGGAGACATTCCATGATCGTATTCGTGACCGGCGCGACGGCCGGCTTCGGTGCAGCCATTGCGCGACGCTTCGTGCGGGAAGGTCACCGCGTGATCGCTGCCGGTCGCCGCCAGGATCGCCTGGATGCGCTCAAGGCCGAGCTTGGCGACGCGCTCCTGCCATTCGTGCTGGATGTGCTGGACGCCGACGCTGTCGCCGCGTTGCCGGGCACGCTGCCCGAGGGCTGGCGCGAGGTTGACGTGCTGGTCAATAACGCCGGCCTGGCGCTAGGCCTGGAGCCCGCCCAGCGCGCAGACCTGACCGACTGGGACCGCATGATCGGCACCAACTGCTCCGGCCTGGTCCATGTGACGCGTGCGCTACTTCCGGGCATGGTCGAGCGCAACCGCGGCCATGTGATCAATATCGGTTCGATCGCCGGGACGTACCCATACCCGGGCGGCAACGTCTATGGCGCCACCAAGGCGTTCGTGCGCCAGTTCTCGCTGAACTTGCGTGCTGACCTGACCGGCACGCGTGTGCGCGTGTCGAACGTCGAGCCGGGCTTGTGCTCGGGCACTGAGTTCTCCAACGTCCGCTTCAAGGGCGATGATGCTCGCGTGGGCAAGGTCTATGAAGGCACCGAGGCCCTGACCGCCGACGACATCGCCGAGGCCGTTTACTGGATGGCGGCGCTGCCCGCGCACTTCAATGTCAACGCAATCGAGCTCATGCCCGTTTGCCAGTCATTCTCGGCCACGAGCCTGACGCGAGGTATGGCTTAAGTCGTGTCATGCTGGGTTTGCCGCAGCGTGCAAGCCCTCGGCCGGCCGGTGGATGGCTGGCCGTCACATGAGCCTTGGTAAAATCGCCGGATGTCTTCTTTTGAGTGGAACCTGCGCGTGTATTGGGAAGATACCGACGCAGGCGGCGTGGTGTTCTACGCCAACTATCTGAAATTCTTTGAGCGCGCCCGCACTGAGTGGCTCCGCGCGCTCGGGGTCGACCAGCAGGCGCTGGCCGACACGGCCGGGGCCATTTTTGTGGTGCGCAGCACCGCTGTGGACTACCGCGCACCTGCCCGCCTGGATGATCTGGTGCAGATCCGTTCGCGTATGGAACGGGTCGGGCCGGCATCGGTCCAATTTGCCCAGGAAGGTTGGCGCGGCGACGTTCTGCTCGCCTCAGGCTCGATTCGCGTTGGGTGTGTCGACCGACTCACATTCCGGCCGACCCCGATCCCCGCTCCCGTACTCGCAACCATCAAAGCTGCCGCATGAATCCCGTCGAGGTCACACAAGATCTGTCGATCGTCTCGCTGGTGCTGCACGCCAGTCTCTTGGTCCAGTTTGTCATGGGCCTGCTGCTGGTGATGTCGCTGTTCTCCTGGACGTACATCTTCCGCAAAGCCTTTGCCTTGCGCGCCGCGCGCAGCCAGACCGAATCGTTCGAGCGCGATTTCTGGGCCGGCGGCGATCTGCATGCGCTGTATCAAAGCGCGGCCAACAACCGCCACAAGACGGGTGCGCTGGAGCGCATTTTCGAGGCTGGCATGCGCGAATACCTCAAGACGCGCGAGCAGCAGCGCGGCGGTGGCGACCCGAGCGCCATCCTCGATGCTGCCCGCCGGGCCATGCGCGCCGCCTACCAGCGCGAGATGGATTCGCTCGAATCGCACCTGCCGTTCCTGGCTTCGGTCGGCTCGGTCAGCCCGTACATCGGCCTGTTCGGCACGGTGTGGGGGATCATGAACGCCTTCCGCGGCCTCTCCAACGTGCAGCAGGCCACGCTGTCTGCGGTGGCGCCGGGTATTGCTGAAGCGCTGGTCGCCACGGCCATCGGCCTGTTTGCGGCCATTCCGGCAGTGATTGCCTACAACCGCTACGCCACCGAGATAGACCGTCTGGCCAACCGGTTCGAGAGCTTCATGGAGGAGTTTTCGAACATCCTCCAGCGCCAAACGCGTTAAGCGCTAAGGACGGATCGCTATGGCTACCATCCAGCGAACGCGCCGCGCCCGACGGGCCAAGGCCGACATCAACGTCGTTCCGTACATCGACGTGATGCTGGTGCTGCTGATCATCTTCATGGTGGCGGCGCCCGTGGTGAACCCCGGTGTAGTCAACCTGCCGACCGTGGCCAACGCTACGCCGCAGCAGACCCAACCGCCCATCGTCGTGACCATCAAGGGCGACGGCACGATCCTTGCTCGCATCAAGACGGGCTCGGGTGCCACCGAGCAGAAGCTCGCCAACAACAATGAGTTGCGCGCCTTCGTCAAGCAGCGTACCGACGAGAACCCTGATCAGCCAGTTGTCATCGCCGCAGACAAAGCCGTGCAATACGACCGCGTGCTGACGGTGATGAGCGTATTGAAGGGCGATGGCATCAAGCGCATCGGCCTGATGGTGAAGTCGCAATGAACGCGAAGATGTTTCCGGGCGAGGCAACCTGAACGTCATGGCTACAAGGTCGTTGAGCCCTGCGTTGCATCGTTACGAGCCTGTTCGCGAGCGCGGCACACTGCGCGCGTTCGGACTGGCAGTCCTCACGCATCTGTTGCTGATCGCCTTCCTGTACTTTGGCGTGCAGTGGCAGAGCAGCACACCGCGTGGTGAAGAAGCTGAACTGTGGGACGAGGCTGCCGTTCAGCAGGCCGTCCAGACGGCGCCTCCTCCGCCTGAGGTCAAGCCGGAGCCCGTTATCAAGGCGCCGCCGACGAAGGTGGAAGAGGAAGCCGACATTGCGTTGGAGCAGCGCAAGAAGCGTGAGCATGAAGCTGCGGCCGCAGCGGCTGCTGTGGCGGCCGCGCGTCAGGCTGAACTCGCCCGCCGCGCCGCTGAGGATCGTGCCGAAGCGCAACGCCAGGCGCAGCTAAAGGAGCAGCAGGCCCGCCAGGCGGAACTTCAACGCAAGGCCCAGGCCGAACAGCAGGCCAAGGAAAAGGCGGCTGCCGCTGAAGCACAGGCCCGCAAGAACGCGCAGCTGCAAGCCCAGGCAGAAGCCAAGGCCAAGGCGGACGCTGAAGCCAAGCAGAAGGAATTGAAGGCCAAGGCTGCGGCCGATGCCAAGGCCAAGGCTGATGCAGAGCGCAAGGCTGCCGAGTCGAAGGCCAATGCCCAGCGCAACGCCAATTTGGCGCGCATGCAGGCTCTGGCAGGTGGTGCCGGCAAGGCGGAGGGCTCGGGCGGCGGTGTTGGCAATGCGCAGGGCACGGGCGGTACGGCGTCTGCCGGGTATGCCGAGCGCGTGCGCGCCAAGGTCAAGCCGAACATCGTATTCGACCCGGGCGCCATCAGCGGCAACCCGGCAGCAGTGGTGGCGGTGACGATGGCGCCGGACGGCTCGATCCTGTCCAAGCGGCTGACCAAGTCGAGTGGCAACGGCGCCTATGATGAAGCCGTGCTGCGGGCTGTAGATCGCTCCGACCCGCTGCCGCGCGATACCAACGGCAAGGCACCGTCGAGCGTCAACCTGACGTTCCGACCTAAGGAATAACGCGCTGGCGTCGCCCGAGTGGCGCTGGCTTCGGTTCACAGATTTGATACGGACGATGAACATGATGAAGATGTGGATTCCGATCTTCCGACGAGCCGCGCAGGCATTGCTGCTGACTGCAGCATGCGCTGGTGTGGCCCACGCCCAGCTCAACGTTGAGATTTCGGGGGTCGGATCGAGCCAGTACCCGATCGCCATCGCTAACTTCCAGGGCGAGGCGGAAGCCCCGCAGAACCTCTCGGCCATCGTTCGGGCTGACCTGGTTCGCAGCGGGCGCTTCTCCAACGTGGATGTGGCCGGCGCTGTGGTGCCGGACAATCCGGCCCCGGATCTGGGTGCCTGGAAGACGCGTGGCGCTGCTGCCTTCGTGGGCGGCACCGTCACGCGCAATGGTGACCGCTACGAGATCCGCTTCCGCCTGTATGACACCGCCAAGGGCGAGAGCCTGGGTGGTCTGTCGCTCACGCGCGGCCCAGGGCAATTGCGTCTGGCTGCGCATGAAATTGCCGACTACATCTACCAGAAGCTGATCGGCGAACGAGGCGTGTTTGCGACGCGCCTGTCGTATGTGTCGAAGGTGGGCCGTCGCTATCAGCTGCAGATTTCCGATTCGGATGGCGCCAACCCGCAGGTCGCCTTGACCAGCAACGAGCCGATCATTTCGCCGTCGTGGTCGCCGGACGGCACCAAGGTCGCGTATGTGTCGTTCGAGCTCAAGAAGCCGGTGGTGTATGTGCACGATCTGGTGGCGGGTCGCCGCACGGTGATCTCGAACCAGAAGGGCAACAACTCCGCGCCATCGTGGTCGCCCGATGGCCGCCGCGTGGCGGTGGCGCTTTCGCGTGATGGCAATACGCAGGTCTACGTGGTCAATGCCGATGGCTCAGGCCTGCGCCGCCTGACCCGTAGCAGCGCCATCGATACCGAACCGTCGTTCTCGCCGGATGGCCGCTCGATCTACTTCACCAGCGACCGTGGAGGCGCCCCCCAGATCTATCGCATGTCGGCTGATGGCGAAGAGGCGGGCGGTGCCCAACGTGTGACCTTCAAGGGCGGCTACAACACGAGCCCGCGCGTGTCGCCGGATGGCAAGCTGCTGGCGTATATCTCGCGCGTGGGTGGTGCGTTCCGCCTGTACACGCAGGACCTGACCAACGGCGACGTGAACGCGCTGACGGACACCTCCTACGATGAATCCCCGAGCTTTGCCGCCAACGGCAAGTTCATCCTGTATTCCACACGCGTGGGCGGCAAGACAGTGCTGGCAGCAGTGTCGACCGACGGCCGTACGCGTCAGATTCTTTCCCTCCAGGCCGGTGAAGTTCGTGAGCCGGCATGGGGCCCTTTCATGCAATAACGAAGCCGTTCCTTTAGGAGAAATCGGACATGTCGAAGTCCCAAACCATGATCAAACTCGCAGCGATTGCCACGCTGCTGGCCCTGGGCGCTTGCAGCTCGGGCGTCAAGCTGGATGACACCGCCAAGAATGGCACGGGCGGTGCAGGCACGGGCGCCGACACCCGCACGGTCACCCCGGTGGACGTGGGCCGTGACGAGCTGACCGATCCGAACAGCCCGCTGGCCAAGCGCAGCATCTACTTTGACTTCGACAGCTACTCGGTCAAGTCGGAATACCAAGGTTTGCTGGGCCAGCACTCGCGCTACCTGCAGTCGCACAATCAGCGCAAGGTGCTGATCCAGGGCAATACCGATGAGCGCGGCACCAGCGAGTACAACCTGGCGCTGGGCCAGAAGCGTGCCGAGGCCGTGCGTCGCGCGCTGTCGTCGATGGGCGTGCCTGACAGCCAGATGGAAGCCGTGAGCCTGGGCAAGGAAAAGCCGCAGGCTACCGGCCACGACGAAGAGTCGTGGGCGCAGAACCGCCGCGCCGACATCGTTTACTGATCGGCACGGTTTGAGGTTGGACGCGCCGGCTGCGATGCTGCGGCCGGCGTTCTTACGTTGGCAATCACAGGAATACGATGATGAAACAGCGCGCGTATGACGCCATGCGTCGGGCCATCCTGATGGCGACGCTTGTTGCGGGTGGCGCCCTGACCATGGCCGGCCCGGCGGCGGCAGGGGTGTTTGACGACGATGAGGCGCGTCGCGCCATCATCGACATGCGCGAGAAGTTCAACACCTTCCAGTCGAGCGCGGCACAGCGTATCGACCAGAACAGCAAGAACCTGATCGACGCGCAGAACCAGATCGAGACCCTCAAGTCCGAAGTGGCGCGCCTGCGTGGTCAGAACGAGGTGCTGCAGAATTCCGTCGACACGCTGACCAAGCAGCAGAAGGATTACTACGCCGACCTCGATGCGCGCCTGAAGAAGTTCGAACCGCAGCAGGCCACGGTGGAAGGCCGCGAAGGCACGGTCCAGCCCGGCGAGAAGGATGAGTATGACGCCGCACTCAAGCGCTTCCAGAGCGGTGATTTCAAGGGGGCAGGCAACCAGTTCTCGGCCTTCGTGAAGAAGTATCCGCAGAGCCCGTACCTGCCGTTGGCGCAGTTCTGGCTGGGCAACGCGCTGTATGCACAGCGTGACTACAAGGGTTCGAGCTACGTGCTGGAGAGCATGGCGCGCGCCAACCCGCAGCACCCGAAGGCGGCCGATGCGCTGCTGCAGGTGGCAACCAACCAGGGTGAATCGGGCCAGAAGGCCGCCGCACGCAAGACGCTGGAATCGGTGGTTGCCCAGTATCCGGGCAGCGAGCAGGCCAAGACTGCCGAAAGCCGTCTGAAGACGATGCGCTGATCGGCAAATCATCATTGTTGTGAATCGACGCCCGCCCGTGGCTGCATCGGCGGGCGTTTTTCATGGTCGGTCGCAAATGGCCGGCATGTGCGGTCCTGGGCGCGGGGAAGGTGATGGCGCGTTAAAATGAGGGCCTTCCTCTGATGTGCTCCACAAGGCTTCGCCCATGAAAAAACGCGCCATCGTCCTGCTTTCCGGCGGGCTGGACTCCGCCACCGTGCTCGCCATGGCCAATGCCGATGGCTTTGAGACCTACGCGCTGTCGATGCGCTACGGCCAGCGCCACTCGTCCGAGCTGGAAGCGGCCAAGAAGGTGGCGGCTGCGCTCGGTGCCGTGCGTCACGAGATCGTCGATCTCGACTTGCGCAAGTTCGGCGGCTCCGCGCTGACCGACGACACCCTTGATGTGCCGACCGATGGCGCGCACGCAGTTGCCGACGCAGGTATTCCCATCACCTACGTGCCGGCGCGCAACACGATCATGCTGTCGTTGGCGCTCGGCTGGGCCGAGGCTGTGGGCGCGCGTGACCTGTTCTTCGGTGCCAATGCGGTCGACTACTCCGGCTATCCGGACTGCCGCCCAGAATACGTTGCTGCCTACGAGGCGCTCGCCAACCTGGCCACCAAGGCTGGTGTGGAGGGTGAGCGCATCCGCGTGAACGCGCCCATCATCGCCATGACCAAGGCGGAGATTATCCAGGCCGGTGCGCGACTGGGCGTCGACTATGGCATGACGGTGTCGTGCTACAAGGCTGACGACGAAGGTCGTGCCTGCGGCGTATGCGATTCGTGCCGTATCCGCAAGGCTGGCTTTGAGGCTGCCGGCGTGCCTGACCCGACGCGCTACGTCTGACGCCATGCCCGAACTCGATCTCAACGCGCTCTCCCACACGGTGCTGTGGGCGACCTTTGCGCTCACCTTTGCGTTTGGTGCGCTATTGCAGCGCACGCACTTCTGCACAATGGGCGCGGTGTCCGACGCCATCAACATCGGCGACTGGAGCCGCGTGCGCATGTGGGTGCTGGCCATTGGCGTGGCCATGATCGGCACGGGGTGCTTAAGCTGGCTGGGCCTGATTGATACGAGCAAGACCATCTACACGGCCAACAAGCTGCTGTGGCTGTCGTCGCTGGTGGGCGGGCTGTTGTTTGGCTTCGGCATGGTGCTGGGCTCGGGTTGCGGCAGCAAGACGCTGGTGCGCATCGGCGGCGGCAATCTCAAGTCGGTGGTGGTGTTCGTGTTTCTCGGGTTGTCGGCGTACATGACGCTTAAGGGCGTGTTTGGCGTGGTGCGCGTGGCGACCGTCGACAATGTCGTGGTCACGTTGCCGACCTCGCAGGACTTGCCGAGCGTGCTGGGCCATGCGCTGTCGGTCGATGTGCGCACGCTGCGTCTGGCACTCGCGCTGGTGATTGGCGGGGTGCTGTCGCTGTGGGCGCTGCTCGGGCGTGATTTCCGCACGGTCGACAACCTGCTCGGCGGTGTCGGCGTCGGGCTCATCATCGTGGCCATGTGGTACGTGTCGGGCCACCTCGGCTATGTGCAGGAAGATCCGAACACGTTGCAGGAGGCGTTCCTCGCCACCAACAGCGGCCGCATGGAGGCGCTGAGCTTCGTCGCCCCCGTGTCGTACACGCTGGAGTGGTTGATGTTCTTTAGCGATACGTCGCGCGTGTTGACGGTGGGCATCGTGAGCGTGCTGGGCGTGATTGCCGGCTCCGCCGTGGTGGCGCTGGCCACGCGCACGTTCCGCTGGGAAGGTTTTGCCAGTGCTGAAGACACCGGCAATCACATCATCGGCGGCATCCTGATGGGGGTGGGCGGTGTGACGGCGCTGGGCTGCACGATCGGGCAGGGACTGTCGGGCGTGTCGACGTTGGCAATCGGCTCATTCATCGCGCTGGCGGGTATTGTGATCGGCGCGGTGCTGGCGTTCCGCTATCAGATGTGGCGGATGGAACGCCTAGTCTGACAGGCGTTGACAGAATCGCTGTTATCTTCCTATAATCGCGGTCTTTGGGGTCTTTAGCTCAGTCGGTAGAGCAGTAGACTTTTAATCTATTGGTCGCGGGTTCGAATCCCGCAGGACCCACCAAATTTCAGAGGGCTCGACAGCAATGTCGGGCCCTTTGTCTTTTGTGTGGCGCTATCCTGTGCGTCGTCCCTGCGCGTGTCATTCACTGGTCTACGCCCATGTCCCTGCGCCTCTATCTCGCCGGCCCCGATGTCTTCCGCTCGCAACCGGTTGTATATGGCGAAGCCCTGAAGCAACTGTGCGCGGACTTCGGCTTCACCGGCCTGTACCCGCTCGACAATGCGATCGCCCCACAAGCCAACGGTCCGGCGACCGCCGCCGAGATCTACCGACAGAACATCGCACTGATCGATTCGGCCGATGCCGTGATGGCCAACGTGGCAGACTTCCGCGGCCACGAGCCCGACTCTGGCACGTGCTTCGAAATCGGCTATGCCATCGCGTGCGGCAAAGACGTGTGGTGCTACAACGTGCCTGCCGTGCCACTCCTCGCGCAGGTGCCCAACATCCAAGGCAGTGACGCCGACGGCTGGGCAGTGGAGGACTTCGGCCTGCCGCGCAACCTGATGATCGCGTGCAGCAGCCGCTCGGTGGTGGGCGATGCGCGCGCGTGCCTGGAGCAGATGCGTGCGCATTACGCGGGCGCGTAGTTGCGCATAGTTGCGCGGCCGATATGCGTATGCGGATTGCTTCCTTCAGGGCGGCCGAGGCTATCCGTATAGTGCCTGCACCGGATAATCCCCCGGACGAGGCACCGCATGAAGCTCGACGACCTGCATCAACCCCCTGATCTCACACACCTGTTGGCCGAACTGGCCTCCACTGCTGCGCAACGCGATCAGCAAGGCGGTCATGCGGCGCACCAGAAGGCGGCGATTGCACGTGCAGGTCTGCTGCCGTTGGTGATTCCCACCCAGTACGGCGGTGCGGGCGCCGGCTGGGCCGATGCTTTTGCTGTCGTGCGGGCCATTGCCGCGGTCGACAGCTCGCTCGGGCATCTGCTGGCCTTCCAGTACTTGCAGACCACTACGGTGTATCTGTACGGCTCCGATGCACAGCGTGAGCGCTTTCTTCGCCCGACGGCGGAGCTTGGCTGGTGGTGGGGCAACGCCGTCAATCCGCTCGATCATCGGCTGCGCGCGCAGCGCTCCGGCAGCGGCTGGGTGCTTGATGGGGAGAAGGGTTTCTGTTCGGGCACGCTGGGTTCGAACATGATGGTGGTGTCAGGCCATGACGAGGCGAGCGGCAAGTCGATCGTGGCCGTGGTGCCGACTGCGCGCTACGGCATCACCGTGCGCGATGACTGGCATCCCATCGGCCAGCGCCAGACCGATAGCGCCACGGTGCAGTTCCGCCACGTGCAGGTGGCGGAAGACGAAGTGCTGGCGGGGCCTGAAAACGTCTTTACGCCTTATCAGACCTTGCGTTCGTGCGTTGCGCAGAACGTGCTGGTCAATCTCTACACCGGCATTGCCGCAGGCGCGCTGGACGAGGCGCGCAAGGTCACGCTGCATGCGTCGCGGCCGTGGCTCACCTCCGGCGTGGAGCGTGCGGCGGACGACCCTTATCAGATCCAGCGCTTTGGCGAGATGCGTGTGCAATGGCTTGCTGCAGACGCCTTGGCCGCTCGCGCCATCCAGCGGCTGGACCGCGCGTGGCGCAAGGGTGTATCGCTCACCGCCGATGAGCGCGCCGAGGTCTCGCTCGCCACCGCCGAGGCCAAGGTGGCCGCGCATCGTGCCGCGTTGTTCATCAGCCAGGAGATGTTCGAGGCGACGGGCGCGCGCTCCACCAAGGCCGCACTCGCCCTGGACCGCTTCTGGCGCAACGCGCGCACGCACACACTGCACGATCCGCTCGACTACAAACTGCGCGCCATCGGCCGCTACGCGTTGGAAGGCATCCTGCCGGACGCCACGGTGTACGGCTAAGCGCGTATCGATCTGCGCTTTCCTTCGTTGGCGGGTGGCCGGCGCGGGCGGTGTAATGTGGAATTCGTTCGCTGCCGTGAACTCTCTACTGACATCATGTCCGACGTTGCTCTTGCCACTCCGGCTGCCCCAGAGGCGCCAGCCGTTCGCACCACCCGCTTCCACATTCGTCGTCTGCCTGAGGCACCGCTCGGCGCGGAGATTCTCGGTCTGGCCGATGCAGCCGACTTGACCGACGCAGACATCGCTGCGATTCGCCAGGCGTGGCTTGCGCACGATGGCTTGCTTGTCTTCCGCGACGTACAACTCACACCGCAGTCGCAAGTCGAATTCAGCCGTCGCTTCGGCCCGTTGCAAGTGCATGTGCTCAATCAGTTTCATCTGGCGGGGCATCCGGAAATCCTGGTCGTCTCCAACGTGGTCGAGAACGGCAAGCCGATCGGCTTGGGAGATGCCGGGCGCGACTGGCATTCGGATCTCTCGTACAAGCCGCTGCCGAGCCTGGGCTCGCTGCTACTGACGCGTGAGCTGCCGGAGGAGGGCGGCGACACGCTGTTTGCCAACATGGTCCGCGCGTTCGATACGCTGCCCGCCGAACTCAAGCGCGTGATTGAAGGCCGCCGAGCAGTGCACTCGTACGTGGACCGCTACGAGCGCTTGCGTGTGCTGTCGAACTGGCGCCCGCCGCTGTCGCAGGCGCAGATCGATGCTGTGCCACCGGTCGATCATCCGGTCGTGCGCACGCACCCGGAGACGGGCAAGCGCGCACTCTTCGTCAACGAAGGCTTCACCTCGCACATCCTTGGCCTGCCCGAAGATGAGAGCACCAGCGTGCTGGAACAGCTTTTCGCCCACAGCGTCTGCGCAGACAACGTCTACACGCACCAATGGTGCGCGGGCGACATGCTGTTCTGGGACAACCGCTCGACCATCCATTTCGCGCCGGGCTGCCCCGACACGTATCGCCGCACGCTGCACCGCACGACGATCGAGGGCGACGTCCCCGTCTAAAGTCCTGCCTCGCGCAGACGTGCATCAATGCTTGCGAGCGTGAGCGTCTGCGCGAAGAGCCGTGCGAGGGATTGACTGGCGTGCTGTGAGACCTCGTCTGCGTTGGCCCAGCGGTACGCATCCATCTCGGGGATCAGGCGGCCCGTGTGATAGCTGTTGAACATCGAGGTGCAGGTCAGCGTGTCGAGCCGGACCTCTGCGCGGCGCAGGCGTGTGGCGAACAGGTGCAGCTCCTTGTCGCGCCGGAACGGAACGCGGCCGAGTTCGATCAGCGCGTGGCCATCGAGCACGAGGCCGGTTTCTTCACGCGTCTCGCGCAGTGCGGTATCGCGGTCGTTCTCGCCCGGTTCGGGGGCGCCCTTGGGGATGTCCCAGTGGCGCGTTTCTGTGGCGTGGGCGAGCAGGACCTCGGCATCTTCGTTGAGCAGCACAAGACCACAGGACAGGGCGATCGGCATGGCTACTTGCCCCCGCCGCGCTGCACGATGCGTGCGCTCAGCAACTGGTGGTCACGGTTGAACAGGCGCCGGTAGGCGAGCAGTACGGCCGCCACCGTGCCGAGCCCGGAGGAGGCCGCCAGCAAAAACATGATGACGATCTGGTAGCGCACGGCCTCCAGCGGCGACTGCCCGGCCAGCACCTGACCCGTCATCATGCCCGGCAGGCTTACCACGCCCACGACCGACATCTGATTGATGATCGGCGTCAAGCCGGCGCGCACAGCGGTTCGTGCAGCATTGCGTGCCGCCTCCCAGCGCGTGCCGCCCAGCGCGAGCACCGTTTCCACCTGGTCACGTGTAGCGATCAGCTCGCCGGTCATACGCTCCAGTGCCAGGCCCACCCCCGTGAGCGTGTTGCCCAGAATCATCCCCATGATCGGAATGGCGTACTGCGGTTCGTACCACGGCTGCGCGCGCAGCACGACGATCAACCCGATCGCGCCGATCAGCCACGTGCTGCCGAACACCGACAGCGTCCCGTCGATTCGCAGCCCTGCGTAGCCGCGCGCGCCGCGGCTACCGGTAGCGTGCCCCGCAATCAGCGTCATGGCGGCAACCACACCAAGCACCACCGCCCAATACGCATGGGCGAACACCCATTCGAGCACGAAGCCGATGGCCAGCAACTGTACGACGGTGCGCACGGCTGCCCACGAGAGGCGTCGCTCCAGCCCAAGACCCAGCCCGATCGACAGCGCGCCGTTGATGAGGATCAGCGCCGCAGCGATGCCGACCTGCCAGGCTGAGAGCGTGAGTTCCTGCCCGTTCATCGTGTCGCCCCGGTACTCAGTCGGCCGGCTTCCATGCGCCAGTGCTGCCGGCCGATGCGCGCGGCCTGCTCCGGATCGTGCGTGATCCACACCCAGGCGCGCTGGTCGGGCGCCTGGGCAAACCAATGCAGCAGCAGTGCCTCAATGGCGCGCGCAGAAGCAGGGTCCAGGGCAGCGGTCGGCTCGTCGAGCAGCAGCACGGCGGGGCCGGTTTGCAGGGTGCGGACGAGTGCGGCAATCTGCGCCTCGCCGCCGGAAAGGTCGGTGGCGGTCTTGTCGAGAAAGCTTGCATCGCGCTCGGCGCGGGCCAGCATGGTAACGGCGGCTTCGCGGTCAAACGAAGCGTGCCCCTGACGTGCATGCAGTTGATAGGGCAGGCGGAGGTTGTCTTCCACTGTGCCCGGCAGCAGCGCGGGGCGCTGACGCACGTAGGCGACCTGGCAGCGATAGGCCGGGACGGCGCGCGCGGCAATCCTCTCACCTCGCCATGTCACATGACCGTCATCGACCGGGTCAAGCAGGGCCAGCGCGCGCAGCAGCACGCTCTTGCCGGCACCCGATGGTCCGGTAAGCGCAATGCGTTCTCCCGTCCGCACAGCCAGCGAAGTGGGGTGCAGGAGCGTGGCACCGGTACGCATGTCGCGGCGGTGGAGGTCGATGGCGGTCAGCATGACGTGAGGCAGAGCGTGTTGCGTACGGTACGGCATCAATGCGGTGCTTTTATGCATTATGCATATGAGCGGGTGGGGTGCTCCTCCACTTAAATCTCTTCAGCGCTGGCACGCCTGACTTGCGGTTGCCGCGCCACTATGCGGTTCGCATGCCATGCGGGATGGCCCTTAACCTGAACGGACGATGTTGCAGGCCCCGGCGCCCGGTGGATGTCGGACGAATCCGACATCGCATTCAGTGACGGAAGGGTCGCCATTTACGCACGCCGGGCATAGCATCGAAGCATCACAAGAAGCGATGGAGGGCGCCATGGAAACCGAGAAGATTCAGGTGGCGCATCCGTGGTGGCAACCCGGGGTCTTTGCATCGGCCCCGGCGATTTTCCTGTGGATCTGTGCCCAACTGCCTGCCGACATGCTCTGTGATATTTTTCATGCGGGCACGTCGCCTGACTCGCTCGCGCATGTGGGCGATACGCTGTTCGTGATCGGCTGGACAGCCAGCGGCGCGCTGATGTGGCATGGCCGGCGGCACGTCGCGCATGACACCGGAGTGACAGCGCAAGCTGCAGCAGATGCTGTTCCGGCATCGGAGCCTGTAGGGCATCCGCATGGTTTGGCTGGACTGCGCCAAAGCATGGCCCGCCGCTGGGAGCGCATGCGGCATCCGATCCCGTTGCACTGACACGGATCTGTCGCAAAGAAAAAGGCCGGAGTGATCCGGCCTTTTTGCTGGGCAGCTTCAGGAGGTGCTACCCGGAATGATCTCGTCTACCTCGTTGTCGGGCGTGGCAGTGGTCGCGGCAGCGCCGGGTTGGCCACCTTGCGTTTCCTGCCACTTGCGATAGCCCCACCACGCCGCCCCGGCCACCAGTCCGACCTTGCCGAGTCGGCGCGTAATGCGGCCAATCACGGTATGCCGCAGCCCCGCATAGGCCAGCGAGAGTGCCGTACCGACCAGCGGATACTCACGTGCAATGCCCAACGTTCGCATCAGGCCGTTCGGGCGCGCCAGCGGGCGGATCAGGCTCGGCAATAGCGCACCAAGGCCACCCAAGCTGAAGGTACGGCTGGTGGCGCGGCTTACGTCGTTGCGGGCTTGTGCATAGTCGTAGCGCTCCAGCGCGGCACGGGTAAGCAACAGTTCCTTGCGCACGGCTAGCGGCAAGCGGCCTTCGGCGCCACGGCGGGACGGCCGCACATGGTGCCGCGCGCTATGGGCGGGTTCGTGTTCGGGGCTCGGGTTGGACGATGGCGTCGGTTGGGTCGGATCGGTCATCGGCGCAGGATCTCCCGGTCTTTGTCGAGTTCGGCCAGTGTGGCTTCGAACAGCGGTGGCGCGTTGCGCAGCGACGTGCGCACCTTCCACAGGCAGCCAACAGCGCCCAGTGCATAGAGCACCGCCATGACCGCCAGGGCCTGCCAACGGTAGGTGTCCCAGAACAGGATGGCGATGAGCGCCGTGAGGGTCATGATGGACAGTGCGATCAAGCTCACTGCCAGCATCCCGAGGAAGGCTGCACCGAGCAGCCGGTCTTTTTCTTCGGCCAGTTCGACGCTCGCCAATTCGAGCCGCGTTTGCAGCATCGAGACGACCGTGCCGGCCAGTGTCTTCAGGGAGGCGAACAGCTTCGGGCTGGTGTCGTCGGTCATGAAGGTTCCGGAGGGTACGAGGCGAGGGGCGTGACTGCCAATGCAGCACGTACCATGCCCATGGCGGGACCGCCAGAATGCAACTGGCCGATGGCGCGATCCGCAAAAGAGCGCGCCATCGGCCAGGAAGACAGCTGCGGATTACTTGCGGTTGAGCAGCAGACCGATCAGCAGGCCCACGCCTGCCGCCACGCCAACAGCTTGCCACGGATGATCGTGAACGTAGTCATCGGTGGCACGTGCGGCCGCCTTGCTCTTGTGGACAACGGCGTCTTGCAGGTCCTGCGCCTTTTCCTTGGCTTGGCGCAGCATGCCCATGCCGCGCTCGCGCAACTCGGCGGCTTTTTCGCCGCTGGAGGAGGCCGCTTGTTTGAGCAGGGTTTCGGCGTCGGACAGAACGGTCTTCACGTCGGTCATCAGTTTCTCCTTATTAACGGATTCGGCCAGGTTGGGGGATGTGTTCGTCATGGTCGGGTCCTTGGTATCGGGTGGTTCAATTGCCAATATGTCGACGCGCTTATTCGCTAGCATATGTGTGGGCGTTGCGAAACTTCAAGCGCTCACGTCGCGCACGCTGCGATGGATCAAGGCTTCGTCCATTGTCCGGCAATGTGCGCGTGCCTTCCACCCTCTAGCCAGCAAATGCCACGCCTAATGACGAAAAGTGATGTTGTTGTGAATTTATAGTCGTTTTGGTTGGATGGCAATCTGGCTATAGTGGTTCCCAACCAGAGCATGGAGGACACGATGTCTTTACGTTTGGGCGATATCGCCCCCGATTTCGAGCAGGATTCGAGCGAAGGCCGCATCAAGTTTCATGAATGGCTGGGCAACAGCTGGGGCGTGCTGTTTTCGCACCCGGCGGACTACACGCCGGTTTGCACCACTGAACTGGGCCTGACCGCCAAGCTCAAGGACGAGTTTGCCAAACGCAATGTCAAGGCGATCGCGCTGTCGGTGGATTCGGTCGAGTCGCACAAGGGCTGGATCAACGACATCAACGAGACACAACACACTACGGTCAACTTCCCGATCATTGCCGATCCGGACCGTAAGGTTTCGCAGCTGTACGACATGATTCACCCGAATGCGAGCGAAACCTTTACCGTGCGCTCGCTGTTTGTGATCGATCCGAACAAGAAGGTTCGCCTGACGATTACGTATCCGGCTTCGACGGGGCGCAATTTCAACGAGGTGCTGCGCGTGATCGACTCGCTTCAGCTGACCGAGTATCACAGTGTGGCCACGCCGGGTAACTGGCAGGACGGGGACGACGTTGTCATCGTGCCGTCGCTCAAGGATGAAGAGGTCATCAAGCAGAAATTCCCGAAGGGCTACAAGGCACTGCGCCCGTATCTGCGCCTGACGCCGCAGCCCAACAAGTAACGGCTCCTTGGTAGTGTGATTGCCGCCCGGCCCTCGTGCCGGGCGTTTTTTGCGTTTGAACCTGTCCATGATCCTACTGCGCTGCCCGATCTTGGCCCTGTGATGCTCGCCGTACCCACGTGCGGCTGCGCTTCTCGGATCAACCTCGGGGCGCTCGCCACGGATCCTGAACAGGTTCTGAGCGCAAAACAAAACCGGCCAGCCCTTGCGGGTCTGGCCGGTTTGTCTTTTGTGAAGACGGTTCAGTGCGCGATCAGATCGCCCAGCCGCCGACGTAGAACGCGACCAGCGCCACGGCAATGCCCACGGTACCGACGTTCAGCTTGCGCCATTCGCCGGCCACCAGACGGCCGATCACCAGCGTGGCGAAGCCGAGCATGATGCCGGTGACGATGTTGCAGGTCAGCACGATGAACACGGCGCAGACCAGACCAGCCAGTGCATCGACCATGTCGTCCATGTGCAGCTTGCTCACGCTCGAGAGCATCAGCAAACCGACGTACATCAGCGCAGGCGCCGTGGCATACGACGGCACCAGGCCAGCCAGCGGCGAGAAGAACATCACGGCCAGGAACAGCACGCCGACCACGACGGCCGTCAGGCCCGTCTTGCCGCCGGCAGCTACGCCAACCGTCGATTCAATGTAGGCCGCAGCCGGAGCGCCACCGAAGAACGCCGAGAAGATCGAGCTGATCGAATCGGCCGTCAGGGCGCGACCACCGTTGATGATCTGGCCCTTGTCATTGAGCAGGCCAGCTTGACCCGCCACCGCGCGGATTGTGCCGGTAGCATCGAAAACGGCGGTCATCACCAGTGCCAGCACGGCGGGTAGCACAGCTGCAGAAAGTGCACCGCGGATGTCCATCGAGCCGATCAGCGAGGTATGGCCCGGCGAGCTGAGCGACGGTAGGGCGAAGATGCCAGTGAACTTGACCGCGGGGTCGAAGATCAGGCCCAGCGCCGAGATGGCGATGATCACGATCAGGATGCCGCCTGGTACGCGACGACGCTCCATACCGAAGATGGCGGCCAGGCCGAGCACCGACATCATCACCGGGAAGGCCGTGACATGGCCCAGCGCCACGGGCAGGCCCGGACCGGCGTTCTTGACCACCAGACCGACGTCGTTGGACGCGATCAGCAGCAGGAACAGGCCGATACCGATACCGGTGCCGTGCGCCACGCCCGAGGGCAGGTTGCGCAGGATCCACGAGCGCACACCCGTAGCGGAGATGGCGGTAAAGACCACACCCATCAGGAAGACCGCGCCCAGCGCGACTTCCGGCGAGAGCTTCTGACCAAGCACGAGGCCGAAGGCCATGAAGGCCGTGAGCGAAATCGCGCAGCCGATGGCGATCGGCAGCTTGGCCCACAGGCCCATCAGCAGCGAGCCGAAGGCGGTGGTCAGACACACGGCGACGAACACGGCGCTGGTGTCAAAGCCTGCCTTGCCCAACATGCCGGGCACGACAAACACGGCGTAAACCATTGCCATGAAGGTGGTGATACCAGCCACCACCTCTCGCTTCTGGGTGCTGCCGCGTGCAGAAATCTGGAAATAGCGATCAACGGCACGCGCATCGGCAATGCCAGCGGCGCCAAGTTCCGTCGTCGACGGAATGGACTGTTCAGCCATGGTGGGTTGTCTCCTGGCAGAGCTCCGCGTCGACCGGTTCAGCGGAACCGACAACGTGAGGCGCCCTGTTCTGGTTTTGGTTCGGCTCGGGCGCCTGCGTACGCGCGCTGGCATTCTCCAGACCGTTGTCTCGCGATTGGTTTTGTCGCGTGGCGCTGCAATCTACGTATGGATCGCGCGCACGTTTTATCGGTGTGAGGGCAGTGCCGGTGATTCGATTCGCTGGCACTTGGTGCGAAGCATAGACGGGCGCCCACGGCCGATTCATGCGGCGAGACGTATCCCGATCATTTGCAAATTTGTATAACGCTTGGGAGACCACGGGGGAGAGAACGACAGTGCCCAGAACGGGCGAGACGATGCGGCGGGTGAGGCACGAGTGTGCATCAACCCGCCCAAAATGAAAAGCGCAATTAGAAGAACGCCTGAATGCCGGTCTGTGCGCGGCCGAGGATCAGCGCGTGGATGTCGTGCGTGCCTTCGTACGTATTCACCACTTCCAGGTTCACCACGTGGCGGATCACACCGAATTCATCGGAGATGCCGTTGCCGCCCAGCATGTCGCGCGCCACGCGAGCGATGTCGAGCGATTTGCCGCACGAGTTGCGCTTCATGATCGAGGTGATTTCCACGGCAGCCGTGCCTTCGTCCTTCATGCGGCCCAGGCGCAGGCAGCCCTGCAGGCCGAGTGTGATTTCGGTCTGCATGTCGGCCAGCTTCTTTTGCACAAGCTGGTTGGCGGCGAGAGGGCGACCGAACTGCTTGCGGTCCAGCACGTACTGGCGTGCGATGTGCCAGCAGGCTTCCGCCGCGCCCAATGCGCCCCACGCGATGCCATAGCGCGCCGAGTTCAGGCACGTGAACGGGCCCTTCAGGCCGCGCACTCCGGGCATCAGGTTCTCTTCCGGCACAAACACCTCATCCAGCACGATTTCACCGGTGATGGAGGTACGCAGGCCGACCTTGCCGTGGATCGCCGGTGCCGACAGGCCCTTCCAGCCCTTTTCCAGGATGAAGCCGCGGATCTCGTCTTCGCCGTTGTCGTTCGGCAGCTTGCCCCACACGACAAACACATCAGCGATGGGCGAGTTGGTGATCCACATCTTCGCGCCTGACAGCGAGTAGCCGCCGTCGACCTTCTTGGCACGCGTGATCATCGAGGCCGGGTCGGAGCCGTGGTTCGGCTCGGTCAGGCCGAAGCAGCCAATCCACTCGCCGGTGGCCAGCTTGGGCAGGTATTTCTGCTTCTGCGCTTCGCTGCCGAACTCGTAGATCGGCACCATCACCAGCGATGACTGCACGCTCATCATCGAGCGATAGCCGGAGTCCACGCGCTCCACTTCACGCGCGATCAGGCCGTAGCTGACGTAGTTCAGGCCCGGGCCGCCGTACTGCTCGGGAATCGTCGGGCCCAGCAGGCCGAGTTCACCCATCTCGCGGAAGATCGACGCATCGGTTTTCTCATGCCGGAACGACTCCAGCACGCGCGGCATCAGTTTGTCCTGGCAGTACGAGGCAGCGGCGTCGCGCACCATGCGCTCGTCGTCGGTCAGTTGTTGGTCGAGCAGCAGGGGATCGGCCCAGTTGAAGGCGTTGCGAGCGGTCACGGTGGTAGTCTCCGAGTTTTTGTTGTTCCGATATACGGAACACAGTTTCGAAATTTAGAGCTATCATAGCGCAACCACCGACGATTTCCAGGGCTTTTTTGCCATGAGCATGACACGTCTCCCCGATCCAGAATTCGATACCGGCGGCATTGGCGATAGCAATCGCGAAGGTGATCCGAACTTCGTCACGGCACTTGCCCGCGGGCTAGAGTTGCTGCGCGCGTTCCGCCCTGGCGACACGCTGCTGGGCAACCAGGAGTTTGTGCGGCGCACGGGCTTTCCCAAGGCTACGGTCAGCCGATTGGCGGGTACGCTGGTCTCGCTGGGCTACCTGCGTTATGACGAGGCGCTTGGCAAATACGGGCTGGATGCTGGCGTGCTGGCGCTGGGGTTTGCTTACCTGGCTTCGAGCGACGTGATCCAGCTCGCGCGGCCGCACATGAGCGCGTTTGCACAGAAGTACGGCGTGTCGATTTCGCTCGGCAAGCGTGACAAGCTGGACATGGTCTATCTGGAAACGATCCGCCACGACAGCCCATCGATGAGCGGTTCGGCAGGGCTGGGCGTGGGCTCGCGGCTGTCATTGCTGTCGAGCTCGATGGGGCGGGCGTATCTGGCGTCGTTGCCGGCGGCGCGGCGTGAGCGCTTGTATGAGGCGCTCCGTACGCAACAGCCCGCGCAGTGGGCGGCGGAGGGTGCAGCGGCAGACGATGCAGTGAAGGCCGGCGTGCGGGAGGGGTATGCGGTGTCGCTGCGTGACTGGCACCCGGCCATCCACGCGTGCGCGGTGGCGTTCGTCGCGCCGAGCCAGCGCGAGCCCTATGTGGTGAGCTGCAGCGCCCCGTACACCGCGGCCGATACCGAGCGCATTCGCGATGAACTGGCTCCTGCGCTACGGGAGTTTGCGGCGCGGCTCGGACAAGTCGTCGAGCCCGCCATGTAGGCGCCGCGCGTTCCACGAGAGGTTGTCCTAGCGGACAGCAGCGGCGCCATGATGTTTTGGCCGTTGATGCCCTAGATGGCGCCTTTCTTTGCTTACTTTCTTTGGCAAGACAAAGAAAGTGAGTCAGCCCCGGCAGGGGACGAAACAAGAGATAGGCCACCAAGACCTATCCCTGCCAGCAACAAAATCAACGCACACGCATACCCGGCACAGCACCGGCGTGCGGCTCAAGGATGTACAGGCCCGGCTGAGCCTTCTCATCAGCAGCCGAAGCCGCCAACACCATCCCTTCTGACATTCCGAACTTCATCTTGCGCGGCGCGAGGTTCGCAACCATCACGGTCAGTTTGCCCACGAGGTCTTCCGGCGCATACGCCGACTGGATGCCCGAGAACACGTTGCGTGTCTTCTCCTCACCCACATCCAGCGTGAGCTGCAGCAGCTTGTTCGAGCCCTCCACGCGTTGGCAGGCGACGATCTTGGCCACGCGCAGGTCAATCTTGGCGAAGTCATCAATGGTGATGGTCTCGGCCATCGGTTCGATCGTGGCAGCGCCGTTGGCCGCGGCAACCGGTGCATCGGTGGTTGCCTGCAGCGACTGACGATTCGCCTCGACCAGCGCATCCACCTGCTTCTTGTCCACGCGCGTCATCAGGTGTGAGTACGGCTGGATCGGCTTGGCCGACGACAGTGCCGAATCAATCGAGCGCCAGGTCAGCGGCTCAACGTTGAGGAACGCTTCGATGCGCTCGACCGTGGTCGGCAGAATCGGCTTGAGGTACACAGCCAGCAGGCGGAAGGCCTCCAGCGCCACGGAGCATGCAGCGTGCAGCTTCTCGCGGTTCGCTTCGTCCTTGGCGAGGTCCCACGGCTTTTCGGTGTCGACGAACGCGTTGACGGCGTCGGCCAGCTCCATCACCGCACGCAGGGCCTTGCTGTACTCGCGCTTCTCATACAGATCAGCAACTTGCGGGGCGGCTTCGCGCAACTGCACCATCAGCGGATGGCCGAGGGCGGCATCGCTCACGCGGCCCTCGAAGCGCTTGACCAGGAAGCCCGCCGAGCGGCTCGCGATGTTGACGAACTTGCCGACCAGGTCGCTGTTCACGCGGGCGATGAAGTCGTCCAGGTTCAGGTCGAGGTCTTCCATCGTCGCGTTCAGCTTGGCGGCGAAGTAGTAGCGCAGCCACTCCGGGTTCAGGCCCGTGTCGATGTAGCTCTGTGCGGTGATGAAGGTGCCGCGCGACTTGCTCATCTTGGCGCCGTCCACGGTCAGGAAGCCGTGGGCGAACACGTTGGTCGGCGTACGATGGCCCGAGAACTTGAGCATCGCCGGCCAGAACAGCGTGTGGAAATACAGGATGTCCTTGCCGATGAAGTGGTACTGCTCGGTGGTCGAGTGCGCGCTGATCCACGATTCGAAGTCGAGGCCGAGCTTCGCGCTCAGGTTCTTGAAGCTGGCGTAGTAGCCAACCGGTGCGTCCAGCCACACGTAGAAGTACTTGCCCGGTGCGCCCGGAATTTCGAAGCCGAAGTACGGTGCATCACGCGAGATGTCCCAGTCCGACAGCTTGGCTTCGCCATCATCGCCAAGCCACTCGCGCATCTTGTTGGTGGCTTCGGGTTGGGCCAGGTCGGCCACCCACTCGCGCAGGAAGGTCTCGCAGCGCGGGTCAGACAGCTTGAAGAAGTAGTGCTCCGACGATTTGCGCACCGGCGTCGCGCCCGACACCACGGAGTACGGGTTCTTCAGGTCGGTCGGCTGGTAGGTCGCGCCGCACACTTCGCAGGAATCGCCGTACTGGTCTTTCGCGCCGCACTTGGGGCACTCGCCCTTGATGAAGCGGTCCGGCAGGAACATCTCCTTGACCGGGTCGTAGAACTGCTCGACTTCGCGCACGTCGATCAGGCCGTTTTCCTTGAGCTGAAGGTAGATGCGCTCGGATAGTTCCTTGTTCTCGTCGGAGTCGGTGCTGTAGTAGTTGTCGAACGAGATCAGGAAGTTGTCGAAGTCGCGCTTGTGCTCGGCCCAGACACGTTCGATCAGTTGGCGCGGGGTCAGGCCTTCCTTCTCGGCGCGCAGCATGACGGGGGTGCCGTGCGTGTCGTCGGCACCCACGTAGTAGGTTTCGTGCCCGCGCATGCGCTGGAAGCGCACCCAGATGTCGGTCTGGATGTACTCGACCAGATGGCCGATGTGGATCGGGCCGTTGGCGTACGGCAGGGCGGAAGTGACGAGGATGCGACGTTCGGACATGGGGCAGGCCAAAAAGGTGCGGGCGGGCCGCGAAAAAAGGGCGGCGCGGAGAAACGCGTATTTTAGCGCGCCCGGCGGGCTCAGGCCGGTGCGTGACGAATGGTGGGAATCTGGGGTTTGGAAGCTGCGGCAGGACGTCGCAGGTTGTGTGATCCAAAAAAAAGCGCCGGTCAGAGCCGGCGCAGCTTTCCACAACGGAAAAGGAGGAGAAATCAGGTACCGCCCGGGAGGTCAGCCACGCATCGCGAGCCAGCAATGCGCAGCAAGCGGTACCTGTTCTCTATGACAGGGTCATCCTTGAATTGGTTTCAAATAAATTTCGACGCGACGATTTTGTGCGCGGCCGGCCTCGGTAGCGTTGTCGGCAACCGGCTGCGTCTGCCCACGGCCCTCAGCCGTCAGGCGATTGCGGGCAACGCCGCGATCGGTCAGATAGCTTGCCACGCTTTGGGCGCGCTTCTGCGACAGCGTCATGTTGTAGTTGGCGTTGCCGGTACTATCTGTGTGGCCGACCACGTTGGCGGCCAGTTCCGGGTGCGAGGTCAGCGTTTGCGCCACGCTATCCAGCGGGCCGCGGAACGATGGCTTGATCACCGCGCTGTCGGTATCGAACGAGACCTGGCTCGGGATGTTCAGCTTAAGCGAGCCGTCAGGTTGCTCCGAAATTTGCGTGCCCGTGCCAGCCGTGTCACCGGCGAGCTTGGACTTGATGGCGCCCCAGTTGTAGCCGGCGGCCGCGCCTGCCGCTGCGCCGAGCGCGCCGCCAATGGCCGCGCCCTTGCCGTTACCGACCAGTGCGCCGATGCCCGCGCCTACAGCCGCACCAACGCCAGTGCCGACGGCGGTATTGTTCTGCTGTTCGGTGGCACAGCCGGCCGCCAGCAAGGCGACGAGCGAGACGGAAATAAGCTTGGCTTTCATGGTTTCTCCTACGAATAACGGGTTCGGTTCTTGTTTGGTTTGCCGATGGCCGGCACGGCCGAGGGATATGTGGGGGGAATCGGACGAATGTCGCGCCGGCAAAATACAATAGCAAAACAGTACATAGAGTGGCCAGGACCCGACAAAGTTCATGTCGGGCAATCGTTGGCCCGTCCCCCATTCGCATTAGATTTGTGGAGTCAATGTTGAGCGTAACCATCGAACAGATCACCGAAGCCCTGCGCGGCGTGGTGGATCCCAATACCGAGCGCGACCTGGTGTCGTCGAAGTCGGTGCGCAATATCCGGGTCGATGGCGGCGAGGTATCGCTGGATGTCGAGCTCGGCTACCCGGCCAAAAGCCAGTTCGATACGATCCGCAAGCTGGTGATCGGCGCGCTGCGTCAGGTACAAGGTGTCGACAATGTGAGCGTGCAGGTGTTGATGAAGATCGTCGCGCACGCGGTGCAGCGCGGTGTGCACCTGATGCCAAATGTGAAGAACATCATTGCCGTGGCGTCGGGCAAGGGCGGGGTCGGCAAGTCCACCACCGCAGTGAACCTGGCGTTGGCGCTGGCTGCTGAAGGCGCCAATGTCGGCATTCTCGACGCCGACATCTACGGCCCCAGCCAGCCGATGATGCTGGGTATCCAGGGCCAGCCGGAGTCCGCCGATGGCAAGACCATGGAGCCGATGGAGGGCCACGGCCTGCAGGCCAATTCGATCGGTTTCCTGATCGAGCAGGACAACCCGATGGTCTGGCGTGGTCCGATGGTCACCTCCGCGCTGGAGCAACTGCTCAAGCAGACCAACTGGCGTGACCTCGATTACTTGATCGTCGATATGCCGCCGGGCACGGGCGATATCCAGCTCACGCTGTCGCAGAAGGTGCCCGTGACGGGCGCGGTGATTGTCACCACGCCGCAGGACATCGCGTTGCTCGACGCCAAGAAGGGTTTGAAGATGTTCGAGAAGGTGGGCATTCCCATCATCGGCGTGGTTGAGAACATGGCGGTGTACTGCTGCCCGAACTGCGGCCACACCGAACACATCTTTGGCGCGGGTGGTGGCGAGAAGATGTGCGCGCAGTATGGCGTGCCGTTCCTGGGCAGCCTGCCGCTAAACCTCTCCATTCGCGAACAGGCTGATTCGGGCCGTCCGACCGTGGTGGCTGACCCCGATGGTGCGATTGCCGGTGTCTACAAGCAGATCGCGCGTCGCGTCGCCATTGCCGTGGCCGAGAAGGCGAAGGACATGACGAGCAAGTTCCCGTCGATCGTCGTGCAGAACACGTAAGCCATGGACACCACTGAGCCGCTGCCCAATGATCGAAAGGTGGAGCGTCCGTCCGTGAGGATGGCGGTGGTGCTGTGCCGCCGCCCGACGGCCAACCGCTGGCAGCCGTTTCAGTGGCGGCTGGAGGCCGTCGTGCCGGATCTGGGTGAGTACGGCAGCGAACCGCGTTGTCTCGATCGCTCAGACAGTGAAGAACGTTGGCTCACGCCCGGCTTCAACGTCACGCTGTTCCGCGATGAGGCCGAGGGGTACTACCTGAACGTAACCTCCGCCGCGCCTTGCTGGTTCGTGCTGTGGCGCCTGGGCGAATCGGGTGCCGCTGATGAGGGCCGGGCGATTCCGCACACGGTGTCGGTCAGCTACAACGAGGCCGGACGCTGGCTCGATGGTGGCGAGACGGTCGAGAACGTGCCGCTGGACGCTGCCGCGTTGGAGTGGCTGCAGGCGTACGTGGCCGAGAACTACCGCCCCGAGCCGAAGAAGCGGCGCCGGCCCGAATCGTTCCTGCCGCCGGAAGACCGCGCGAAGTACTGAGCGAAGCCGCTGTGAACGACGAATCCTTCCTGTCGCGCTGGTCGCGCCGTAAGACGGCGCAACGGCGCGGAGAGCCTGAACCGGAGGAGGCCCCGCCCGCCGAGGTGGTGCCTGCGCCGGCCGTTGCACACGAACCGGTGCTGGCCGAGCCTGCGCCCGACGCGCCGCCCCTGACGCTTGAAGACGCCGCCGCGCTGACGCCGGCCGACGATTTCGCACCCTTTGTTGCACGCGGTGTGGACGAAGCCGTCAAGCGTGCCGCGCTCAAGAAGCTCTTCGCCGATCCGCACTTCAACGTGATGGATGGGCTCGACACCTACATCGACGACTATTCTCAGCCCGATCCGATTCCGCCTGAGATGTTGCGCGAGCTGCGCCACACGGCGGAGCTGCGGTTGTTCGAGCCCCTGGATGAGGATGTGAGTCCGCCGACAGGAATCGAGCCTGTATCGGATGCTGCACCCACCCTGACAGGCGAGACGCCGCCCGAACCCGTCGAGGCGCCCGTCGCTGACGACCCCGCCCAGGCAAGCCCGCATGGCAGCGCTAAGCCACCGTCCGTAGAATAAAAAAGAGGACCGTGCGGCAGAGACCGCGCGGCCATGTCCCCATAGCCCGCGCGTCAGACGCGGGCACATACGCACAATTTCATGCCAACGCTGGTCTGCAGTTGCAATCACACCATGCCGCTCGACGCCGATACGGTGAGCGATGCCCTGCGCGCGTCCGACGCCGCCATCGATGCGCCTGGCAAGACGCACCACCTGTTGTGCCGCCGCGAGATCGGCGCCTTCACGCAGGCGCTGGACGGCACCGAAGACGTGATCGTCGCGTGCACACAAGAGAAGGCGCTGTTTGCTGAAGTGGCTGCGCAGCACGAAGGTGTGACCGCGCCGATCCATTTCGTGAACGTGCGCGAAACGGGCGGGTGGTCGGCAGGGGCGAAACGCGATGCGCGTGGCTTCCATGCGAAGACGGCAGCGCTGCTGGCGGTGGCTGGGTTGCCCGCGCCAGACCCGGTGCCTGTGGTCGACTACCGCTCCGAGGGCAACCTGTTGATCGTCGGCCCCGCCGAACGGGTCATGCCCTGGGCCGAGCGTTTGGCTGATCAGTTGAGCGTGACGGTGCTGGCTATCGGGCGCGATCGATCTGCCGGCGCGCTCTCGCCGCCGATGGAGCGCCGCTGGCCTATCCACGCCGGCGAACAAGTGGAGGTCAGGGGTTGGCTTGGCGCGTTCGAGGTGCAGTGGCGTAACCGCAATCCGATCGATCTGGATCGCTGCACGCACTGCAACGCTTGCATCGACGTGTGTCCGGAAAATGCGATCGACGCGCTCTACCAGATTGATCTCGATCTGTGCCGGGACCACCGTGATTGCGTCAGGGCCTGTGGTGAGGCCATGGCGATCGACTTTGGCCGCGTGGACGCACCGCAAACACTGTCCGGCCAGTTCGACCTGATCTTCGACCTAAACGATGCGCCGGCCTTTGCCCAGCATCAGCCGCCGCAAGGCTACTTCCACGCCGGTGCCGATGCGGGGCGCCAGTTGGCCGCCTCACTCGCGTTGCTGCAGAGGGTGGGCGAGTTTGAGAAACCCAGGTTCTTCCAGTACAAGGAATCGATCTGCGCGCACGGGCGCAACGGCCAAGTCGGCTGCGATGCGTGCGTGCAGGTGTGCTCCGCATCGGCGATCTCGTCGCAATGGAAGGATGGGCGCGGTAGCGTGCACGTTACGCCCAACCTGTGCGTCGGCTGCGGTGCCTGCACGACGGCGTGCCCGACCGGCGCCATCACCTATGCGTACCCGAGCACGCCATACCAAGGGCGCAAGCTCAAGACGCTGCTGAACACCTACGCAGCGGCGGGCGGGCGCGATGCGGTGGTCCTGCTGCACAACGGTGAGCGGGGCCGCGCGTTGATCGAACACCTCGGCCGCGCCGCACGGACCGGCAAGGCACAGGGCGTGCCTGTGAATGTGCTCCCGGTCGAAGTGTTTCACGCCGCGTCGACGGGGCTGGAGGTGTGGCTCTCGGCGCTTGCCTATGGCGCCGCACGTATCGCCATTCTGCTAACCGAAGACGATGCGCCGCAGTACAGGGCGATGCTCGCAGAGCAGATCGCAGTGGCGCAGGCTGTGCTGCAAGGCCTGGGCGAGCGAGCCGATGCATCGAGCGTTGTGCTGATTGATGTTGCCGATCCGGCTACGCTCGATGCACGCTTGAATGCAGCTGACGTATCCGGCCCGCTGTGTGGATTGCGGCGTGACATGCCCGCCGCGACATTCGCCGTGGCTGCCGCCAAGCGCGAGACGCTCGATTTCGCGCTCGACCATCTTGCCCGCCACGCCAAGGCCACCGAGGCCGTGATCCCGCTACCGGCCGGCGCACCGTTTGGCGCCATCACCGTGGACCGCGAGCGCTGCACGCTGTGCATGGCCTGCGTGGGAGCCTGCCCATCGCAGGCGTTACGCGATCAGGCCGAGCGCCCCGTGCTGGCGATGATCGAGCGCAACTGCGTCCAGTGCGGCCTGTGCGAGACCACGTGCCCCGAAGACGCCATTGCGCTTGTGCCGCGCCTGAACCTGTCGGCTGTGGCGCGCCAGCCCGTCACGCTGAACGAGACGCAGCCGTTCCACTGTGTCCGCTGCGGCAAGCCGTTCGGCACGGCGCAGATGGTCACCACGATGCTGGCCAAGCTCGGTGCGCATCCGGCGTTTTCTGGTGCCGCTGCCGAGCGCCTGAAGATGTGTGGCGACTGCCGTGTGATCGATATGATGGAGCGCGGCGAACGTCCGGGCACCACCCACTGAAGAACGAATTTACGTTTCCGTTTCCCATGACCGACGCCCAGCCCCTGCAATTCCAACGCGCCGCCACACCCGCCGACAGTGCGGAGGATCTCGCCCGTGCAGATCTCTACGGTTTGCTGGCGACGCTGTTCTTCCATGCGCCGGACGCCGATTTGCTGCAACGGATTGCGGCAGCGCCATTGGAGCCTGCCAGCGAGAGTGACGCCGACCCGGCTGATGCGCAAGCCGCCGCCAGCAGCGCGCTCACGCAGGCCTGGCGCCATCTTGTCGCGCGCGCCGGCCAGACCACCGCGGCGCAGGCTGATGACGAATACACCGAGCTGTTCATCGGTGTCGGCAAACCTGAGGTGTTCCTGTACGGCTCCTACTATCAGGCTGGCTTCCTCAACGAGAAACCGCTGGTGGTGTTACGCGACGACCTGCGCCGCTACGGCCTGGAGCGCGCCGAAGGCATCACCGAAACCGAAGACCACCTCGCCACGCTGTGCGAAGTCATGCGCTACCTGATTGCCGGCGACGACGAGGCCATCGCCCATGTGGAAGAACAGCGCGCCTTCTTCCTGCGACATCTGGCGTCATGGGTCGACACCGCTTGCGATGCTGTATTGCAGCATCCGCGTGCCCGCTTTTATGCCGACGCGGCGGGTTTGGCCAAAGCGTTTTTTGAAGTCGAGCGGCTCGCGCTCGAATTGGCGTGACTGCACGCCGGATACTTGCCTAAGAAATCAGCACGCCGCCAAGAGCAAGGCCCCGCCCATGTCATGGCGGGGTGCGTCAATTTGTGCTGATTGCGAAAAATTATCGCCAAATCGTCAGAAAACTTAGCCGGTAAGCGTGTCAGGCATGGTTTTCCCCGACAGTTGCTTCTAAAATATGTCGGATAATTCCTATTAGATTCGATCATCGGTTTCACAAAACCGGGGAGCATCGAGATGCCAGGTCCGAACACTGTCCCTCACGTCCGTCCGCAAGCAGATTCAGCGGAGTCCGCAGACAACGCGCCGACACGCCGCCGTTTTCTGATGGGCGCCGCCGTCGCGGCTGCTGCTGCCGGCACCGCCGCCACGGCAAACCATCTGGCGCAAACGCCAATCGCCTCGGCCACGCCGCAGCCCGAACCCGTTGACGATGGCGCGACGGGCTACCGCCTGAGCGAGCACATCCGCAAGTACTACAAGACAACGTGGATCTGACGCGGGCGCATTCGCACCCGCTTGCCCCACTGTTGTCATCGCACGCACCCCACATCTTCAGGTGACCCCTATGCTTCTGACCCGCAAACCGGCGGTACAGGACACCAAAACCGCCTCGGCACGTCGTCAGGGCACAGCATCGTTGGCCGGCAGTCTGGCACGCAGCTTGGCCGGCGCGCTGCCGACCATGGACCGCCGCACCTTCCTCAAGCGCTCCGGCATTGGTGTTGGCGCGGGGTTGGCGGCCACGCAACTCTCGCTGGTGAAGAAATCGGTGGTGGGCGAGGCTCAGGCCGCCGACGGCAAGGGCGACATCGTTGTGCGTCGTACCGTGTGCTCGCACTGCTCGGTCGGCTGCTCGGTGGATGCTGTGGTGCAGAACGGCGTATGGGTGCGTCAGGAGCCGGTGTTCGACTCGCCGATCAACCTGGGCGCGCACTGCGCCAAGGGCGCGGCCCTGCGCGAGCACGGCCACGGCGAATACCGCCTCAAGACGCCGATGAAGCTCGTCGATGGCCGTTACCAGCGCATCAGCTGGGAGCAGGCGTTGAACGAGATCGTCGCCAAGATGCAGACGATCCGCCAGGAAACCGGGCCGGATTCGTTCTTCTTCGTAGGGTCGTCCAAACACAGCAACGAGCAGGCGTACCTGTTGCGCAAGTGGGTGTCGTTCTTCGGCACCAACAATTGCGACCACCAGGCGCGCATCTGCCACAGCACCACCGTGGCCGGCGTGGCCAACACCTGGGGCTACGGCGCGATGACCAACTCGTACAACGACATGCAGAACGCCAAGTGCGCGTTGTACATCGGCTCCAACGCGGCCGAGGCGCACCCGGTGTCGATGCTGCATCTGCTGCATGCCAAGGAAACCGGCTGCAAGGTCATCGTGGTCGACCCGCGCTACACGCGCACGGCGGCCAAGTCTGACGAGTACGTGCGCATCCGCTCGGGCACCGACATCGCGTTCCTGTTCGGCGTGCTGTATCACATCTTCAAGAACGGCTGGGAAGACAAGCAGTACATCCACGACCGCGTCTACGGCATGGACAAGGTGCGCGAAGAGGTGTTCGCCAAGTGGACGCCGGACAAGGTGGAAGAGGTATGCGGTGTGCCCGAAGCGCAGGTGTTCAAAGTCGCGCAGATGATGGCGATGAACCGTCCGAGCACGCTGGTGTGGTGCATGGGCCAGACGCAGCACACCATCGGCAATGCCATCGTGCGTGCGTCGTGCCTGGTGCAACTGGCGCTGGGTAACATCGGCAAGTCGGGCGGCGGCGCCAATATCTTCCGCGGCCATGACAACGTGCAGGGCGCCACCGACGTTGGTCCCAACCCGGATTCACTGCCGGGCTACTACGGCCTGGCCACCGGTGCGTGGAAGCACTTCGCCAAGGTGTGGGATGTCGACTACGACTGGATCAAGGGCCGCTTCGCCTCGCAGGCGATGATGGAGAAGTCCGGTACGACCGTCTCGCGCTGGGCCGATGCGGTGCTGGAGAAGAACGACCTGATCGACCAGGACAACAACGTTCGCGCCGTCTTCTACTGGGGCCATGCGCCCAACTCACAGACGCGCGGGATGGACATCAAGCGCGCGCTCGACAAGATCGATCTGTTGGTGGTGATCGATCCGTATCCGTCGGCCACGGCGGCAATGGCAAACATGCCTGCTGCGGACGGTACGGCACCGAACCCGAACCGGGCGGTGTATCTGCTGCCGGCGGCTACGCAGTTCGAAACGCGGGGTTCATGCACGGCCTCCAACCGCTCGCTGCAATGGCGCGAGCAGGTGATCGAGCCGCTGTTCGAGTCGCAGCCCGACCACGTCATCATGCAGGCCTTTGCGGATCGGCTCGGCTTCGGCAAGGAGCTGTCGAAGGGTTGCAAGATCACGGAATACAAGCGCGCCGGCATGACCTGGCGCGAGCCAGAGATCGAATCGATCCTGCGCGAGATCAACCGCGGCAACTGGACCATCGGCTACACCGGCCAGTCGCCGGAACGCTTGAAGGCCCACATGCGCAACATGCATCTGTTTGATGTGCGCACGCTGCGCTGCAAGGGCGGCAAAGACCCGGAAACCGGCTACGACCTCACCGGAGACTATTTCGGCCTGCCGTGGCCGTGCTACGGCACACCGGAACTCAAGCACCCCGGCTCGCCCAACCTGTACGACACGAGCAAGCACGTGATGGAAGGCGGCGGCAACTTCCGCGCCAACTTTGGCGTGGAACGCGACGGCGTCAACCTGCTGGCGGAGGATGGCTCGTGCTCGCTCGGCTCAGACCTGACCACCGGCTACCCCGAATTCGACCATGTCTTCCTCAAGAAGCTCGGCTGGTGGGATGACCTGACCGACGCCGAGAAGAAGGCTGCCGAAGGCAAGAATTGGAAGACCGACCTCTCCGGCGGTATCCAACGTGTGGTGATGAAGCATGGCTGCCACCCGTTCGGCAACGCCAAGGCGCGCGCCATCGTGTGGAACTTCCCGGATGCAATCCCGCAGCACCGCGAGCCGCTGTATTCCACGCGGCCCGACATGGTCGCCAAGTACCCGACGCACGACGACAAGAAAGCCTTCTGGCGCCTGCCCACGCTGTACAAGACAGTGCAGCAGCGCAATATCGAGAACAAGGTCTACGAGAAATTCCCGATCATCCTCACCTCCGGCCGCCTGGTGGAGTACGAGGGGGGCGGTGAAGAGACGCGCTCGAACCCGTGGCTGGCTGAGTTGCAGCAAGAGAACTTTGTCGAGATCAACCCGAAGGCTGCGGCCGACCGGGGCATCCGTCACAACGACTTTGTCTGGGTCAAGACGCCGACCGGCGCCCAGATCAAGGTGCGCGCGCTGGTGACGGAGCGTGTGGGCGTGGACCACGCCTTCATCCCGTTCCACTTCTCGGGCTGGTGGCAGGGCAAGGACCTGCTTAACTACTACCCCGAAGGCGCCCACCCGATCGTGCGCGGCGAGGCCGTCAACACGGCCACCACGTATGGTTACGACTCGGTGACGATGATGCAGGAAACGAAAACGACGGTCTGCCAGATCGAGCGGTTCGCATAAGGACGGGGAGATCAACATGGCACGCATGAAATTCATCTGTGACAGCGAGCGCTGCATCGAATGCAACGCCTGCGCCACGGCCTGCAAGAACGAACACGAGGTGCCTTGGGGCGTGAATCGGCGCCGCGTGGTCACCATCAATGACGGCATGATCGGAGCGGAAAAATCCATCTCCGTGGCGTGCATGCATTGCTCTGACGCACCCTGCATGGCGGTCTGCCCGGTCGATTGCTTCTACCGCACCGAAGATGGTGTGGTGCTGCACGACAAGGACGTCTGTATCGGCTGCGGTTACTGCTCGTACGCGTGTCCGTTTGGCGCGCCGCAGTTCCCCAGCCAAGGCACCTTCGGCGTGCGTGGGAAGATGGACAAGTGCACGTTCTGCTCGGGCGGCCCCGAAAAGAACGGTAGCGAAGAAGAATTTGAAAAGTACGGCCGCAATCGCCTGGCCGAGGGCAAGCTGCCGCTGTGCGCGGAAATGTGCTCGACCAAGGCGCTGCTCGGCGGCGACGGCGACGTGATTTCCGACATCCTGCGTAACCGTGTGATGAAGCGCGGCAAGGGCGCAGATTTGTTCGGGTGGGGTACGGCCTATGGTGGCGCGGGCGGCGCGCAGGGCAAGGGCGGCCAGACAGCTCCGGCTACCCCGCCTGCGCCCGCCGCACCGGGCAAGCCGGAAACGCCCGTCTCAGGAGCGTATTGATCATGAAGCCGACCTGGATTGCGCTGGCACTGGTCAGCTTGGCCGCACTGCTGGCCGGCTGCGGCGAGCGCGCGCAGACCGCCTTCGCCTCGCATCGCAAGGACGACGCCCCTGCCTACACGGGCGCCCCCGGCGATCCGTTCATGGCCAAGAACTGGACGCCCGGCGACCGTACGAGCTGGGAGAACCAGATCCGCGCCCGGGGCCAATACCAGAACGAGTACAACAAGACGCCATGACGCGCGCAAGCGGAGGTCCGTCCATGGGCACTTCTTGGAAACATTGGGTGATGACGCTGCTGCTCGGCGGCGCGGCGATGCTCGCCAGCGCGCAGCAGCCGGCCAGTGCGCCAGCCGCTGCGAATGCACCAGTCAACCCGGCTGTACAGCCGGCGCAGCCGTTCTCCAACATCGTTTCGGAGAACGTGTTTGATGTGCACAAGCGTGATCTGGCCAAGGAAGCGCAGGACCAGGCTGCGCGTCGCACCACGCAGCCCGGCAACAACGCGCCGGTCTGGCGCGAAGTCAATTCCGACCAGGCGCATTACGCCAGCATCCCCGGTCTGGAAGCCGGCGTGCTGATCCAGCGCACGGGGCAAAAATGGCGCCTGTTCCGCAACGGCGTCATCACCGTGTGGGGCGGCTGGCTCGTGGTGCTTGTGCCATTGGTCATCCTCGGTTTCTTCCTGTGGAAGGGGGCGATCCGTCTGAAGGAAAAGCCGACCGGCCGGAAGATCGAGCGCTTTACGCCCACCGAGCGCTACGTGCACTGGACCATGGCGATCTCCTTCGTCACGTTGGGCGTGTCTGGCATTGTCATGCTGTGGGGCAAGCATTTCCTGCTGCCGATCCTGGGCCACCAGTTGTTCGGCTGGCTGACGTACGTGCTGAAAAACCTGCACAACCTGATCGGGCCGCTGTTCACGGTCAGCATCATCGTGGCCTTTGTGATGTGGGTGCGGGACAACCTGCCGCGCGGGATCGATCTGCAGTGGATACTGAAGGCCGGCGGTCTGTTTGGCGGCGGTCATGAGCCACCGTCGCATCGCTTCAACGCTGGCGAGAAGCTCTGGTTCTGGGGCGGTCTTGTCCTGTTTGGGCTGATCCTGTCGGCTTCGGGCTGGATGCTGGATCGCATCGTCCCGGGCGTGGACTATTACCGCAGCACGATGCAGCTGGCCGAGATCATCCATGCCATCGCGGCGGTGGGCATGATCTGCATGTCGCTGGGCCATATCTACATGGGCACGATCGGCATGGAGGGTGCGTACCGCGCCATGCGTGATGGCTATGTCGACGAAGCCTGGGCCAAGGAGCACCACGAACTCTGGTACGACGACATCAAGGCCGGCAAGATTCCCGCGCAGCGCTCGCAACCGCCTGCGCCGTCGGCACCGAGCGAGCAGCCTGCCAAACCGTGATACCGCTGACCGCCATCGACTCAAGGAATTTCACCATGCATGCTTTCACGATGACGCGCGCCATGGGGTTGACGCTGGCTGCTGCTGTGTTGGGCTTGGCTGGCACGCAGGCCGCAGCTAAGTTGCCAGCGCCAACCGAAGAACAGAAGGCCAAGGCCGAAGTGGACAAAGCCAAGGCGGCCTGGAGCGACAAGGTCGCCGCGTTTCAATTGTGCAAAGCACAAGATAAGGCTGCGATGGCTTACCAGGCCAGCGGCAAGGGCGCGCATACACAGCCGGGCACGCCGTGCGCCGACCCAGGGCCCTTTGTTCCACCGACGCCGGCTGCGGCCGCGCCAGCAGCATCGGCGCCTGTTGCCAAAGGTTGAAGCGCCGCCCATGTTGCGAGTTCATCATCCGGCAGTACAATCGTCCGCTCGCAAGTGAACCCTGACTGGAGGTGACGCATGAAGCAATTCGCGATTGGACTCGCCGTGATCGGCCTGATGGCTGGCTGCGCATCGAATACGGGCTCGACGGCCAAGGCGGCTGATTCGGCCATGGCGGCCTCGGCCGTGCTGGCGCCCAAGAGCGGCAGCACCGTGCAGGGCAGCGTGAAGCTGGTGCAGCAAGGCGACAATCGGGTTGCCATGGCTGTGGATATTTCCGGCTTGCCGGCCAACGGCATGTTCGGTTTCCACGTGCACGAGAAGGGTGACTGCTCCTCGGCTGATGGCATGAGCGCGGGCGGGCACTTCAACCCGACCGGCCAGCAACATGGCAACCCGGTCAGCGGCCCGCACCATGCTGGCGACATCCCGATGCTGCAATCCGATGCCAACGGCAAGGCCGTCGGCTCGATCACGCTGTCAGGCGTCACGCTCACGCCCGGCCCGACCAGCCTGGTCGGCCACGCGCTGATCGTTCACGCTGGCAAGGATGACTATGTAACCCAACCCACCGGCAATTCCGGCGGGCGCATCGCCTGCGGCGTGATCGTGGCCAATTGACCTAAGCCCGCACGCGGCGCCCGCTTGAGAAAGGGGGCGCCAACCGCATGCCTATGCGCACGCTTGCCGTGCGCTTTTTTTTTCGGGCACGCTTGCCGTGCGCATGTTTGTTTGAACGAAGATCTGATGCCGCTGCGCCCCGAACTGACCAACGCTTCCGTTCCATTGCTCGACGAAGTCGAAGTGCTCGACGAGCTGGGCCGCGCACGCGCGGTATACATCCCCGGAGAACGCCCGCTGACGGTCTATCTGGACAAGCGCGAACTCGTCACGCTGATGACGCTGGGCGGCGCGCCCGAAGCACTCGTGCTCGGCTACCTGCGCAACCAGCGCCTCATCGGCAGCATCGAAGAGATTGCTTCGGTGCAGGTCGATTGGGAAACCGAATCAGCCGCCGTCACCACCCGCGCAGGTATTGCCGACCTGGACGAGAAGACCGCCCGCCGCACCGTCACCACCGGCTGCGGGCAGGGCACCGTGTTCGGCTCGCTGATGGACGAGATCGACACCATCCACCTGCCGCCCGAGGCGCGCATCACGCAAACCACGCTGTACCGCGTGGTCGACACCATCCGCCTGCAGCAGTCGATCTATAAGCAGGCGGGCTCGGTGCACGGCTGTGCGCTGTTCGATGCGAGCGGCGAACTGCTGATCTTCATTGAAGACGTCGGCCGCCACAACGCCGTGGACGCCATTGCCGGCCGCATGTGGCTGGAAGGCATGGACGGCAGCGACAAGATCTTCTACACCACTGGGCGCCTGACTTCCGAGATGGTCATCAAGGGCGCGCAGATGGGCATTCCGTTCCTGCTCACGCGCTCGGGCGTCACGCAGATGGGGCACCAGATGGCTCAACGGGTCAACCTGACCCTGTTTGCGCGGTGCACTGGCCGGCACTTCCTGCTCTATGCCGGCCGCGACCGGTTCGTGGCTGAGCCGGAAATGGCCAAGGTGGTCGGCCCGCGTGGTGAACTGCCGCAGGCTGTGGGCTCAGGCAGCTGATCGGGCCGATAAAGCCCAGGCAAGTCTGCGCCCGGTGCGGGGTTTTCCGTCACAGGTTTGGGAGTACAATCCGCGTTCCAAACGGGGATCACCCCGCCGGGCCCGGCCACCGGCGTGACCAAATGGGGACAGTTTTCGCACCGCGAAGCCTGCCCCCATTTGTTCATCCAAGGCATCCCATGAGCATCAAATCCGACAAGTGGATCCGCCGTATGGCCGAGCAGCACGGCATGATCGAGCCGTTCGAGCCTGGTCAGGTGCGCGAGTCTGAAGGCCGTCGCATCGTCTCCTACGGCACGTCGAGCTACGGCTACGACATTCGCTGCGCCGACGAATTCAAGATCTTCACCAACATCAACAGCACCATCGTCGATCCGAAGAACTTCGACGAGAAGTCGTTTGTCGATTTCAAGGGCGATGTGTGCATCATCCCGCCGAACTCGTTCGCGCTGGCCCGCACGATGGAGTACTTCCGCATCCCGCGCACGGTGCTGACCGTGTGTCTGGGCAAGAGCACGTACGCGCGCTGCGGGATCATCGTCAACGTCACGCCGTTCGAGCCCGAGTGGGAAGGCTACGTGACGCTCGAGTTCTCCAACACCACGCCGCTGCCTGCCAAGATCTACGCTGGCGAGGGCTGCGCGCAGGTGCTGTTCTTCGAGTCCGATGAGGAATGCGAAACCTCGTACAAGGATCGTGGTGGCAAGTATCAAGGCCAGCACGGTGTGACGCTGCCCAAGACCTAGTTTTTATCGTTGTCCGTTTCCGAGTTTCCGGAGCGGTGTCTTCCATTTCATCTTAAGGAACGCCGATGAAATTCCGCTTTCCCGTCATCATCATTGACGAGGACTTCCGCTCCGAGAACATCTCCGGATCGGGCATTCGCGCGCTGGCCGAGGCCATCGAGAACGAAGGCATGGAGGTCACGGGCCTCACCAGCTATGGTGACCTGACCTCGTTTGCGCAGCAGTCGAGCCGCGCGTCCACCTTCATCGTCTCGATCGACGACGACGAATTCATCAACCCGCACAACGACAAGCCGGAACCGGAAGCGGTCGAGAACCTGCGCGCATTCGTGGCCGAAGTGCGTCGCCGCAACGCGGACATCCCCATCTTCCTGTACGGTGAGACGCGCACCTCGCGCCACCTGCCGAACGACGTGCTGCGCGAGCTGCACGGCTTCATCCACATGTTCGAGGACACGCCCGAGTTCGTGGCCCGACACATCATCCGTGAAGCGCGCAACTACCTCGATTCATTGCCGCCGCCGTTCTTCAAGGCGCTGATCGACTACGCGCAGGACAGTTCGTATTCGTGGCACTGTCCGGGGCACTCGGGTGGTGTGGCGTTCCTGAAGAGCCCGGTGGGCCAGGTGTTCCACCAGTTCTTTGGCGAGAACATGCTGCGCGCCGACGTCTGCAACGCGGTGGAAGAACTCGGTCAACTGCTGGACCACACCGGTCCTGTAGCCGCATCCGAGCGCAACGCTGCACGCATCTTCGGCTCGGACCACATGTTCTTCGTGACCAACGGCACATCCACGTCGAACAAGATGGTGTGGCACGCCAACGTGGCGCCCGGCGACATCGTGGTGGTGGACCGCAACTGCCACAAGTCGATCCTGCACGCGATCATGATGACGGGCGCGATTCCCGTGTTCCTGATGCCGACGCGCAACCACTTCGGCATCATCGGCCCGATCCCGAAGAGCGAATTCGAGCCGGAGACGATCGCCAAGAAGATCGCCGATCACCCGTTTGCGAGCCAGGCCAAGAACAAGAAGCCGCGCATCCTGACCATCACGCAGGGCACGTACGACGGCGTGCTGTACAACGCCGAGATGATCAAGAACATGCTGTCGACCGAAATCGACACGCTGCACTTTGACGAAGCGTGGCTGCCGCACGCATCGTTCCATCCGTTCTACGAGAACATGCACGCCATCGGCCACGGCCGCGCGCGCAGCAAGGATGCGCTGGTGTTCGCCACGCAGAGCACGCACAAGCTGCTGGCCGGCCTGTCGCAGGCCTCGCAGATCCTTGTGCAGGATTCCGAGACGCGCAAGCTCGATACGTACCGCTTCAACGAGGCGTATCTGATGCACACGTCGACGAGCCCGCAGTACTCGATCATTGCCTCGTGCGACGTGGCAGCGGCAATGATGGAAGCCCCGGGCGGCACCGCGCTGGTGGAAGAAAGCATTGCCGAAGCCCTGGACTTCCGCCGCGCCATGCGCAAGGTGGAGCAGGAATACGTCGGCACGAACGGTGGCAGCGGACGCGGCGACGACTGGTGGTTCAAGGTCTGGGGCCCGAACGATCTGTCGGACGAAGGCATTGAAGAGCGCGAAGCGTGGATGCTCAAGGCCAACGAGCGCTGGCATGGCTTCGGCAACCTGGCCGAAGACTTCAACCTGCTCGACCCGATCAAGGCCACCATCATCACCCCGGGCCTGGACGTGGACGGCAAGTTCAGCGATTCGGGCATTCCGGCCGCTATCGTCACGCGCTATCTGGCCGAGCACGGCATCATCGTCGAGAAGACCGGTCTGTATTCGTTCTTCATCATGTTCACCATCGGCATCACCAAGGGCCGTTGGAACTCGCTGGTGACCGAGCTGCAGCAGTTCAAGGACGACTACGACAACAACCAGCCGTGCTGGCGCGTGTTGCCGGAGTTCGTGCGCCAGTTCCCGCAGTACGAGCGCATCGGCCTGCGTGAGCTGTGCGACAGCATCCACAGCGTCTACCAGGCCAACGACGTGGCCCGCGTGACGACCGAGATGTACCTGTCGAATATGGAACCGGCGATGAAGCCGTCCGACGCCTGGGCCATGATGGCGCACCGCGAAATCGAGCGGGTGGCCATCGACGATCTGGAGGGCCGCATCACCGCCATCCTGTTGACGCCGTATCCGCCGGGCATTCCGCTGCTGATTCCGGGCGAGCGCTTCAACAAGACGATCGTGCAGTACCTGCAGTTTGCGCGTGAGTTCAACAAGCTGTTCCCGGGCTTTGAGACGGATATCCACGGGCTGGTCGAGGAGGAGATCGACGGCAAGCTGGGCTACTTCGTCGACTGCGTGCGCTAAGTTTCGGTCGCACAAAAGCAAAACGCCGCGCTGATCCAGCGCGGCGTTTTTGTTTGGCGCGACCGCAGGTTATTCGGCCAGTGCAGCGCGCGCAAACGCAATCGCTTGCTTCACCTGTTCCGGTGCCGTCCCGCCAATGTGGTTGCGCGATGCGACCGAGCCTTCCAGCGTCAGCACCGCGTGCACATCGTCGCCGATCAGGTTGGCCTTGTCGCCCAGGCCGCTGATGTCGCGCAGCTGCGCAACAGACAGGTCAGCGAGATCGCAACGCAAGTCGTCGCAGGCACGCACGGCGTGGGCCACGGCTTCGTGCGCATCACGGAACGGCAGACCGCGCTTGACCAGGTAGTCAGCCAAGTCGGTGGCGGTGGCGTAGCCCTGCAGCGCTGCGGCGCGCATGGCGTCGGCCTTGACGGTGATGCCAGTCGCCATGTCGGCAAAGATGCGCAGCGTATCGACCACGGTGTCGACCGTATCGAACAGCGGTTCCTTGTCTTCCTGGTTGTCCTTGTTGTAGGCCAGCGGCTGGCCCTTCATCAGCGTGAGCAGGCTGATCAGGTGGCCGTTGACGCGGCCGGTCTTGCCGCGTGCAAGTTCGGGCACGTCGGGGTTCTTCTTCTGCGGCATGATCGAGCTGCCGGTGCAGAAGCGGTCCGCAATGTCGATAAAGCCTACGCGCGGGCTCATCCACAGCACCAGTTCTTCAGAGAAGCGCGAGACATGCGTCATGATGAGCGCGGCGGCGGCGCAGAATTCGATGGCGAAGTCGCGGTCGGACACGGCATCCAGCGAGTTGCGGCACACGCCGTCAAAACCCAGTTGCTGCGCGACGAATTCGCGGTCGATTGGGTAGCTCGTGCCGGCCAGTGCGGCGGCACCCAGCGGCAGGCGGTTCACGCGCTTGCGGACGTCGAGCATACGCTCGGTGTCGCGCGTGAACATTTCCACATAGGCCAGCAGGTGGTGGCCGAACACCACCGGTTGTGCGACCTGCAGGTGCGTGAAGCCCGGGACGATGGTGTTGGTGTGCTGCTCGGCCAGGTCCAGCAGGGCGCCGCGCAGGGCCTTGAGCAGGCCGACGATGTTATCGATCTCGCTGCGCAGCCACAGGCGGATGTCGGTCGCCACCTGGTCGTTACGCGAGCGACCGGTGTGCAGGCGCTTGCCGGCGTCACCTGCCATGGCGGTCAGGCGCGCTTCGATGTTCAGGTGCACGTCTTCCAGGTCCAGCTTCCACTCGAACGTGCCAGCTTCAATCTCCTGACGGATCTGCGCCATGCCTTTCTCAATGGCAGCGCGATCGGCTTCAGCGATGATGCCCTGCTTGGCGAGCATGGCCGCGTGCGCGAGCGAGCCCTGAATGTCGAACAGTGCGAGGCGCTTGTCGAAGAACACCGACGCGGTATAGCGCTTGACGAGATCGGATACCGGCTCGTTAAAGCGGGCGGACCACGCTTCGGCCTTCTTGGCGAGTTGGGAGGTCATGGGCGGACAGCTGGAGGAGGGCGGCCGAACGAGGGGTGTCGGCCGCAAATTCAGGAAACCGCGATTATATCGCTAGGCCCATTGTGCCTACAGGGTGCTGTCGATCAGCGCGCCCTTGAAGACCACCGGCCCGGTCGGCCCATTCGGGTTGGGAGAGCCGCCACGCGGCTCCACGCTGACGGCCAGCGCCGGTACTTGTCCGAGCGGCTGCGCCACCGTTAGTCGCACGGCGCGCTGATGGCCGATCACACCAAGTGACTGCGGGTGCCCACCCGGTGGCAGTGCCCAGAGCTGCAGCGCCTGCTCACTGGTGAGCGGTGTCGTGTCCAACCGCTTGAGCGACAGCGTGCTGCTGCGTGCGTCCCACGTGACGAGCACCGCTGCCTGGGCATGTTCGTCCTGCAGTACAGCCACGGCGTTGGTGATGGGCGCTTCGCGCAATTGTTGTGTCAGCCGCAGGTTCAGCCCGACGGCCACGGCCGCCACGACGGCCACTGCCGCTGTGGCGCCACGCCAGAAGCCCACGCCCTGCAATAGGTGCTGCCAGCCGCGCCGGGGCGGCGGAGCGGGTTCCCGCCAACCGAGCTGCACTTCGATGCGGTGGAGGATCTCTGGCCGCGGCGTCGTGGCTGGCTGCAATGCGGGCAGGTCAGCCAGATAGCCTTGCCAGCGCTCGGCCGTCGCGCGGACGCCGTCATCACGGCGAATCAACTGCTCGAAGCGGCGGCGCGCGCCCGCGCGCAGTGTGCCGACAGCGTATTCAGCGGCCAGCTTGTCGACAAGATTGGGATGACGGCGCGGGTCCATTACGGTGCTCCCAGGCATTCGCGCAGGCGGTCCAGCCCACGCCGTATCCACGATTTGACGGTGCCCAGCGGCAGCGAGAGCGCTTGCGCCAGCTCACTGTGCGACAGGTCACGCAGATAGGCCAGCGACACCACTTCGCGCTGCTTCGGGTCCAGGCGCTTGAGGCATTCGGCCAGCGCACGCGCCTGCTGACCGGCGAGCGCGAGATCAGCGGGGCCGGGAGCGTGGTCGGCAAGCACCTCAGCATGGGTTTCGTCCAGGGACACGGATTCCTGCACGCGCTCGGCATGCTGCCGACGCAGGCAATCGAGTGCGCGGTTGCGCACGATGGTGGTCATCCACGTCATCGGTGCGGCCAGATGCGGCCGGTAATCGCCGGCGTGGCGCCAGATGTTGACGAAGCTTTCTTGCAAGACGTCCTCAGCCCAATCTTTCCTGACCAAGATACGCAGCGCGAGCCCAAACAGTTTCGGTGCGCAAGAGGTATACAGCGTGCGCAGTGCATCGCGATCACCCAGGCCGATACGTTGCAGCAGGGCTGCGAGTGCTTCGGCGTCGGCGTTCGGGGTCCGGCCCGCGGCCATTGGCGAGCCGCCGTTGTCTTGCGCGGTGGAGTCTGCGGCGGTGCGTTGGAAGGTGAGCACGAGCGGTTTTGTGGAGGGGTCTGCCCACAGTGTAGGAAGAAACTGTACCCGATGTGTGCAATTTACGGGGGCGGCACTGCGGTTTGCATCTGTTTGCTGCCGGCCTTCGTATAAGGGGCAGGCGCTGGATACACGCCGGCGGCCCGCCTAGAGCAGGCCGTGCTTCCTCACCCACGAAGACAAGGAGTGCAACGATGGATACGACCAAGGGCGATGATCTGTTCGATGCTGACACCCCGCGCATCGACGCGCGGCGCCGCGTGCTGCTACGTGCGCCGGGTTTGATGGCGCTGGGCTCGCTGGCTGCGGTATCACTGGGGCAGTCGCTGCCCGCTTGGGCACAGACCCAGTCAGGCAGCGTGAAAGACGACATCAATATTTTGAATGTAGCGCTGGGGCTGGAGTACCAGGCCATCGCCGCCTATCAAGTTGGGGCCGAGAGCGGCCTGCTGCAAAAGCCGGTGCTGGATACGGCCGTGAAGTTCCAGGGGCATCACAAAGCCCATGCGCAGGTGCTGGCCGGTACCGTGTCAAAGTTGGGTGGCACGCCGGTCATGGAAAAGAAAGTGGCCGAATACAACTTCCCGGTTAGCCAGTTGAAGACGCAGGCTGATGTGCTGCGCTTTGCCGCAGGGCTGGAGAAAGGCGCGGCCTCGGCATACCTGGGCGTGATGCCCAATTTCTACACGCGGGACCTGACCAAGGCCGCCGCCAGCATCTTGGGCGATGAAACCATGCACTGGGCAGTGCTGCTCTCTGCGCTGGGTGAGGACCCGGTGCCGGTGGCCTTCATCGGCTAAGCCTTGCAAACCTCTGTGGCGTTCGCTCGGCCGCCGAGCGGGCGTGTGCTCCGCTGCGCCACCCGCTCGTTATGGCGCAGCGGCTTTTTCATGAGCGTCAAAGGCTTCCACAACACAATCCATGAGGGCCCGCACACGGGCAGTCTTGTGCAGGTCGGCGTGTGTGACCAGCCAGACGTCCTGCATGCTGCGGCGGTTGGGCAACACGCGCACCAACTGCGGATAGGTCTCTGCACGGCGGCAGACCAGTTCGGTGATCCCGATGCCCGCGGCCACCGCCTCGAAGAGCGCCATCGCTGAGTTGCTCTGCAGGACGACGCGTCCGCGCGTGATCGGTTCGCCGCACAGGTCGTCCCACATCCACGGCACCTCGTTGCGCGGGTACAAGACCAAGTCATGCCCCGCAAAGGCACTCCCTTCCTCCGGCGCACCGCGTGCAGCGATGTAGCGGCGGCTTGCGTAGATGCCGGTTTCCATTTGTCCGATGCGCCGCGCGATGAGGTCTGGCGCATCGGGCTTCAGCGTACGCACGGCGATATCGGCCTCGCGCTTGGTCAGGTTGGCGATGCTCTTGGAGGCCATACAGACGACGTCGATGCCCGGATGCCGTTGACGCAATTGCGTAATGGCCGGCAGCACGAAGGTGGCGGCCATCGTGTCAGTCGTGGCCACGCGGATGGTGCCGGCAAGCTGCTCGTCCGTGCCGGCGACGCGGCGTTCGATGGTGTGGGCGGCCTGCTCCATGGTTTCGGCGGGGCCGATCAGCGCTTCACCCGCGGGGGTGAGCACTAGCGCTGTTGATGTCCGCAGGAACAGCTTGGACGACAGCTCGCCCTCCAGCGCGGCAACGCGGCGGCCGACGGTGGCCTGATCCACACCCAGGCGCTGTGCTGCGCCGCGCAGCGTGCCCGTGCGCGCTACGGCCAGAAAGATGCGGGCGTTGTCCCAGTTCAAGTCTTGCTCTCGATGGACATTGGTGGGTGATGCATTTTTGCTGTGCTGCGATGCAAAAACGCTGCTTTTTTGCATGTCTAGACGAGCCTACACTGGGTCGCATGAAACTGCCAAACGGTTCGTCCATGTCTTCCTGCAACACCATTCCTGTCGTATCGCCCGCTACGGATCTCAGCCGCTGGCGCCGCAACGCCACGCTGGCCATCCTCACCTCGGGGGTGTTCATGGCGGTGCTGGATACCACCGTCGTCAACGTGGCGCTGATCGCCATGCGCGACAGCCTGCACAGCAGCGTCGCAGAGCTTGCCTGGATCGTTGACGCCTATACGCTGGCCTTTGCCGCCTTCATCCTCACCGGTGGTTTGCTGAGCGACCGCATCGGCGCGCGCACCGTCTTCATGGCGGGGATGGCCGTATTCATCGTGGCTTCGGCCGGGTGCGGGCTGGCACCCTCGGTGACGGCGCTGATTGCCGCGCGCATCTTGCAGGGCGTGGGCGCGGCGATGTTCCTGCCGAGCTCGTTGTCGCTGATCCGCAGTACGTTTGAAGACCCGCGCGAGCGGGCCTGGGCCATTGGCTTGTGGGGTGCCATCGTGGCAACGGCCGCTGCTGTGGGCCCGGCGCTGGGTGGCGTGCTGGTTGACACATACGGCTGGCGCAGTGCTTTCCTCATCAACGTGCCGCTGGGCGTGGTGGGCATGCTGGGCACGTGGGTGATCGTGCGTCATGTGCAGCCTGCACGCGCCCGGCCGTTCGACTGGGCGGGGCAGGTGACCAGCGCGGTGATGCTCGCAGCGCTGTGTTTTGCGGCGATTGAGTGGCCGGTGCGCGGCGCACAGTCGCCGTGGGTGTGGGGTGCCGTGTTGCTGACGGCGGTGGCCGGTGTGCTGTTCGTGATGGCTGAACGCCGGGCGCGTGCACCGCTGGTGCCACTGGCATGGCTCGCGCATCGCACGCTGGGCGCCGTCAACGGCGTTGGGTTTCTGCTGAACTTTGGTTACTACGGCGCACTGTTCGTGCTGAGTCTGCATTTGCAGAACGTCGAACACCTGAGCGCGCGCCAGACCGGCCTGGTCATGCTGCCAATGGCTGTGAGCCTATCGGCCGGCAACATCTTCGCGGGCAAGCTGATGGCGCGCTTCTCCACGCCCACCATGATGCTGAGCGGCCTGATGATTGGCGCCGTGGGTTTGTTGGCAACATCGGCTGCGCTGACTGCGCATGCGCCGCTGTGGCTGGTTGGTGCCGTGATGATGGCGTACGGCGGCGGTACCGCATTGGCCATCGCGCCCATGACGACCACCATCCTCTCGGCGGCGCCGGGTGAGCTGGCCGGGTCGGCGTCGGGCTTGCTCAACGCCGCCCGGCAGACCGGCAGCCTGCTGGGCGTGGCAGCGGCAGGCGCGGTCGTCACGGTGGTACCCGATCTGATGCGCGCCTCGCCAACGGTGTTCGGACTGATGACGCTGTCCTACGCCGGCGCGATGGCGATGGCCTGGATCAGCCGTCGTCCTGCCGCCACCGCGCTGGCTGCGTAATCAACCGCTCGCTTTTAGCCGCTCGCCTTTAACCACTCGCTTTTAACCACTATTACGCAGGCCCGCTGCAATTCCGTTGATCGACAAATGGATGCCGCGCCGCACGCGCGCATCATCGCTGCCGGCCTTGCCCGAGCGGAAGCGCTTGAGCAGTTCCACCTGCAAGTGGTTCAGCGGGTCGAGGTACGGGAAGCGGTTCTTGATCGAACGTGCCAGCAGCGGGTTGTCGGCAAGACGCTCCGATTGCCCCGTGATGCTCGCCAGCACCTGCTCGGTGAGCGTGAACTCGGCCGAGATGCGCGAGAACACCGCGTTGCGCAGCTTGCGGTCGTCGCACAGCTGCGCGTAGCGCGAGGCCACATTCAGATCAGCCTTGGACAGCACCATGTCCATGTTCGATAGCAGGTTCGCAAAGAACGGCCATTGCTTGTGCATGCGCTTGAGCGTAGCCAGGCGCGCGGCCTTGGCCTTTGCGTTGCCGGCATCATCCAGCCACTGCTGTACCGCGCTGCCAAAACCAAACCAGCCCGGCAGCAGCAAGCGGCACTGGCCCCACGAGAAGCCCCACGGAATCGCGCGCAGGTCTTCGATCTTGCGGTGCTTCTTGTCCATCAGCTTGCGTGATGCGGGGCGCGAACCGAGGTTCAGATCGGCAATCTCGGTGATGGGCGTGGTGGCGAAGAAGTAGTCCTTGAACCCCGGGGTTTCGTAGACGAGGTTGCGGTAGGCGGAAAAGGCGTTGTCCGACAGCGCCTGCATTGCGGCTTCGAATTCTTCGAGACCCTTCGGGCGGTTACGCGTAGGCAGCATCGTCGCTTCCAACGTGGCTGCAACGATGGTCTCCAGGTTGCGCCGGCCGATCTCGGGGTTGGCGAACTTGCTGGAAATGATTTCGCCCTGTTCGGTCAGGCGGATCTGCCCGTTCACCGTGCCCGGCGGCTGCGACAGGATGGCTTGGTAGGTTGGGCCGCCGCCACGGCCCACCGTGCCGCCGCGGCCGTGGAACAGGCGCAGATGCACGCCCTTGCGCTCGAACAATTCCACCAGTGCCAGCTCGGCCTTGTACAGCTCCCAGTTGGAGGTGAGGAAGCCGCCGTCCTTGTTGGAATCCGAATAGCCGAGCATGACTTCCTGCTCGTTGCCCTGCGCGGCCAGCACGGCATCAAAGCCGGGCAGGGCGAGCAGGTCGCCCATGATTTCCGGGGCGTTGCGCAAGTCTTCGATGGTCTCGAACAGCGGGATCACCATCACGTCCAGCCCGGCGCCGCTACCGGTTTCGCCGGTGCGGAACATGCCGGCTTCCTTCTGCAGCAGCATCACTTCCAGCAGGTCGGACAGCGTCTCGGTGTGAGAAATGATGTAGTTGCGCACGATACGGTTGCCGTAGCGGGCACGCACCTCGCGCGCGGCGCGGAAGATGTCGATCTCCGACGTGGTCTGCTCGCTGTAGGTGTGGAACGGCAGCGTCAGCAGGCGCGGCTGTTGCAGCTCGCGCAGCAGCAGCGTGCGCTTGTCGGCTTCAGACAGCGCCGCGTAGGCGCTTTCCACGCCGGCCACCTTGAGCAGCTCGGCAACCGTCGCTTCATGCACGTCCGACACCTGCCGCAGGTCGATCGACGACAAGTGAAAGCCGAACACATCGATCGCGCGGGCCAGCGATGCGAGGCGCGCATCGGTCAGCACCTCGCCGTGGTGGGCCGCCAGAGAATCGATGACGGTCTGGATATCGGCGCGCAGTTCTTCTGCACTCGTGTATGCGGGGGCGGGGCCGACGGCGTGGCGGCCGGCATCCTCGCCGGTCAGCTCGCGGCAGGTGGCGGCCAAGCGCGCGTAGACGCCAATCAATGCGCGGCGATACGGCTCGTCTGCGCGGTGCTCCGAGTGGTCGGGCGATTGCTCGGCGAGCGCCAGCAGTTCGGCACTCACATCCACCTGCGACGTCGACATCGACAGCTCGGCGCCCAGCGCGTGGATCTCGTCCAGATACCACGCGAGGATCACGCTCGCTTGCTTGCGGGCCGCATAGCGCAGGGTTTCCGCCGTGACGAACGGGTTGCCGTCACGATCGCCGCCGATCCAGGAGCCCATCTGGAAGAACGGCGGCAGCGGGGCCGGCTCGCCACGCGCACCGCGGCGCGGGAACACGCTGGCGAGATCCTCTTCCAGCTCGCGGTACAGCGCGGGAATCTCGCGCAGGAACGTGGTCTGGTAGTACGACAGGGCGTTTTCGATCTCGTCGGCCACCATCAGCCGCGTGGTGCGCAGCATGCGCGTCTGCCACAGCTTGGTTACGTGCGCGCGCAGCAGCGTCGTGTTGCGCTCGCGCTCGCGGGTGGTGAGCGGCGTGTCGCGTTCAGCCAGCAGGCGGGCGATCTCGCGCTGCGCATCGAGAATGCTCTTGCGCTGCACCTCAGTCGGGTGGGCGGTGAGCACCGGCACGATAAGGGCCGCATCAAAGAAGCGGCGCAGCGCTTCACCCGAGACGCCCTCGTCGGCCACCGACAGCAGCGCGTGCATCAGGCTGCCCGGCTGCGGCGGGGAGCCTGCCAGTGCGTGCACGCGGCGGCGGCGGTTGTGGTGCTGGTCTTCGGCAATGTTGGCCAGGTGCGAGAAGTAGCTGAACGCGCGCACCACCGAGTTGGTCTGCTCGCGCGAAAGTGCCTTGAGCAGCCGGTCGAGTTCCTGCTCGGCCTGGCGGTCGCCGTCACGGCGAAAGCGCACGGCCGTCTGGCGGATGGTCTCGACGGTCTCGAACGCAGCACCGCCTTCCTGTTCACGCAGCACGTCGCCCAGCAGGCGGCCCAGGAAACGGATGTCTTCCTTCAGCGGCTGATCCTTGGCCGCGGCGCTGCCCGACGAGCGGCGCGAGGTTGGGCCGAGTGATGCGCCGTTGGCCCCGTCCGCGCCATTGGCTTTGGCCGCCGGTTTCGTGGCGGGTTTGGCCGGCTTGATGGCCTTGGTGGTCTTGGCGGGGGCGGCGGATGCCTTGCGGGCGGGGGTCGCGCGCGAGGAAGCGCGGCGCGCGGCGGGCTGCGTCATGGTGTCTCCTAGGTTGGATCGGTAAGGTGCCTGAACGGCCCTCTTTTCTGCATCATCCCGACGTGATAGCCGGCCTGTGGCGAAAAAGCTGCGTGCTACCATTGCCGCATGTCTTCAACCGCCCGCCCGACTTCCGTCGAATCCCAGCTTGCAACGACTCCTGCAGCCCAGGCGCCGACCAAGCTGGTCATCGCCTCGCGCGAAAGCCGGCTTGCCCTGTGGCAAGCCGAATACGTGCGTGCTGCATTGCAAAAATACTATCCCGCGTGCGACGTGTCCATCCTTGGAATGACCACGCGCGGCGACCAGATTCTCGATCGATCCCTCGCCAAGGTGGGGGGCAAAGGTTTGTTCGTGAAGGAGCTGGAAGTCGCGCTGGCCGAGGGGCGTGCCGATCTGGCCGTCCATTCGCTCAAGGATGTGCCGATGGAACTGCCCGAAGGCTTCATGCTGCCGGCCATTCTTGAGCGCGAGGACCCGCGCGACGCGTTTGTTTCCAACGACTACGCCGATCTGGCCGCGCTGCCGGCCGGCGCCGTGGTGGGGACGTCCAGCCTGCGCCGCGAGGCCTCGCTGCGGGCGCGTTTCCCGCATCTCGTCATTCAGCCGCTGCGTGGCAATTTGGACACGCGTCTGGGCAAGCTCGACCGTGGCGACTACGCCGCGATCATCCTGGCTGCCGCCGGACTCAAGCGTCTGGGGCTGGCTGAGCGCATCCGTTCGACCATCGCGCCGGAAGAATCGCTGCCGGCGGCGGGGCAGGGGGCGCTCGGCATCGAGATCCGCGCCGATCGTGCTGATGTGCAGGCCGCGCTTGCGCCGCTGCATGACATGCGCACCGCGCTGGCCGTGACCGCCGAGCGGGCCGTGTCCCGCATTCTGGGCGGTTCGTGCCAAGTGCCGCTGGCGGCGTTTGCACAGTGGTCGGAGGCCGGCACGCTGCGTTTGCGTGCCTTTGTTGCCTCGCAGGACGGCACCCGCAAGCTCGCCGCAGATGGCGAAGCCACGCCGTCCACGCTGGCCGAGGCTGACGCGCTCGGCGTGCAGGTCGCCCAGCAGATGCTGAACGGCGGTGCGCGTGAGATTCTCGCCATGCTGGGCGCCGACGCCCCGCCCGCTACCTAACATCCACGGCTCGCCATGGACGATCGCTTGCCACCCTCATCCAGCGCGCTACCTGTCGCCGATTCGGCCGCCACTGTGCCTGTGGTGGTGGTGACGCGTCCGCGCGCGCAGGCACCCATGCTGGTGACGGCGTTGGAGCGCCACGGCTTGCGCACGCACCAGTTTCCGTTGCTGGACATTGCGCCGACGCCGAACCTGGGCGACCTGCGCGCCGCGCTGGGCGATCCTTCGCGCTATGCGCTGGTGGTGTTTGTGAGCCCCAATGCCGTACAGCAGGCGTTTGCCGCCATGCCGGAAGGGTTCCGCTGGCCGCAGGAGGTGCCGGTGGCCGTGGTGGGCCCCGCCAGTGCGCAGGCCCTCGCCACGCACGGCGTTGCTCCGCCTGCGCATCGCGTGATCCGGCCGGACACCCACGCCGACGACGCACGCCAGGATTCCGAAGCCCTGTACGCGCGGCTGGATGTGCCGTCGCTCAGCGGCCGAGAGGTGCTGATCGTGCGCGGCAACGGTGGCCGCGAATGGTTGGCCGACCAATTGCGCGAAGCCGGTGTCTCAGTGCGCACGGTCGAGGCCTACCGCCGCAGCGTGCCTGTGCCCGATGCCGCCGCCTGGGCTGCGCTGCGCAATGTGCTGGCCTCCCGCCATGCCTGGACGCTTACCAGTTCCGAGGCTGTACGCAATCTCGACGATCTGGCGCGCGCCAACCTGACGCCCGCCGAAGTCAATACGCTGCACGGTGCTCCTTGCTTTGCGCCGCATGCGCGCATCGTTGAACAGGCTGAGTCGCTGGGCTTTCGCGACGTGAAGCTCACCGGTGCCGGCGATGACCGCCTGCTTGCTGGTGTCCTGGCCTGGGCTGGCCCTGTGCCAGCGTCCGTGCCGACGCCGCCCGCCCCAGCACCGGCTGAATCGAATACTTCTCCTTCTTCTCCCACTGTGACGCAGACTCCCGTTCCCTCGTCCGCTCCTGCCGCAAAGCCTGCGGCCGCCCAGCCGAGTCCGGCGCCGGCAGTTTCGTCTGCCCCCGCATCGTTCGCGCCAACCATGACTGTCAACCATGCACCGCGACGCGGTGGTTGGCTGATCTGGGCGGTGTTGGCCGTCATTGTGGTTGCAGTGGCTGCGCTGCAGGTGCGCAACGAACGCCTGGCGCGTGAGATCCGCCAGCGCGGCCAGCAGAACGAAGCACTGGCGCAGGAGATGCGCGTACTGTCCAGTGCTGACCGTGACGCGGTTGGCCAGTTGCAGCAGAAATTTGGCGCGCTGGATGCTCGTACAACGGAAACCCGTGACCGCCAGGGTGCGTTGGAACAGGCCAGCCAGGATCTGCTGCGCAACCGCGACGATTGGCAGCGCGCCGAGATTGAGCGCTCGATTGAAGTCGCTGCCGAGCAACTCCAGCTCACGGGCAACGTGAGCGGTGCGCTGGCTGCGCTGCAGACCGTCGATGCGCGTCTGGCGGCGCTCAACAAACCGCAGTTCAACGCTGTGCGCCGTGCCGTGGCACGTGATATCGCCAAGCTCAAGGCCATGCCGTCGATTGACCTGAGCGGCGGCGCCATCCGCTTGGACGATGCGATCAACGCGGTCGATACGTTGCCGCTCGTGTCGTCGGCCCAGCCGCTGGATGCGGAGCAGGCCGCGCAGGCACCGAAGGCGCGTCCTGCGAAGAATGCCAAGGCCGTGGCGGCTGCATCGGCGTCGGCGTCGGCGGCATCGACGCAAGTGGGCACCGGATGGTCGGCCGGCGTGCGCGCCTGGTGGGGCCGTCTGTGGAGCGACGTGCGTGGTGAGCTGGGCCAGATCGTGCAAGTGCGCCGCGTGGATCAGACAGAAGCGTTGCTGCTGTCGTCGGATCAAGCGTGGTTCCTGCGCGAAAACCTCAAGCTGCGTCTGATGAATGCACGTCTTGCGCTGCTGTCGCGCAACGACGCCGTGTTCCGCGCCGATCTGGGCCGCGCCGATACGCTGCTCGCGCGCTACTTCGACACGCAATCGCAGCGCGTGACCGCAGTGCAGAACCTGCTGGCGCAGGTGCGCACGACGGTTGGCACGCTGGAGGTGCCGACGCTGGCTGACAGCCTCGCTGCTGCGCGCGGCCAGGGCAAGGAGTGAGCATGCGCTGGATATTCTGGATTGCGCTGCTGTTTGCCGCCGCCGTCGGGCTGGCGCTGTTTACCGAACTCAATCTGAGCAACGTCGTGCTGTTCTACCCGCCATATCGGGTGGAGATGTCGCTCAACTTCGTGCTGGCTGCGTTGCTGGTGACGTTCGTGGTTCTGCATTTGGTGATGCGCCTGTTCAACCATGTGGCGGGCATGCCGGCACGCGCAGCAGCTTACCGTGAGCGCACGCGCATCCTGCGTGCTTCCGCTGCGTTGCGTGAAGCAATGGAGAGCCTGTTTGCCGGCCGCTTTGGCCACGCCGAGCGCCAGGCTCGCGAAGCCCAGGTCTGGGAGGCACAGCGCGAAACTGCTGCACTGATCGGCGCACGCGCTGCGCACCGCATGCAGGAAACCGAGCGCCGCGATGCGTGGATGGCCGAGGTGAAGTCGCCAGACCGTGAACAGGCGAAGCTCGTATCGATGGCGGAACTGCTGGTCGATGCGCGCGATGCCGAAGGCGCCCTGGAGAAGATCGCGCAACTGCAATCGCACGGTGCACGGCAGATTCAGGCGCAGCGGATTGCCCTGCGTGCGCACCAGCACTTGAAGAACTGGAGCGAAGTGCTGCGCCTGACGCGCGCGCTGGAGAAGCGCAATGCCATTCACACGGTGCTGGCCGCGCGTCTCAAGCAGATGGCGTGCGAGACGCTGCTGACCGAACGCCGTCATGATGCCGACGCGCTCAACACCTTCTGGCGTGAACTGACGGCGGAGGAGCGTCGCTCGCCGCGTATCGCTTCGCAGGCCGCACTGTATTTTGCGCAGTTGGGCCGCACGGACGACGCCAAGCGTATCGTTGAAGACGGTCTGAAGGCGCATTGGGATGGCCGCCTGATCCGCCGCTACGCGGATTGTGCGGTGCCCGGCAAGGCGCTGCCGCTGATCCAGCAGGCTGAGAAATGGCTCACGCAGCATCCGGTGGATGCGGACCTGTTCTATACGCTCGGCATGCTCTGCTTCAAGGAGCAGCTCTGGGGCAAGGCGCAGGCGAGCCTGGAGTCGGCGCTGAAGTATGCCGATGCCGATCACCACGGCAACCTGCGTGCCCATGCGCACTTGGCTCTCGCGCAGATGTACGAGCAAACCGAGCGGCAGGAAGAGGCCCAGCGCCACTACCGGCAAAGTGCACTGCTTGCCGTGAAATGAACAAGGCCGGGAGATCCCGGCCTTTTTTGTTGCGTGGGTGTCGTTGTGCGGGGGACGCCTACTTGTTCACCTTCGACGCTGGCACCGACAGCGTGAGGATCGCACCCAGCACCATCGACGCAGCCAGCATGTACATGCCGGAATCGGTGCTCTTGGTCGCGTCTTTCAGCCAGCCAACGGCATAGGGGCTGATAAAGCCCGCGAGGTTCCCCAGCGAGTTGATGAGCGCAATGCCAGCCGCCGCGCCCGTACCGGCCAGAAACGCGGTCGGCAGGCTCCAGAACAGCGGCAGCGTGGTTAGTATGCCCATGGTGCCGAGTGTGAGCGCAGCCATCGCCAGCGTTGTATTGGTGTGCCAGACGGCTGAGAGCACCAGCCCGATCGCACCCGCTACGGCCGGAATGGCGATGTGCCAGCGGCGCTCGCGGGTGCGGTCTGCGCTGCGGGCGACCAGAATCATGGCGATGACAGCCGCGCCATACGGAATCGCCGTTAGCAGGCCCACCGAGAAAGGATCTGCCACGCCGGTCTGCTTGATGAGCGTCGGCAGCCAGAAGCTCACGCCATACAGGCCCATCACGAAGGTGAAGTAGATCCCGCTCATCAGCCACATACGCGGGCTGGCCAGGACCGTGCGGATGGGCGGGTCTTCTTTCTCGGCGTCTTCCGCAGCGATGTTGCGGGTGAGCAGGGCTTTCTCGTCGTCGGTCAGCCACTTGGCGTGGCTGATGCGGTCATCGAGGTAGAGCAGCACCACGACGCCGACGATGACCGACGGAATGCCCTCGATCAGGAACATCCACTGCCAGCCGGCCAGACCGTACTTGCCCGCAAAGGCGGTCATCGCCCAGCCCGACAGCGGCCCGCCGATCACGCCCGAGAGTGCCACCGCCGTCATGAAGAAGGTGGTCGTGCGCCCGCGCCGCTGCGCCGGATACCAATAGGTGAGGTACAGGATGATGCCCGGGAAGAAGCCGGCCTCGGCCAGCCCAAGCAGGAAGCGCATCACATAGAACATGGCCGGCGTGGTCACGAACATCATGGCCGCCGAGATGACACCCCACGAGATCATGATCCGCGCGATCCACATGCGGGCGCCTACGCGATGCAGGATCACGTTGCTCGGCACCTCGAAGAGGAAGTAGCCGATGAAGAAGATGCCAGCACCCAACCCGTAGATGGTCTCGCTGAACTTCAGGTCGTTGAGCATCTGCAGCTTGGCAAAGCCCACGTTGACGCGGTCCAGATAAGCAACCACGTAGCACAGCAGCAGGAACGGAACCAGACGCCACGTCACCTTGCGGTAGGTGGCTTCTTCAAATGCACTTGCGGATTGCGGCAGGGTGCTCGCGCTACCCAGGGGTGGGGTGGTGAGGGCCATCGGGTCTCCTGTGTTGTTATGAGTTCAGGCCGAGAGCACAGAATCACCAACCTCGCACCAACTTCGGCCCGGAAAACCGCCACCGCATTCTGCGCCTGTCGGACGGGCGCGCCAAGACGCCCGCCGGCAGGGTTTATACGCAGCGCCCGCCGTCTACCTCCAGGCACGTGCCCGTGATGAACGCCGCCTCATCCGAGGTCAGGTACAGGCACGCATTGGCCACATCCTGCGGCGTGGACAGCCGCCCCATCGGAATCGTCGCCAGAAAGCGCGCGCGGTTCTCAGGCGTATCGGGCATGCCCATGAACTGTTCGATCAGGCCTGTGGCACCCATTACTGGGTTGACGCAATTCACGCGGATCTTGTCCGGCCCCAACTCCGCCGCCATCGCCTTGCTGGCTGTGATGACAGCGCCCTTGCTGGCGTTGTACCAGACCAGCCCCGGCCGCGGCCGAATGCCCGCAGTGGACGCCACGTTGACGAACACGCCGCCACCGCGTTCGCGGAAGTGCGGCACCATGTGGCGCGCCGTCCAGTAGATGCTCTTCACGTTGACGGCCATCACACGGTCGAACTCGTCTTCGGTGATCTGCAGCAGCGGCTTGTTCTTGTGTGTGGTGCCGGCGTTGTTGATGACGATGTGCAGATCGCCGTACCGCGCGAGAGTGGCGCCCAGCAGCTTGGCGACCGAATCACCGTCCGACACGTCGGCGTGCACGAAATGCGCATCGCCGCCAGCTACGCGGATGGCATCGGCCACACGCTCGCCGGCCTCGGCGTTCAAGTCATTGACGACCACGCGTGCGCCTTCGCGTGCAAAGGTGTTGGCGATGCCTTCGCCAAAGCCCGAACCCGCGCCCGTGACGATGGCGATCTTGCCGGCAAGCCGCATGGTGTCTCCTCGTGGTGTTGGTGTTGTGTTGTTTGTGTTGCTTTAGCCGTGGCGGATAGCGATGGTTTTCAAGGTGGTGAAACCGTAAAGTGCCTCGAAGCCCTTTTCGCGGCCGTGGCCCGATTGGCCCGTGCCGCCAAAGGGCAGCTCCACGCCGCCGCCTGCGCCGTAGTTGTTGATGAAGACCTGGCCCGCCTTGAGCTTGCGCGCCAGGCGAAGCTGTCGTCCGCCGTCGCGCGTCCACACCCCGGCCACCAGACCGTATGGCGTGCCATTGGCCAGCGCAAGGGCTTCGGCCTCGTTGTCAAAGGGCAGGGCGGCCAGTAGCGGGCCGAACACCTCTTCCTGGGCGAGGCGGTGCGTGTGCGGCACGTCGCGCAGCAGCATCGGTGCCTGGTAGTAGCCGGTCTCCGGCGCCTCAGGCACCACCTGCCCCTGCGCCATCACAGGAATGTTGGCGTGCTGCGCATCCGAGACGAAATCCCACACGCGCTGCTGCTGCTTCGGGTTGATCAGCGGGCCGCAATCCAGGTCCAGCGACGCCGGCCCCACCTTGATCGATTCGAATACTGTGGCCAGTTGATCCAGCACGGCTTCGTAGATGCCGCGCTCGATCAGCACACGGCTGCCGGCCGAGCAGGTCTGCCCTGCGTTCTGGATGATGCCGTTGACTACCGCTGGGATCGCCGCTTCCAGATCCGCATCGGCAAACAGGATCTGCGGAGACTTGCCGCCCAGTTCCAGCGTGACGGGCACGTGGTTTTCGGCGGCCGCCCGCACGATGGCCTTGCCCGTTTCCGGCGACCCGGTGAAGGACACATGGTTGATGCCCGGATGCGCCGCCAGTGCCGCGCCGGCCTCGTGGCCGTAGCCGGTCACCACGTTGAGTGCGCCATCGGGTAGTCCGGCCTCTGCGGCCAGTTCGGCCACGCGCAGGATCGACAGGCACGCATCTTCGGCCGGCTTGACCACGCACGCGTTGCCTGCGGCCAAGGCGGCGCCCACGCTGCGCCCGAAGATCTGCATCGGGTAATTCCACGGGATGATGTGCGCCGTCACGCCATGCGGCTCGCGCACGGTCAGCACGGTGGTATCCGCCGGATAGGGGATGGTCTGGCCGTGCAGCTTATCCGCCGCCCCGGCGTAGAACTCGAAGTAGCGGGCGATGGCGCGGGCATCGGCGCGGGCCTGGCGCATCGGCTTGCCGGTATCGCGGGCTTCCAGGCGGGCGAGTTCTTCTTCGTGATCGGCCAGGCGCAGGGCCACGCGCATGAGCAGCCGGCCGCGCTCGGCTGGGCTCAACTGGCCCCAGACACCCTCAAAGCCACGCCGCGCAGCATGCACGGCCACGTTGATGTCGGTGGCGTTGCCACGGGCGATCTCGGCAAACGGTTGGCCGTCGGACGGGTCGAACACCTTGATGCGCATGCCCGAATCGGGCGACATCAAGCGGTTGGCGATGAAGTGCTGGGCGTGCATAAGGGGGTTCCTGCAAAGATCGGCAACGCACGATTTTCGCACGGGCCGAGTGTTCGTAGAGGGAGGGTGGGGGGCAACCGGGTGTCAGGCGCTATAATGCCCGCCGACAGTTTTTCTGGCTTTTTTCAACCATTTGCGTCGCGTTTTTACGCACCTCGCGCATTCCGGAGCATTTCCATGAGCTTCAACAACGTCTCGCCGGGCAAGGACATCCCCAACGACTTCAACGTCATCATCGAGATCCCGGCGCAGAGCGACCCGGTCAAGTACGAAGCCGACAAGGAAACCGGCATGCTGCACGTGGACCGCTTCGTGGGTACCGGCATGCGTTACCCGGCCAACTACGGTTTCATTCCGCAGACGCTGTCGGGTGACGGTGACCCGGTGGACGTGCTGGTCGTTACGCCGTTCCCGCTGATCCACGGCTGCGTGGTGCGCTGCCGTGCCCTGGGCATGCTGAAGATGACGGACGAGTCCGGTGTGGATGCGAAACTGGTGGCCGTGCCGGTCAACAAGCTGAGCCCCGCCACCGCGCACATGACCGACCTGTCCGATATCGGCCAGAACCTGCTGGATCAGATCAAGCACTTCTTCGAGCAGTACAAGGCGCTGGAAGCCGGCAAGTGGGTCAAGGTCGAGGGCTGGGGCGGCATTGAAGAGGCCCACAAGGAAATCGTCGACGGCGTGGCCAATTACAAGAGTTAAGACACCTTAGTAATTTGCCGTACGTCTGGTCAGACAAAGTCCCGGCATCCGTAAGGATGGCCGGGATTTTTTGTTTGCAGTGGCGAAATGACTGCAATGTTGGGGTGCCCGTCAACCCGCATCGCATCGCCATTTGCGGCGATTGAATATCGCATCATGCATTTTCTGGCGGGATATCGCGCTCAGTGCATGAATGGGCTGACGCAATCCTGCTATACAGAGATTTAAGTAACGCTCATTTGCCCGTCGGAAACGGCACCTCTAGACTCCCGGTCAAGTTTGACTCCAACCCTTGGTACTGCGATGTTGAACAAGACCGTTGCTGTTCCCGTGCTTTCTCTCATGGCCATGGCCGCCTTTACCGTGTGGGCGCTGCTTGCTGGTCCGGCTGATGCCGCACATGCCGGCGAACGTGGTGTCGCACCGGCTGGCGCCTTGCCGGCTGCGGGTGCCTGCCCGGCGCATTGCCCTGTTCCCGCGCAGAAACTTGCTGCACGATAAGCTGCTCCGCGTCCGGCATTGTTGCGGACGCTGTCTCTTCCGCCTTCGCGGTTCTGCCCTCGGCTGTTCTACTCCGGACGCTGCCTGAACGGCGAGCGGTCCATTAGTTCGTCCAGATACGCCTCCATGCCAGCCGTCTCACGGTCGAGGAACCGGCCGACTGCATCGGCAAAGGCCGGATGCGCGAGCCAATGCGCCGACAGCGTTGCCACGGGTTGAAAGCCGCGCGCCATCTTGTGCTCACCCTGAGCGCCACCCTCGAAAGTGCGGATGCCGTGCTCGATGCAGTACGTCAGCGGCTGATAGTACGCCGTCTCAAAGTGCAGGCAGGGGTGATGCTCGACCGCGCCCCAGTAGCGGCCGTACATGACCGACGCTTCTGGCCGCGCATCGACCACCAGCAGCGCGCTGGCGATGTCGTTGCCATTGCGTGAGGCGATCACCAGCAGCAGGTTCTCCGGCATCGTCTGGCCGATCTGGCGGAAGAACTCCAGGTTCAGGTAGGGCGAGGAATGATGCTCGCGGTAGGTGGTGCGGTAGCAGCGGTGGAAGAAGCGCCAGTCGGCATCGGTGGCTGCCGCGCCAGGGACGTGGCGAAAGGTGATGCCGGCGTCGTGCACACGGCGGCGTTCGGCGCGGATGTTCTTGCGTTTCTTCTGTTCCAAGGCGGCAAGAAAATCGTCGAAGCTGCCGAAGCCTGCATTGCACCAGTGGAACTGCACCCCTTGCCGCAGCAACATGCCGGCGGTGCGCATCTGCTCGGCTTCCGCTGCAGTCGGGAACAGCACGTGCAGCGACGACAACGCGCTTTGTTGCGCCACCGCCAGCAATGTGTCGAGCAGGGCGGCGCGCGCGTCAGCGCTGTACGCCAGCAGCCGTGTGCCCTGCACCGGCGTAAAGGGGATGGCGGACAACCACTTCGGGTAGTACTCCAGCCCGTGCTGCGCATACGCATTGGCCCAAGCCCAGTCGAAGACGTATTCGCCATAGGAGTGGCCCTTCACGTACAGCGGCGCCGCGGCGGCCAGTGTTTCTCCGTGTGCACCGTCTTCCCACAACGTCAGGTATTGCGGCGACCAGCCCGTGTCGGGCGATGCGCTGCCGCTCTCGTGCAGGGCGTGCAGGAAGTCGTAGCGCAGGAAGGGCGTCGCCTCGGGCTGCTGGGCGAGCAGGGCGTCCCATGCGTCGCGGCCGATGTCGCGCAGATCGGTCACAAGCCGCATGCGATAATGATGTGATCCGGCGCGGGTTTCGGGTTCGGAAGCGATGGGGCGGGAGGTCATGCCGCCGATTCTAATTCCAGCCTGGGGTGCTGCGCTTGCATCTCACATTGCCCCCATGACCGTCACTGTCGCTCTTGCCCAGATCAACTGCACCGTCGGCGATTTCGCCGGCAATGCCGCCCGCATCGTCGCTGCTGCGCGTGAAGCGCACCAGGCTGGTGCGCGCATTCTTCTCACGCCGGAGCTGTCGCTGACCGGTTATCCGCCCGAAGACTTGCTGCTGCGCCCGGCCTTCATCGACGCCAGCGCCCGCGCACTCGATGCATTGATCGTCGAGTTGGCGGCCTTCCCGGGCCTGCACGTGCTGATCGGGCACCCGCAGATCTCGCTGGAGGCTCCCGCGCCCGGCGTGCTGCCCAAGCCCACCAACAGCGCCACCGTGGCCGTGGACGGCCGCGTGGTCGGCCGCTACAACAAGCTCGACCTGCCCAACAACGAAGTCTTCGACGAGAAGCGCTATTTTCAGCCCGGCACCGAGCCCTTCGTGTTCGAAGTGGGCGGCACGCGCTTCGGCATCATCATCTGCGAAGACGCTTGGTACGCCACCGCCACCGCCTATGCGAAGGCGGCCGGTGCGCAGGTGGTGCTGATCCCCAATGCTTCGCCGTACCACCTCGACAAGGAGGACCTGCGCGAGCAGATCGTTGGTGCGCGGGTGAAGGAGTCGGGGCTGCCGCATGTGTACGTGAACCTGGTCGGCGGGCAGGATGAACTCGTGTTCGACGGCGGCTCATTCGTGCTGGATGCCGAAGGCAAGGTCGTCGTGCGGATGGGCCAGTTTGTCGAGGGCGTCGGCTACGTGCAGTTTAGTGGCGGCAAGGCACTCCCCGGCACGATCGTGCCCGAGGCCCCGCTGGAGGCGCAGGTCTACGAGGCGCTCAAGCTGGGTGTGCGGGACTACCTTGGCAAGAACGGTTTTCCGGGTGCGATCATCGGCCTGTCGGGCGGTGTCGATTCGGCGCTGGTGCTGGCGATCGCCGTCGATGCGCTGGGCGCCGATCGCGTGCGCGCGGTGATGATGCCCTCGCGCTACACGGCGGATATCTCGTGGGTGGATGCGCGCGACATGGCTGCCCGCCTGGGCGTGCAGTACGACGAAATCCCGATCGCGCCGATGTTCGACGCGTTCAGGGGGGCGCTGGCGGAGGAATTCCGCGGTCTGCCGGAAGACGCGACGGAAGAGAACATCCAGGCGCGTATCCGCGGCACGCTGCTGATGGCGCTGTCCAACAAGTCTGGCCGCATCGTTCTGACGACCGGCAACAAGAGCGAAATGGCGGTCGGTTACTGCACGCTGTACGGCGACATGGCCGGCGGCTTTGCCGTTATCAAGGACATCTTCAAGACGTTGGTCTATCGGCTGTGCCGCTACCGCAATACGCTGTCGGAGGTGATTCCAGAACGCATCCTGACGCGCGCACCGTCGGCGGAGCTGCGTGAGAACCAGACCGACCAGGACAGCCTGCCCGAGTACGACGCGCTCGACGCCATCGTGCAGCGCTACATGGAACAGAACCAGCCGGTGGCCGACATCATTGCCGCGGGGTTTGCCGAAGCCGACGTGCAGAAGATCGTGCGCCTCATCAAGATCAACGAGTACAAGCGCCGCCAGGCCCCGGTGGGCATTCGTGTGACGCAGCGTGCGTTCGGTCGTGATTGGCGGTACCCGATCACCTCGCGGTTCAAGGAATAACCGGGCGAATAAGCCGACACCATGCTCGACTACTACGCCAAACGTGCCCCCGAATACGAGCGCATCTATACGAAGCCTGAGCGGCAGGGCGATTTGGCGTGGTTGAAGGCGCGCGTGCGCGACGTGACCCGTGGCGCGCGGGTGTTGGACCTGGCCTGCGGCACCGGTTTCTGGACCGAGGCAATGGCGGATGCGCGCAGCATCGTCGGCGCGGATTACAACGACACAGTGCTGCGCATCGCACGTGGCAAGGGCATCGCCGGCGCGGCGTTCGTGCGGGCCGATAACGATGCGTTGCCGTTCGTACCTGGCACGTTCGACGTGATGACGGCGGGCTGCTGGTGGTCGCATGTGCCGCTGCAGCACTTGCGTCAGCATGTCGAGGGTCTGCATCGCGTGCTCGGGCCCGGCGTGCGCGTATTGTGGTTCGATAACCAGTATGTGTTCGGATCGAGCACGCCCGTTGCCTACAACGACGAACATGGCAACACGTGGCAGCGTCGCCCGCTGCGCGACGGCAGCGAACACGATGTGCTGAAGAATTTTCCGGACGACCGGACCCTGCTGGAGACAGTGGCCGGTATCGCCTCCGATGTGCGCATTAACCGGCTCCAGTATTATTGGACGCTTGAATACCTCACCAACTAGTTAGCGAGACACCCATGAAACAGATCACCGCCATCATCAAGCCCTTCAAACTGGACGAAGTGCGCGAGTCGCTCGCCGACGTGGGGGTGACTGGCCTGACCGTCACCGAAGTCAAGGGTTTCGGCCGCCAGAAGGGCCACACCGAGCTGTATCGCGGCGCTGAATACGTGGTCGACTTCCTGCCGAAGATCAAGATCGAGGTGGTCGTGGCCGACAGCCAGGTCGAGAACGTGATCGACACCATCGTGAAGGCTGCCAAGACGGGCAAGATCGGCGACGGCAAGATTTTCGTGATGCCGGTTGAGCAGGTGATCCGCATCCGCACTGGCGAGAAGGACGAAGCCGCTGTTTGAGCGAGGCTTCTGACCGGTGTGGCAGCGCCGGTCAGCGTTGATCAACGCGGTAAGGTGATGTTCCAGCGCAGCGTCACCAGCCGCCCGATCACGATCGCCAGCGTGGCGATCACCACGGACACGCTCGGCAGCAAGTCCGTGAACGTCAGCCCAACGTAGAGGAAGCACCCGAGAAACGCGCAGGTCGCGTACGGGTGGTTGTCCCGCAGCAGCATGGGCACTTCGTTGCAGACCACATCACGCAGCAGGCCACCAAAGGCTGCCGTGATCACGCCCATCATCACCGATACGAAGATCGGTACGCCCGCATCGAGCGCCAGTTGCGTGCCCAGCACGCCAAACAGGCCCATGCCGATGGCGTCTGCCACGATCAGCACGCGGTCGGACACCAACTGGCTCACCAGCCGGATCACCCTGTTGGCAAACAGGCTCATGATGAACAGCGCGAGCAGGTAGTGCTCGTGCTCGACCCAGTAGAAGGGCCGCCGATCGAGTAGCAGATCGCGCAGCGTGCCGCCGCCAAAGGCCGTCAGGAAGGCCACGATGAATGCACCCACAGCATCGAGCTGGCGCCGTTTCGCCTCGGCCAGCCCCGAGATGGCGAATGAGAAGACCGCGAGGATCTCCATCCAGTGCATCACCAACTGCAGGCGGCTCACGTGCATGGGCGTGTTGTTCTTGATGTGGGCAAGGCGGGGTGTTGGGTGTCAGGAGCTGTGTGGCTGGCGCAGCAGCACCAGTACCGCGCCTGCGCCACCGGCCGTGTTGCGTGGCTCGACAAAGGCGATCACTTCTTCCTTCTGCACCAGCCACGAGCGCACTTTGCTTTTGAGTACCGGTGTCTTGTCGGGCGAGCCCAGACCCTTGCCGTGGATCACGCGCACGCAGCGGATGCCGCGCTGCACGGCACGGCGCAGGAAAGCGGCCAGCGCCTCGCGGGCTTCTTCACGGCGCAGGCCATGCAGGTCGATCTGATCTTGCGTGGCCCATTCGCCGCGGCGCAGCTTCTTGAGCACGTCTTCGCCGATGCCGGGGCGGCGGAAGGAGAGTGTGTCGTCGGTTTCCAGCAGGTTGTCGACGTCGAATTCGTCCGACAGCGAGGCATCCAGTACGCGCTTGTCCTCTGCGCGCGAATGCACAGGGTCGGGCGCAGGCGGATTGCGCGGATGCTCAACGCGCTTGTTCTGGCGCAGTGCCGTCACCCCGCCGACGTTCGCGCGGAACACGTTGGCTTCTTCTTCTGCCTTGCGCGCGGCGGCTTCGGCGCGTTGGCGTTCGGCCTCGCGCGCCTCGGTTTCGTGCTTGAGCTGTTCGCGCAGCTTGCCCAGGTCGGTCAGGCTGAGCTTATTGGCGGGGGTGGGGGCGCGTTTCATGGCGACAGGCGAATCAGGGTGGAGCGTGCGTCGATTATACGAAGGCGCCGCACATGACAAAACGGCCGATGGAGTCCCATCGGCCGCGTTGTTTGAACCCGGGAAACCGGGGGCAGGGAGTTTATTCCTGACCTTCCAGGTAGCGTTGGGCGTCCAGTGCCGCCATGCAGCCCGTGCCGGCGCTGGTGATGGCTTGGCGGTAGATGTGATCCTGCACGTCGCCGGCAGCAAACACGCCCTGGATGTTGGTGGCAGTGGCGTTACCGGCCAGGCCGCTCTGCGTGCGGATGTAGCCGGTTTCGTTCATCTCCAGCTGACCCTTGAACAGATCGGTGTTCGGCTTGTGGCCGATGGCAATGAAGACGCCGGCCACCTTGAGCTCTTCGGTCTTGCCCTCGTTGTCGTTCGTGCCCTTCAGGCGGGCGCCGGTCACGCCCGAGTCGTCGCCCAGAATCTCGTCGAGGACCATGTTGGTCTTGATCTCGATCTTGCCTTTCTTCTCCTGCTCATGCAGGCGGTCGATCAGGATCGGCTCGGCGCGGAACTTATCGCGGCGGTGGATGAGCGTGACCTTGCTGGCGATATTGGCCAGGTACAGCGCTTCTTCCACGGCGGTGTTGCCGCCGCCCACCACGGCCACTTCCTGGCCCTTGTAGAAGAAACCGTCGCAGGTGGCGCAGGCAGACACGCCGCGACCGGCAAACTTCTCTTCCGACGGCAGGCCCAGGTATTGGGCCGAGGCGCCGGTGGAGATGATCAGCGCGTCGCACGTGTATTCACCCGAATCGCCAATCAGGCGGATCGGTTTTTCGTTCAGGTGCGCGGTGTGGATGTGGTCGAACACGATCTCGGTGTTGAAGCGCTCTGCGTGCTCCAGGAAGCGCTGCATCAGCTCGGGGCCTTGCAGGTGTTCGCGGTCGGCGGGCCAGTTTTCCACGTCAGTGGTGGTCATGAGCTGACCGCCCTGGGCCAGGCCGGTAACCAGCACCGGGTTCAGGTTGGCTCGGGCGGCGTAGATGGCTGCCGTGTAACCGGCGGGGCCGGAGCCGAGGATCAGCACTTTTGCGTGTTTTGCCATGATGCGTTCCGTAGTTGCGCGGCGCGTGGGGTGAAGCTTCCGCCGTGCAGGGTAGGTGAGGGTGATGGGCGACATTATAAAGTGGCACCCCCTCGTCCGCCCGGTTGTAAATTCCAATGGCAGTGATAGGGGCGCGTTACAATCCTTGGCATCGTATTTGTGCTGTCTCTAAGCCGCGCGGGCCTCGCCCAAGCGGCGCACCCGTCTCCCGCATGGCCCGAGCTTCCACCACTCCGACGACCCGTACCGATCCCGCCGCACTGCCGTCCCGCATTGGGCGGCTGCTAGGCGAGGTCCGCTGGTTCCTGTTGCTGGCGGTGACCATCGCCTTCCTGATCATCCTGCTTTCCTACAATCGGGCCGACCCCGGTTTCACCCACGCTAGCCAGGTCGACGAGATCCGCAATCTTGGCGGGCGCGTGGGGGCGTGGCTGGCAGACCTGCTGTTGTTTGTTTTTGGGGCCTCCGCCTATTGGTGGGCGTTGCTGCTGGTGCGCCGCGTCTGGCGGGGTTGGCGTGAGTTGATGTCGGACGAGCGCCTGCCGCGCACCGCGATGCCGCGCGTAGACGCTGGCGTCACTTGGATCGGTTTTGCGCTCATCCTGGCCTCCAGCATGGGGCTGGAAGCCATCCGCATGTATTCGTTGCATATGAAGCTGCCACGTGCGCCGGGCGGTGTGCTGGGCGACCTGATTGGCGGGGCGATGCAGCATTCGCTGGGTTTTACCGGTGGCACGCTGGCGTTGTTGTTTGCGTTTCTGGTCGGGTTGTCGCTGTTCTTCCATTTTTCGTGGCTGAACCTGGCTGAGCAGATCGGCGCGGGTGTTGAGATGCTGTTCGTCGGCTTCAAGACGCGCCGCGAGAGCAAGCAGGATCGTGCCATTGGCGAGGCCGCCAAGGTCGAACGTGAAGAGGTGGTTGAAACTCGCCGCGTGCGCATCGAAGAATCGCCGCCGGTGCAGATCGTGCGCCCGACCGCCGTGGTCAAGAGCGAGCGTGTGGAGCGGGAGAAGCAGCAGCCGCTGTTTGTCGACATTCACGATTCCGACCTGCCGCCGCTGGCGCTGCTCGATCCGATCCCGCCCGTGGTGGAAACCGTGAGCGCCGAGACGTTGGAATTCACCTCGCGCCTGATCGAGAAGAAGCTCAAGGATTTCGGCGTGGAAGTGCAGGTGGTGGCGGCCTATCCGGGCCCGGTCATTACGCGCTACGAGATCGAGCCCGCGACGGGTGTGAAGGGCAGCCAGATCGTCAACCTGGCGAAGGATCTGGCGCGTTCGCTGTCGTTGGTGTCCATCCGCGTGGTGGAGACGATTCCGGGCAAGAACTGCATGGGCCTGGAGTTGCCGAATCCGAAGCGCCAGGCCGTGCGCCTGTCGGAGATTCTCGGCTCGCAGGTCTACAACGAGAGCGCTTCGCAGCTCACGCTTGCACTGGGCAAGGACATCGCCGGCAAGCCGGTGGTGGCTGATCTGGCCAAGATGCCGCACTGCATGGTGGCCGGTACCACGGGCTCTGGTAAGTCGGTCGGCATCAACGCGATGATCCTGTCGCTGCTGTACAAGGCCAAGGCCGATTCGGTGCGCCTGATCCTGATCGACCCGAAGATGCTGGAGTTGAGCATCTACGAAGGCATTCCGCACCTGCTGTGCCCGGTCGTGACCGATATGCGCCAAGCCGGCCACGCACTGAACTGGGCCGTGGGCGAGATGGAGCGCCGCTACAAGCTCATGAGCAAGATGGGCGTGCGCAACCTGGCCGGCTTCAACAAGAAGATCGAGGAAGCCGCCGCGCGCGAAGAGAAGATTCCCAACCCGTTCAGCCTCACGCCTGATGCGCCGGAGCCGCTCGACAAGCTGCCGATGATCGTCATCGTCATCGACGAGCTGGCCGACCTGATGATGGTGGTCGGCAAGAAGGTCGAAGAGCTGATTGCGCGGATTGCGCAGAAGGCGCGTGCCGCGGGTATCCACCTGGTGCTGGCGACGCAGCGTCCTTCCGTGGATGTGATTACCGGCCTGATCAAGGCCAACGTGCCGACGCGCATCGCCTTCCAGGTCAGCAGCAAGATTGACTCGCGCACGATTCTCGACCAGCAGGGCGCCGAAGCGCTGCTGGGCATGGGCGACATGCTCTATCTGGCGCCCGGTACCGGCTTGCCGGTGCGTGTGCACGGCGCGTTCGTGTCAGACGAAGAGGTGCACCGCATCGTCGACAACCTCAAGGCGCAAGGCGAGCCGAACTACATCGAGGGCATTCTCGAGGGTGGCGTGGTTGACGGCGAGGGCGGCGGCGATGGTTTTGGCGGCGGCGCGGGCGTTGCAGGCGCTGGCGGCGAGGCCGACCCCCTGTACGACCAGGCGGTCGACGTGGTGCTCAAGAACCGTCGCGCATCGATCTCGCTGGTGCAGCGTCACCTGCGTATTGGCTACAACCGCGCTGCACGCCTGCTGGAAGATATGGAAAAGGCGGGGCTTGTCTCTGCCATGTCCGGCAACGGCAACCGCGAAATTCTGGCGCCCAACCGCAACGGCAACGTCGTCGAAGAGGAATGACGCTGTCGTTACATCGCGTTACCGCGCCAGCGGAATGTTCCGGCGCGGCCGGTTACTAACAACAAGATCAACTGCTTACCGGGATTCCTATGTTTGTGTTGAAAGCACGTCACCTGATGGCCGCTGGGTTGGTATCGCTGGCGGCGTGGTCAGCCGGCGCCTATGCGGGCGCGGTCGAGCAGCTCAACGCCTTCGTGAGCAACGTCACCACCGCGCGCGGAGAATTCGTGCAGCGCCAGGTCAAGGGCGGCACCAACGGCAATCCGCTGCGCCTGGCGGGCACCTCCAGCGGTGATTTCTCCTTCTCGCGCCCGGGCCGCTTCGTCTGGCGTTACGTGAAGCCGTATGAGCAGCAACTGTCGGCCGACGGCCAGACGCTCTACATCTACGACAAGGATCTGAGCCAGGTGACCGAGCGCAAGCTTGATGCGTCGCTCGGTTCCAGCCCGGCCGCCATCCTGTTCGGCAGCAATGACCTCGCCAAGAACTTCACGCTCAAGGAAGGCGGCACCAAGGACGGCATCGACTGGGTTGAACTCACGCCCAAGGCGAAGGACACCCAGTTCGAGCGCATCGCCATCGGCTTTCGTAGCGGCGAATTGCAAGGGATGGAGCTGCGCGACGCCTTCGGGAACACCACGCTGCTGACGTTCTCGAACATTCAGAAGAATCCGCAACTGCCGGCCAACGCGTTCCGCTTCGTGCTACCCAAGGGGGCAGACGTTATCAAGCAGTAACGCGTGCAGGCCGGTTTTCGACAAGGAGACCGACCATGCCTTTGCCGTTCACCACATCGCTGCAGCGTGCGGCCATCGTTGCAGCAGCGGCGGCGGTGTTTGCGGGATGTGCCTCGACAGGCGTATCCCGTTTCGATGTTGATTCGTTCCTGACCGCGCCCGACACCGTGCTGGCCGAGGCGTTGGTCAACAAGGATTTCCTGCGCGCAACGGAGCTATCGAACGCCGAGTGCAGTGCCCTGGTAAAGGGTCATGCCGGCCAAGTCGTGCCGATTCAAGCACCGGCTGATCCACGCATGCCGCAGGCATCGGCTCGCCAGCCGTTTGTGATCCAACCGCCGGGCAGCGAGAACGTCTGGTTGCTGCTGCGCGGGGCTGAAGGCATGCAGTCGTGCCATGGCCCGCTGCCAGCCAAGGAGTTCATGGGGCTGGTGCAGCGCGCATCGAACTGAGCGCGCAGCCAACCGCTCACGCATGGGCCGCCTTCATGTCGGCAATGAAGGCGGCCAGCAGGTCGTTGCGTCGTGCATCTCGGCGTACCACCATGTCGAACGGTACGTCGTAGCGCATCGCCGCCGGTGCAAGCGGGGCCAGCAGGCCCTGCGCCACATAGGGCGCTGCAAAGTGTTCGGGCAGATAGCCGAGGTGCCTGCCCGAGAGCACCAGCATCGCCACCGCTTCCATGTTGTCCGCCACCGCTGTCACTAGCCGCTCGGCCGGTGAGCCCGCTGCCTCCGGTAGCGGATAGCTGCGCCACGCCCATGCGTGGGTCAGGGCCTCTTCCGGTGACACGTTTCCGACGTTGCTGAACAGCGGGTGCCCCCGCCCCGCATACGCAAGCTGCGTCTCGTGAAAGACCGTGGTGTACTCCAGCGCCGGTACGCGATGCCAGAAATAGCCGATGGCCATGTGGATCTTGCCGTCGAGCAACAACCCTTCCAGCTCGCCCGGTGGCCGCACCGACACCGTGAAATGCACCGACTCATCCCGCTGGCGAAAGCGCTCGATGGCCTGGCTGATGCGCGCGTTGGCGTTGACGGGCGCGTGGCCGATCAGCCCCAGGTTGAGCGTGCCAACCAGCGTGCGCCCCACCTTGCGCGCCTCCGCGCTGAACGCGTCCAGCGCTGTCAGCAGCTTGCGTGCCGAATCCACAAACTGTTCGCCACGTGCGGTTAGCCGGAAGCCACTGCGTCCGCGCTCGCACAGCCGGTAGCCCAGGCGCGTCTCCAGCGTCGAGAGCTGCGTACTGATGGTCGATTGACCCACATTGAGCGTGGCCTGCGCAGGCGTCACGCCACCTGCATCCACCACGGCCAGGAAGACGCGGATCAGCCGCAGATCCAGATCAGAGGGTTGTCCCAACACTGTGATTGATACATCGATTGAGATCGATGTTTGGTTTTCGGATTTCGCATTCTACGCAGCAAAGCCATCGGCAAGAATGCGTGCTATCTCCACTGATCGCATCGCCGTAACGCGATGTGACGAATCGACTGCCATGAACGACCGCGCCGAATTTCTCCAGCCGATGTCCGGCAACGCCATGCCGCGCTTTGGCGGTATCGCCACCATGATGCGGCTGCCCGCCGCTGAATCGACCGCCGGGCTGGATGCCTGCTTCGTGGGTGTGCCGTTCGATCTGGGCACGTCCAACCGCAATGGCGCACGCCTCGGGCCTCGCCAGATCCGTGCGGAATCCGTACTCCTGCGCCCGTACAACATGGCCACGCGCGCCGCGCCGTTCGATTCGCTGCGCGTGGCGGACATTGGCGACGTGGCGACCAATCCGTACAACCTGCACGACTCCATCGGCCGTATCGAAGGTGCCTACCGCGAGATCATCGCCAGCGGTTGCCGCCCCATTGGCCTGGGCGGCGATCACACCGTCACGCTGCCGATCCTGCGCGCCATGCACGCCAAGTACGGTCGTATCGGCTTGATTCATGTGGACGCGCATGCCGACGTGAACGACACCATGTTCGGCGAGAAGATCGCGCACGGCACGCCGTTCCGCCGCGCGGTGGAAGAGGGTCTGCTCGATTGCAACCGTGTGGTGCAGATCGGTTTGCGTGGCACCGGTTACGAGGCAGAGGATTTTGACTGGTGCCGCCAGCAAGGTTTTCGCGTGGTGACGGCCGAAGTGTGCTGGCACCAGTCGCTCGTACCGCTCATGGAAGAAGTGCGCGCACGCGTGCAGGGCGGTCCGGTCTACATCAGCTTCGACATTGATGGCATTGACCCCGCCTATGCGCCCGGTACCGGCACGCCCGAGATCGGTGGGTTGACCGTGCCGCAGGCGCTGGAGATCGTGCGCGGCGCGCGCGGGCTCGACATCGTGGGCGCGGATCTTGTTGAAGTCTCGCCGCCGTACGACCCGTTTGGGACGACTGCGCTGTTGGGCGCCAACCTCGCGTTCGAGTTGCTGTGTGTGCTGCCGGGCGTCGAATATCGCGCCTGACGTATCGACCAGATAGCGCCCAGACCGGGTCCATAAAAACAACGAGGAGACACGATGACCACCCCCCAACCTGTTGCCCAGCCGCGCCGCGCCGCGATGGCGTCTTTCATCGGCACCACCATCGAGTGGTACGACTTCTACAGCTACGCCACCGCCGCGGCACTCGTCTTCGGGCCGCTGTTTTTTCCGGGCGAGAACCGTTTGCTGGGCCTGCTGGCTTCGTTCGGCTCGTTTGCCATCGGTTTTCTCGCACGGCCGATCGGCGGCATGTTGTTCGGCCGCATTGGTGATCGCCTTGGCCGCAAGCGCGCGCTTATGGGCACGCTCACGTTGATGGCGATTGCGACTGTGCTGATCGGCTGCTTGCCGACGTACGCGCAGGCTGGCTGGATCGCGCCGGTAGCGTTGGTGGCGCTGCGCGTGCTGCAGGGCATTGCCGTCGGCGGGGAGTGGGGCGGGGCAGTGCTGTTGGCGGGCGAGCATGCGCCCAAGGGGCGTCGCACGTTCTTTGCGTCGTTCGCGCAACTGGGCAGCGCGGGCGGGCTGATTCTCTCGATGCTGGCGTTCTCCGCCGTCAGCCGACTGGAGCCGGATGCCTTCATGGCGTGGGGCTGGCGGCTGCCATTTCTGGCCAGTGCTGTGCTGCTGGCGGTGGGTTTCGTGATCCGCATGTCGGTCAATGAGTCACCGGAGTTCGAGGCGATGCAGGCGGCCGGCGACGTCGCCAAGCAGCCGCTGGCCGAAGCCCTCAAGGCGTGGCCGCTGATTGTGCTGGCCATTGGCGCCAACGTGTACGGCATCGCGGGCGTGTACTTCAGCAACATCTTCATGATCTCGTACGCCACGCAATACTTGCAGCTGGATCGCGCGATGATTCTCGACTGCATGTTCTGGGTGGCGGTGCTGCAGTTCTTCGTGCAGCTGGGCGCTGCGTACCTGGCCGACCGCTTGGGTGCGCGCCGCATGCTGACGATGCTGGCGGCCTTTGCCATTGTTGTGCCGTTCATCATGCTGCCGTTGGTGCGCATGGGGCAGCCGGGTAGCGTGTTTGCGGGCGTTGCCATCGCCACGCTGGCTGAATCGGGCTACTACGCGATCATCGCGGGCTTTGTCACCGGAATGTTTGCGGCGCGCATCCGCTACACGGCAATCTCGCTGTCGTACCAAGTGTGCGGCGCATTTGCCGGTGGCCTCACGCCGCTGCTGGCAACCGTGCTGGCGGACCAGTTCTTTCCGCAGTGGTGGCCGATGGCGGTGTTCTATGCGGGGTTTGCGGCGCTGTCACTGGTATGTGTTGTTTGGATTGGCCGGCGCCAGCCGGCGGTCACTGAGTCGCCCCTGCGGGTGCGCGCTGCCTGAATCGGTAGGGCGGGTCCGGCTCCAGAGCGGTTTCTGCGACAATCCCTTGCATGAACGCTTCTGCTTCTCTCTTCCCGGACGCGCCCGCCCACATGCCGCTGGCCGAGCGCCTGCGCCCGCATTCCGCCGATGATGTGATCGGCCAGCAGCATTTGCTGGGGCCGGGCAAGCCGCTGCGCGTGGCATTTGCTTCCGGCGAACCGCATTCGATGATCCTCTGGGGCCCGCCAGGCGTGGGCAAGACCACGCTGGCACGGCTGATGGCTCACGCCTTTGATGCCGAGTTCATCGCACTGTCGGCCGTGCTGTCGGGTGTGAAAGACATCCGCGAAGCCGTCGAACGCGCCGAGCAGTTCCGCGCCAACGGCCGTCGCACGCTGGTGTTCGTCGATGAGGTCCATCGCTTCAACAAGAGCCAGCAGGATGCCTTCCTGCCGCACGTGGAAAGCGGGCTGTTTACCTTCATCGGCGCGACTACCGAGAACCCATCATTCGAGGTGAACGGCGCGTTGCTGTCGCGTGCCGCGGTGTATGTGCTCAAGAGCCTGTCGGATGATGAGCTCAAGCAGTTGGCTGAACGCGCGCGCCAAGAGCTAGGCGGCCTGGAGTGGACGCCCGCCGCACTCGACGCCATTGTTGCCTCCGCCGACGGCGATGGTCGTAAGCTGCTCAACAACGTCGAGATCGTCACGCGTGCCGCGCGCGCGCAGGCCGAAGGCGACATCGCCCCGGTGATCGACGAGGCGCTGCTGGCATCTGCACTGTCAGAAAACCTGCGCCGCTTCGACAAGGGTGGCGATGCCTTCTACGACCAGATCAGCGCGCTGCACAAATCCGTGCGTGGCTCCGATCCGGATGGGGCGCTGTACTGGTTTTGCCGCATGCTCGACGGCGGTGCCGACCCGCGCTACCTTGCCCGCCGCATCGTGCGCATGGCGTGGGAAGACATCGGCCTGGCCGACCCACGTGCCGGGCGCATTACGTTGGATGCGGCCGAGACGTATGAGCGCCTCGGCTCGCCGGAAGGGGAGTTGGCGCTGGCTCAAGCGGTGATTTACCTGGCTATCGCACCCAAGTCCAACGCCGGCTACAACGCCTACAACGCGGCGCGCGCGTTCGTCAGCCAGGACAAGTCGCGCACCGTACCCGTGCACCTGCGCAATGCCCCCACCAAGCTGATGAAAGAATTCGGCTACGGCCACGCCTACCGCTACGCCCACGACGAGCCCGAGGCCTACGCCGCCGGTGAAACCTACTTCCCCGATGATCTGCCCGCGCAAAACTGGTACGTGCCGACGCCGCGCGGCCTGGAAGGCAAGATCGGCGACAAGCTGCGGCACCTGCGCGAGCTGGATGCACAGTGGCATGCGGAGCAGGGCAAATCCTCCCGCAACAAGTAAGACCCGCTGGCCGGTGCGATAAAATCGGCTTTTTCGATCCTTCGGATCGTCCGCAATCCTCGGCTTCTTCTCTCCACCATGCTTGATATCCAACTGCTGCGCAAAGACATCGACGCCGTCGCTGCGCGCCTCAAAGACCGCGGCTACGTGCTCGACGTGGCAGGCTTTGCCGCGCTCGAAGCGGAACGCAAGGCCATCCAGACCCGCACCGAAGAGCTACAGGCTCGCCGCAACAGCCTGTCCAAGCAGATCGGCATGCTCAAAGGCAAGGGCGAGGACGCATCGGCCGTGATGGCCGAGGTGTCCGGCATTGGCGACGAGTTGAAGGCTTCGGCTGCGCAGCTCGACGTGGTGCAGGCCAAGTTGCAGGATCTGATGCTGTCGATCCCGAACGTGCCGCACGAAAGCGTGCCGACCGGTCGCGACGAAACGCAGAACGTGGAAGTGCGCCGTGAAGGCACGCCGCGCGCGTTCGACTTCCCGGTCAAGGATCACGTGGATCTGGGTAGCGCGCTTGGGCTGGATTTTGACGCGGGGGCCAAGCTGTCGGGCGCGCGATTCACCGTCCTCAAGGGGCAGGTGGCGCGTCTGCATCGTGCGCTTGCGCAGTTCATGCTCGACACGCACACGCTGGAGCACGGCTACACCGAGGCCTACGTGCCTTACATCGTCAACGCCGCGTCGATGCGTGGGACCGGCCAGCTGCCGAAGTTCGAGGAGGACCTGTTCCGCGTGCCGCGCAAGATGGGGCACGGCGCTGAAGATGAGGCGGGTGAGCACGTCGAGAACTTCTATCTGATCCCGACCGCCGAGGTGCCGCTCACGAACCTCGTGCGCGACGAGATCGTCGCTGCAGATGCGTTGCCGATGATGTTTGCCGCGCATTCGCCTTGCTTCCGTTCCGAAGCCGGCTCGTACGGCAAGGACACGCGCGGCATGATCCGCCAGCACCAGTTCGACAAGGTCGAGATGGTGCAGGTCGTACAGCCCGAAACGTCGTTTGCCGCGCTGGATGCCATGACGAACTGCGCGGAAAACATCCTGCGCAAGCTCGAACTGCCGTTCCGCACTGTTGTGCTCTGCACGGGCGACATGGGTTTCGGCAGCACCAAGACGTACGACATTGAGGTGTGGATTCCGGCGCAGAACACGTACCGCGAAATCAGCTCGTGCTCGAACATGGGCGACTTCCAGGCGCGCCGTATGCAGGCCCGCTTCCGCAATGCGCAGGGCAAGCCGGAGCTGGTGCATACGCTCAACGGCTCGGGCCTCGCCGTGGGCCGTACGCTGGTGGCCGTGCTGGAGAACTACCAGAACGCGGATGGCTCGGTCACGGTGCCGACCGCGCTGCGTCCTTACTTGGGCGGCCAGGAAGTGCTGAAACCTGCAGTTTGATGGAAGTTGCGTCGCCCTCTTGATATGGGCGGCGAAACTCTGTTATAGTCGCGGTTTCGCGATTCAGCGACCCAGTTACCGGAGAGGTGGCAGAGTGGTCGAATGTACCTGACTCGAAATCAGGCGTACCGGCGACGGTACCGTGGGTTCGAATCCCACCCTCTCCGCCAGCATGTCCAGCGCTCCCGTCAAACGGAACCTGGTTCGAAAAAGCCCCGCCAATGGCGGGGCTTTTTCGTTTACGCGTTCTCGGCGTTACTCCCGGGTGGCGCGTTGGCGGTCCCGCCCAATTCAGCCACTCATCGCCCCCAACACGCTCATGATTTCCTCTGCGAGCAACAGGCTCGCAAGGCCATGTCCGTGCTTCTCTCGGCGGACCAGGGACAGGGCGTTCTTGCTGAAGGCCCGGTCGCGGATCTGCCGGTAGGTCAGCAGCTCCTGGCGATGCTCCTCTGCAATGTCGAATCGGCTGAGAAACGCGATGCCCTCGCTCGCGGCAGCCAGGCGCTTCATCGTCTCGATCGAGTTGGTTCGGAAGGCCGGCTCGACGTCCAATCCCGCTTCTGCGAACGTATCTGCAACGATGCCGTGCATCAGCATGGACCGGTCTGCGAAGATCAGCGGATACGAAGTGCAGAAGGCCAGCGGTATCGATTCCATGCGCGCCAATGCGTGCTTGGTTGAGATCACCGCCCCGAGGCTCGTGTCCATTTCCCACAGGCTTTCGAGTTGTGGCGAAGGCGGCAGGTTAAAGCCGAGGCCCAGATCGGCTTCCCCGCTGATGAGTGCATCAGCGATTTCGCGCGTGGACATCACGCGGATCGAAATCTGAATGTGCGGGTGGCTCGCACAGAAATTCGTCGCAGCGGTGGAGGCGATGCCGCTGGCCAGGCCCGTCACCGTTGCGATGATGACTTCGCCTTTCTGCAGCGTCTTGAGATCGCGTATCTCCGCTTCAACCTGACGGTACTCGAGGATGGTCTTACGCACGTGGGCGAGGAGGATCTCCCCCGCTGGTGTGGGCCGCAGCCCGCGCGGCAAGCGCTCGAACAGTGGCTCGCCGATCTCCTCTTCCAACTGCAGCAGGTGCTTGTTGATTGCCGAAGGGGCGATGTGCAGCTTTTCTCCTGCGGCACGGATCGAGCCGGAACGAGCGATCTCGTCGATGTACCGAAGCAACCGTGAATGCAGCATGTGAGCCCCCTCCTAAGGTTGGATTGAGCGTACTCGAAAAGTGCGCACTCCGTGCGAAAAACGCTTCTTTTTGGAAACGCTGACTTCGGTCTTAATGGCACCAGTCGCAGCCGCAAACGCGCGTTGCAGTGCGGCAAAGACAGATCCAAACCAATTGAGGAAGCGTCAATCATGTACCAAGAAGTCAGCGGACGAGGCGTCACGGCGGCAGGCACAACGCAGAGCGAAGTCGATGCCCACTATGACCAGGTGAGAGCGATCTTTGATGTGCTCAACGGCAAGAAAGAGGCCGATCTTCTCCTGAAGAATCTGAACATCCTCGATGTGCATAGCGAGTCGGTGTATCAAGGGTCCATCCTCGTCTACAACAAGCGCATCGTTGCGTTGAACCCCGACGAGACGGCCATCAAGGTGCGCGAGGTGTTTGATGGAGAAGGTCTCTATGCCATTCCGGGCCTGATCGATGCGCACGTTCACTTCGAAGCCCAGTTGGCGCATCCGGCCGCCTTTGCTGAGGCCATCGTCCCCTGCGGCACGACCACCATCTTCTCGGAATGCCTCGACTTCGTGAGCGCGGCGGGCGACGAAGCGGTGCAGGCCACCGAGCAACTGTTCAAGCACCACGAACGCCTGCCGTATCGGGTGTTTGCCTTTGCGCCGGGCAAGAAGACGTCTGTGGAAGTGACCGACGCCTTGCTGAAGATGGACCCGATGATCGGCCTGGGCGAACTGGCGCATCTGACCTACAGCGTGGGCAACGACGACGACTTCCGCAAATCGGCCCTGGGGCGCGCCAAGGGCGGCTTCATGAACACGCACTGGGGCGTGACGACGCTGTCGGACATGATGCTGAACTACATGCCCGCGATCGGCGCCTTTGCCAACCACGATGTGTGGAAAGAAGACGATATCGAGAAAAGCGTGCGCTACGGCCTGCAGACGCAAATCAAGTTCGGCGTGGGCAGCCCCGAAGTGATCAAGATCATGCTGCGCGCCATCGTCAAGCGAAAGTGGCCCGCCGAGAATTTCCAACTCTGCGCCGACAACATCTCAGTCGACCGTCTGCTGACCAAGGGCCACATGGACTGGATCGTCTCGCTGTGCGCGGAGATGGGGATCGAGCCGATCAAAGCGATCAAGATGGCGACGCTCTACACGGCGCGCGCATTCCGCATGGACAACAAGTTCGGTTCGCTCACGCCGGGCCGCTTCGCCGATATCGTGCTGACTGACAGCCTGTCGAAGATCAACCCGCGCTTCGTCTTCAAGGACGGCGAGCTGGTGGCCAAGGATCGCAAGCTGCTGAAGCAGGCTGACATCGATTACTCCGGCATGGTGAAGAAAGCGGTGCCGGGTCTGGGCGACCTGACGCCAGAGCAACTGGACATCGTTCCGCTGGAAATCTCGGCAGATGGTCAGCAGGCGAAGGTGTACCTGTTCGACGTCTACGGTCGCGGCCACGAAAAGTTCTTCCAGGAAGTATGGGTGCCGTACCGCGATGGCACGGTCGTTCCTGAATTCGGGGGCGTCAATCTCAACCGCATCTCGGTTGTGCAGCGTTACGCGAAGGGCAAGCGCCACGTCGTCAATGGCCTGTTCAAGGGCGTGCATATCGATCGGGGCGCGGTGGCGACGTTTTGGCCGGCACCCAAGGCGTACTTCGTTGCCGTGGGGCAGGACAGCACGGAAATGTGCCACTGTCTCAAGGAGGTCGACGGCTATGCAGGCGGCTGCGTGGTCACCGAGAACAAGCAGGTGAAGGCCGTGCTGCCGCTAGAGATCTATGGCGTTCAGGCCAACATGAACCTGACCGAACTGCTGGCGGCAACCCGCGACATTGACGCCTCCCTGGCGGCGATGGGCAACCACAACGAAGGCGAGCCCGTGGTGAACAAGCTGCTGACCTTGTTCATCTCGCTCGACCGCTTTGGTTTCATGGTTTGATGAGGCGCCGATAGCAAAAAGCGTATCTGCCGGGGGTTAGACCCCGGCGGCCTGGGGAGCAAAGAACAAAAGCGGCGACCGTCGTCGACAGTCACGAACGGCACCGTACAAGGCGGGCAGACAACGGAGGGACAACCATGGCACACCACGCAAGGGAAGCGGAAGTCATTGATACCGGCAGCCTGACACGGCGCTGGTTCACATACGTCGTTGGTATTTACATACTGACCCTGGGGATCAGTCTGGCCATCCGGGCCGGCATCGGCATCTCGCCGCAAAGCAGTCTCACTCGCACCATGACGCTGGTGTACCCGCCGCTCAGCCAGGGCACGTACAACTTCATGCTCGAGCTGTTGATGCTGCTCCTTACGTATCTGGTCGCGCGCAAGGATTTCACGGTGAAGAACTTCGCGGCGTTGATCCCGGCATTCGTGCTGGCGACGTGCCTGGACTTGAACCTGCTGCTGACGAAGTCGATCGGGGTCCAGGACTACTACATGAAGTTCCTGTTGCTGGTGTTTGCTGATGCGTTGCTCGGGTTCGGCCTGTTCCTGATGATTCGCGCCAACTTGGTGCTCATGCCGATCGACATGTTCGTCAACACGCTGTTCAAGCGGACCGGCTTCAAGTGGGGTGACATCAAGACGAGTTTCGACTGCACGCTGCTGATAATCAGTGCGGCAATCGGCTTCGCGCTGCTCGGCGGCCCCAAGTTCATTCGCGAAGGCACGTTCATGAACGCGATTTTGGTGGGGCAGTACATCAAGCTCTATTTCTTTCTGTTCCAGAAAATCAAGACGGCGGTTTCGTCCTACCAGCAAAGAGCGCTGGAACATCGAACTTACTGATCCCGGAACCGGGGGATGTGATCACCCGCGCGCCGCTTGTGGCGCGCCCTGCGGTACCTGATCAGCCGCCGCGCGACAGGCTTCGACTCCTGTCCTGAGCGCTTTCGGCTGCGCCTGCCATGACCCCAATTTTGAGACGTCGAACACGACGTCGGGGGTCGCTCGTCCTTAAAAAAATCAGAAGAGGTCACACCATGCTGAAAAAAATCTGCTGGATTGCCGCAACCATCGCCGCGATGGCGATCGGCGCTCAGGCACACGCGCAATCCAGTGTGCAGTTGTACGGAATCGTCGATACCTGGGTCGGGGTTCAGCGGTACCCGGGCAAATCGGCCGTCTGGCAAGAAGGCGGTGGTGGAATGTCGACTTCATTCTGGGGGTTCGGTGGCAAGGAGGATCTGGGCGCCGGCTATAAGGCCATTTTTGCGATCGAGGGATTCTTCCGCCCGCAGAACGGCGCCTCCGGTTCCTTCAACGGTGATCCGATGTTCTCGCGCAACGCCTATGTTGGGCTCTCGACCCCCGCAGGCACGATCACGCTTGGGCGTCAGAGCAGCCTGCTATATCTGCAGGCGTGTCAGTTCAACCCGTTCTATGCGTCGTTCACGTTCTCGCCGACCATTGTCCAGATGTACGCGGGGCTGGGGACGTATCCGGCGTACAAGACGGACCAGGGGATCATTGGCGGCACCGCCTGGAGCAATGCCGTCCAGTACGCCACACCCGAACTGCACGGTTTGACCGGTCGCGCCATGTACGCGTTCGGCGAGAGCGGCACGGGCAATGGCAGCAAACAGTATTCGGCGCAGCTGTCTTATCAGAATGGTGGTTTCGCCGCTGGCGGCGTGTATCAATACGCGAACTTCAACTCCGCAGCGGGTGACCTGAACGGGTTGATCAGCGGATTGCACAGTCAGTCAGCAGCCCAGTTGGCTGCGTCGTATGAATGGTCGGTCGCCAAGTTCTACGGCGAATACACGTACACGAACAACAACGTGATCAACAAGAACTTCCACGTGAGCATGTTCGAGGGCGGCGTGACGATTGCGCTCGGCACCGGTAAGGTGCTCGCTGCCTACGCGTACTCACGCGATTCCGGCGGGCTCAATCAGACGCGCCGGACTGCGTCGCTGGGGTACGACTATCCGCTGTCCAAGCGCACCGATCTCTACGCGGTGTATATGCTCGACCGCTTCTCCGGGATGTCGTCGGGCGAGACTGCGGGCGTTGGGATTCGCGCCCGGTTTTAGGAAGGACTCGCCGCTCCGTCACAATGGGAAAAGCCCATTGGCCGTGAGACCAAAGGGCTTTTCGTTTGTCCTGCGTTGTGATGAATCTGGCTGGGCGGCGCTACAGCTTCTCAGACGCGACGTGCTTGGCTTGGGGTAGCGGATTGCTGTCGAAGTGCGAGCCCGCGGCAAGCTCCGAGAGATGATGAATCTTCGGGTCTCGGTGCGTGTCTGGCCCATCCTGCGGATCAAGGAACGACATTGCCGTGCGCCGCCGCAACACATGGGAATCACGCGATTGCGCTTGCGACTCGCGCCACAGTTCGGCAGTGAACTTGAGTCCAGCGCGCAACGCGTGCGCGCTTTCCTGCTTGCCCTTGCGTTGATCGGAGACGCGCTCGATGCCTTTCTTGACGACCTCTTCCAAGAAGGTGATCCGCGCACGGTAGTAGTCTGCATGCATCTGCGCGTCCATCACGCGCTGTTCCGCCTGATACAGCTCCATGCGCAGCTCGTTCAGCGCACGCTCAGCCTGCTTCTCCGGAGAGGGAGCATGGTTCATCGCCCAGTGTGCAATCCATCGCAACATGGTGAGGCCCTCCTGTCTTGCAAGTGGTCATCCACTTGTTTGAAGGCATCGATTGCTACCGCGCGCGTTGATCGGAAGCGATCGTCTGCTTGCAAAACAGACTACCAAAAAAAATCACGACGGTTGAGGATGATTGCAAACACGCCTGTTGCGAAAAGGTGGCATGGTCCTTTTGGGGGAGAGGCGCGCGGCGGATGTTCTGGTCTGATAAGTGTTTGCCTCATGCCGAAGCCGCTGCCACGGCAGGTTCGGCGGCAATGCAACCGATTGCGCTAAGCGCCAAGCCGGTTTGCGAGCTCTTCCATGTCAGTCACGTTACAGTCGAACGTCGGATCCGGCGTGACATCGACGGCAATACCCGGCCCGAACTCCAGCGGCCGCGCGATGAATGCCGTCCGAAAACCCTGTGCACGGGCCGCCACCAGATCGTACTTGTGCGATGCGACCATCATGATTTCGTCGGGTGCCACACCCAGCGAACGGACGGCGAGGGCATAGACCTTCGGGTCGGGTTTGAACGACTGCACGAGTTCGCCCGTGAGGATGGCGTCAAAGGGCAGGGCCCCATGCCGCGCAATCCGGATCACCGAAGCCATGCTGCCGTTCGAGAGCGCCGCCGTTAGATAGCGAGAGTGCAATCGGCTGAGACCGCGCTGGGTATCCGGCCAGGGGCGCAAGCGGCTCCAGGTTGTGTTGAGCGCATCGCGGTCTTCCGCGCTGACCTGCTGGGCCCACGGGTAGTCGGTCAGCAGCGTATCCAGTGCTTCGCGATAGATCGTGTCGGTGGAAATCCAACCCCGTTCCCCGGCCAGGAACGCGTCCATGCCGGCGCGGTAGCCTGCACGCCAGCGCGTGATGACTTCCGGCCAGTCGGCATCGAACTGGCGGCGTGCCGCCAACGCTTCGCCGGCTTCGATGAGCGGCGTGGTGAAATCCACCAGCGTGCCCTGTACATCAAAGCACAGCGCTTTCAATGAAGACGGATCGAAGGTCATGCGTGGCTCCCTGGAAACACGCGCGGCAGGTTTAACGGAACCGGTACGTGAGCGATGCCATGGCCGTGGTCTGTTGGCGGCGCTGCGTGATCGGGCTGTCGGCGGCGTCTCCACGCAGGCGCGCCACGGTGAGCGAGCCGTTGGCGGTCCAGCGGTCATCCAGCTTGCACGTGACGATGGCGTTGAAGTGGATGTCGCGCACACCAGCGTGCGTGGCGAACACCGGCAGGCCTGACGCCGCGCTTTGGCCCCCATTCACGCCGAAGAAGGTGCGCATGTATTGGCCGTTGGTCCACGACACGCCGGAGCCGAGGCTGAAGAGCCAACGGCCGAGCGGGGCGCTGGCGTACACGTCGGCATTGGCGATCAGGCCCTGACGGTTGCCCAGGATGTCCTGCTCGGCGTCGGTGGAGAGCGTCAAGAACGACACGGTGTATTGCGCGAACGCCTTGGCGCGCACCGTGGCGTTGACATTGCCGAGACCATTGAGGCGCGCGTCGTCATGGACATGGCGCCAGGTCGGATCGAACTGGAAGTTGCCACCCACCTGCCACGTGTCGTCGTTGGCGAGGTAGGCGCCCAGGAAGTCCATGCCTTTTGAGAAATACCGGTGCTTGTATTCGATCTCCTGATCGATCCACGGGAATACGAAGCTCGATTTCGCGCCAGGGTATTTCGGTGCCACATAGACGGACGGGCCGACGGCGATGCTCCAGTCGCTGGGTTCCGCGCCAGCGGCGGGCATGGTCTGGGCTGCGGCGATGGAGCTGGTCAGGGCCAGCAGGCAGGCAAGCGCGAAGCGGGGCAGAGCACGCAAAGAGAGCATGGAATCGAGCAGGTGAGCATCAAGGAAAAAGCGGTGGGCACGCCATTCTAGTGGAATCATCCGTACGGTCGATGACACTGCAAACGTTGGCTCAACCGGGTAGTGGAGGCGACGTTACATTTGTCACCGGCGCGACATGGGCAGGTCGCCGCGCAGACATACGGCGGGCATAGCGTGACCGGGCCGCCTCATGGCGGTATCCCAGAGGAGAATCCCGTGTCCCCGAAGAAACACCTCGCTCTCGCTGTGCTCTCCACGCTTGCATGTGGCCTGTCTGCGCATGTGTATGCCGATGACGATGATGCGCGCCACGCGCACGCCAAGCATGTCCTGCTGATTTCGGTCGATGGTCTGCATCAGTCCGATCTTGACTGGTATGTCGGCAACCATCCGGGCTCCACGCTCGCGCGCCTCGTGCATCAGGGTGTGAGCTATCGCAACGCCCGCACGCCGTTCCCGTCCGACTCGTTCCCCGGCATGGTCGGCCAGGTAACCGGCGGCAACCCCAAGACCACGGGCATCTACTACGACGACGAATACAGTCGCAGCCCGCTCCCAGCCGGCACCTCGGCCGCCAACTGCCGCACCACCAAGCCGGGCGCCGAGGTGTTCTACGCCGAGGTCATCGCCAAGGATCTGAACCGTCTCGACAGCGGCCAAGGCATCCCAGGCCTGTATGCGGATCTTTCGAAGATCTCGCAATTGACCGGCCACGCACAGGACCTGATCGCCCCGGCCTTCTTGCCGGTCTCGCCCATCACGTGCGCGCCGGTGTATCCGCATCAGTACCTGAAGGTGAATACGGTGTTTGAAGTCGCGCGCAAGCACGGCCTGCACACGGCCTGGTCGGATAAGCACGCGGCCTATGAAATCCTCAACGGCCCGAGCGGCCAGGGTATCGACGACTTGTTCGCGCCCGAGATCAACAGCTCGGTAACCGACCCGTCGCTGCCCGGTGGCCCCGGCCCGGACTGGACCAAGGACAACACCAACACGCAGCGCTACGACAGCTTCAAGGTGCAGGCCGTGCTGAACTGGCTCAAGGGCCATGACCACGCCGGCAATGGCACGCCGGGCGTGCCAGCCATCCTGGGCATGAACTTCCAGGCTGTGTCTACCGCGCAGAAGCTCAACACGTCGAGCTACTACCCCGATCCGTCCAACACCGCCAACAAGGTGACGGGCGGCCTGGGCGGCTACACCAACAACGGCACGGTGCCGGGCCCGGTGCTGCAGAGCGCGCTGACCTTCGTTGACAACAAGCTGGGCGAACTGGTCAAGGCGACTGACCCGTCCAACACCGTGGTGATCGTGTCGGCCAAGCATGGTCAATCGCCCAGCAGCCGCGCGGACCTCACCATCGTCAACGATGGCGACATGATCGACGCGCTCAACTGCGCGTGGGAAAAGTACGCCGCCACCTGCAAGGATGCGACCAAGCCGCACCTCGTCGCGCATGCAATGGATGACGACGGTATCCTGCTGTGGCTGAACGACCGCTCAGCAGCCGCGCTGCGGTTCACCAAGCAGTTTCTGCTGGGCTACTCGGGCACGGGCGTGGGTTCGGACGCCGCGGGCAACGCAACGTCCAAGCCATTCACGCAGGCCGGCGCGAGCCGCTTTGTGGTGGGTGAGGAAGTGGCCGATCTGTTTGGTGTGAAGCCGAGCGATGACCGCTTCCCCGACGTGGTCGGCATCGCACAACAGGGCACGGTGTGGGCGGGCAGCAAGCTGTCGAAGATCGCCGAACATGGTGGCTTCCGTCAGGAGAACCGCCATGTGCCGATCGTGGTCTGGGGTGCTGGCATCAATGCAGGCATCGTGGATGAGCACGTCGATACCAACCAGATTGCGCCGACCATCCTGAGTGAGTTGGGTCTCAAGCCCCACGAGCTGCAGGCAGTACAGATCGAAGGCACGAAGCGTTTGCCGCATCTGCATTGATGCGGTTTCAGCAGGCATAAAAAACGCCGGGAACTTCCCGGCGTTTTTCACAGCGCGATCGCCTTATTGCTTGGCGGGTTCAGCGGCCTTCGGTGCCGAAGCAGCATCGGACTTCATTTCCGACTTGCCTTCAGTCTTGTGTGCGGCTTTCTTGTGCGCGTGGTGCTTCTTCTCGTGCTTGGCTTCAGCCTTCGGGGCGGAAGCGGCATCGGTGGTCGCCGTCGTCGCAGCAGCAGCGGCCGGTGCCGGTGCAGCAGCCGGTGCGGACGCGGTGCCAGCTGCGAACACGGGGGCGGCAAAGGCACCAGCAACGATCAGAGCGGCCAGGGATTGAGCGACTTTCATGTGAGACTCCTTGAGGATATTGCGGGACTTCAGATACATGGATCTCGTCCCATGTGCGATCCATGCCTCCAAAAACGCTTCATATCGTGAGGGCGTGCACCGCTGTTTGTAAGCGTTCTTCCCACGATGTAAGCGCGCGTAACAATGTAGAAAGCGTGTCACGCGATGTCCGTCAATCTTTGTTGAGGCGCATCAACGCGCCGATTCGCTCACCGGCGTATCGTCAGGCTTCAGGTGGACATTGGCCTGCACCTGCACCACACTGCGCGGTGATGCGCGGGTCATCCCGATGCTGGGGTCGCGCGTTGAATGGCAGTGGCGAGGGACGCATTGGGTCACGTCCCATCCCGTTACCGGGTGCGCCGCATCTTCGTTTTTTCATAAGGACAATACGATGAACAAGCTCCTGGCTGCCCTCGTGGCAGCAGTCTTCAGCGCCGGCGCATTTGCGCAGGCTTCCGCCCCGGCCGCTCCGGCTGCACCCGCTGCAGCACCCGCCGCCGCGGCCCCGGCAGCAGGCGAGAAGAAGGCACACCACCACAAGAAGAAAAAGAAGAAGCACGACCACCGTCCGAAGATGCAGAACCCGAGCGAGTTCGGCAAGGGCGGCTAACCGGTTCACCGGTTTTTCTGCACACCAAGGCGCCGGCCCCCGAAAGGGGGTCGGCGTTTTGCTTTGGGTGGTCTGCCGCGCTGGGGGCGAAATCGCGCTAAAGTCGCTTGACTTAGAGTGCGCTCTAACTTCTAAGCTCCGTTCATGACCACTTTCCTGACCATCGCCCAAGTTGCAGAAGCCACCGGCCTGTCGACGCATACGCTGCGCTACTACGAGCGCATCGGCCTGCTCGACAGCGTGCAGCGCAAAGACAACGGACACCGCGTCTTCCGTACGGAAGACATGACGTGGCTCGCTTTCCTGCTGCGCCTGCGCGACACCGGCATGCCGATCGCGCAGATGCTGCAGTACGCAGCGCTGCGGCGGCAGGGCGACAGTCTGGAGAGTGTGTCCGCGCGCCAACGCATGCTGGAGTTGCATGCGCAGGCGCTGGAAGCGGAGCTGCGTGCGCGGGCCGAAACGCTGGCCATGCTGCGCGAGAAGCTCGTCATCTACGACGGCATCCGTGCCCGCATTGCCGCCGCAGACAGCGCGCCGGGTTCCGCTTCCTCATCTCGAAAACCGAAACGCCAATCGAACGAGGACGCACATGACTCAGATCGCACAAGCCGCACCGCAAGCCGCAAACCACGCCAACCTGCATGACGAGCGCTACGCCCGGGGCTGGCAAAAGCTCAAGGAAGTCGATGACGTGGCCGGCGAGCGCGTGGTCGAGGCCATGGCCGACATCTCGCCCGACCTTGGCCGCTACATCGTCGAATTCGGGTTTGGCGACGTCTACAGCCGCCCGGGGCTGACGCTGCGCGAGCGTGAGATCGCCACCATCGCCGCGCTCACGGCGCTGGGTAACGCGGCGCCGCAGTTGAAGGTGCACATTGCGGCAGGGCTCAACGTGGGGCTCACGCGCCACGAGATTACCGAGACGATTCTGCAGATGGCGCTATACGCGGGCTTTCCGGCGGCGCTCAACGGCATGTTTGCCGCCAAGGACGTGTTTGCCGCTCACGATGCCGAGGGCGCGGTGGGCGGGTCGATGCGTCGCGACACCAGCAATTGATCGATGCGGTGGTTGTCGATGTCGAGCACTTCAATATGCAGCGGCCCGATGTCGACGCTTTCGCTCTTCTTGGGAATGCGCTTGAGCGCGTAGATGACCAGTCCGGCGATGGTTTCAACGTGGTGCTCGCCGGGCAAGTCGTCCAGATCGAAGGCGCGCTTGACGTCGCCCAGCGGCGTAACGCCGTCGATCAGGCATGAGCCATCGTCGCGGCGCACGATCTGCTCGTCTTCGCCCAGGTACAGGATGTCGCCCATCACCGCGCCAACGAGGTCGTCGAGCGTGACCACGCCCACCACCAGCCCATATTCGTTGACCACCGCACCAAAGCGCTCGTGCATCTCGCGAAACCGCGCAAGCGCCTGCGACAGGTTGAGCGTGTCGGGCAGGATCAGCAGGTTCTTGTCGTAGTACTTGCCGAGGTTGCGGATCACGGCGGACGATTCTTCCGACAGGATCTGCTGCAGGATGTCCTTCGAGGCGATGAAGCCGAGCACCGAGTCGATGTCGTCGCGGCAGACGAGGTATTCGGCATGCGGTTGCGCGATGATCTTCAGCTTGATGGATTCCAGCGGCTCGTCGATGGTGAAGTAGACGACCTCGTCGCGCACGGTCATGACCGAGGTGACGGTGCGCGATTCCAGCTCGAATACGTTTTCGATCACAGCCAGTTCGTGCTTGCGTAGCACGCCGGCTTCCGCACCGGCGCCCACCATGGCGGTGATGTCTTCGGTGGTGATCTGCTCAACGCGGTGCGTGGGCACACCCAACAGCTTCAGGAACAGATCCGCCGCGCCGTTGAATAGCCAGACCACCGGCCGCAGCAAGCGCAGGCAGGCCTGAATCGGGCCGATGATGCCCAACGCGCAGCGCTCGGGGTAGAGCACTGCCAGGCGCTTGGGCAGCAGGTCGGCAAACAGAATGAAGAGTCCCGTCACGATCATGAAACCGGCGATGCTGGCAACGCGCTCGGCGCGGGCGGCCGGTAGCCAATCACCCAGCCACGCGGCCAGCGGCCCCGATATATGGCTGTCGCCGATGACACCGGCAAGGATTGCCACCGCATTGACACCGATTTGCACCACGGTGAAGAAGTTGCCGGGCATGTCCTTGAGCTGCAGCACGCGCAGGGCGCGGGTGTCGCCGTCGTCGGCCAGCGCTTGCAGGCGAATGCGACGCGAGGCAGTGAGCGCGATCTCGGAAGCAGAGAAGAAGGCGCTGATCAGGATGAGCGCGACAAGGATGAAGGCGGACATGGTGGCGGGGCGGGCGGGCCGTTGCACTGCACGGCTGCTCGGAATGTGGCTGCGGACGATCATGGTGCAGCCGGGATCGCTTTGTCAAACCACAGCGCGAATCACGCATGCCTGGGCATACGTTAAACAATTGTCTATGCCCCAGTGTGGCGCACAGCCATCGAAAAGTGGTTTGCCGCGTACCCATACCATGGGTGATACTTGCAGCCTGGGAACATATTGTCCCGGTTTGCCTTACGGGGCCTGCGTTTGCGGGTGGCAATCCGGATAAAGAGCAAATGTTCCGTGGTGGCGCACGTATTGGCGCCTCTATCTCAGTGCCGGCGCAGATCGGCCCAATGTGGACACGCAATTGGGTGCACACAGTTGCATAGGAGTGGTAGGTCATGTGGATTCTCAGCCGTGTACAACGGCGCACCGGGGGAAAGCGGGGGAATACGGCAGGGACGGTCGGACGGGTTGTGGCCAGGTTTGCAGCGTGGGTTGCGGCCGCACTTGTGTCGATGCCTTGTGTGACGCTTGCTCAACAAGCGCCTGCCACCACCGGGTCCGGTGTGTCAGGAGTTACACCTTCGCTCTCGGCCAATGCGCCGAACATCGCGTGGTACTACGGCGACAAGCCGCCCGTGGCGCAGTTGCGCGCCTTCGACGCAGTCGTTGTCGAGCCGGACCACGGCTTTGATCCATCGCAGTTCAAGACCCCCAAGACACAGTGGTATGCCTACGTGAGCGTGGGTGAGGTCACAACCGAACGCAGCTGGTACAAGGATCTGCCCAAGGCTTGGCTGTCTGGCCGCAACGCGGCATGGGCGTCGCGCGTGGTGGATCAGGCTCAGCCCGAATGGCCGGCCTTCTATGTCGATCACGTCATCAAGCCGCTGTGGGACAAAGGCTACCGTGGCTTCTTTCTCGATACGCTCGACTCGTACCAGCTCGTTGCCAAGGACGATGCTGCGCGTGCAGCGCAAGAGGCAGGCATGGTGCGCACGATCCAGGCGATCAAGGCGCGCTATCCGGATGCCAAGCTGATCTTCAACCGTGGCTTTGAGATCCTGCCGCAGGTGCATGACCTGGCGTATGCGGTGGCGTTTGAATCGCTGTATCGCGGTTGGGATCAGGGCAGCAAGCAGTACAAGGAAGTCAGCGATGCCGACCGCGAATGGCTGATGGGCCAGGCGCGCAAGATTCGCGACGAGTACCACTTGCCAGTGATCGCCATCGACTATTGCCCGCCGGCTGACCGCGCCTGCGCGCGCGAGACGGCCAAGCGTATCAAGGCGCAGGGGCTGGTACCGTACGTGACGGATCCGGATCTGTCGACCATCGGCGTGGGGCGCATCGAGGTGCTGCCGCGCAAGGTGCTGATTCTGCAGGACCGCGACCCGCGCGCCACCATCGACACCAGCGAGGGCGTGCGCTTTGTTGCCACGCCGCTCAACTTTCTTGGCTACGACGTTGAGTACGCCGACATCAACAAGCCGCTGCCCGCATCCGTGCCGCCCGACCGCTACGCCGGTGTCGTGGTGTGGGTGAACACCAGCCCGATCAAGCAGGTGGCAGCGCTGTCGTCGTGGGTGCGGCAACGCATTCATGACGGTGTGCATATCGCCTTCATGAATCAGTTCGGCTTGCCGGTGGACGGCAGCATGGCCGACATGTTCAAGCTGCAACTCGTGCGTGGGCGCGCTACCGGGCCGCTGTCGGTGGTGTCGCAAGACAAGATCATGGGTTTCGAAATGGCACCGCAGCCGGAGCGCCGCGAGGCCCAGCCGATTCAAGTGGGTGCACATGGGCAGTCCCTGCTGCGTCTGAAATCGGGCAATTTCGAGTTTGATGCCGCCGCCATCACCGATTGGGGCGGTTACGTGCTGAATCCGTACGCGGTGTTCTCGATGGACACCGTTGAGCAGGCGCGTTGGGTTGTGCAGCCGATTGAGTTTCTGCGTCGCGCGCTGGCGCTGCCTGACATGCCGATTCCTGACGTGACGTCGGAGAACGGCCGCCGCTTGATGCTCGTGCATGTGGACGGCGACGGCTTTGCCTCGCGCGCCGAGTTTCCTGGCCCGGAATACTCCGGCGAGGTGCTGCTGCAGGACGTGTGGGAGAAATACCGCATTCCGACCACGCTGTCGGTGATTGAAGGGGAGGTGGGCGCAAGCGGCCTGTACCCCAAGCTGACGCCGCGCCTGGAGGCGATTGCCCGCAAAATGTTTGCGTTGCCCTATGTTGAACTGGGCACGCATACCTATTCGCACCCGTTTGACTGGAGTCGCACGGTGCCGAGCGGCATCACCGGCGATCACGCCAAGGAGGGCCCGGGTGCGGACAAGGGCGGCGGCGATACCGCTTTTGCGCTGTCCATTCCCGGCTACAAGTTCAGCCTGGACCGCGAGATTTCAGGGTCCATCAACTACATCAACGAGCGCCTGGCGCCGCCGGGCAAGCGCGTGAAGATCTTGCAGTGGTCGGGCGACTGCCAGCCGCCTGAAATTGCCGTGCGCATGACCTGGGACGCGGGCGTGCTCAACATGAACGGCGGCGATACCACCATCACGCGCGGCTCGCCGTCATGGACGGAAATTGCTCCGCTCGGTATCGACAAGGGCCCGGGGGCCTACCAGGTGTTTGCGCCCAACCAGAACGAAAACGTCTATACCAATGACTGGACCGGGCCCTTCTACGGTTTCGATCGCCTGATTGAAACGCTGCAGATGACCGACACGCCCTATCGCTTCAAGCCCATCAACATCTACTACCACATGTACTCAGGCACCAAGCTTGCGTCGCTCAAGGCCTTGAAGAAGGTCTATGACTACGCGTTGTCGCAGCCGGTGTTCCCGATCTATTCCACCGAGTACGTGGTCAAGGTGCTGGATTTCCGCAACATGGCCGTTGCCCGAGATGTAGAAGACGGCAACACCTGGGTGGTACGCGGCGATGGCGATTTGCGCGAACTGCGCTGGATGGCGCCCGGTACGCCGCGGTTGGCCGATGCGCAGGGCGTGGTTGGCTATGACAAGGCGGCCGGCGGCATCTATATCCACCTGGATGACGGTGCGGCGCGCTTTACTGTCGCGCCTGAGGCAGAACCCGCAAAGCCAGCGTACATTGCGGAAGCTGCCGCCTTCGTACGCAGTTTCGCGCGAAACGGTAATGAGTTGAGTTTCGAGGCAGGTGGCTACTACAAGCCGTTTGTTCGTCTGGCCAACGCCGGCGCCTGCCGTGTGAAGGTCAACGGCAATCCCGTCCGCACCGCCCGCGCACAGGACAACACCGTGCGCGTTGATCTGACCGGAGCTGCTGCGCAAACCGTGACCTACCAACGTGTCGATGTGGTCTGCTGACCTGACCCCGCGTGAACGGCTGCTGCCGGCCTGGCTGATCGGTACGCTTGGCGCGCTGATCGGGCTGGCGCTCGCCTTGATGTTCCCGCGCGAGCGCCTGGAGGCCCGTCTGCTCGAAGGCGGCAAGGTCGATGCGCTGTCGGTGGCCTATCTGGAAGCCTGGCTGCGCGTGCGCCCGAACGATGGGGAATTCCTCAGCGTGCTGGCCGCCCAGTACGTGCGCACCGGCCGGCTGGAAGAGGCCGAAGCCATGGTCGCCCGCATGCGTGCGCTGCATGACAAGTCGCTCGACCGTGAAGCGTTGCTGCTCGATATCGCCATCCGCGAGCAACGCGCCTATGCATTGCAACCGAATGATCCGCAGCGTGCGGCCATGCTGGTCGACCTGCGTGGTCTGCTCAAGCAAGCCCTGGACTACCGGTGGACGGCGCCTGAGCTGGAGATTCTTGCGGCCAAATCTCGCGGGCTGGATCAGGGTGCGATTGCCATGCAGTTCTACCAGCGCCTGGCCAAGCAGGACGTGGCTCGCGCCGCGCAGTGGCAGGCGCGTACTGCCGAGATCGCGTTGGGCACGGGTGAATACCGCGCCGCCGCCGCCGCCAACTTTGCCGCCCAGGACACCGCCAAGTCGCTCGATGAGCAGCGCCGCTACTTCATCGCTGGCCTGAAGGCATTGCAGGGCGGCAATCTGCTCGACGATGCCATGACCGAGGCGCAGCGCCGCGTCGGCCCGTTGATCGACGACACCGAAACGCTGCGCTTCCTCACGCGTCTGGCCATGGCGTGCAACCGGCCGGATCTGGCAGATCAATATGCACGGCGTTTGCTGCGTCTGTCGTGGCGTCAGACCGGAGAGGGCATTGCGCTGGCGTCAGGCGTTGCGCACCACGACTGGGCATTCGCTGGCCGGCCCGAACCGCTGCCGAGCCCGACGGATGTGGTGTTCATGGATGGCCCGGAGGGTCTGGCCCGTCGCCAGCGCCACGTCGCCCGCATCCGCCACGTAGCGGACAAGGCCGATGATGCCAATGCACCGACCGGCGCCCAGGCCATCGCGCGCGGTATCGCGCCGTTTAACGCCGACGACTATGACCTCGCCTTCCAGGTCTTCATGGGCAGCGGCAACCTGAACGACGCCATGCGCGTGGCCGAGGCCGCCGTGCGCCAGCGTCCCGACCTGAAGATCTGGACCGAGCGCGCTGCCCAGGTGGCTGAGTGGAACCGTCAGCCGATGGTTGCATTGAACTACTGGCTGTCGTACGCCCAATCCACCGGCGACGATGCGGCCTGGCAGCATGTGCTGCGTCTGGCCCCCGCACTCAACGAAGATCACGCCTATCTGGCTGGCCTGCGCTACCAGGCCAGCCGCCAGCCCGGCGACATGAAGCTGCTCGACCAGATCATTGCAGCGTATGAGCGGTTGGGCGAGCCCGTGGAAGGGCTGGCGTACCTGAACAGCATTGCGCGCGGTGCGCACCGGCAGGCGGTACTGGAGCGCTATGCCAACCTGGCCGAGCGGGCCGGCAAGGACGATCAGGCCTACGACACGTACGTGCGCCTGCAGAAGGAATTCGGCCCCAATGCGCAATACGCGCTCAAGCTGGCGAACATCCTGTATGTGCGCGGGCAGTTCGAGCAGGCGCTCACTGCCATGCAGGCCGCAGAGAAGGCCGCTTCGCCCACGGACGATCTTTACTGGCGCACCTTCGCCCAGCTTGCCCGGCTGAACCAGCGCGATGATCTGTCACGCGAGGCGTATCGCCAACTGCTGATTGGAGGCAAAGCAGAGCCGGACGATCTCACCACGATGATCGACTTCTACGACGCCAGTCCCATCGACGCCGGCCGCTTGTCTGAACTCGCCTTCCGCAAGGACGGCACGATGGTCCACCTGCAGCAGGCCATCTACTACTACACGCGGGCGCGCGCCTTCCGCCGCATCGAAGGGCTGCTCGCCTCGCTCGCGCCGGAGCAGCGCAAGGCCGCCGAGCAATCCGCCGGTGTGCTGGGCGCGCGTGCCGAGTACTTCCGCCAGAGCGGCCAATGGGATGCGGCCATGCGTGATTTGCGCCGCGCCGTCTCGTTGCCCGATGCCGGCAGCGATGTGAAGGCCGCCTTCCTGTGGGGTCTGCTCGACTCCGGCCAGAATGCCGAACTCAAACGCGCCCTGGCCCTGTGGCGCGGCGAGGCCGAGAACGATTCCGCCTATTGGGGCGCGTACGCAGCGGCCGGCCTGCAATTGTTTGACGCCAACCTCGCGCTGCGCTTCCTGGGCCGCCAGGGCAAGTCGATGCAGACCGATCCGCTTTGGCTGCTGGCGTATGCCGATGCGCGCGAGATGGCCGGTCAGGCCGATGCCGCCTGGGCCCTGCGCCGCGAGGCGTGGTGGCTGCTATGGCGTGCAGAAGACACGGCCGGTGGCGACAAGAACAAGGCGCCCGCAGGCCGGCGTGTCGGTACGCGCGTGACAGTGGGCAACAGTGGGGATAGCGATGCCGTGCCGCTTGAAGAGGATGCCCGCACTGAACTGCGTGCCCGGCGCGTCTCGCTGGCCCAAACGTTCGGGTCCGGCGATTTATCGCAGCGTTTGCTGATCGAGTTGCTGCGTGATGATCGCCGTGCCACGAAGCAGGCACGCGAGGGCGGTCGGTCGGCCATGGACAAGTCCGAGTTGGGCGATATCGACATGCTACCGCCCGAGCCGCCGGAACCTCCGGCTGACAAGCGCAAGCAGGCCCGCGTGAGCGATCAACTCGTTTCCGCGGTGGCCAAGGAGGCCGCGCTGGGTTGGGCGTTGTCGCAGGAAGCAAACGACCTGGCGCGCGCGTGGCTGCTGCAGCAATACACCCGCCGCATGACGCGTCCGGCCTATGCCGAGATCTCCATCGCCCTGGCCGAGCGCGACCTGCAGACGCTCAACCGTCTGCTGGACGACACGCCCGACCGCATCCCGCTCTACAACCGCATCGACGCCAACGTGATGACGGATCGCCTGGGTGAAGCGCAGCGGCTGTCGTTCGAAGGCCTGACCACCGCACCCGATGACGAGCAGCTTCACGAGCGCGTGCAGGAAACGCTGCTGACCAACGCCCAGGCATTGGAGCCGCGCGAGACCTGGTTCAAACAGGCGCCGCTCACGTATTTCGAGACCAGCGCTGCAGCCGGCATGCGCCTGACCGACCACACCAGCATGTTGCTGCGCGCCACCCAGCGGAACCAGCGCTCGACCGACGACACCCAGCTCACCGGCGTGCCCGCGCAGGACCGCAGCGTCGACTGGATCTCGCAGTACCAGACGCAGAACACGCAGTGGAAGGGCACGGTGGGCTGGCGCCAGGGGCTGGCATCGTTCTACGCATTCCGGCTGGATGGCCTGCTAGGGCAGGTCGGGCCGTTGGGTACCGAGTTGTCGATCGGTCGCAACCAGCCCGCCAACGAAACGCCGCAACTGCGTGTGGGCGGTGTGAAGGATCTGTTCTCCATCGGCAACAACTGGCGCCTGACGCAGAACGAATACGTGCGCGCTCGCGTGGAAGGCGACCGCTTCTATGGGCAGGATCGCTCCTTCCTGGGCAGCGGCATGGTGTTTGACGGCGAGATCGGCCACCGCTTCCGAGTGGAATATCCTGACTACACCATCCGCGTGGTGGGTACGGTGGCGCGCTACAACGCATCGGGCACGGTCAGCCCTCTGATGGCACGCCTGCTGCCGGGCGACGCTACGCCGGACGTCAACCAGATCATGCCGCGCTCGTTTGCACAGTTCGGCATGCTGTTTGGCTTCGGCACGGACTATCTGGACCGCTACACCCGCGCCTGGCGGCCGTTCATGGATGTCGGCATGCTGCACGACAACCGCGAAGGGTGGGGCGTGCAGGCCCAGCTTGGGGTGGCGGGCAGTGTGTTCGGCAACGACCATCTTGCGCTGTACATCGAACACCAATCGATCACGCGGTCGGGCACATCACCGCTGACGGAAATCGGCTTGCGCTACCGCTGGCTTTACTGACACGCAAGCAACGAATACGACGAACAAGTAGAAACGGGGAAACACCAGCATGAAGAACAACGGAAGCATCCAGGAGAAAGCGATGACACCCTTGCTCGACAAGATGAAAGCCGGCCGCCGCCGCTGGCTGGCCACCGCCGCGGGCGTCGGCATGGCGCTTGCGCTGTCCGCGTGTGCCGTGGTCGACAGCGGCCGTGCACCGGCCACCAGCGCGTCTGACGCATGGGTCGTGCTGCCCATCGTCAACTACACCGAAACCCCGCAGGCCGGGCTGCGTGCCGAGGCCATCGCCACCAGCATCCTGAAGGCGCGCGGTTTTACCAATCTCAAGCAGTATCCGGCCAACCTGAACAGCGAATCGCTGTTCGAACCGGCCGAGCGCGAGGCCGTGGCCCGCGCGCTGGATTGGGCGCGCGGCGAAAAGGCGCGCTATGCCTTGACCGGCGCCGTGGATGAGTGGCGCTACAAGGTGGGCGTGGATGGCGAACCCGCCGTCGGCATCACGCTGCAAGTGATCGACGTGCAGAGCGGCAACGTGATCTGGAGCGCCGCCGGCAGCCGCACCGGCTGGAGCCGCGACGCCGTCTCGGCGGTGGCGCAGAAGCTGCTGCGCGAGTTGCTCTCGCCGCTGGGCCGAGGCTGATGAAAACCGAAGCGGCACAGCGCACGCAGCAGGGCGCGCAGACCGCCGCCGCGGAGGCGCGTGGGCGTGATCGCCGGCGCAATGCGCAGGGCATCGGCGCATCGTCGTGGTACGGGCGCCTGATCGCGCCGGCCGTGTCGAGCCCCAGTGCGGTGCTGGAAACGCTGGGCGCCACGGTTGTCGCTATCGGCATCGTCTGGCTGTTTGTGCCAGACAATCCGCTGCTGCTCGGCTACGGCTTTCCGTGGATCTGGCTGGTGCCGCTCATCCTGGCGCTGCGCTACGGTACGCTGCTGGGCGCGGCTGCCGCACTGGTGGTGCTGGGTGCATGGTGGCTGTTCTACGGGCAGGCCGCTGCGGCCGGCGCCTTCCCCCGCATGTACTTTCTGGGCGGGCTGATGCTGGTGCTGGTCGGCGGGCAGTTTGGCGACATCTGGGGCGCGCGTCTGTCGCGGGCGCGCACCGTCAACGGTTACCTGAACGACCGCCTGGCGGCGCTGACCAAGAACCACTTCCTGCTGCGGCTTTCACACGAGCGGCTGGAAAATGATCTGCTGGCCAAGCCGACCACGCTGCGCGACACCCTCACACAACTGCGCAACCTGGCACTGGCTGCGCGCGAGCACAGCGACGGTACCAACCAGCCCGACGTGGCACAACTGCCGGGTGCCGTGCAGTTCCTGCAGTGGACGGCGCAGGCTTGCCAACTGGAAGTGGCCGCCATGGTGCGTGTGACGGGCAACCAGGTCGACACCGAACCAGTGGCCCGTGTAGGCACACCGTTCGACATCGTTGCCGACGACCCGCTGATCCGCCATTGCATCGACACCCATACACTCGGTCACCCGCAGGCGCCCGAGTTGCGCCATGAAGATAGCTCGCGCTATGTCGCCTGTGCGCCGGTGTTGTCGGGTGCCGACGAGTTGATCGGCATCGTGGTCGTGCAGCAGATGCCGTTCCTGTCGCTGTCGTACGAGAACCTGCAGTTCCTGCTGGTGCTGCTCGGTTATTACGCCGATGGCGTACGGCACCTCACCGTCAGCTCCGAGATTCTCGACCTCGTACCCGATGCGCCGTACGACTTTGCGCTTGACCTCGGCCGCCTGGCGCGCCTGCATCGCGATACCGGCATCGACTCGTCGGTGGTGGCGCTCATCTTTGACCAGGACGAGGCCAGCGACGCGCTGTTCGAACAGGTGGCGCGCAGCCGCCGTGCGCTGGACGTGGTCTGGCAGGCACGCGGCAAGGCACGTCGTGCCATCGTCACGCTGATGCCGCTGTCGGGCGCGGGTGCCGTGTCGGCCTACCTTGTGCGGATTGAAGACAGCCTGCGCGCGCAGTTCGGTGTCGATTTCGAGCAGTCGCACATTGGCGTCCAGACGCTGCACGTGACGGGTGAGCACCCTGGTGAGGCGCTGGTGCGTTTCATCGCACGCTGCCACCTCGACGGCTGAAGCGAGGGCACGCGACCATGTTCAAGCTCACGCTCGGCGGTATCTCGGCTCAGATTGCAGCGGTGGTGATGGTGCTGCACGCCGGCAACAGCCTGGCGCTGCTGCTGTCGTGCCTGCTGCTGCAAGGGACCGCCGCCGCGCTGATCGGGCTGGCTGCCTGGCGCCTGCTGCCGCGCCGCTATCGCGTGCCGTTCGTCTGGACGTATGGCTACCTCGTCGCCCTGTGCTTCTTCGTGCCGGTGGCGGGGTGTCTGCTGGTGCTGGGCAGTCTGCTGCTCGGCAAGTTGTTCCCCAAGCCGGAGGGCGACAAGGACATCGCCGACGTGGGCTTGCCGGTGTTTGTGGCGCATTTGATTTCGCGTGTGACGCACGGCGGCGGGGCGCGGCTGCGCGCCCAGCTCAGCAACGAGCGCGCGCCGGTGCAAAGCCGCATGACCGCGCTGGTGGCCATGCAGTCGATGCCGACCCGCACAGCCAGCCCCGTGCTGCGCGACCTGTTGGCCGATCCGGTGGATGACATCCGCCTGCTGGCTTACGGCATGCTCGACAACGCCGAGAAGGTGTTGATGCAGAAGATCCTGGCCGAGTTGCCACGCCTGGAAGAGGCCACCACGCCCGAAGCACGCTACGACATCAACAAGCGCCTGGCCGACCTGTACTGGGAGCTGATCTACCAGAACCTCGTGCAAGGCGATGTGTACCGCTACACCGCTGAACAGGTGGAGCGCTACGCCAGCGCCGCGCTGGACATCCAGCCTGACAACGCGGCGCTGTGGTACATGCGCGGCCGGCTGGCCCTGTCGCGCCGCGAGCCCGATGTCGCCGAATCGCACTTGCGCGAAGCCGAGCGGTTCGGCTTTCCGCGTGACCGCCTGCTGCCGCCGCTGGCCGAAGCCTGCTACCTGCGCCGCGACTACGCCGGCGCGCGCACCGCGCTGGCGCAATTCTCCAACCGCTCGCCGCTGCCATTGCTGCGTCCGCTGCTGCGCTACTGGACATCATGAGCGATCGAGATTCCTTTCCACGCGCCCAGTCCGCTGACGTCGCGCTGCTGCTCGAAGGGACGTTTCCCTACGTGAGCGGCGGGGTGTCGAGCTGGGTCAACCAGATGATCCGGGCGTTTCCGGACATCCGCTTTGCCGTCGTCTTCATCGGCAGCCGCCGCGAGGACTACGGCAAGCCCGTCTACGCCATTCCCGACAACGTGGTGCACCTGGAATGCCACTACCTGTACGACTTTCCCGCGCCGCCCCTGGTACAGGCCAGCGGCGGTGATCCAGCCGCTTTCGAGCGCTCGCGCAAGTTGCACGAAGCACTGCGCAACCCCGCGCACAAGGAAGAAACGGCCGACCTGATTCGCGCGTCCATTGCCGACCTGCGTGACGACGGCCCCCTGGCCGAGGAGCAGTTCCTCTACAGCCACCGCGCCTGGGACATGATGACGGACTACTACCGGCGCTACTGCACCGACCCGTCGTTCACGGACTACTTCTGGACCGTGCGCATCATGCACAAGCCGCTGTGGCAACTGGTGCGCATTGCCGAAAACCTGATCCCGGTGAACGTGTTCCACACCATCTCGACCGGCTATGCGGGCTTTCTGGGCGCGCTGCTGCGCTACAAGCGCGGGCGCCCGCTGCTCGTGTCAGAGCACGGTATCTACACCAAGGAACGCAAGATCGACCTGTTCCAAAGCCAGTGGATTCGCGACAACCGCAGCATTTTCGAGAAGGACATCGCACAGATCAGCTACTTCCGCGACCTGTGGGTGCGCTTTTTCGAAACCATGGGCCGTGTCTGCTATGACGCCGCCGAAGAGATCACCGCGCTGTACGAGGGCAACCGGCTGCGGCAGGTGATCGACGGTGCGCCGGCAGAGAAGACGCGCAGCATCCCCAACGGCATCAACCTGCCGCGCCTGGCCGCACTGCGCGACAAGCGCCCGGACAGGGTGCCGCGCGTGATGTGCCTGATCGGCCGGGTGGTGCCGATCAAGGACGTGAAGACCTTCATCCGCGCCATGCTGACCATCACGCGCGAGATGCCCGACGCCGAAGGCTGGATTGCCGGTCCGGAAGATGAAGACCCGGAATACGCGCACGAATGCCACAGCCTGGCCGAGAGCCTGGGCCTGGGGGACCGCATCAAGTTTCTTGGCTTCCAGAAGATCGACGACATCCTGCCTAAGGTGGGCGTGCTGGTGCTGAGTTCCATCAGTGAGGCGCTGCCGTTGGTGGTGCTGGAGGGGTTTGCCGCGGGTGTGCCGTCGGTCACCACCGATGTGGGTTCGTGCCGCCAGTTGCTGTTCGGCCTGGAAGGCGAAGATGCCGCGCTGGGTGCCGCCGGCGCCGTGGTGCGCATTGCCGACCCGGCCGCGCTGGCTACCGAAGTGTTGACGCTGCTACGCGATGAATCGCGCTGGCATGAAGCGCAGGCCGCCGGCATCGCCCGCGTGGAGCGCTACTACACGCAGGAGATGATGGTCGGTGCCTACCGTGAGCTGTACGATCGCCTGCGCGCGCTGCCCGACCTGACCACAGAGGCAGGGGCCAGGACCGCAGCCGCGGCCTGTCCGCATCATGCTCACCCGAATCCCAAGCAGGGAGCACGCTGATGGCCGGCATCGGGTTCGAGCTACGCAAGATGCTCAAGCGCGACAGCCTGCTCGGGCTGCTGCGCGCCTACACCTATGCCGGCATCATCAGCTCCGGGCCGTGGATTCTCTCCATCGTCGGGATTCTGCTGATCGGTATCCTGAGCTTGCCGTTTGTGATTCCCGGCTCGCTCATCACGCAGTTCCAGGTGTCGGTCACCTACCTGATTGCGGTGAGCCTGATCTTGACCGGGCCGCTGCAGCTCGCCTTTACGCGCTTCACGTCAGACCGCCTGTTCGAGAAGCGCGACGACCTTGTTCTGCCCAACTACCACGCCGTGTCGCTGGTGATGACGCTGGTGGCGGGCGGCTTGGGGCTCATCGTCGTGCTATTCGCGTTTCCGCAGCAGTCGGCCATTTATCGGGTGCTGATGCTGGCGGGCTTTGTGGTCATGGCCAACATCTGGATCGCGGTGATCTTCCTGTCGGGCATGAAGCAGTACAAAGCGATCGTGTGGATCTTCCTGATCGGCTACACGCTCACGGTGCTGCTGGCGCTGCTGTTCAACCGCGTTGGGCTGGAGGGGTTGCTGCTGGGCTTCGTGCTGGGGCAGTTGTGCCTGCTGATCGGCATGGCGGGGCTGATCTACCGTAACTTCAGCGGACGCCGCTTCCTGTCGTTCGAGGTGTTCGACAAGCGGTTTGCATATCCGTCGTTGATGCTGATCGGGCTGCTGTACAACCTCGGCATCTGGCTCGACAAGTTCATGTTCTGGTATGCACCGGGCACCGGGCAGCAGGTGATCGGGCCGTTGCATGCGTCGGTCATCTACGACATTCCGGTGTTCCTGGCGTACCTGGGGATCATCCCCGGCATGGCTGTGTTCCTGGTGCGGATCGAGACGGACTTTGTCGAGTATTACGACGCGTTCTACGACGCCGTGCGGGGCGGGGCGTCACTGGAGCACATCGAAGACATGCGCAACACGATGGTGCAGACCATTCGCGCGGGTCTGTACGAGATCGTGAAGATTCAGGCGATGGCGGCGCTGGTGCTGTTTGCCGTGGGGGCTTCCGTGCTGCGGGTGCTGCAGATTTCCGAGTTGTATCTGCCGCTGCTGTATGTCGACACCATTGCTGCGAGCCTGCAGGTGGTATTTCTGGGTGTGTTGAATATTTTCTTCTACCTGGACCGGCGGCGTGTGGTGCTGGGGCTGACGGCTGCGTTTGTTGTGCTCAATGGTGTGCTGACGTGGATCACGTTACAACTGGGGCCGGCCTGGTACGGGTATGGGTTTGCGGTGTCGCTACTGCTGGTGGTGATGGCGAGTCTGGTGATTCTGGATCGGAAACTGGATCGGTTGGAGTACGAGACGTTTATGTTGCAGTAGGGTTTGCTGCTGGGTGGCTGGATCACCAAGGCCCACGCAAGCCAGCGATCTGAACCCATAGCCCCACAACATCCCCCCCAACAACTCCGCATTTGCGCAACGGCACCCCGCCTCCTTAAGCTGCTGACAACATTTCTCCAAGTCGCAGCTTCTTCATGCAAATCGCAGTAGTCGGCGCCGGCATTATCGGCATCAGCACGGCAGTCGCGCTGGCCCAGGAAGGTCATCAGGTCACGTTGATCGAGCGCCACCCGGGCCCGGGCGAGGGCACCAGCTACGCCAACGGCGGCCAGCTTAGCTACAGCTATGTGGCGCCGCTGGCCGGCCCCGGCGTGCTTTCTCACGTACCGGGCTGGCTGCTGCGCAGCGATTCGCCGCTGCGCTTGAAGCCCACGCTGGACCCAGCACTGCTGCGCTGGGGGCTGCGTTTCATCGCGGCCTGCAACCGCGAGCGCGCTGACCGCACTACGCGCGAACTGCTTGCGCTGTCGTTCTACAGTCGCGCCTGCATGGAAACCTTGCGCGAAGCATCGCCCGAGCTGGCTTTCAGCTTTGCCCGACGCGGCAAGCTGGTGGTGCACCGTGATGCCGCAGCATTCGAGTCCGCGCGCGCCCAGGTCGGCTACCAGGCCACGCTGGGCTGCGAGCAGCACGCGCTGTCCGCCGCCGAGACCATTGCCCACGAACCCGCACTCGACGGGGTGCGCGACCAGATCGTCGGTGCGATCTATACGCCAGATGAAGACGTGGCCGACTGCCATCAACTCTGCGTCGGCTTGTTCAACCGGCTGCGCGAGATGCCCAACGTGACGCTGCGCTTCAATACCGGCGTCAGCGCGTTGTGGACGGAGGGCCGTCGCGTGCGCGGCTTGAAGCTGGCCAATGGCGAGCAGTTCGCTGCGGATGCGGTGGTGATGGCGGCAGGCGTGACCAGCGCCAAGCTGCTCGGCCCGCTGGGCATCGACCCCGGGCTGTATCCTCTCAAGGGCTACAGCATCAGCCTACCGCTGGGCGAAGGCGATGTTGCGCCGCGCATCAGCGTGACGGACGCGGCGCGCAAGATCGTCTATGCCCGCATCGGGCAAACGCTGCGCGTGGCCGGCATGGCCGATCTGGTCGGTTGGTCGACCACGCTCGATACCCGCCGCGTGCAGACCTTGTACGACGAAACCCGCGCGCTGTTTCCCGGCGCCATGCGTGCCAATGACGCGGGTGCCGATGCCGCGCCGTGGGCGGGCATGCGCCCGGCAACGCCGACCGGTGTGCCGGTGGTCGGTACTTCGCCGGTGGAGGGTCTGTGGCTGAATGTTGGCCACGGGGCGCTGGGCTTTACGCTGGCGCTTGGCAGCGCCTGCCTGCTGACTGACATGATTGCGGGGCGCAAGCCAGCAATTTCTCCAGTACCGTATGCGCTGGCTGCTTGATCCAAGGACAAGAGATTCAAAAGACCGAACGTGCAAGCTGATGGCTTGCGCCAATTGGTAACCAAAGAAGTCTGGAGCGAACACACCCAAAGGAGGGGAAGCATGAAAACGCTGCATCCGATCAATTCGACCAAACGCATCCTGTGCGGACTGACGCTGGCTGCGGCCGGTGCCCTGGCTGTGCTGTCCACTGGTGCGCAGGCGCAGTCGAACGACACGCTGGCGAAGATCAAGCAATCGGGCGTGATTTCCGTCGGCTATCGTGAGTCGTCGATTCCGTTCTCGTACCAGGCCGATGCCAACACCATCACCGGTTACTCGCAGGAGATTTCCAACCTGATCGTTGCCGGTGTGGAGAAGAAGTTGGGCGTATCCAAGCTGCAGGTCAAGCTCACGCCGATCACCTCGCAAAACCGCATCTCGCTGCTGCAGAACGGCACGATCGACTTCGAGTGCGGCTCGACCACCAACAACCTTGATCGCCAGAAGCAGGTCGCGTTCTCTAACAACATCTTCATCTACGGCATGCTGATGCTGGTGAAGAAGGATTCGGGCATCAAGGACTTCCCCGACCTGAAGGGCAAGACCGTGGTGACCACCGCGGGCACGACGGAAGACCGCATCCTGCAGAAGATGAACGGTGAAGCGAAGGATGCCGACAAGATGAACCTGATCCTCGCCAAGGATCACGGCCAGGCATTCCTGACGCTGGAGTCGGGCCGAGCCGTCGCCTTCGTGATGGATGAGCCGCTGTTGTATGGCGAACGCACCAAGGCCAAGAACCAGAACGACTGGGTGGTGGTCGGCACGCCGCTGCAGACCGAGACCTACGCGTGCATGATGCGCAAGGACGATCCGGCGTTCAAGAAGGTGGCCGATGACGTGATTGCCGACCTGATGAAATCGGGCAAGGCCAATGACCTGTACAAGAAGTGGTTCCTGTCGCCGATTCCGCCGAAGGGCCTGAACCTGAACTACCCGATGACGGCTGGGATGAAGGATCTGTACGCGCACCCGAACGACAAGGCGATTCAATAAATTCGCTGGCTGTACAAACGGAAACGGGGGACATCGTCCCCCGTTTTTTATTGCGCAATGCCTGGGCTCACGCGGGTTGGGCCCACGGCGAGCGGATGTCCGCAAGGAAGCGCTGCGCACGTGGATGCTGTGGGCGTAAGAAGAAGTCTTCCGGCTTGGCGCGCTCCAGCACCTGGCCCTGGTCCATGAAGATCACGCGGTCGGCCACTTCGCGTGCAAAGCCCATTTCATGTGTCACGCAGACCATGGTCATGCCGTCGCGGGCGAGGTCCTTCATCACCAGCAGCACTTCGTTCACCATCTCCGGGTCCAGCGCCGAGGTGGGCTCGTCGAACAGCATCACCGGCGGCTTCATCGCCAGTGCACGGGCAATTGCCACGCGTTGTTGCTGGCCGCCCGAGAGCTCGCCAGGGTAGGCGTTGGCCTTGTGCGGCAGGCCCACGCGTTCGAGCAGGCGCATCGCAAAGTCGCGCGCTTCCTGCGGCGGCATGCGCTTGAGCTGCACCGGTGCCAGCGTGCAGTTCTGCATGACCGTCAGGTGCGGAAACAGGTTGAATTGCTGGAACACGAAGCCGATGCCACTGCGCAGGACATTCACGTTGACGCCGTGTGCATGCACGTCCTGCCCGTTGACGATGATGCGGCCTTTCTGGATGGCTTCCAGCCGGTTCAGCGTGCGGATCAGTGTTGACTTGCCCGAGCCCGACGGCCCGCACACCACCACGACCTCGCCCTGGGCGACGGTTTCATTGATGTCGACGAGGGCGTGATACTCGCCGTACCACTTGTCGACGTGTTCGATCGTAATCATGTTCATGGTTTGGAAGGGGCTTGCGCTGCAAGGCGCCGCTCCAGGAAGAACGCCACGCGGGTCAGGCTGAAGCACATCACAAAATAGCTGATCGCCAGCAGGCCGTAGACCTCGGCAGACTTGACCATGACGGCCGTGCTGATCTGGCCCGCCACGAACGACACCTCGGGCAGGCTGATGATGTAGCCGAGCGAGGTCTCCTTGATGGTGGAGACGAGTTGGTTGACGAGCGACGGCAGCATGTTGCGCAGCGCCTGGGGCAGGATCACGCGGCGCATCGCCTGCATATACGACAGGCCCAGCGAGCGGGCAGATTCCATCTGCCCGCGCGGCAGGGCCTGGATCCCCGCGCGTACGATCTCCGCCAGATAGGCGCCGTCAAAGATAACCAGCGCGGTCAGCATGGTGCTGAACTGATCGGTGCGCTGGCCAGTGATGGTGGGCAGCAGGAAGTACGCCCAGAAGATCACCATCAGCAGCGGTGTGCCGCGCACCACGTAGACAAGCGCAGTGGCCGGCCAGCGCAGCACGGCAAACGGGCTCACGCGGCATAGGCCCAGCACGATACCCACCGGCAGCGCCAGGACCAGCCCGGCCGATGCCAACAGGAACGTCAGCGCCAGACCGCCCAGCGGGCCGTTCGGATACTGGCCGATCAGGTAGTAAACGCCGTAGGTTTGAATGAGTTCGAGCATGGCTACGACGTCCTAAAGTGTACGAACGGGGTAGCGATGCTGATACCAGGCCGAGAACACCGTGATCGCAATCGAAATGGTCAGATAGGCCGCCGTGGCAAACGCAAACGCCTCAAAGCCGCGGAAGGTGGCGGACTCCACCTGCTGTGCCTGGTACATCAGCTCAGCCACGCCGATCACCATGGCGATGCTGGAGTTCTTCCACAGGCTCAACGTTTGGCTGACCAGCGGTGGTACGGTCACGCGCAGCGATTGCGGCAGCACCACGAGCCGCATCGCCTGAAGGAACGAGAGGCCGAGCGCGCGGCTGGCTTCCAGCTGCTCCTTCGGGATCGAGCGGATCCCGCTGCGGATGTCCTCCGCCATATAGGCGGCCGTGTAGAGCACGAGCGCAATGACGGCGCTCGCGGCCTCGTAGTTCAGGCTGTAGAGCCAGTCCTTGATGAACTGCGGCAGGATCTGCGGCGCGCCGAAATACCAGAACAGCATGTGCGCAAGCAGTGGCACATTGCGGATGGCTTCAACGTAGGTCTGGCCGATGGCGCGCAACGGTGCAGCCGGCGCCAGGCGGAGCAGCGCCACCACGATCGCAAGCGGCAACGCCAGCACGAAGGCCAGCAGCGACAGCTTGATCGACAGGAAGAACCCGCTGACAAGCCACTGGTGATACTGCCCCGAGAGCAGCATCGACAAATCAAATTGGGGCATGGAGTTTCATGCCGCCCGGAGCGGTGTCCGGGCGGCCCGACGTGTCATTAATCGATCTTGTCGGTGGAAATCTTGAAGGTGCGCTGCGGGAAGGCCATCTTCGTGGTTGGGCCGAACCACTTGTCGAACAGCTTCTGCGCGTCGCCGCTTTTTTCCATGCCGAGCAGCACGTCGTCAACCTGCTTCTTGAAGGCCGGCTCGCCCTTGCGGATACCCAGGGCGATGTGCTCGGTCGACAGGTTCTGCGGGAGGATCGCGTAGTCCTTGGCCACCGGGCCCATCTTGGCCATGTTGCCGATCAGCGTGGTCTCGTCGTTGATGTAGGCAGCGCCCTTGCCTTGCTGCAGGGCCAGCAGCGCCTGCGGGCTGTTGTCGAACGAAACCACATCGGCGTTCTTGATGGCCTTGGCGATGTTGGCTTCCATGGTGGAGCCCTTGACCGTCAGGAGCTTTTTGCCGTCCAGTTGGACAAGCGACGTGATGCCGCTGTCTTTCTTGACCATGGCCTTCTGGCCAGTGATGAAGGTCGACACCGAGAAGTCGATCTGCGCCTCGCGCTCCTTGTTGTGCGTGAGCGAGGCGGCCAGCAGATCCACGCGGCCTTGCTGCAGTTCGGGCAGGCGCGCGGCCACGGCCAATTGCTTGAGCACGGGCTTCACGCCGATGCTCTTGGCCACGGCGTTGCACATGTCGACGTCGTAGCCGACGATCTCGCGGCTCATCGGGTCTTTCAGGTAGCTGAACGGCTCGTCGGTACCAAGCACACCGCAAACGAGTTCGCCTTTCTTCTTGATGTCGGCGAGTTGGTCGGCATGGACGGTCGTGGCGACCAGGGTGGCAGCGGCCAGGATGGCCGCACCGGTAACTTGTGTCAGACGCCGGCTTGTTTTCATCGGATTTCCTCCTTGACGACTTGGGTGGGTGGCAGTGCGTGAATCAAGATCGACCGCGAGCATACAGGCGTGCGATGGGCTTGGCTGCTCGCTATCCGGCTAACCATATGACGGCAGTGCAAGCCGCCCAACTATAGACCATGACGACTGGCGCAATCGTAGGCTGGCAAACGGATTGCGGCGGGTTTCCGGGTGGTCTGGAGCGCTGGCTGCGGTGGCTCAAACGCAGGCGCTGCGCCACTGTTAAGCCTGAAAACCCGCGATGAGGGCGCGAAGAGCTTGATGCACGGCGTGCCTGTTATGGAAAGAAGACATGGGCTGCCATTAATGACATGGCAGCCAACCCGGCTCCATCGGGGGATTCCCGGTGCCGCGCGCTGGTTTTACAAAGCGCCGCAGATGGCTTCGTTGATGGGCACGTCGCCGACCATCTCATGGTCGTTGCCACGATAGCGGTAGACCAGGCTCAGGCCCAGGCGCGTCAGGATGCGCACGTCACCGTTGTTGCAGATGTTCTTTTGCAGGATCGGCACGAAGTTCAGACGGAAACCCTGCGAAGCAGCTGAGTGCGCCGCGTAGTTGGTCAGCGTGATGAGGAAGACGAGGTTCTTCTTCTGCGCCAGCGTGCATTGCACGAGCGCGGTCTCGCGGTCGAGCGGGATGGGGGTGAAACGGTTGATTTCCGTGCAGGCCTGGGTGAGCGCCCGGTCGGTATTGCGGGCCGGGCCGGTGAGGGCAGGCACGCCGGCTGCAGCGGTGCTGCGGCCGGTGGCGGCGCCGACCAGCATGCGTGCCAGCGGAGTCAACTCCTGCAGGGCAGCCGCTGCGGCCAAGGACTGCGATTGTGCCCACATGGGGCAGGCCAGCAACGGCAGGGCAATCGCCAGGGTGCGCGCAACGCTCGCCCGACCGCTCGTCTGAGGGCAGCGCTGGCGGTCTTTCACATCCAGACCGATCCGAATGGCGGCGTGTTGAGTCACAGACATCCTCTTTGCCCACGGAGCCACAATTTTATTGAAAAAAACGCCGGGATGCGAGGCGCCTAATGCACCCAATCGCACGCAACTTGTCTGCGATCAGGTCCGCACCCGCACCATTGCCGAGATGCGCTCGGCCGCTTCTTGCAACGGTTCGAGAAACTGTTTGGTCATCTGCTTGGCTGACGTACGGTTGGCCTGCCCGCTGATGTTCATGGCAGCGATGATATCGCCCGCCCGATTGCGGATCGGCGCTGACAGCGAGATCAGCCCTTCCTCCAACTCCTGGTCGACCAGCGCCCAGCCCTGTTGGCGCACACCGGCAATGACATCCTTCAATGCATCGACTTCGGTGACGGTGCGTTGCGTGCGCGCGCGGCGGTCGGATTCGCGCAGCACGATGTCAAGCCGATCTTCCGGCAGGCCGGACAGCAGCACGCGCCCCATCGACGTACAGAACGCCGGCAGGCGGCTGCCGACCGCCAGGTTCAGCGCGATGATCTTTTGCGTGGGCACGCGCAGCACGTAGACGATTTCCGTGCCGTCGAGCACCGAGGCGGAGCAGCTCTCGTGCACCGTCTGCACCAGTTCCTCCATCACCGGCTCGGCGAGGTTCCAGAACGGCATCGAGGTGAGATAGGCGAAACCCAGGTCGAGAATCTTGGGCGTGAGCCGGAACAGGCGCCCTTCAAAGCTGACGTAGCCCAGGCTCACCAGCGTGAGCAGGATGCGACGGGCGCCTGCGCGTGTGAGGCCGGTTGCTTCGGCAACTTCGGACAGCGTCTGCTCGGGCCGCTCTGCATTGAATGCGCGGATGACGGACAACCCGCGTGCAAAGGATTGCACGTAGGAATCGCTCGGTTTTTCGGCAGGAAGTTCGGCGGCGGACATGCAGGGATGCGAAAGCGAAGTACTGGCCTCAAGACTACTGACATTCCAAGGGTTTCGCTACTCGAACGCTTGATCGCCATGCGTACGCCTTGACATGGACTGGAGCGCAGGCGTAGATTAGTTCTTGGATCGAACGTGAGTTCGTATATCGAACAAAAAGAGGGCTGGGCTGGACAGCAAAGGCCCGCGTCGATCCAGTCGTCAATCAGGAGACTCGCAGGCCGCGCCTTTGCGGCCCGGCCATTTGCGTGACGGGTGGCCCGCGATGCTTCGAGCGGCGCCAGGCGATCAAAATGCGTGGCGCCCCTGCCGGAGAATGCATGTGATCAACAAGATTTGTCCGTCTGTAGAGGCCGCGCTGGCCGATATTCCTGACGGTGCCACCATCATGATCGGCGGGTTTGGTACCGCTGGCATGCCTGCTGCGCTGATCGACGGGCTGATCGCCCACGGCGCACGCGATCTCACCATCATCAACAACAACGCCGGCAACGGCGAGACGGGCCTTGCCGCGCTGCTCAAGGCGCGCCGCGTGCGCAAGATCGTCTGCTCGTTCCCGCGCCAGGCTGATTCTTACGTGTTCGACGCGCTCTACCGCGCCGGCGAGATCGAGCTGGAACTGGTGCCGCAAGGCAATCTGGCCGAGCGCATCCGCGCTGCAGGTGCCGGTATCGGCGGCTTCTTCTGCCCGACCGCGTACGGCACGCAACTGGCAGAGGGCAAGGAGACGCGCATCATTGACGGCAGGCCGTACGTGTTCGAGTTGCCGCTGACTGCCGACTACGCGCTCATCAAGGCGTTGCGGGCGGACCGCTGGGGCAATCTCGTCTACCGCAAGACCGCGCGCAACTTCGGCCCGGTGATGGCCATGGCGGCCAAATGCACCATTGCGCAAGTCAGCGAGACAGTGGAGCTGGGCGAGTTGGACCCGGAACACATCGTCACGCCGGGCATCTTCGTCAAGCGTGTCGTCCAACTCGGCAGCGCTGCACAAGCCAAGGAGGCCGCATGAGCGCCGAAGCAACCACCCAATTCAAGCGCTGGACACGCGATCAGATCGCCACCCGCGTGGCGCGTGATATTCCTGATGGTTCCATCGTCAACCTCGGTATTGGCCTGCCCACGCTGGTGGCCAACCAGTTGCCTTCCGATCGCGAAATCATCCTGCATACCGAAAACGGCTTGCTCGGCATGGGCCCGGCACCCGCACCCGGCGACGAGGATGAAGACCTTATCAATGCGGGCAAGCAGCCCGTCACCATCCAGCCTGGCGCGTCGTTCTTCCATCACGCCGATTCGTTTGCCATGATGCGAGGCGGCCATCTTGACTACTGCGTGCTCGGCGGCTTCCAGGTGTCGGCCACGGGCGATTTGGCCAACTGGCACACCGGTGCGCCGGACGCGATTCCGGCCGTGGGCGGGGCGATGGATCTGGCCATCGGCGCCAAGCGGGTCTTTGTGATGATGGAACACCAGACCAAGCAGGGCGACAGCAAGATCGTGCAGTCGTGCACGTACCCGCTGACGGGCGTCGGCTGTGTCGATACCATCTACACCGACCTTGCCGTGATCGATATCACGCCTGAGGGGCTGGTGGTGCGTGAGATGGCCGACGGCCTCGATTTCGATACGCTGCAGACGCTGACGGCCGCGCCGCTGCGCCGCGCATAACAATGTAGTTGCTGGAGACAAACCATCATGACCGAAGCCTTTATCTGCGACGCCATCCGCACCCCCATCGGCCGCTACGGCGGCAGCCTGTCCGCCGTGCGTGCGGATGACCTGGGCGCTGTGCCGCTCAAGGCGCTGATGGCGCGCAACCCTCAGGTCGACTGGTCGGCCATCGACGACGTGATTTTCGGCTGCGCCAACCAGGCCGGTGAAGACAATCGCAACGTGGCGCGCATGTCGTCGCTGCTGGCCGGGCTGCCTGACAGCGTGCCGGGTTCGACCATCAACCGCCTGTGCGGCTCGGGCATGGATGCCACCGGCACAGCCGCACGCGCCATCCGCGCCGGTGAGACCTCGCTGATGATCGCCGGCGGCGTGGAGAGCATGAGCCGCGCGCCGTTCGTGATGGGCAAGGCCGCCAGCGCTTTCTCGCGCGATGCTGCCATCTATGACACGACCATCGGCTGGCGCTTCATCAACCCGCTGATGAAGGCGCAGTACGGCGTCGACTCGATGCCCGAGACCGCCGAGAATGTCGCCACCGATTACAACGTCAACCGCGAAGACCAGGACCGCTTTGCGCTACGCAGCCAAGCCAACGCGGCGCGTGCGCAGGAAGACGGCACGCTCGCGCAGGAAATTACCGCGGTGACGATTCCGCAGAAGAAGGGCGACGCCATTGTCGTGAGCCGCGACGAGCATCCGCGTGCGACCACGATGGAAGCGCTTGCCAAGCTCAAGGGCGTGGTGCGTCCGGACGGCACGGTCACCGCCGGCAATGCTTCGGGTGTAAACGACGGCGCTTGCGCGCTGCTGCTCGCCAATGAGGAATCGGCCAAGCGCTTTGGCTTGACACCGCGTGCGCGCATCGTCGGCATGGCCACCGCGGGTGTGCCGCCGCGCGTGATGGGTATTGGCCCGGCGCCGGCCTCGCTGAAGCTGCTCAAACAACTGGGTCTGACGATCGATCAGATGGATGTGATCGAGCTGAACGAAGCGTTTGCCGCGCAAGGGCTGGCTGTCACGCGCCAGCTCGGCTTGCGGGATGACGACCCGCGCGTCAACCCGAATGGTGGCGCCATCGCGCTGGGTCATCCGCTCGGCATGAGCGGTGCGCGTCTGGTGACCACGGCGATGTACCAATTGCATCGCACCGGCGGCCGCTATGCGCTGTGCACGATGTGCATTGGCGTGGGCCAGGGCATTGCGCTGGTGATCGAACGCATTTGATCCGACCATGACCAGCGGATTGTTCGACCGCGCGTTCTCCACGCCGGCCATGCTGGCGGTGTGGTCCGACGGGGCTATCGTGCGCGCGATGCTCGAGGTGGAGGCGGCGCTGGCGCGGGCCGAAGGTGCGGTCGGTGTGATTCCGGTGGAAGCCGTCGCGCCGATTTGCGCGGTATGTGCCAAGGCGAAGCTTGACCTGGAAGCACTGGGCGATGCCGCTGCAAGCGCGGGCAACCTGGCGATCCCGCTGGTCAAGCAATTGACCGCTGCCGTTGCGCAACATGATGAGAATGCCGCGCGCTACGTGCATTGGGGTGCGACTAGCCAGGACATCATCGACACCGGGTTGATGCTGCAGTGGAAGCAATCCGTCGAGCTGATCGATGCGGATCTGCAGAAGCTGGCCGATGGATTGGCCGCGCTGGCACAGCGCCATCGCAATACGCCGATGGTGGCGCGCACATGGTTGCAGCAAGCCTTGCCGACGACGTTTGGGCGCAAGGTCGCCGGTTGGCTGGAAGCGGTACATCGTGCGCAGGATCGCTTTGCGGCGCTGCGTACGCATGTGCCGGTGCTGCAGTTCGGTGGCGCAGCGGGCACGCTTGCCAGTCTGGGGGAGCACGGCCGTGCTGTGGCACAGGCACTGGCGCATGAACTCGATTTGCCGCTGTCCGCGCTGTCGTGGCATGGCGAGCAGGATCGTGTTGCCGACATCGGCGCGACGCTCGCATTGCTGACCGGCACACTCGGCCACTTCGCGCGCGATCTCTCGTTGATGATGCAGACCGAGGTGGGCGAAGTCGCAGAGCCGTCAGGCGCAGGGAAGGGGGGCTCTTCCACCATGCCGCATAAGCGCAATCCGGTTGGGTGCGCGGCGGTATTGGCGGCGGCCACGCGCATGCCCGGATTGGCGAGCACCTTGTTGTCTGCGCTGCCGCAGGAGCACGAACGTGCGCTCGGCGGCTGGCAGGCGCAGTGGGCGACGCTGCGCGAGATGGCATGCCTGGCTGCAGGCGCGCTCGACCGCATGCGCGAGGTCATCGAAGGTTTGCATGTCGACGCGGCACGCATGCGCGCCAACCTGGGGCTGACGCATGGCCTGATTCTCGGTGAAGCCGTGATGCTGGCCCTCGGTGCAGACCTGGGCCGTCTGCAAGCACACCACGTGGTGGAAGCCGCCAGCCGCAGGGCCGTGCAAGACAATCGAACGCTGCGCGATGTACTGGCCGAAGCCCCCGACGTGCTGCGCATCTGGGGCAGCGCCACACCCCAACGGCTCGACGCGCTGCTCGATCCCACGCATTACCTTGGCGATGCGGGTGCCGCCGTCGACCGCGTGCTGGCCGAGCACGCTCGCCGCCACCCCTGATACGACATCTACGGAGACATCATGCCCTGGCTCGAACACGACAACATCCGCCTGTATCACGAGTTTGACGATCCACACGATACGGGCAAGCCGGTGCTGGTGCTGTCCAACTCGCTGGGTACCAACCTCGGCATGTGGGAGCCGCAGCTCGATGCGTTGCGCCAGCATTTCCGTGTGCTGCGCTATGACCAGCGGGGCCACGGCCAAACAAGTGTGCCGGATGCGCCGTTCGGTGTCGCGCAGCTTGGCGGCGATGTGCTCGCACTGCTGGATCACTACGACATTGACCTGGCGCTGTTCTGCGGCCTGTCGATGGGCGGGTTGACCGGCCTGTGGCTGGCTGCGTATCACGGCGAGCGCTTCCCGCGCATGGTGGTGAGCAACACCGCGGCGCTGATCGGTACGCAGCAGAGCTGGAACACGCGCATCGCCCAAGTGGAGCAAGGCGGCATGGCCAGCGTGACCGAAACGGTGCTGGAGCGCTGGTTCACGCAGGGCTATCGCGATGCTGCGCCGGATCGTGTGGACATCGTCAAAGCGATGCTGCTGTCCACGCCAGACGCCGGCTACAACGGCAACTGCGGTGCGATCCGCGACGCAGACCTGCGAGCGCAATTGCCGAACATTCGCGTGCCAATGCTGGTGATTGGCGGCACGCACGATATTTCCACGCCCGCCGCGCAGACCAAGCTCATCGCCGATGGCGTGCCCGGCGCGCAGTACGTGGAGCTTTCCGCCGGGCACCTCGCCAACTGGGAACAGGCCGACGGTTATACCGAAGCGCTGGTCAGCTTCCTCACGACAGGTGTGGCACGTGAGGCTGCCCATGGATGATCGCGAACGCCACGCCGCCGGCATGCAGGTGCGGCGCGCCGTGCTGGGCGATGCCCATGTCGACCGCGCCAACGCCGGGCAGACCGACCTCACTGCACCGTTCCAGGATCTCATCACGCGCTATGCCTGGGGCGAGATCTGGACGCGCCCCGGCTTGCCGCGCCACACACGCAGCCTGTTGACGATCGCCATGATGGTTGCGTTGGGCCGCGACGGCGAGCTGCGCCTGCACCTGCGCGCAGCCGCCAACAACGGCGTCACACGCGACGAGATTCAGGAGACGCTGCTGCAGACCGCCATCTATTGCGGCGTGCCGGCAGCCAACCATGCCTTCCACCTCGCGCAGACCGTGTTTGCCGAGATGGATGCGGAGGCCGCGGACAAGTAGGGCATTTCGTCTCGGGGGAGACACCACGCAACACAGACCGGGCAAACTGGCCGCCGAGCCAGAACAGACCCCAAGGAGGAGGCCCATGCTCAGTGCATTGGGTGTGTTGTTTGACGGGCTGGCCTACGGCAGCCTGCTGTTCCTGATCAGCATCGGCCTGTCGGTCACGATGGGGCTGATGAACTTCATCAATCTTGCGCACGGCGCGTTTGCCATGGCGGGCGGCTATGTGTGCGTGGTGTTGATGAACCGCCTTGGCGTGCCATTCCTGGCGACGCTGCCCATTGCTTTCCTTGTCACCGCAGCCATCGGGTTTGTGCTGGAGCGCACGTTGTACCGGCGGCTCTATCGCGCGAGCCCGCTGGATCAGGTGCTGTTCTCCATTGCGCTCGTGTTTATGGCGATGGCGGGAGCGACCTACGTCTGGGGGCCGGCGCAGCAGCCGGTTGAGTTGCCGGAGGTGCTGCGCGGGCAGCTGAGCGTGTTCGGCAGCGGGTTGGAGGTCGGGCGCTACCGGCTCTTCCTGATCGGCGTAGTGATCGCGCTGACCGTGCTGCTGGCCTGGTTGATCGAGCGCACACGCTTTGGCGCGCAGGTGCGGGCGTCGGTGGACAACCAGCAGGCATCCGCTGGGCTGGGCATCAACGTGAGCCTGGTGTTCTCCGTCACGTTTGCACTGGGCTCCGGGCTGGCGGGACTGGGCGGCGGATTGGGTATCGACGTGCTCGGGCTCGATCCGTCGTTTCCCATCAAGTACATGGTGTATTTCCTGCTCGTGGTTGCGGTGGGTGGCGCTGGCTCCATCAAGGGGACGCTGCTGGCGGCGCTGGTATTGGGCGTGTTCGACGTGGCGGGCAAGTACTACGTGCCGGAAATTGGCGCGTTCGTCATCTACGGGTTGATGGTGGTCTTGCTCGTGCTGTTTCCGAGCGGCCTGCTGGGGAGGCGCGCATGAGCTTGCTGCAGCAAATGATGCGTGCCTCACAGCCCGCCGAGAGCGCACGGGTGCTCGGCTTGCCCGATGCGCGTTGGTCGGCGCTGGAGTTGGCGTTCTGGTGCGTGCCGATCGCCGTGTTCTTTCTCTTTCCGGACTACCTGGTCTTTGGCAGTCAGGTGCTGATCGTGGGGCTGTTTGCGTTGTCACTTGACCTGGTGCTGGGCTACGCGGGCATCGTGTCGCTGGGGCATGCAGGCTTCTTCGGGCTTGGCGCTTATACGGCAGGGCTGCTGGCGGCGCACGGTTGGGGGGAGCCGTTGACGGGGTTGGCCGCTGCCGCCATCGTCGCTGCGCTCGGGGGCTTCTGCGTGAGCTTTCTGGTCGTGCGTGGGCAGGATCTGACGCGGCTGATGGTTACGCTCGGTATCGGCCTGATGCTGTATGAGGCGGCCAACAAGATGGCGTTCCTGACGGGCGGTGTCGACGGGCTCTCGGGCGTGACCATGAGCAACCTGCTCGGCAGCTTCGAGTTCGACCTGACGGGCCGCACGGCTTACGTCTACAGCCTGGTCGTGCTGTTTGTCGTGTTTGTGCTGCTGCGCAGGCTGGTGCGCTCACCATTCGGGTTGTCGCTGCGCGGCATTCAACAGGGGCCGAAACGGATGCCGGCGATTGGCACGAATGTGCGCATGCGCCTGGTGGCGGCGTTTACGGTAAGCGCCGGTATTGCCGGTATTGCCGGTGGGTTGCTCGCGCAGACCACGCAGTTTGTCGGGCTGGATTCGCTGGGTTTCTCGCGCTCGGCAGAGCTGCTGATCATGCTGGTACTGGGCGGAGCGGGCCGGTTGTACGGCGCGCTGATCGGCGCGGCGGTGTTCATGGTGGCGCAGGACGTGCTGTCCGGTATCAATCCGGTCTACTGGCAGTTCTGGATCGGCTTGCTGTTGATGGTGATCGTTCTGTTTGCACGTGGCGGCCTGCTGGGTGGGCTGGAGGCGGCGGTTTCCGGCATCAAGGCCTGGCGTGCGCGCAGAGGAGGTGCTGCATGAACGCGCCGACGATGCATCCCACGCCAACGCTCAGTACACGCGGATTGTCCAAACGCTGGGGCGGCTTTCATGCCAACTCGGAGATCTCGTTGTCATTCGCGCCCGGCGCACGTCACGCGCTGATCGGCCCCAACGGCGCAGGCAAGACGACCTTCATCAATCTGCTGACCGGCGCGTTTGCGCCCACCTCTGGTCAGGTGCTGCTAGGCGAGGAAGACATCACGCGCCTGCCGGCGCACCAGCGCGTCAAGCGCGGCATTACGCGCACGTTCCAGATCAACACGTTATTCCCAGGGCTGACGGTATTGGAATCCGTGATGCTCGCCATCTTCGAGCGCACGGGTGTTGCGTGGCAATGGCATCGCACGGTCGCCGCGCATAAGGAGGCGCGCGACGAGGCCATGGCGCTGCTGTGCCGCCTGCAACTTGGCGCCGATGCGCTGGCGCAAACGCATGCGTTGCCGTATGGCAAACAGCGGCTGGTGGAGATTGCGCTCGCGCTGGCCACGCAGCCGCGCATCCTGTTGCTTGACGAACCTGCCGCCGGCATCCCGGCGGGGGAGAGCGCCGAACTGTTCGAGGTGATCGCCAGCCTGCCGCGCGATATCACCATCCTCTTCATCGAGCACGACATGAACCTCGTCTTTCGCTTTGCCGAGCGGATCAGTGTGCTGGTGGCCGGCCGCGTGCTGACCGAAGGCTCGCCACAGGAGGTCGCCGCCGACCCGCGCGTGCGGGAGGTCTACCTGGGGGAGGCCGAACATGCCTGAGTTGCTGGCGTTTGAGAACGTGACCGCAGGCTATGGCAACGCCATCGTGCTGGACGACGTGTCGTTCACGCTGGACGCGGGTGGCAGCCTTGCGCTGCTGGGCCGCAATGGCGTTGGCAAGACGACGCTGCTGAGTACGTTGATGGGCTTCACACGCCTGCATCGTGGGCGCATCCGCTGGCAAGGCGCAGACATCGGCAAGGTCGCACCGCACCGCCGCGCGCGGGCTGGGCTTGGATGGGTGCCGCAGGAACGGTGGATGTTTCCCTCGCTGACGGTGGAAGAGCACCTGACGGCCGTCGCTCGGCCAGGCACCTGGGATGTGGCGCGCGTCTACAAGACGTTCCCGCGCCTGCAGGAGCGGCGGCGCAATCTCGGCAACCAGCTCTCCGGCGGTGAGCAGCAGATGGTGGCCATCGCCCGTGCTCTGATGACGAACCCTGCGCTGCTGTTGCTTGATGAGCCGATGGAAGGCCTCGCGCCGATCATCGTGCAGGAACTCGGCCGCGCCATCCGTGCGCTGGTGGAAGAGGGCGGCATGGCGGTGATTGTGGTGGAGCAGCATGCACGTCTGGCGCTGGAGTTGACGCAGCGCGCGATGGTGCTCGATCGTGGGCGCATCGTTCACGCATCGAGCAGTGCCGATCTGCTTGCCGACAAGCCGCTGCTGCAGCGGCTTGTGGCGGTCGCCTGAGGCTGGGTAGGGCTTACTTGCCCGGGTCCTTCACGTCGGCAAATTTGTCGAACTCGACGTTGTAGAGCTCGTTGCCGACCTTTTCCACCTTGCGGATATAAACCGTCTGCACCACATCGCGGGTGGCGGGGTCGATGGTGATCGGTCCGCGCGGGCTGTCGATCTTCATGCCCTTGAAGGCAGCCATGGCCTTCTCGCCATCGATCTTGCCGCCCAGCTTGTTGATCACGTCGTAGATCGCGCCGATGCCGTCGTACGCGGCCACCGCCATGAAGTTGGGGCGGCCCGCACCGGGGTTGGCCTCGGCAAAGGCTTTCAGGAAGGTCTTATTCTGCGGCGAGTCGTGCGCCGCCGAGTAGTGGAACGACGTGATCACACCCAGCGTCGAGTCGCCCATCGCCGGCAGTACGTGGTCGTCCGTCAGGTCCCCGGTGGCGATGACCTTGATGCCAGCCTGTGCCAGCCCGCGCTCTCGGAAACCTTTCATGAACGCCACGCCTTGCTCGCCAGCCGGCAGGAAGACGAACACGGCTTGTGGCTTCGTGTCTTTCACGCGCTGGATGAACGGCGCGAACTCGGGGTTGCGCAGCGGCACGCGCACGGCTTCCACGACTTGCCCGCCGCCTGCAGTGAAGGTCTGCTTGAAGGCGTTTTCTGCGTCGATGCCGGGCGCGTAGTCGGCCACCACCGTCGCCACCTGCTTGATGCCGTTCTTCAACGCCCACGAGGCAATCGGCGCGGAGACCTGCGGCAGCGTCATCGACACGCGCGTCACGTAGTCGGATTTGGTGGTGATGGATGACGACGCGGCGTTGAAGATCACCATCGGCTTCTTGGCCTGCTGCGCGATGGGTGTCACGGCCAGCGCTTCCGGCGTGAGGCCGAAGCCAGCCAGGAAGTCGACCTTGTCGCGCACCACCAGCTCCTGCGCCAGACGCTTGGCGACATCCGGTGCGGGGCCGGTCGTGTCCTTCATGATGATCTGCACCTGACGCCCGCCGGCCGTTGTGCCATGAAGCTTCTGATACGCCTTGATGCCGCCTTCCATCTGCTTGCCGTAATCCGCAAAGGTGCCGGAGAAGGGCGCGATCAGGCCGATCTTGATCGGCTCGTCCGCGAAGGCGGGCAACGCACGCATCAACGTACCAGCAATGGCAGTCAACAGCAGCACACGACGTTTCATGAAGGTCTCCAAAGGTTGAGCGGCAAGCGTGGGCCGGAAACTTGGGGCAGTGGCGTCGCCTGCGCGTGGCGACGATCCTAAAGGCTTCGTGTTCGCATTGCAACCGAGTGTTCGTATAGTGAACACACGTCGTAAGGTCGCTACTTGGTGTGTTTGCGCTTGGCCGGTGCGTGACCGGGCTCGCGCCATTCGTCGGCCTCGTCGTTGAACAGCGATGCCACCAGCGCGCGGAACCACTGGCTGCGCGCATCGTTGTGGAACTTGCGGTGCCAGTGCTGCTTCAGGTCGAAGCTGGGCAGTTCCAGCGGCGGCTCCATCACGCGGATGTTGGCGTGCGATTGCATGAACGATAGCCCCACCGCATGCGGCACTGTGGCAATTAAGTCCGTGCGCGCGAGGATGAACGGAATGCTCATGAAGTGCGGCGTGAGCAGAGCTGGTGTACGGCGGATGCGCTTGCGCTCCAGGAAGCGCTCGTACAACTCCTGGCTGCGCCCTTCCGCACGCACGACGGCATGACCGTACTCCAGGAACTGCGCCATCGATAGCTTCGTGTTGCCGCCGCGTGTGACGGGGTGATCTGCCCGCACGATGCAGGTGAAGTAGTGCGTGAACAGCCGCTGCTGGAAGAAGTTGTTCTTCTTCAGGTCGGGAAAATAGCCAACGGCCAGATCGAGTGCGCCGGTCTCCAACGCACGCTCAATCTGCGCCGGCGGCAGCGATACGGACTGCACCGACGCCCCCGGCGCCTCCCGCGCCATCGCCTCGATGATGCGGGGCAGGAACACCATCTCGCCCACGTCCGACAAGGCAATCGAAAACAGGTGCGTGGTGGTGACCGGGTCAAACGCGCTGGTCTCCAGAATGCCCTGCTGCACGCGCGCCAACACATCACGTGCGGCGGGAATGAGGGCGAGCGCACGCGGTGTCGGTTCCATGCCGCGCGAGGTGCGCACGAACAGCGGGTCATCGAACGCCGTGCGCAGCTTGGCCAGCGCCGTGCTCACGCCTGGCTGGCTCATGCCGAGATGCTGCGCAGCCATGCTCACGCTGCGTGCGTCGTGCAATGCCAGCAGGATCGGCAACAGGTTCAGGTCAAAGTCGGGCAGCGTGGACATGGCAATCGCACTATCTGAATGAGCGATAGAGTTTATCGCCGATATTGCATTGTGCGATATCAAGGAGCGCGCCAACAATGCTTGCCAGAACGATTTCAATCCGTCTGGAGACAACCACCATGCGCACCCAGGTCGCCATCATCGGCGCGGGCCCCGCGGGCCTGCTGCTCGGGCAGCTTCTGCATCGCAACGGCATTGATGCCGTCATCCTCGAAACCAGGAGCCGCACGTATGTGGAAGAGCGCATCCGCGCTGGCGTGCTGGAGCAAGGTACGGTCGACATGCTCAATGAAGCCGGTGTGGGTGAACGTATGCGCCGTGAGGGGCTGGTGCACCACGGCATTGATCTGCTGTTCGGCGGTAAGCGGCATCGCGTGGACCTGACGACGATGTCGGGCGGGCGCTCCATCACCGTGTATGGGCAGCACGAGGTGGCGAAGGATCTGATTGCCGCACGCGTGGAGCAGGGCGCGCCGCTGCTCTTCGAGGTGAGCGACGTATCGGTGCACGACATTGAATCGGCCACGCCCTCGGTGCGCTTTGTGCATGACGGTGTGCCGCAGACGCTGCAGTGCGACTACATCGCTGGTTGCGACGGCTTCCACGGCATCTGCCGGCCGGCGATCCCCGCGCAGCGGCAGGCCGTGTTCGAGCGCGTCTACCCGTTTGCGTGGCTGGGCATCCTGGCTGAGGCAGCGCCCGCTGCCGAGGAACTGATCTACGCAAGCCACGACCGCGGCTTCGCGCTGTTCAGCATGCGTTCACCCAAGATCACGCGGCTCTATCTGCAATGCAAGCCCGACGAAAACCTGGCCGAATGGTCCGACGCCCGTATCTGGGATGAACTCCACACGCGCCTGGAAACCAACGACGGCTGGCATCTCAAAGAGGGTGCGATCCTGCAGAAGAGCGTGACGCCGATGCGCAGTTTCGTCTGCGAGACGATGCAGTACGGCCGCCTGTTCCTAGCGGGCGATGCAGCGCATATCGTGCCGCCCACCGGCGCCAAGGGCATGAACTTGGCCGTGGCCGATGTGCGCGTGCTGGCCCAGGCGCTGACTGCGCGTTATCGGCAGAACGATACGACGCAACTGGCCGGCTACTCGGAGCGTTGCCTGCAACGCATCTGGCGTGCGGAGCATTTCTCATGGTGGATGACGTCGATGCTGCATCGCTTCGACGACTACACGCCGTTCATGCAGCGGCTGCAACGCGCAGAGCTGGAGTACGTGACGACCTCGCCGGCAGCGGCGCGCGTGCTGGCCGAAAACTACGTCGGCCTGCCGTTTGTCGATGCGCCGGCGAGGGAGTTGAGCGCTGTGGGGAACGTCAGTCGTTCCAGGGCGGCGTAGTCGTCGGCTTGGACAGCGCAATGCGCGACACCAGCGGGCGGAAGCCCAGGCTGCGAGAGGTGGTGTAGACCTTCTGTGCGTTGGCGGTCTTCAATGCGTAGTCGATCGTGAAGACCGGCAGGCCGCCCGCACAGTGCTTTTGCAACTGTTCAATGGTCCACTTGGTGTCTGCGGCAGGTGGAGCTTGATCACCGCCGGCCGGGTCGCTCCAGGCGACACCTGCGTCGCCGCCAAACCACGTGTCCTCCTGCGAAATGGCATCGAGGTTGGGCAGCAGTTGTGCTGCACCCACGGCATCGATGAGCTCCGGCGCGTTTTGCTGGATCACCGCAAATTGCGGGTTGATCGTGCGGCCCGCCGCCCGGATCTTCGCAATGAAATCGACCATGGCCTTGGCCGGATTCACGCCGGCTTTCTTTGCAGCGGCAACCACTGTCGCGTTGGTGTAGCCCTCCACCCAATCCAGGTAAACGCCGTCAAAGCCTTCGCGTGCGAGTTGTGCCACCGCCCCGTTGGGGCCAAGCCACAGGTCTTGCCAACGCTGGTCCCAATAGGCCACCGGATAGTCGCCGGCCCAACCGTCCGGGTCTGTGGTCAGGATGAAGCTGGGGGTGCCGGGGCCCGTGGGGGTGGGCGGTTTCCAGTCGGTGGTCCAGTAGGTGCGGAAGTCTTCCGCCTGGCCGATGTCGATATACGCGATGACCTTGCGTGGCGAGCCGTCGGCCTTGGCATGCAGTCGCGTGACCATGCCGGCCGTGTTGAACGTCTCTTGGCCCTTGACCGTGTTGCCGGCTTCGACCACGACCATGTCGTACGGCTGCGCATCGAGCGCATTGATCTGTGCATCGGTTTGGAGGTTCTGCAACTGATACATCCACGTTTGTACGCCAGCGAGCGGCGACGCGCTGCTCGCGCCGCACAGGGCGGCAGCTGTGGCTGGAGCGGGAGCCTTGGCGTCGAGGGATGTGGTGGTTGGCGCGGCCATGGCGGATTGAATGGACAGAGAGCTGCCGCCGTCGCCGCCTCCGCCTCCGCCTCCGCCTCCGCAGGCGGAGAGCATGACGGCAGAGCAAACGAGTGTGAGAGAGGTGTTGGACAGGCGCATGGTTGGTCTTGAGAGAGAGGGGGCCTGGTGGAATGCTGCGATCCTGCATGCACGCGCTGCGGCACGCGTGAAACGTTTGCGAAGCGCACGGCGAGCACGCTAGCACAGGCCCCCGTACGAAAGCGGGGAGGCCCCCTGAAAGTTCTTAAGACCTGGTTTCGATTTGCTTGCCCGAGCAGATCACGCAAGCGCACAAGCCCCTGCGGAGGTAGATCAAAGGTTGGCGGCGCTTTCATCGCCACGCAAAGTGCAGCGGTGTATAGTCGGACAGCACTCGACCTTCATGAAAGGGGGCATTTGCGATGGACACTTTGCCGGCGGGCCAATACAAAGGCTTCGACATCTATCCGTTGGCTTTCCAGCACGAGCGTACGGCACGCTGGCCCGAGGCCAGAGAGGACCGCAGCTACAACGCCGCCGTGATGATCTGCAGAGCAGGGGAGTCGCCCGAGCCAGGGCAGACCCAGGTATTTCGCCTGTCGGGGGAGCAGCAGTTCAGCAACGTGGGGGATGCGCGCGTGGCAGCCTTGCGCTTTGCAGAAAGCATCATCGACGGCGAAGTGCCGGACCTGTCGCTGGCAGTTGACAAGGTCTGAAGCGGCACGGCTCCTGTCCGTGATAGAATACCGGGCGAATCCGGCTTGCCGCCGGGCCTGAGGCCCGTGCAGCCGAGTCCAGCACCGGGGTTCCCCCCGCGTCGAGCCGGGCGGCGCGCTATCTGCGACCGCCACCCATTCCTCGCTTGCACTAAACGTACGAAATGAGGCGCGCGCCGTTGGCGGGCGCAACCTGCGTTGGGTGCAACTCGGTACCCCCCAAGCCCGCTGTGCGGGCCGATGATCGCGGCGATACCGTTGCATGCCCAATGAGATTGGGCGTGCGGCGTGGTTCGGGTGGGTCATCACACTATTGCAACCATTGACGCAGCCGTGTGCTGCATACAAAGGAACGAGTTTGGCTAAGGAAGAACTGATTGAATTTGAAGGGGTGGTCTCCGAAGCACTGCCCGACAATCGTTTTCGCGTGCAACTGGAAAACGGCGTGGAAATCTGGGCATATGCCTCGGGCAAGATGCAGAAGCACCGCATCCGTATCCTGGCGGGTGACCGCGTGAAGCTGGAAATGTCGCCGTACGACCTCACCAAGGGTCGTATCAACTATCGACACAAGTAATACGGCAACAAAGCACTAAAGCGCCCAGCAAGACACATAAGAGACCGCGAGCACGCATGGCCCGCGGTTTTTTTCTTTCGCCTGTCCATTAGCGATCGTTAATATTCATGGACGTGTCACCTGGATGGGGTAGTATCTCCCCCGATCGCTGACGGGGGGTAGCACAGTCAGCGATCAACTGAAGTGCAGGGCTTTTCATCTTGTCAAGCCACGCCTCGCCTTCGCAATGTTGGGTGAGCGCGTGCCAGCTGTACCAGTCCTCAAATAAGCGCACGGCCCGCCGATAACCTCGGCTGAGGCTTCCAATCGCGCATTCAATTCGCCGGCCGGGGCGTCCTCTGACGCTCGCACCCGTTCGGTGCTCAGTGTGTCAATCGAGTCACACCACATCGGGATACCGTACAGGTAGGACGGCGCTTGTCCATCGAAATCTGGGCGTAACGTTTTGCGTCCGAGGGAATAGAAATCACAATGTTGGAAACCACAAAAGCAGCACAGGGCATGGCACGCGCGAGCCGGCGCGTCATGATGGGCCTGATGGCAGCAGCAGCGCTGACGGGTCTGGGTATGCAAACTGCCTCGGCGCAAGCTACGCGTCCGAAGGCTCCCATCTACGGCGTCACCCTGGACGACGTCAGCAACATCAACGCGATCGTGGCATCGCTCACGCACCTGCCGTACAAGCCGACCGTGCGCGTGGTGTTCGATCCGGGCACGACGGCCGCTGAGTACTACCCGGCTCTCGTCAAACTCCATGCTGTTGCCTACGTGATGGGCGAGATCATGGACTCGTACTACTTCCCGAGCGATCTGCAAACCTACACAGCCCGTACCAACGAGCTGGTGGGCACGCTGAAGAACGTGGTGGACGTGTGGGAGATTGCCAACGAGATCAATGGCGAATGGCTGCGCCCGGATTCGAGCGGCCCGAACTCGGTTGCAGCACCGGAAGAGCAAGCCATTGGCAACATGGTGGCTGCCGCTCACGATATCGTTAAAGCTGCGGGTGGCCTGACCGCTGTGACGATGTACTACAACGACGACGGCAAGGGCACCAACTGCTACGAGCTGCCGATGGACTCGTGGCGCACCTGGGCGCAGACCTACCTGCCCGCACGCGTGCGTCAAGGTGCTGACTACGCGCTGTTCAGCTACTACCCGTACCAGGATTGCCCAGGCCTGAACCCGACGTGGACGAACGACTTCAAGCTGTTGGAGTCCATCTTCCCGGTGGCGAAGGTCGGCTTTGGCGAGATCGGTACGTCGAGCACGTCGGCGCCGAAATCGGTGCAGCAGAACCTGATCAAGTCGTACTACCCCATGGGTACCGCCACGATGGCTGCCGACCCGCGTTTCATCGGCGGCTACTTCTGGTGGAACTACGTCGAGCAGATGCTGCCGTACAGCAGCAGCTCGTACTGGAGCTTGCTAAACAACACCATCAAGCCGCTGGCAGCACCGCAATAACGAGGGGCTTGTAAGCCTCCGGACCCGAGGGACGGGACACCGCGCCGGACGGGGAAGTGAATCCGGCAACAAAAAACCCGCGTCAGCTCAAGCTGCGCGGGTTTTTTCTATGGCGGTGTGTGGTCAGGCTTGGCCGCGCGAGGCGAGGTAAGCGCGGAATTCGTCAGCGACTTCCTTGTGCTTGAGTGCCAGTTCCACGGTGGCCTTCAGATAGCCCAGCTTGCTGCCGCAGTCATAACGCACGCCCTTGTAGCGATAGGCCAGCACCTGCTCGGCCGACAGCAGCGACTGGATGGCGTCCGTCAATTGCAGTTCGCCGCCTGCGCCGGGCTTGAGGTTGCGAATGTGGTCAAAGATGCGAGGCGTGAGGATGTAACGGCCGACTACACCCAGGTTGGACGGCGCATTCTCCGGTGCCGGCTTCTCGATGATGCCCGACATCTTGATCACGCTGCCGTCTTCTTCCCACGGGCGGCCATCAACCACCCCGTACGAACGGCTCTGCTCGCGGTCGATTTCTTCCACGCCGATCACCGAGCAGTTGTAGTGGTCGTACAGGTCGACCATCTGCTTCATGACAGGCGGGGTGCCGTCCAGCAAGTCGTCCGCCAGGATGACGGCGAAGGGCGCATCGCCGACCAGCTTTTCTGCGCATGCCACTGCATGGCCCAGGCCCAGTGCTTCGGGCTGACGCACGTAGAAGCAGTCCACATGCGACGGCTTGATCGAGCGCACGACTTCCAGCAGCGCAGTCTTCTGCTTGGCTTCGAGTTCAGCTTCCAGTTCGTAGGCCTTGTCGAAGTGGTCTTCGATGGCGCGCTTGCTGCGGCCCGTTACGAAGATCATCTCGGTGATGCCGGCAGCCATGGCTTCTTCCACGGCGTACTGGATCAGGGGCTTGTCCACCACCGGCAGCATTTCCTTCGGGCTGGCCTTGGTGGCCGGCAGGAAGCGGGTTCCCAGACCCGCGACCGGGAAGACGGCTTTGGTAACGCGTTGCATCGTGGTTTCCTTCGTATCGATATGGGTTTGCTGGTGCGCTCAGGCGGTCTGCACTGGCAGGCGGGCGATCTGGGCTTCCAGCTTGGCGAGCGTGGCCTTGAAATCCGCCAGGCGCTTCTGTTCTTGTTCCACCACGGCAGCCGGCGCGCGGGCAACGAAGGATTCGTTGCCGAGCTTGCCTTCAGCCTTGGCGATTTCGCCGCGCAGACGGTCGACTTCCTTGCCCAGGCGTGCCTGCTCGGCAGCCACGTCAATCTCGACCTTCAGCAGCAGCTTGTTCTCGCCGACGATCGCAACCGGGGCGCCGGCTCCGTCCTGCTCCATGGCGGCGGCATCCGTGTAGACCTTCACTTCTGACAGCTTGCCCAGCGCTTGCACATACGGAGCGGCGGTTTGCAGGAATTCGGCCTCACCGTTGGCAAACAGCGGCACGCGCTGCGCCGGGGATAGGTTCATCTCGCCACGCAGGTTGCGGCACGCATCCACCAGGGCCTTCAGTTGCTGCACCCATTGCTCGGCCTGCTCGTCGATCTTGGTGAGTGCAGCGCGCGGGTATGCCTGCAGCGCGAGGCTCTCAGTGCCGTCGCCCTTGGCGCGGCCGGCCATCGGGGCAACCTTCTGCCAGAGTTCTTCGGTAATGAACGGGATGATCGGGTGGGCCAGGCGCAGCACGGTTTCCAGCACGCGCAGCAGTGTGCGGCGCGTGGCGCGCTGCTGGGCCGGCGTGCCGGTCTGGATCTGCACCTTGGCGAGTTCGAGGTACCAGTCGCAGTACTCGTCCCAGACGAACTTGTAGATGGCGCTGGCGATGTTGTCGAAGCGGTAGTCGGCAAAGCCTTTCTCCACTTCGGTTTCCATGCGCTGCAAGAGCGAGACGATCCAGCGGTCGGCCTGCGAGAAATGCAAGTAGCCTTCGGGGCCGCAATCACCAACGCATTCCTGCATGCCGCAGTCCTGGCCTTCGGTGTTCATCAGCACGAAGCGCGTGGCGTTCCAGAGCTTGTTGCAGAAGTTGCGGTAGCCCTCGCAGCGGCTGGAGTCGAAGTTGATGCTGCGGCCCAGTGTGGCGAGCGACGCGAACGTAAAACGCAGCGCGTCAGCACCAAAAGCCGGAATGCCTTCGGGGAATTCCTTGCGCGTGCGGTTCTCCACCTTCGGTGCGTCCTTCGGGCGGCGCAGGCCAGTGGTGCGCTTGGCCAGCAGCGGCTCCAGCGCAATGCCGTCGATCAGGTCCACCGGGTCGAGCGTGTTGCCTTCGGACTTGCTCATCTTCTTGCCTTCCGAATCGCGCACCAGGCCGTGCACGTAGACGGTGTGGAAGGGCACCTCGCCGGTGAAGTGCAGGGTCATCATGACCATGCGCGCCACCCAGAAGAAGATGATGTCGTAGCCCGTCACCAGCACGGTGGAGGGCAGGAAGTGCTTCAGCTCCGGCGTGTCGGCCGGCCAGCCCAGCGAAGAGAACGGCACCAGCGCCGACGAGAACCACGTGTCGAGCACGTCGTCGTCACGCGTGAGCGCGCCGGTATAACCCTTGGCGGCAGCTTGCGCTTTGGCTTCCTCTTCGGTGCGGCCCACGTAGACGTTGCCGGCTTCGTCATACCACGCCGGAATCTGGTGGCCCCACCACAGTTGGCGCGAGATGCACCAGTCCTGGATGTTGTTCAGCCACTGGTTGTACGTGTTGACCCACTGCTCGGGCACCAGCTTGATCTTGCCGCTCTGCACGGCGTCCAGCGCCACTTCGGCGATGGAGCGGCCTGGGAAGCGCGTGCCTTCCGGTGCCGGCTTGCTCATGGCAACGAACCACTGGTCGGTCAGCATCGGCTCGATCACGACGCCGGTGCGGTCACCACGCGGCACCATCAGCGTGTGCTTCTTTACCTCGGCCAGCAGGCCCTGCGCTTCGAGGTCCGCGACCATCTTCTTGCGTGCGTCGAAGCGATCCATGCCTGCATAGGCGGCCGGGGCATCGGCGACGATCTTCGCGTCGAGCGTCAGGATCGACAACTGCGGCAGCTTGTGGCGCTGGCCCACCGCGTAGTCGTTGAAATCGTGGCCCGGGGTCACCTTGACCACGCCGGTACCGAATTCGCGGTCGACGTACTCGTCGGCAATCACCGGGATCTGGCGATCGGTCAGCGGCAGGTGAACGAACTTGCCGATCAGGTGGGCGTAACGCTCATCTTCGGGGTGCACCATCACGGCGGTGTCGCCGAGCATCGTCTCCGGGCGCGTCGTAGCGACGGTCAGATGAGTCAGGCCGCGCACGGCGTCCGGTTCAGCCAGCGGATAGCGGATGTGCCACAGCGAGCCTTCTTCCTCTTCGCTCACCACTTCCAGGTCGGACACGGCGGTGCCGAGCACCGGGTCCCAGTTGACCAGGCGCTTGCCGCGGTAGATCAGGCCCTGCTCATACAGGCGCACGAATACGTCGCTCACAGCACGCGACATCTTCGGGTCCATCGTGAAGTATTCACGTTCCCAGTCGATCGAGGCGCCCATGCGGCGCACCTGGCGCGTGATGGTCGAGCCCGATTGCTCCTTCCATTCCCAGACTTTCTCGGTGAACTTCTCGCGGCCGAGATCGTGGCGGGAGACGCCCTGCGCATCCAGTTGACGCTCGACGACGATCTGCGTGGCGATACCGGCGTGATCCGTGCCCGGCACCCACAGCGTGTTGGCGCCCATCATGCGCGCATGGCGCGTCAGACCGTCCATGATGGTCTGGTTGAACGCATGGCCCATGTGCAGCGTGCCCGTCACGTTCGGCGGCGGGAGCTGGATACAGAAGTCCGGCTTGCCGGCTTCAAGCGTCGCACGGGATACGCCCATTGCTTCCCACGCTGCGCTCCATTTCTGCTCGATGGTGGCGGGTTCGAAACTCTTGGCGAGGGACTGGTTTTGATCGGTCATGCTGACAGGGGGCGCAAATCCGCGCAAAAAGACGATTGGCCCGGGAAAAATGCTGGGCGAAAGCTTGGAATTATACGACTTGTGCGTGTCAGCTACGGACGAGGCGGCAAAGCGGGCCGGTATAATTTGCGGATTCTGCCGAGGCTCCTCCCGCATGTCCGACCTGCTCGCCAATCTGAACCCCGAACAACGCGCTGCCATCACGCTTCCCGATGAATCAGCGCTGATCCTGGCAGGGGCGGGCAGCGGCAAGACGCGCGTGCTGACCACCCGCATCGCCTGGCTGATCCAGAGTGCGCGGGTGTCGCCGGTGGGTGTGCTGGCCGTCACGTTTACAAACAAGGCGGCCAAGGAGATGACGGCGCGCCTGCAGGCCATGTTGCCGATCAACACGCGCGCCATGTGGATCGGCACCTTCCACGGCCTGTGTAACCGCCTGCTGCGTGCGCACTACCGCGATGCCGGCCTGCCGCAGACGTTCCAGATTCTGGATACGCAGGACCAACTCTCTGCCGTCAAGCGCCTGCTCAAGTCGCTCAACATCGACGACGAGAAGTTTCCGCCCAAGAACGTCCAGTACTTCATCAACGGGGCCAAGGAGCAGGGCCAGCGCGCAGGTGATCTGGAAATTGCCAACGAGTACGATCGCCGCATGGCCGACCTCTATGCCGCCTACGACGCGCAATGCCAGCGCGAAGGCGTGGTCGACTTTGCTGAGCTACTGCTGCGCTGCTACGAACTGCTGCGCTACAACGATGCCATCCGCGCGCACTATCAGCGGCGCTTCAAGCACATCCTCGTCGACGAATTCCAGGATACGAACAAGCTGCAATACGCCTGGCTGAAGATCCTGGCCGGCTTGGGCGAGCCGGGTGTCACGCCCAATGCCATCTTTGCCGTGGGTGACGATGACCAGAGCATCTACGCGTTTCGTGGTGCGAACGTCGGCAATATGGTCGACTTCGAACGTGAATTCCGTGTCGAGCACCGTATCAAGCTGGAGCAGAACTACCGCTCGCACGGCAACATCCTCGACACGGCCAACCACCTGATCGCGCACAACTCGCGTCGCCTGGGCAAGAACCTGCGTACCGACGCCGGCCACGGTGAGCCCGTGCGCGTGTACCAGGCCGCCACGGATGGTCAGGAAGCGGGCTGGATCGTCGATGAGATCCGTGACCGCATCGCCAGCGGCATGTCGCGTTCGGAAATTGCCATCCTCTATCGCAGCAACGCGCAGTCGCGGGTGATTGAGCACGCGCTGTTTTCGGCGGGCATCGCCTACAAGGTGTACGGCGGCCTGCGCTTCTTCGAGCGTGCGGAAATCAAGCACGCGCTGGCGTACATCCAACTGCTGGAGAACTCGGATAACGATGCCGCGTTTGGCCGCGTGGTGAATTTCCCGGCGCGCGGCGTGGGGGCGCGCTCCCTGGAGTTGCTGCAGGATGCAGCCAAGCTGTATGGCATTTCGCTGGCGGCCTCGGTGCCCTATCTGACGGGTGCCGCAGGGACCAAGCTGTCCGCCTTTGTGCGTCTGATTGAGCAGATGCGTGCCGACACGCGCCAGATGACGCTGCCGGAGATCGTTCAGCACGTCATTCATGCCAGCGGCCTGATCACGCACTACCAAGGCGAGAAGGAAGGCCAGGACCGTATCGAGAACTTGCAGGAATTGGTGACCGCCGCGCAGGCGTTCGTGGCCGAAGAGGGCTACGGCGTGGATGCCATCGCCACCGCATTGCCGGTGCGCCATGACGCGCTGATCCGCATTGAAGGCGGCGAGACCGATACTGTTTCCGAACTTGTCACCGACGAAACGCCGGCGGAAATGACCCCGCTGGTCGCCTTCCTCACGCATGCCTCGCTAGAGGCGGGGGACAACCAGGCCCAGGCCGGCCAGGATGCCGTGCAGATGATGACCGTGCACGCAGCCAAGGGGCTGGAGTTCCACGTGGTCTTCATCACCGGGCTGGAAGAGGGTTTGTTCCCACATGAGAACAGCCAGATGGAGAAAGACGGCCTCGAAGAGGAGCGCCGTCTGATGTACGTGGCGATCACGCGGGCGCGCGAGCGGCTGTATCTCTCATTTGCGCAAAGCCGCGTGCTGCATGGCCAGATCCGCTACCACATCCGCTCAAGGTTCTTTGACGAGCTGCCGGAAGACACGCTGAAGTGGCTGACGCCACAGCACTCGGGGTATCAATCGACGCGCCGCGCGCAAGGCGAAAGCGGTGCCTGGGGCAAAGATTGGTTTAAGCGCCCCGAGCGCGGTGACGAAGACGCCTACACTGGTACGCGCCCGACCGGCGGCATGGACACCGGCAAGAACTACGCCGATGCCAAGCGTGCGGAGGCCACGGGCTTTCGCGTTGGCCAATCGGTATTCCACAACAAGTTCGGGGAAGGCGTTATCACGACGCTGGAAGGTGAGGGCGCCGAGGCGCGCGCCCACATCAAATTCAACCGTCACGGGGTGAAGATCCTGGCCCTGGGCATTGCCAAGCTGGACCCGATCAACTGAGCGTCGATCGGGTAGGCGTGAAGGTCAGGCCGTCGTGTCGGTGGTCTGACCCGCAGCTTGCGTCACGTTGAAGCAGCCGCGGTAGGTGGCGTAGAAGGAACAGTACAGCACGGCCATCACCAGAATCCGGTACGGCGTAGCGATGATCGGGGCGATGTTGTTGGCGCCGCTTGAGGCAAACGCCGCATCGATGAACAGCGGAATCGCAATCAGCAGGATTCCAACCAGTGCGCCGTACAGGATGAATGCCGCGCGATTGCGCCACACGGCCATCCAACTGAAGAACAGCGCCTTGCCGACCGGAATGCCGTGCCAGGCCACCAGCAGCGGTGCAAACCAGAACAGTACCGCCACCGGGATATACAGCACCGCGCCCATCACCATCGTCAGGTAGAGCTCGCGGATGGCTTCGGTGGTGGGCGGTTTGTCGCTGAATACCGCCATGAGCGTGTCGGTATCCACCATCGTCATCAGGATGCCGCTGACCACCAGCACCAGCACACCGTAGATGCCGCCGAGCTTCAGCAGACCGCGCATCGCATCCTTGCCATATGCCCGGAAGCCCGCAATGAGCGATGCTGGCCCAACGCGCTTGCCCGCCACCGTATCGCGGCAGGCCGACATGAAGCCCACGAAGATGGCCGGATTGACCAGCAGGATGGCGAACACGCCAATGGGTGCCGCCACCAGCATCAACAGGTTGACGGCAAACAGATAGATGAACAGCAGCAGCAAAAACCCGATCGGGTTCTTGCGGAACAGCCACGCACCCTGGCGCAGCCAGACGTAGCCTTGCTTGCCGGAGACTTCGATCAGTTGCATTGTTCGGGAATGTCCAGAGTCAGCCCAGCCGCATGCACTCGCTCGCGCAGCACGCGCTCGAAGTGGGTCGGGTCATGCGGCTTGAGCAGTTCGGCATCACGTGGCAGGTAGAAATCCCACAGGCGTGATACCCAGAAACGATAGGCGGCGGCGCGCAGCATGTCTTGCCAGTGCCGCGTTTCAGCATCGGTGAAAGGGCGCACTGCGTGATAGGCATGCAGCATGGCACGCGCGCGCTCGGTATCCAGCACACCGGTGGCGAGATCGATGCACCAGTCGTTGACGGTCACCGCCACGTCGAACAGCCACTTGTCGACGCCGGCGAAATAGAAATCGAAGAAGCCGCCGAGGCGCTCCGGCTGCCCATCAGTCGCAGGCTCGAACAGCACGTTGTCGCGGAACAGGTCGCAATGGCACGGACCTTCGGGCAGCGCGGCGTAATCGGCACTGGCGAAGAAGTGTTGCTGGTGAGTGAGTTCGCTCTCCAGCAGTGCGCGCGTATCGCCGTGCACGAACGGCACGACATCAGGCACCACTTCATTCCACCACGGCAGACTGCGCAGATTGGGCTGATGCCGGGTGTAGTCGCGCCCGGCCAGGTGCATGCGCGCGAGCATGTCGCCCACGATGGCGCACTCGGACACCGTCGGCGCCAGGTTGGAGCGGCCCGCCAGGCGCGTCACGATGGTGGCCGGTTTGCCGTTGAGCATACGCAGGATCTCGCCGTCGCGCCCCGGAATCGGCGCCGGCACGCTGATGTCGTGCTGCGCCAGATGCTGCATCAGATACAGGTAGAACGGCAGTTGCTCAAACGTCAGGCGCTCGAACAGCGTCACCACGAATTCGTGCGTTTGCCCGTCTTTCTCCGTGGTCAGAAAGAAGTTGGAGTTTTCGATCCCGGAGGGGATGCCGCGAAATGCGCGCACGGCGCCCACATCGTATTGATCCAGCCAGAGAGCGATCTCGGCGTCGGAGACCGGGGTGAAAACAGCCATGCTTCAGAAATGGGAAACGGGTGAAAGGAGGCGGCGCGGTGAACGGATATCGCCGCGCCGGTGCGCCTCGTGGGCGCAGGAATTCAGAACTTCAGGACGTTGACCGAGGGCACGCGGTCAATATCGCCGCGCTCGCGAATGCGCGGCGAGCTGTCTTCAGGCTTGCTCAGGTTGTAGGACGTGCCCATGCCGGATTTGACATGGATGTCCGGCGCTTGGCCTTTCTGGAAACGGTATTCCTCGACCTGCGTACCGTCGTTGTCGCGGTACTCGAAGCTCGGCTTGGCGGCTTCGTTGTGGATCGCACCTTTGGTCGGCTTGGACAGCGGCTGGTTGTTGATGGCCTTGACGTCAGGCAAGTCCAGGCCGGCGCTGTCCTGCGTCACTTCAGCGTGCACAGGCAGGGCTAGGCAGAGGGCGGCACCCGCGGCCAGCCCCGCGTGGCGCATCAGGCGTGCGGAGGCAGAAAAACGACGGGCGGCAGGCGGGTGAAGCGGCGAATCCATGATGGACTCCAGCGAGTGATCCGGGACCCTACATTCTAGCAGTCCGGCCATCCCACCATCGTCCATCTGGATGGCGCTGAATGTCACACCCAAGGTCACAGATAGAACATCTCTTCCTTGGGCGGAATCGGCGAGGTGCCTTCGCGCTTTTCGTAGAACTCGTAGACGGCGTCGAGCGCATCTTTCGGTTCGTCGACGATGCGCATGATGTCGAGGTCGTGTTCGGCAATCAGGCCCATGGGCAGCAGCGTGAAGCGGAACCAGTCCAGCAGTCCCTTCCAGAAGTGGCTGCCGAACATGACCACCGGCACGCTGCGCGATTTACCGGTCTGCACGAGCGTGAGCACTTCTGCCAGTTCATCGAGCGTACCGAAACCGCCCGGCATGACGATGAACGCGTCGGAGTTCTTCACGAAGGTGACCTTGCGTGTGAAGAAATGGCGGAACCGCATCGAAATGTCCTGATACGGATTGCCTTGCTGTTCATGCGGCAATTCGATGTTCAAGCCGACGCTGGCCGACTTGCCGGCGTGCGCGCCCTTGTTGGCTGCTTCCATGATGCCGGGGCCGCCGCCGGAGATGACTGCGAAGCCCGCATCCGAGAACAGCCGGGCGATTTCGATCGTGCGTTCGTAATACGGCGAATCCTCGCGCAGGCGCGCGCTGCCGTAGATCGAGACGGCCGGACGGATCTCCGAGAGGTACTCGGTCGCCTCGATGAACTCTGCCATAATCGTGAACATCTGCCAGGAGGCGCGCGCTTTCTTTGCGGTAGCGCGTTCTTCATCGGCAAGTGCCCGCAGGCTGGGGATCATCTTGCGGTCGGTGCGGCCTTGTGCAGCGTCGGATTTGGTGGAGGCAATCTCCACAGTACGGTCCGCACCCACCGTCACGTTGACGTCCATGTCAGCCGTGGATGCACCAGCAGCCTGCTTCGCCACGCCGCCTTCAGCGGAAGCGCCATTGTTGGAAACGCTCTCGGGCGTTCCATTCACTTTAGAGTCCATGGGAATGTCGGAAAGTCAAGAAACGCTGTTGCTCGTCGATGGCTCGAGTTATCTGTACCGTGCTTATCACGCACTGCCCGACTTGCGTAACGGAGAAGGGTTTCCTACGGGGGCCATCTACGGCATCGTGAATATGCTGCGCAAATTGCGCAGCGACTACCCGGCCAAGTATAGCGCTTGCGTTTTCGACGCCAAAGGCAAGACGTTCCGCGACGATCTGTATCCCGCCTATAAAGAGCATCGCGCGCCCATGCCGGATGATCTGCGCGCGCAGATCGAACCCATTCACGAAGCCGTGCGCGCGCTGGGCTGGCCCATCCTGGTGGTTGAGGGCGTGGAGGCCGATGATGTGATCGGCACCCTGGCTGAACGGGCGACACGGGAAGGCGTAAGAACCATCGTCTCCACCGGCGACAAGGACCTTGCGCAACTGGTGAGTGACCACGTCACGCTGGTCAACACGATGACCAACGAGACGCTTGACCCGGCCGGTGTGCAAACCAAGTTTGGCGTGCCACCCGAGCGCATCGTCGACTATCTCTCTCTGATTGGCGACACGGTCGATAACGTGCCCGGCGTGCCCAAGGTGGGCCCGAAAACGGCGGTGAAGTGGCTGACCGAATTCGGCACGCTCGACAACGTCATGGCTCGCGCGGCTGAGATCAAAGGCGTGGTGGGCGAGAACCTGCGCAACACGCTGGAGTGGCTGCCCAAGGGCCGAGAGCTGCTGACGGTAAAGCTCGATTGCGATCTGTCCAAGGAAGTGCCGACGTTCGATGCGCTGATTGACGGCGGTGAAGACAAGAGCGAGCTGGTCGATTTCTTCTCGCGCTACGGCTTCAAGACCTGGCTGCGCGAGGCGTCTGGTGAGGCGCTGCCCGATACGCGCAGCGTAGGCAGCGCACGTAAAGCCGCAACGCCCGTCAAGAACTATGCAGACAATGCTGCCGCACAACAGCAGGCCAGCCTGTTTGACGTTGAAGCGGCGCCCCAGGAGGTGAAGTACGAGACGGTGACCACCGAAGCGCAGCTTGAATCCTGGATGCAGAGGCTGGATGAAGCAGACCTCGTCTGTATCGATACCGAGACGACCTCGATTGATCCGATGCTGGCGCAACTGGTTGGCATTTCGCTATCGGTCACACCAGGGCAGGCGTGCTACATCCCGGTTGCGCATCGCGGGCCGGATGTGGCGGGGCTGGATGCAGCAGCGCAGCTCTCACGCGATGCCGTGCTTGCGCGCATGAAAACCTGGCTGGAAGACGACGCCTCAAAAAAGGTTGGTCAGCATCTGAAGTACGACGCGCATGTGTTTGCCAACCACGGCATCGCGTTGCGCGGTATCCAGCACGACACGATGTTGCAGTCGTACGTGCTCGAATCCCACCGCAATCATGGCATGGACGCGCTGGCCGAACGCGTACTGCAGCTGAAGACCATCACCTACGAGGAAGTGTGTGGCAAGGGCGCCTCGCAGATTGGCTTTGACGAAGTGCCGCTCGATCGTGCCACTGAATACGCTGCTGAAGACGCTGATATCACGCTGCGTTTGCACCGCGCGTTGTTCCCGAAGGTGGAGGCTGACGACAAGCTGGACTACGTCTACGAGCAGATCGAAATGCCGACCTCCATCGTGCTGCAGAAGATGGAGCGCAACGGCGTGCTGATCGACGGTGAGCGCCTTGCCAAGCAGAGCACCGAAATCGGCCAGCGCTTGCTGGAGCTTGAGACGGAGGCGCACGCGCTGGCCGGCCAACCGTTCAACCTGAGCTCCCCCAAGCAGATTGGCGAGATCTTCTTCAACCAGATGAAGTTGCCGGTCATCAAGAAGACCGCCAGCGGCGCGCCATCGACCGACGAAGAGGTACTGCAGAAGCTGGCGGAGGATTACCCGCTGCCGAAGCTGCTGCTCGACTACCGGGGCCTGGCCAAGCTCAAGTCCACCTACACAGACAAGCTGCCGAAGATGGTGAACCCGAACACCGGTCGGGTTCACACGACTTACGGCCAGGCCACGGCGGTTACCGGGCGCCTGGCTTCAACCGATCCGAACCTGCAGAACATTCCGGTGCGCACGGAAGAAGGGCGACGTATCCGTGAGGCGTTTATTGCGCCGGAAGGCAGCGTGATCGTCTCGGCCGACTATTCCCAGATCGAGCTGCGCATCATGGCCCATCTGTCGCAGGATGAAGGCCTGCTGCGTGCGTTCCAGGAAGGCCAAGACGTGCACCGCGCCACGGCTGCCGAGGTGTTCAACGTGACGCCGCTGGAAGTGACTGCCGACCAGCGCCGCGTGGCCAAGGTCATCAACTTTGGCTTGATCTACGGTATGAGCGCGTTCGGGCTGGCCAGCAACCTGGGCATCGGCCGCGATGCCGCCAAGCTCTATATTGACCGCTACTTCGCCCGCTACCCCGGCGCGGCGCGCTACATGGACGAGACGCGCCAGACTGCCCGCGAGCGCGGCTACGTGGAAACCGTCTTCGGTCGCCGCCTGTGGCTGCCCGATATCAACGGAGGCAACGGCCCGCGCCGCCAGGCCGCCGAGCGTGCGGCCATCAACGCGCCCATGCAGGGCACGGCGGCTGACCTCATCAAGCTGTCGATGCTAGCCGTGCAGGGCTGGCTGGAAGCCGAGGCGATGCGCTCGCGACTGGTCATGCAGGTGCACGATGAACTGGTGCTCGAGGTGCCGCAAGCCGAACTGGCCGTGGTGCGCGAGCGCCTGCCTGAACTGATGTGCGGCGTTGCGACGCTGCGCGTGCCGCTGGTGGCCGAAGTGGGGGTGGGGGCCAACTGGGAAGAGGCGCATTGATGCCTTGACTGCCTAGCCGCGCCATTAGGCGTGGCGCGGCTTTTCTTGCCAAGGCAGGCTGCGGAAGCCCGTGGCATGCGCATTCGATGATCTGTCATATCTGACTGCCTGGGGTTGCGGCGAGTTTTGCAATGCAGCAGACTGCATCTGAACGATGGTGTGATCGCAAAGATTCAAAGGCTTCAGGAGAACGATATGGCAGGGCAGACAGATGGCGCGGGCGGACCGCGCATCGTAGTGGTTGGCGGCGGCGCTGGCGGATTGGAGCTGGCAACGCGCCTGGGCGACAAGCTTGGCAAGCGCGGTGGCGCGCGAGTCGTGCTGGTTGACCGTAACCCGACCCATATCTGGAAGCCGCTGCTGCACGAAGTCGCCGCCGGTAGCATGGACCCGAACACCCACCAGCTCGAATACGCCGCGCAGGCGCGCTGGCACGGCTTCGAGTTCCAGCAGGGTGAGCTGAAAGGGCTCGACCGGGCCGCCAAGACCATCACCGTTTCCGGTAGTCTGGACGCCGACGGCACCGAGGTGCTGCCCGAGCGCGCCCTCGCTTACGACGTGCTCGTGCTGTCCATCGGCAGCGTGACGCATTTCTTTGGTGTGCCGGGCACTGCCGAGCACGCCATCGCACTGGATACCGCATGGCAGGCCGAGCGTTTCCGCCGCAAGCTCATTTCCGCGTGCATGCGCGCGCAGAATGGCGTGGGCGATGCCCGCCCGCAGGTGGACATCGCCATCGTCGGTGCGGGTGCCACGGGCGTTGAGCTGTCGGCCGAGCTGCGCAACACGGCGCACGTGTTGGCCGCCTATGGCTTGCACAAGATGGACCCGCGCCACGACATCCGCATCCACCTGATTGAGGGCGGGCCGCGCATTCTGCCGGTGCTCAAGGAGCGCATTTCCGCTGCGACTACCGATCTGCTGCATAAGCTCGATGTGGATGTCATCACCAGCGAACGCGTGACCGAGGTGACGGCCAATGCGGTCAATACTGCCAGCGGCAAGTCCATCCCGGCCGACCTGACCGTGTGGGCGGCGGGCATCCGCGCGCCTTCGGTGCTGGGCGAGTTGGGACTGCCGGTCAACAAGTTGGGGCAGGTGGTCGTGTCGCGCACGCTGCAGGTGGAGGGCGATGATTCGATCTACGCCTTCGGCGATTGCGCGAGCTGCCCGTGGCCCGAGGCGTCGACCAGCGTGCCCCCGCGTGCACAGGCGGCGCACCAGCAGGCAACGTATCTGTATAACGCGCTGCGCAGCCGTCTGGAAGGCAAGCCGGTCGGGCCGTTCGCATTCAAGGACCTGGGCTCGCTGGTGTCGCTCGGGCACTTCAGCGCGGTCGGCAGCCTGATGGGTGGGCTGATCGGGGGCTCAATGTTCATCGAAGGCCTGATGGCGCGGCTGATGTACACGTCGCTGTATCGCATGCACGTGCTGGCGCTGCACGGCTGGGTGCGCATGGCGCTCGACACTGTCACGCACTGGCTGCGCAGCAAGACCAATCCGCGTGTCAAGCTGCACTGAACACCGCGCTGCACGACACAGCACGTTACTCGGCACCGATGGGTTTGCTTCGGTAGACTAGCCGCTTCGTTCACCGTCACCGCCTTCGGGCGCTAGGAGAGTGCGATGCAGCTGGATGCAGAAGTGGAAAGTCTGGTGCCGGGCCGCAACTTTGACCGCCGCGGCTTCATGAAGACAGCGCTGGGTTCGGCGTTTGCCGCAGCGGTGCTGCCCGTGTCGGCGCAGGCCATCAAGACGGACTTCAACGGTCTGACGGCGGGCGAGGTGACTGTGCCCGTCGGCGATTTCAAGATGCCAGCGTATCGTGCCCAACCTAGTGCCCAACCCGAGGGCAAGACCAAGCTGCCGGTGGTGATCGTCGTCAGCGAGATCTTTGGCGTGCATGAGTACATCGCTGACATCTGCCGGCGTTTCGCCAAGCTCGGCTATCTGGCCATCGCCCCCGAACTGTTCGTACGGCAGGGCGATCCGCAGTCGATTGCGACGATCAGCGAGCTGCAGGAGAAGATCATCTCCAAGGTGCCCGACACGCAGGTCAGTGGTGATCTGGACGCAACGGTTGCGTGGGTCAAGCAGAACGGCGGCGATCCGGCGCGCATTGGCATCACCGGGTTCTGCTGGGGTGGGCGCCAAACCTGGCTGTTTGCCGAGCACAGCACCGACATCCGTGCCGCAGTGGTGTGGTACGGTCAGCCAAGGGGCAATCCGACGCCGCTGCAACCTGTGTTCCCGATCGACAAAGTGGACGAACTCAAGGCCCCTGTACTCGGCATGTACGGTGCCAAGGACACGGGTATTACGCAGGACTCCGTCAACGCCCTGAAGACAGCGTTGGAGGCATCCAAGAACCCCAAGGCGCATGCGTCGCGCATCATCGTCTATCCGAATTCGGGACACGCATTTCATGCCGACTACCGGCCCAGCTATGTGAAGGCCGATGCGGAAGACGGCTGGAAGAAGTGCATCGCCTGGTTCAAGGACCACGGCGTCGAGTAGGAGTAGGCGCTTCGTCCTTCCAGCAAGAAAGGCCCCACGTGGGCCTTCTCTCTTTTTGGCTGTGCTGGCAAAGGTTCACAAAGGGGCATACAATGCGCCTCTTCTTGCAACTCTGTTGCGTTTGTTGGCGCTGATAGCGTCATCTGCGGCGTCACCCTTGGCATGACCCTCGATACCACTCTGTTAGGCATTCTTCTGGCGACCGCATTGTCCGGCATTGGCAGTATGGCGGGCGCTGCCGTGCTGTCGCTCACCGTGCTGTCGCGCGTGGTCGATCGCATGGTCAGCTTCTCCGTTGGCGTGCTGCTGGCGACATCGCTGTTGCACTCGTTGCCTGAGGCCTTTGAGGCACACAACGGCATTGAGCCGAACACACATGCACTGTTCGCCACGTTGCTGGCCGGGCTGCTGGGGTTCTTCCTGCTCGAGAAAATTTCGCTAATCCGCCACTCGCACCACCACGAGGGCGATGGGCACGGCCATCACCACGGACATGATCGCCAGGAAGCTGGCCGCAGCGGCATGATGATCCTGGTGGGGGATGGCCTGCACAATTTTTCCGATGGCATCGTTATTGCCGCCGCGTTCCTCGCCGACACCAAAGTCGGCATCGTTACCGCGCTCGCAATTGCAGCGCACGAGATCCCGCAGGAGATCGGCGACTTCATGGTGCTGCTCAACGCAGGTTTCTCCAAGACCCGTGCCTTTGTCTACAACCTGATCTGCAGCGTCTGCGCGCTGGTGGGGGCGGTGCTCGGCTACTACCTGCTGGATCGCCTGACCTCGTGGATTCCGTACGTGCTGGTGGTGGCCTCCAGCAGCTTCATCTACATCGCTGTCTGTGATCTGATGCCGCAAATGAAGCGCCGGCCGCGCAAGCAGGAATCTGCGATCCAGGTTGCGCTGATCGCAGCAGGTGTCCTGATGATTTTCCTGCTGACCAATGGCCTGCATGGCCATGCGCACTGACGCATCGCTAGCGCCCAACAAAAAGCCCGGTGAATGCCGGGCTTTTTGCTACCTGCGAGATGTGCCCACTATGGGTTCGGCCCCGTTGCCACCGGGCGTGCCGGATCGCTGCACCATTCGCTCCACGAGCCGGCGTAAAGGGCGGCACCGGTCAGGCCGGCAATCTCCATGGCCAGCGCGTTGTGGCAGGCGGTCACGCCTGAGCCGCATTGCAGCATCGTATCGGCGGGCTTGGCGCCGGCCAGCACGGCAGCAAAGTCGGCGCGCAGCTGTTCGGCCGATTTGAAGGTGCCGTCGGCCTGCAGGTTGTCGCGGAAGAAACGGTTGCGTGCGCCGGGGATGTGGCCGCCGACAGGGTCCAGCGTTTCGTTCTCGCCGCGGTAGCGATCCGGCGCACGCGCATCGATGACAGGCTTGTCGGTGTGTCCCAGGTATTTCTGCACGATGTCGGCATTGACCAACGCCGCGAGCGACGGCTTGCGTGTCAGCTTGCCGGGTGTGGCGTTGAGCTGCGGCTCGTCGGGCACGATCTTGTTGACGGGGTAGTGCGCGGCTTCCCACGCTTGCAGGCCGCCATCCAGCACAGCCACATCGGCGTGGCCGACCCAGCGCAGCAGCCACCACAGGCGCGCGGCGTACATGCCGCCCTGCCGGTCATAGGCGACAACCTGCGTGTCGTCGTTCACGCCCAGTGCCTGCAGGCGTGCAACCAGCGCATCGGCATCGGGCAGCGGGTGCCGGCCGTTGGTGCCGGTTTTGGGGCCGGACAGTTCGTTGTCCAGGTGCAGGTAGAACGCGCCCGGAATATGGCTGGCGTGGTACGCATCGCGCCCGGCGGCCGGGTTGGCGAGATCAAAGCTGCAATCGACGATGACTAGCGTGTTTGGCGCGCTTTGCTGCAGCGCGGCCAGTTGCGCAGCGGTCATCAGGGTGGCGTAGCGAGCGCGTTCGCTCATATCAGCAATCTCCAGGGGCGACTAGCAATCAAACTTCCGGGTGAATCTCAGCTTCTGGTCCGGACACGGCTGTCTGCGGGGTTGGGTTTTCGGCACCCGACTGCCGGGCGCGCATGACGGTGGTGACGATGCCGCTACCAATGATGAGGGCCATGCCCAGCCACGATAGCGCGTTCAGGTGATCGTTCCACAGCAACATCCCCCAGCCGCTCGCAAAGACGATGCCGGTGTACTGCAGGTTGGCGGTCAATAGTGTGTTGCCGCGCTTGTAGGCGCGCGTCATTGACGTCTGTCCGAGCGTGGCCAGGAGGCCTACGGCCAGCAGCAGGCCGGCACCAGACCATGTGTGCGATTGCGCGCCGTCGATGAGCATCCATACGCCACCGGCGATGGCGCTCAGCAACGAAAAATAGAACACGATGCGTGCTTCGTTTTCACCCAGGTCACCGAGTTGGCGCACCTCTACATACGCCAGCGCCGTGAACACCCCTGAGACGAGGCCGATCATGCCGCCGGCAAGCGCAAGTTGCGATCCGCCCACGCTCGGTTGCAGAAGACAGACCACCCCCACGAATGACATGACGATGGCCACCACCATACGTCGGTCCGCCCCGCCGGGCTTACCGGCCAGCGCCGCGCCCGCGCCGATGATGAGTGCAATCCACACCGGCGACATGTAATTCAGCGTCATGGCGGTGGCCAGCGGCAGCAGGCTGATGGAGGTGAACCACAGCAGCAGCGAGGTCACCCCAAACACGCTGCGCTTGATGTGCGACAGGAAATACGGCGTGCGGATGCCTTGCCCGGAGCGTTGCAGGATCGCGCCCATCAGCAAGACGCCAATGATGCTGCGGTAGAAGACGATCTCGCCCGTGCTGTAGTGCGCAGAGGCGAGCTTGACGCACACGCCCATCGCCGAGAAAGCGAATGCCGCAAGAATCATCCACAGCGATTGGCGTGAGGAACTGTCGACCGTCTGGGCGGCCGTGTCGTTGACTGCGGTGGTGGTATCGGCGGACATGGCGAGGGAGGGCGAAAAAAAACGGTGCGGGCCACGCGGGCCGCACCGTTCGTATTGTGACGCGGAAGGCGGCAGATGCCTACCTTCAGTAATTCATGACACGTCGATACCACTCGTGGAAGTGCTGCATGCCGTCTTCCATGGGCGACTGGTAGGGGCCGACTTCGCTTACACCGCGCTTCATCAGTGCCAAGCGGCCGGCGTCCATGCGCTCGGCGATCTCGTCGTCCTCGATGCAGGTTTCCATATAGGCGGCACGCTCGGCCTCGACGAACTCGCGCTCGAACAGGACGATCTCTTCCGGGTAGTAGAACTCGACCACATTGCGCGTCTTGTTCGGGCCCATCGGATGCAGCGTTGAGACCACCAGCACGTTCGGATACCACTCGACCATCACGTTCGGGTAGTACGTCAGCCACACCGCGCCGTACTTGGGCATCTCGCCGTTGTTGAAGCGCAGTACGGCGTCATGCCACTTCTGGTACGTGGGCGTGCCAGGCTTGCGCAAGCCAGCGTGGAGGCCGACCGTCTGCACGCTGTGCCACTCACCGAATTCCCATTCCAGGTCGTCACACGAGACGAACTGGCCGAGACCCGGGTGGAAGGGCACGACGTGGTAGTCCTCGAGGTACACCTCGATGAAGGTCTTCCAGTTGTAGTTGCACTCGTGCACCTCGACGTGGTCGAGCATGTAGCCCGAGAAGTCGAGGTCGCGCGCCACGCCCAGGCGAGCGAGGTCTTCGCGCACGTCGCGCTTGCCCTCGAACAGCAGGCCGTTCCAGTTCTGCAGCGGCGAGCGCGATAGGTGCACGCACGGTTGCCGCTCGAAGTGCGGCGCGCCGAGCAGGTCGCCCTGGAGATCGTATGTCCAGCGATGCAGCGGGCAGACGATGTTCTGGGCATTGCCGCGCCCATTGAGCATGATTGCCTGCCGATGCCGGCACACGTTGGAGAGCAGTTCGACGCCGTTCGGATTGCGCACCAGCACGCGGCCTTCGGCCTCGGCGGCAAGCGTGTGATAGTCGCCGACTTCCGGAACCATCAACTCATGGCCGACATAACCCGGGCCATGCTTGAACAGACGTTCGATTTCAGTTTGATACAGCGCCTCGTCAAAGTAGGCAGAGACGGGCAACTGGGTTTCAGACGGCACCAGGTTCAGTGCGGCGCTGAGATTGGACATTATCCCCACTCCCAATAACGGTGAAAGTAGTGAACAACCCAACCATCGAAAAATTCGATGAAAAATTCGATTTGGGAAAGGACGCCATCGGCAGGTCGCCAGGGTCTGTTGAGATAGGAAACGAGCGCTGTCGGCCCCCGCTTGGGCCAACGACCATACGTTTGATGGGCCAACAGACCCAAACCACCATGCGGAACGGCGCAGCGCCACTCCGGCCTTTGGAGGAAAGGGGGCGATTGTACCCCAGGGGATTAGATAAGTCCCTGATTTTCGACATCTTTCGGCTGTCAGTCAGAGGGTTGTCAGCCGGGTGCCTCCCCTGCGCATGGCTGCAAACCGCTGTCCGGCGCCTTGCGCAATGTGCGCAGAACGCACGCGGAATTGCCGTAAAATGGCGGATTGTCCTTTTCTGATTCACAACTGGCATGCCCCGTGCCCCAGGCGTTGCTTCGAGCGACGCGTCCGCCTCCCCATCCGCCACGCCGGCTTCCTATGAAGCAGCCATGGCCGAACTCGAAACCCTCGTTGCCAGCATGGAATCGGGCGAACTGCCACTGGAGGCCTCGCTTGCGGCGTATCGCCGCGGGGCCGAACTGGTCAAGTATTGCCAGCAGGTGCTGGAGCGCGTTGAGCAGCAGGTCCGTGTGCTCGACGGCGACGCCCTGAAACCGCTGGCCGACGACAGCAACACGAACGAACAGGGCGGTGCATGAGCGCGCAGGTCCAATCCGAGTTCGTCCAATGGATGACGTCCGTGGTCGCACGGACGGAAACCGCACTGGAGCGCGCTTTGCCGGCCGAAACCGTGGTGCCGCAACGCCTGCATGCTGCCATGCGCTACGCCACGCTAGGTGCCGGCAAGCGCGTGCGCCCGCTGCTAGCGCATGCTGCCGGCGCATTGGGCGAGGCGTCGCCCGAAGCACTCGATGGCGTGAGCTGTGCGGTGGAGATGATCCACGCCTATTCGCTGGTCCATGATGACATGCCCTGCATGGACGACGACGACCTGCGCCGCGGCCGTCCGACCGTGCATCGCGCCTATGATGAAGCGACGGCGTTGCTGGTGGGGGATGCGCTGCAGACACAGGCCTTTATCGTGCTGGCTGAGCTGGGCGCAGTAAACCCCGCGACCCGTGCGGTGCTGGTGGGCGAATTGGCGCGTGCGTCGGGTTCGCTGGGTATGGCGGGTGGTCAGGCAATCGATCTGCAGAGCGTAGGCATTGCGCTGTCGCAAGAAGCACTGGAGGCAATGCACCGCATGAAGACCGGTGCACTGCTGCGTGCCAGTCTGCGCATGGGGGCGCTGTGTGCCGGCGCGAATGCCGCGGCGCTGGAGCAGGTAGATGCTTACGCGGGTGCCGTCGGCCTGGCGTTCCAAGTGGTCGACGATATCCTCGACGTGACGGCCGATACCGCGACGCTGGGCAAGACTGCCGGCAAGGACGAGGCCAACGACAAACCGACCTATGTGTCCATCCTCGGGTTGGACAAGGCCCGGGCACTGGCCAATGAGCTGCACGCTGCTGCGGGTGCGGCGGTTACACAGCTCGCCCGAGAATTGGGCGAGGCACGTACCGTTCGGTTGGCCGAGATGGCCGACTTGATCGTGCGGCGTGGCCACTGAACAACATTGCGTTGGGGGTAGAGCCCAACGCCAAAACGCCTGAGCGGCGGTCCCACATGACGTACGAACTTCTGAAAACCATCGACGATCCGGCCGACCTGCGCCGACTGGACCGCCGCCAGCTCGGCCCCCTGGCCAGCGAGCTGCGAGCCTTCGTGCTCGATTCCGTCTCGCAGACGGGCGGCCATTTGTCGTCGAACCTGGGCACGGTCGAGCTGACCATCGCGCTGCACTACGTCTTCAACACGCCGGAAGACCGCATCGTGTGGGATGTTGGCCACCAGAGCTATCCGCACAAGATCCTGACTGGTCGCCGCGAGCAGATGGGGTCGTTGCGTCAGCTCGATGGTATTTCCGGCTTCCCGCGCCGCAGCGAGAGTCCTTACGACACGTTCGGCACGGCGCACTCGTCCACGTCGATCTCCGCTGCGCTGGGCATGGCCCTGGGCGCCAAGACCAACGGCGAAGACCGCGTCGCCATTGCCGTGATTGGCGACGGCGCCATGACCGCCGGCATGGCCTTCGAGGCCATGAACAATGCGGGCATCTACAAGAACCTGCCGTTGGTTGTGGTGCTCAACGACAACGACATGTCGATCTCGCCGCCGGTGGGGGCGCTCAACCGTTACCTTGCGCGTCTCATGAGCGGCCAGTTCTACGCCGCCACCAAGAAGGGCGTGGAGAAGCTGCTGTCGGTGGCGCCGCCGGTGCTCGAATTTGCCAAGCGCTTCGAGGAACACACCAAGGGCATGTTTGTGCCGGCCACGATGTTCGAGGAGTTCGGCTTCAACTACATCGGCCCGATTGACGGACACGATCTCGAGTCACTCGTGCCGACGCTGCAGAATATCCGCAAGCGCGCGCTGGAAGGCGGCGGGCCGCAGTTCCTGCACGTGGTCACCAAGAAAGGCCAGGGCTACAAGCTGGCCGAGGCCGACCCGATCCTCTATCACGGCCCGGGCAAGTTCAATCCGCAAGAGGGCATCAAGCCGGCCACGCGCCCGGCCAAGGTGACGTACACGCAGGTGTTCGGCAACTGGCTGTGCGACATGGCTGCCGCTGACAAGCGCCTTGTCGGTATCACGCCCGCCATGCGCGAGGGCTCCGGCATGGTGGAGTTCGAGCGGCGTTTTCCGGATCGTTACTACGACGTTGGCATTGCCGAGCAGCACGCCGTGACGTTTGCCGGTGGCCTCGCGTGCGAAGGCCTAAAGCCTGTCGTTGCCATCTATTCGACGTTCCTGCAGCGCGGCTATGACCAGTTGATCCACGATGTGGCGCTGCAGAACCTGCCGGTGGTGTTTGCGCTGGATCGCGCCGGCCTGGTCGGTGCGGATGGCGCCACGCATGCCGGTGCCTATGACATCGCCTACCTGCGTTGCATCCCCAATATGATGGTGATGACGCCGGCGGACGAGAACGAATGTCGTCAACTGCTGAGCACAGCGTTTGCGCAGGACTGCCCGACGGCGGTGCGCTATCCGCGCGGTGCAGGCACGGGTGTCACGGTGCAGCCAACGCTCGAACCGCTGCCGCTGGGCAAGGCCGAGGTGCGCCGCGCATCAACGGCTCCGGCAGGGCAGCGCGTCGCGATCCTGGCATTCGGTTCGATGGTTGCGCCGGCTTCTGCTGCAGCGGAGCGTCTGGATGCGAGCATCGTCAACATGCGCTTCGTCAAGCCGCTCGACGTGGCCTGCGTGCTGGAAATGGCGCGCACGCACGATTACATCGTCACGGTGGAAGAGGGCTGCGTGATGGGCGGCGCCGGCAGCGCCTGCGTGGAAGCACTGGCTGCCGCCGGTGTGGCAACGCCCGTGCTGCAACTGGGCCTGCCCGACCGCTTTGTCGACCACGGAGACCACGCGGCGCTGCTGGCGCAATGCGGGTTGGATGCCAACGGCATCCTTGCTTCCATTCGTGAGCGCTTTGATGTGCAGCCGCGGGCAGCGGCACCGCGTGTCGCCTGAGTCACCTTGCGTTTGCGTGATAGGCAGATTCAATCACCCGCATAGCGCATGCGGGTTTGAGTAGTTGACTGCAGAGGTAGGAAATTTCCCTTACACTCCGCCAGTCCAATTTGTAAATTGTGTGCGCAGTCGCGGGATGGGTTGATCAGATCACTTGAGGAGTGGTCACCGTCAGCCAGATTCCGCGGTTTCACACTCGTTGCGTTCCGGCCGACTGCGATGGCCGGGCGACCGTAAAGGAAACCGATCATGAACGATATGAACCCGGCTTTTGCGATGCCGGATGTGCAGTCCAGCCACGACACCCGCCAGATCCCGATTCAACGCGTGGGCGTGCGTGGCGTGCGTTACCCGATGTCGCTGCAGACCCCGTCGGGCGTGCAGAACACCGTCGGCACGTACAACCTGGATGTGCATCTGCCTGCCGACCAGAAGGGCACGCACATGTCGCGCTTCGTCGCGCTGCTTGAAGAAGAGCGCGAGCCGCTGAATCTGGCCCAATTCCAGCTCCTGCTGGAAAAGATGCTGGAAAAGCTCGAAGCCGACGCCGGCCGCATCGAAGTCCATTTCCCGTATTTCGTCAGCAAGACAGCCCCGGTGTCGGGCGTGCAGTCGCTGATGGACTATGAAGTGACGATGATCGGCGAAGTGCGCGACGGTCACACCAAGGTCCGCGTCAAGGCGCTGGTGCCGGTGACGAGCCTGTGCCCGTGCTCGAAGAAGATCTCGCAGTACGGCGCGCACAACCAGCGCTCGCATATCACGATCGACGCCGAGCTGGCTGCCGATACGCCGGTTGAGTCGCTGATCCGCATGGCGGAAGAAGAAGCCTCGTGCGAACTGTGGGGCCTGCTCAAGCGTCCGGACGAGAAGTTCGTGACCGAGCGTGCTTACGAAAACCCGAAGTTCGTGGAAGACCTGGTGCGCGACATCGCCATGCGCCTGAACCAGGACGACCGCATCGTCGCGTACACGCTGGAAGCCGAGAACTTCGAGTCGATTCACAACCACAGCGCCTATGCGCTGATCGAGCGCGACAAGCGTCTCGACAAGTAATTGATGGCGCAGTAACGAAAAAAGCCGCTCAACCGAGCGGCTTTTTTCATGCGCGTGATGCGTGGGGGATGCGAATGTCTTCCAGATCCCAGCGCGGCGTGACGCCGTAGCCGTAGCCGTCCTGCACTTGCGAGGGATCGGCTTGGAGCCGCATCGCGCCGGCAAAGGCGATCATCGCGCCGTTGTCTGTGCAGAACTGCAAGTCGGGGTAGTAGACGCGCAGACCGCGCTTCTTGCCCTCGGCGTTCAGGCCTTCGCGCAACTGGCGGTTGGCGCCTACGCCACCGGCCACGACGATGCGCTTGAGCCCATGCTCGCGTGCGGCACGGAGTGTCTTCTTGACGAGCACTTCGACGATGGCGTCGACAAACGCACGGGCCAGGTCGGCACGCGGCTGATGGCAGGCCTCGCTGTCGGTCAGGTTGAGCTTGCGCACCTGCGTGAGCACAGCGGTCTTCAGGCCTGCGAACGAGAAATCGAAATTGCCTGAATGCAGCATCGGGCGGGGCAGGTCGAACACGCCCGGGTTGCCGAACTCGGCCAGGCGAGAGACAGCCGGACCACCGGGATAACCAAGGCCGAGCAGCTTGGCGGTCTTGTCGAAGGCTTCACCAGCGGCATCGTCGAGCGTTTCGCCCAGCAGCGTGTACTGGCCGACTGCGTCGACGCGCATCAGTTGCGTGTGCCCACCCGAGACGAGTAGCGCCAGGAACGGAAATTCGGGGCGCTCCGCCTCCAGCAGCGGTGAAAGCAAATGCCCCTCCAGGTGATGCACGCCCACCAGCGGCTTGCCCAGCGCAAACGCCAGTGCATTCGCCACCGAGGCGCCGACCAGCAGCGCACCGGCCAGCCCCGGGCCCTTCGTATAGGCGATGGCGTCGATGTCTGCGCGCGTGGCGCCGGCCTTGCCGAGCACTTCTTCCAGCAGCGGAATCACGCGACGGATGTGGTCGCGCGAAGCCAGCTCAGGCACGACGCCGCCGTATTCGCGGTGCATGGCGATCTGCGAATACAGCGCATGCGCGCGCAGGCCGTCGGCCGTGTCGTACAGGGCGACACCGGTTTCGTCACAGGAGGATTCGATGCCGAGGACCAGCATGGCAGGCGTGGGTGAGGAATGGGAAGGCCGCTGAAGATAGCACAAGTTAAAATGCGCGGTTTCCTCAAGAATAAGGCGGCGCGGCGATCATGATGCGGTGCGATGTAGCGGTGATCGGCGCGGGCGCGGCCGGGATGATGTGCGCGGCTGTGGCCGGGCAGCGCGGCGCGCGCGTAGTGCTGATCGACCACGCGACCAAGCTGGCCGAGAAGATTCGCATCTCCGGCGGCGGGCGCTGCAACTTCACCAACGTCAACGCGGGGCCAGCCAACTACCTGTCGAATAACCCGCATTTCTGCCGCTCGGCGCTGGCGCGGTACACGGCACAGGATTTCATCAGCCTCGTCTCCAGCTACCGCATCCCGTACCACGAGAAGCACAAAGGCCAGCTTTTCTGCGACGACAGCGCGGAAGACATCATCCGCATGCTCGAAGCCGAGTGCGAGAAGGGCAACGTCGTCTGGCGCACCGGCTGCTCGATCGCTGAAGTGAGCAAAGATGGCGATGCCTACCGTCTATCGACCAGCGCGGGCGAGATCATCGCCGGCAAGCTGGTGATCGCCACGGGAGGCTTGTCCATCCCGAAGATTGGCGCGACAGATTTTGGCTATCGCATTGCGCGGCAGTTCGGGCTGAAGATTGTCGAGACGCACCCGGCGCTGGTGCCGCTCACGTTCAACGCCGAGCATTGGGCACCGTTTTCGGCGCTGTCTGGTGTGTCGATGGAGGTGGATGTGACGGTCGCGCAGCCCGCAGGCGCGGGCAAGGGGGGGAAGAAGGGCGCTGCCACGACGTTCCGCGAAGACTTGCTGCTCACGCATCGCGGCTTGTCTGGCCCGGCTGTGCTTCAAATCTCAAGCTTCTGGAATTCCGGCCAACCGCTGAACATTGACCTGTTGCCGGACACCGACGCCGCGCAGTGGCTGTGCGAGGAGAAAACCGGTTCGCGCAAGCAGCTCGGAACGGTGTTGGCGCAGCGCTTGCCAGAGCGCGTCGCGCAGGCATGGTGCGCCACGCATGGCGCGAATCCTCATGCGCAAATTGCCGACTTGCCCGACAAGCTGCTGCGTACGCTGGGCGGCGCGCTTAACCGCTGGCAGCTGACGCCTTCCGGCAGCGAGGGCTACCGCAAGGCTGAAGTTACACGCGGCGGCGTCGATACGCGTGCGCTGTCATCCGCCACCATGGAGGCACAATCTGCCCCCGGCCTGTACTTCATCGGCGAGGTGGTCGACGTGACGGGGTGGCTGGGCGGCTACAACTTCCAGTGGGCATGGGCATCGGCCGTGGCAGCTGGTGAGGCAGCGTCTGCGGGCTGATCCCCCTCCGATCGGTCCTAGAACTGTTTTGGTTCTGTGCTACGATCAATGATCCACTTTTCTCAGATTGCAACCCGCTGGGCCGCTGCCCAAGCGGGTTTTGCTGTTTATCGGAGTTTTTGAATGTCCTTGAAGGCACAGATCACGGAAGACATGAAGGCCGCCATGCGCGCCAAGGAAATGGATCGTCTGGGTACGATCCGCCTGCTGCAGGCCGCCATCAAGCAGCGCGAGGTGGACGAACGCATCGAACTTGATGATGCCGCCGTGCTGGCCGTGGTCGACAAGATGATCAAGCAGCGCAAGGACTCCATCACCGCGTTCCAGCAGGCCAACCGTGAGGATCTGGCTGCCAAGGAAGCTGCTGAGATTGCTGTGTTGCAGATCTACATGCCCGCGCAGCTGTCGGAAGACGAAGTTGACGCCGCTGTGCGTGACGCCGTGGTCAAGGCCGGTGCTGCCGGCCCGCAGGACATGGGCAAGGTCATGGGCATCCTCAAGCCGGCCCTGGCTGGCCGTGCCGATATGACGCAAGTCTCGGCCCGCGTGAAGGCCGCGCTGACCGGCGCTTGATTCCCCTCCACACCCGCAGCACCCCTGGGGCGCATCCCGCGTGATCCCGCAGCCGTTCATTGACGACCTGCTCAACCGCGTCGACATCGTCGACGTGGTGGGGCGCTACGTCCAATTGAAGAAGGGCGGCGCCAACTTCATGGGGCTGTGCCCGTTCCATAACGAGAAGTCGCCGTCGTTCTCGGTGTCGCCCACCAAGCAGTTCTATCACTGCTTTGGCTGCGGCGCGCATGGCTCGGCCATCGGCTTCCTGATGGAATTTTCCGGATTGTCGTACGTCGAGGCCATCAAGGACCTCGCGCAGTCCGTGGGCATGGTGGTGCCCGAAGAGCGGGGCGGCTAGCCCCCCGCCGCCCGCGCCGAGCAGCAAGCCAAGACTGTCGCACTCGGCGACATCATGGCCCGCGCCTGCGAGCACTATCGCAAGCAGCTGCGCAGCGCCCCTAACGCCATCCAGTACCTCAAGGGCCGCGGCCTGACCGGCGAGATCGCCGCGCACTTCGGCCTTGGCTACGCGCCCGACGACTGGCAGTCGCTCGAAAGCGTGTTCGGTCCGTACCGCGAAGACGCCACCGCCGCGCCGCTTATCGAAGCCGGCCTTGTCATCGAAAGCGAGAAGACCGCCGCCGACGGCTCGCACCGCCGCTACGACCGCTTCCGCGATCGCATCATGTTCCCCATCCGCAATACCAAGGGCGTGGTGATCGGCTTTGGCGGCCGGGTGCTGGGGCAGGGCGAACCGAAATACCTCAATTCCCCCGAGACGCCGCTGTTCAGCAAGGGTACCGAGCTGTATGGCCTGTTCGAGGCGCGTAACGCCATCCGCGAGTTCGACTACGTACTGGTCGTCGAAGGCTACATGGACGTCGTCGCACTGGCGCAGCTCGGGTTTGCCAATGCCGTGGCCACGCTGGGCACGGCCTGCACGCCGATCCACGTGCAGAAACTGCTGCGGCAGGTCGACACCGTCATCTTCTCGTTTGACGGCGATTCCGCCGGGCGCCGCGCCGCGCGTCGCGCGCTGGAAGCCTGCCTGCCGCACGCCACCGACAACAAGACGATCAAGTTCCTGTTCCTGCCATCCGAGCACGATCCGGACAGCTTCGTCCGCGAAGAAGGCACCGAAGCCTTCGCCCGCGAAGTGCACAACGCGATGCCGCTGTCGCGCTTCCTGCTGCAGGCCGTGACCGAAGACCTCGACCTGCGCCAGCCTGAAGGTCGTGCCCGCGCCCAGTACGAAGCCAAGCCGCTGCTCACGGCGATGCCGTCCGGCGGTCTGCGCTTGCAGATCGTGCGCGGCCTGGCCGATATGACCGGCACGACCCCTGCCGATATCGAAGCGCTGTGCGGCCTGCGCAGCGACCCCGCTCAGGTTGGCCGCATGACGCAAAAGCGCCCGCGTGTGGCGCGTACCGCACCAACTGCGCTGGAGCAAAAGCTGCTGCGCCTGCTGATGCGCTATCCGGCCCTGGCCGCTCGACTCGATGCCGATGCGCGTGCCCAGTTGACGGCGCCGGAATTGCCCCAAGGTGAGGTATTGGCGGGGTTGCTGGCCGAATGCGATGCCGCGAGCTCCGAGATGCACTTTGGTGCCTTTGTCGAGCGCCTGGGCCAGACGCCGTATGCCGAGGCTTTCGCCGGACTGCGCATGACCGTGCTCGAAGACGACATCGAACTGGAGCCGGCCACCATGGAGTTCGATAGCGCCGTGCAAAAGATGCTTCTTGCGTCGCACAAGCGCGAGCTTGAGATGTTGCTGCGCAAGGTGGAAAGCGGTCACGCCAGCGATGGCGATAAAGAGCGCATGCGCTGGCTGTTAAGCGAGACGAGCCGCCGGTAGCTTGTGTAGCGCACACGTCCCGGCATAAACCTAACTGGGGCGGGCAATTGCGGGTAGCCCCTTGATTTTTCAGGCGAAAACCCGATTTTCGTTTAGACCGGCTGGGTCTGGCGTGCTAGAATAGCCGGTTTGGATTGCAATACCTTTTTCCCATTTTTGGGGGAGTGAGCGTGCCCATGGTGAAGGTGAAGACCTCCGCGAAGGCCGGTTCCAAGGCCAGTCCTGCTTCTGTTTCTGCCACGCGATCCTCATCGGCGCACGGCGCCGGGGGAGGAAAGACCGCAGCGGGAACGGCGAAAGTCGCGAATGGTCGGAGCCATATGGGGCAGGCGGTAGTCAAGGCCACTGCGCCGGCAAAGACGGGGAAAGCCCAGCCGCGCCAGACCGCCGAGATTACTGTTGCCGCCAAGCCCGTCAAGGCAGCAGCGCGCGCAAAAGGCGCAATCCAGTCTTCAACTGCAGACAAGGTCTCGACGTCGATCAGCACGAGCGCCAGACCTGGCGGCAAAACAGCCGCTTCAGTCGCACTCAAGGGCAAGACAACCACCGTGGCGAAATCGAAAGCTACCGAAGTCGAGAGCAAGCAGACCCCTGCCAGCGCAAGCGCAACCAAAACGGGTACCGCTCGTACCAGCACCGCAGCCAAGCCAGCCAAGGCAACCGCGGAAGACACCAAGCGCACCGCCCAGGCAGAGGCCACCCCCACAACTCCTCCTGCGCCTCGCGCCGAAGCAGCAGCCGAGCCCAAAAAGCGCGGCCGCAAGCCCAAAGCAGAAACGCAGGCAGACGATGACAGCAGCACGGACGTGACTGAAGAATTTGACACCCCCGCCGCTCCGGCACCGAAAACCGACAAGCTGAAGGCCCGTGACCGCAAGGCCAAGGAAAAAGCCCTGCTCAAGGAGTTTGCTGCTTCGCAGCAAGGTGGTTCGGAAGAAGAGCTCGAGGCTCGCCGCCAGAAGCTCAAGGCGCTGATCAAGCTGGGCAAATCGCGCGGCTACCTGACCTACGCCGAAATCAACGACCACCTCCCCGACGACATGGTCGACGTGGAGTCGCTGGAAACGTTGGTCGCCACGCTCAACGACATCGGCGTTGCCGTGTACGAGCAGGCGCCGGACGCTGAAACGCTGCTCCTGAACGACAACGCGCCTTCCGTCACAACGGAAGAAGAGGCTGAGGAAGAAGCCGAAGCCGCGCTGTCAACGGTTGACTCCGAATTCGGCCGCACGACCGACCCGGTGCGTATGTACATGCGCGAAATGGGCACGGTCGAGCTGCTGACGCGCGAAGGCGAAATTGTCATCGCCAAGCGCATCGAAGCCGGCCTGAAGGACATGGTCATGGCCATCTCGGCCTGCCCGGTCACCATCTCCGAGATCCTCGCCATGGGCGAGCGCGTCGCCAACGACGAAGCCAAGATCGACGAGTACATCGACGGTCTGATTGACCCGAACGCTGACGCCGAAGCTGCCGCCGCGGCCGCTGACGAAGAAGAAGACTTCGAGGACGAAGAGGCCGAAGAAGAGGGCGACGAAGAGGAAGACGAGGACGATGAAGGTGCTGGCGCTGCCGCAGCTTCGGCCCGTCAACTCGAAGAGCTCAAGCAGGCTGCGCTGGTCAAGTTTAGCGTGATCGCCGACCAGTTCGACAAGATGCGCCGCGCGTTCGAGAAGGAAGGCTACAAGTCCAAGCCGTACGTGAAGGCGCAGGAAGCCATCCAGGCTGAACTAATGAGCATCCGTTTCACCGCACGCAACGTCGAGCGTCTGTGCGACACGCTGCGTGGTCAGGTGGACGAAGTGCGCAAGCTGGAACGCGCCATCCTGAACATCGTGGTCGACAAGTGCGGCATGCCGCGTGGCGACTTCGTTTCGCGCTTCCCGGGCAACGAGACCAACCTGAAGTGGATCGAAACCGTGGTGGCCGATGGCAAGCCGTACAGCGCCATCGTCGAGCGTAACGTGCCGGCCGTGCATGAACTGCAGCAGAAGCTGATCGACCTGCAGGCACGCGTGGTGCTGCCGCTGACCGAGCTCAAGGACGTCAATCGCAAGATGTCGGAAGGCGAACGTCGCGCGCGTGAAGCCAAGCGCGAGATGACCGAGGCCAACCTGCGTCTGGTGATCTCGATTGCCAAGAAGTACACGAACCGCGGTCTGCAGTTCCTCGACCTGATCCAGGAAGGCAACATCGGCCTGATGAAGGCGGTGGACAAGTTCGAATACCGTCGCGGCTACAAGTTCTCGACGTACGCCACGTGGTGGATCCGTCAGGCCATCACGCGCTCGATCGCCGACCAGGCGCGCACCATCCGGATTCCGGTGCACATGATCGAGACGATCAACAAGATGAACCGCATCTCGCGTCAGATTCTGCAGGAAACCGGCAATGAGCCGGATCCGGCAACGCTGGCCGAGAAGATGGAGATGCCGGAAGACAAGATCCGCAAGATCATGAAGATCGCCAAGGAGCCGATCTCCATGGAAACGCCGATCGGTGACGACGACGACTCCCATCTGGGCGACTTTATCGAGGACACGAACACGTTGGCCCCGGCTGAAGCGGCGCTGCATGGCTCCATGCGCGGCGTGGTGAAGGACGTGCTCGACTCGCTGACGCCGCGCGAAGCCAAGGTGCTGCGCATGCGTTTCGGTATCGAGATGAGCACCGACCACACGCTGGAAGAAGTCGGCAAGCAGTTCGATGTGACACGTGAGCGTATTCGCCAGATCGAAGCCAAGGCGCTGCGCAAGCTGCGTCACCCGAGCCGCTCAGACAAGCTGAAGAGCTTCTTGGAAGGTAGCTGATCAATGCCGGAAGGTGGGCTGCGGCCAACTTTCAGGTAAAATTCACGATGTGGCCCGGCCTAATCCGCCGGGTCAATTTTTTGTCGGTTGTCCGTTCGGGCACCGCTCTTTGGGCCTCTAGCTCATGCTTGGTTAGAGCAGCGGACTCATAATCCGTTGGTGCCGGGTTCGACTCCCGGGGGGCCCACCATCGCTTTTTTTATTTGCGCAAATCTTTCTGTCGAACGGCTTTCTGCTATTTCATGCGGAACCGTATCGGGACTGATTTTTGCTGGCGCATATATCTCAAGAAATATATCCGTTTCGACATAATTCGGTTATGTCGCACTGCACGATATTCCCCCCTACGAGTGAGGGGGAGGGGTTTAAAACACTTCAAACGAAGCGAATTCATTCTCTCGTTTGAAATGCTGCCAAATGGCGCCGCGCCTGCTTGCGTGAGGCATTGCAGGCAATGTTTTGAATGAAATCTCTATTTACTTCACAGTCTGTGCAGACCATAGTGACACGCATAACGACAAGTAAATAGCCAGTAGCGTACCCTTCGGAGACACAGGATGTTACGCATTCAAAACGGGCCTTTCCAGCATTCCGCTTCTGCGCATGCCCACGCGCGTCACCGCCATCGTCATCATCGCAGCGAGCCGGGTTTCTCGGGTTAGCTGCAACACCCCGACTGGTTTTGGCATCGGCTCCCAACCGATTAGTGCGTTACGTGAGTTAACGCGCGCGACAAAACACGTCCGTCGTTTTTGTTGATTTGCAGGATTGATCTGCCACCGGGGCAGGTCGTGCGCTGTCGGCTGTCGTACGCCGGCAGGCGGGGGTATTGGCTGGCATTTGCCGGCAAAAACACAACAAGTTTCAGAACGTGAGGAGACAACCATGGGTAGTCGACGTCATCTTTTTATTGTCATGGCAACCAGTTGCATAGTCGCGATGCCGTTCATCGGCGGGTGCGGTGGCGCGGACGATCCGGGCTCGTCGGCTGTCGCGCAGTGCTCGGGTAGCTCTTGCCCGCCCAGCGGGCCAAACACCACGCCAACCACGCCGACAAGCCTGTGCCCGGCCGCGCTGGACTACACGACCACCTACACCGGTGGTTCCGGCAGCGGTGAGTACATCAAGGTCAAGTTCGACACGAGCAAGAACACGTATCAGATGCAGTTCATCGAGTCATCGGTGCCGACCTCGGCCGGGCAGGTGAACAACACGCGCAAGGGCCTGACGATCAACGGCACGTTTGTTCATCCGACCAACCTGCCGACGCCTGAACAAAACCGCTGCGCCTTTGTACTGCAGTCGGGCAAGACGGCGGACAACAGCTACGCGATCACCGTCAACCCACAAGACCCGCCGACACTGTTTGTTGGTCAGGGCATCGTGGGCGGCGGCATTCCGGGTGCGACGATCCAGTTCGACGGCATTACGGTGGCCCCGGGTTTTCCTCCGCTCGCAGTGGTGCCGTCTCGCACGTTTGATTTCTACCCGTTCCTGGGCTTCTCACAAACGGTGACGGACTTCACGCAGGTGGCCGGGCACTACAACGAGGTGGGGGTGCATGTGACGCCCACGGGTTCGGCCAGCCAGACCACGGGGCCGGAAGGTTGGGCGCCTGACGCCGTCAACTGGACGCAAACGCTGAACGCGGACGGTACGTGTACGGCGGAGGGTATCGACTACTCGTGCCACACGACCGGCACACCGTGGAAGCTGCGCCAGAACGCTGATGGTTCTCAGGACAACGTGTTTGTCAGCAACCCTTTGGCGGCCAATTTATCGTATCCGTACGTCGGCCAGGTCTCGCCAATCATCTTGTTTACGCCGAGCCAAGCCAAGGGGATTCTGATTGCCGGCAAGCTCAACGGGCAGGTGATACCGGTCGTGATTCGCGTTGGCTTCTCGCATAGCGATCAGGTCAATCCGCTGGCTTCCGCAGGTGATGACCAGATCGGCATCTCGATCCTGACGCCTGTGGCGACTATCCCGACCAACGCGCTTGCGGGTGGCTATATCGGCGCGACCAGTGCATCCGCGTGTGGGGTGGTGACCAACAACGGCCCGAGCTCGTTACAGGCTGGCTTCAACGGCTTGAACGCCACGGTCAATCATCCTGAGCTGTCTGGCACGTATACGGGCGGCTTCTTCTATTCGAACGTCGGCAACTGCAGCGATGGCACCGCTGTCTCCACGCTGGCCGCCAACTACACATCAACGCTGTTCCAGAACGGCACAGCCGCTTTCATTAACCCGTTCAACTCGCGGGTGACGGCGCAGTTCTCGCTCGACTACACGCAAGCCTCGCCGGGCAAGTTGCTGGTCACCGCGCAGAACGACTTCAACGCGCAGGGCGCCAGCGGCAACGTCGCGTTGTTCAAGGCGGGCGACAAGGGCGTCGCAGTCAAGGTGGGCAACGTGTACGCAATGCTCATGAATAACAACAAGTACAACCCGTTCTTCACGGTCGGCGCGTTCGTCCAGTGAGGCACGCAGCACCGAAACCACATGCGGCGGCGCGTACGAAGTGCACGTGCCGCCGCAACTGAACAACAACATGGAGGAGACGCAAATGCAATGGCGTAAATGGCTGGTCGTATTGGCGTGTGCACCGATGGTGACCGCGTGCGGTGGCGGCGGGGATGATCCGCCGGCCCCGGTGATCCAGCGCCTGTGTCCGCAGGCCATCGACTACAGCACCGTTTTCACGGGCGGTTCCGGTTCTGGCGAGTTGGTAAAGGTACAGCTCGACACCACCAAGATGACGTACCAGATCACGTATCTGGCTTCGCCGATTCCGGTGACGACAGGCACGGTGGCGCCCACACGCGACACCGCACCCAACAACGTACAGACGGGCACGCTGACGCAGGAAACTGCACTGCCGACCGAGAAGCTCAATCAGTGCGCGTTCCGACTGAACAACGCAAGTCTTGATCCGAGCCGGCCGGCGCGTTTCTTCCTGGGTCAGGGCGTGCTGGGCGGCACGATTCCGGGCGCGACGATCCAGTTCAACGGCATCGTTGGCGTGGGCAAGATTGCGCAAACCACGTTCCCGTACTACCCGTTCATCAGCTTCTCGAACACCGAGACGGACCTGACCAAGATCGCGGGCAACTACAACCAGCTCGGCTACCACCAGGTGCCATCGCAGAGCTTCTCGCAGCAGGCGGTCGATGCGCGCTTCACCATCAACGCGGACGGCACCTACACCGAGTGCGACAACCTGGGCGTGAAGAACGGCGGCGCGTGCCTGACATCGAGCGCAACGGTCAACCAGAAGCTGACGCTGCGCGCGGACTCGTCTGCCTTCACCACGCTGAACTATCAGCCGCAGGTGCCGGCCACGCTGGCGTCGCTTGACCCAACCAAAGCCGGCAAGGGCGTACTGATCGTGGGCAAGCTGTACAACCAGCTTGTGCCGATCTTCATCCGCGTGGGGGCGGCCAACTCGGACCTGACTGCCGGCCCGCCGGTGGCTGATGACGAGTCCGGCATTTCGTTCCTGGCACCGACCACCAACATTGCGCAGGGTTCGCAAGACGGCGAGTACACGGGTGTGGACAGCACGTTCAACTACCGCGCGACCGCGCTGGTGGGCGCACAGGCCACGATGCTCGATCCGTTCAATGCGTCGCAGGTCGCGCTTACCCGTCCGCTGAATCTGGATTTCACGCAGACAGTACCCGGCGTGATCCGCACCACGCAGACGAGCGCTCCGGCCGGTTCGGCCCCAACCGGCAAGCTGATCTTTACCGGCAAGACCTTCGGCTTCCTGGATATGAGCGATACGAAGAACCCGTACTTCACCGTGGGCGCCTTCGTGCAGTGACGTTTCCGGAATAACACGCCACGGGGTGCGGCCAGCATGACCGAAAGTCGCGCCGCGCCCCGCTCAGAACAACAGGAGGAAGCATCATGAAGAAACTGACTGTCGCATTGGTGGCCGCCTGCACATCCGCAGGTGCCATGGCGCAGCAGGCGGGTGACAACGTGGCAACGGTGGGCTGGTTCCACATCATGCCGCAGGATTCGAGCAACAACCTGACCACCAGCGTGATCAACGCGCCGATCAACGATCCGCTGCGCTTGCCAGGCAGCTTCACGTCGCCCAACAGCGGGCTGCGTGTGAGCAATGCCAACACGCTGGGCATCACGCTCACGCATTTCTTTACCGACAACATTGCATTGACCACGATTGCCGGTGTACCACCCGAGTTCAAGCTCACCGGGCATGGGGTGATTCGTGCGCCCGGGCCAGCGGGAGCACTCGGCCACGTTGACCTGGATGACCCGTCCAACCAGCCCGCTGTGCGCAAGGCGCGCCAGTGGAGCCCCGGGATCATCCTGCAGTGGTACTTCGGGAACGCGCAGTCGAAGTTTCGGCCGTTTGTTGGCGCGGGGGTGGTCTACAGCTTCTTCACCAACATCGAGTTGAACCCGAACTTCTCGGCCGCGGTGAATCGTGAACTGGGCAGCGTGCTGGCGGCGGGAGCGGGCAAGCCGGGGCCGACGTATGTGGAGGGGAAATCGTCGGCATCCTGGTCGCCCATCTTCAACCTGGGCGCGAGCTACGCGATTAATGAGCGCTGGGCACTGACGGCCACGGTGTCGTACCTGCCGCTCAAGACGGAGGCGGCCACCGTGATCAAGGCGGCGGACGGCACCACGCTGGCCACCACCAAGACCACGCTCAAGGCCAATCCGATCATCACGTTCATTGGGGTGTCGTACAAATTTTAGCCAGGCGTCGGCTGTCTGCGCCTGGCTAATTGGCGCGGCGTGAACCGAGCGGGAACCGGTTTGCGCCGCATTCTTAAGGCGGTTTCAACCGTCAGTTTTAGTGAGGCAATAAATGAGCACACGTAAAGTCGTATCTCTTGCAGTTGCACTCGCACTTGCCACCGTAGCAGCCACACCCGCATTTGCCGTGACCGTATCGCGCGCTGATGGTCAACCGATGAACCCGAGCGGCGAGCCGTTCTCGGTTACCGGTACGACCAATCTCTCAAAAGGATCGACCAACGCGCAATGCCAAGCCACGTTCAATGGCACCATCACGCCCGCCGGCATCGTCAACATCACGTCGACGACGTTCTCGGGCGGTACGCTATGCGGCTTTATCAGCGGCGTCACCCCTTGGACGGGGCAGGCCGATAGCACGACGCAGCTGACGATCAACAATGCCGCCGTCAATGTGTTCCTGTTGGGCAGTTGCGGGCCAAGCTCCGTTGCGACGACCTGGGACAATGTCGCGTCTTCGTTGACGTTCACCAACGCATCGATGAAACCGGACTGTACGGTGAGCGGTACCGTCTATTCATCACCGAAGTTTACGGTGGCGCCGTAAGCACGCCCCTGGTCGACCTGCGGATGCGCAGCCGCGGTTGATCGGTATGAGACAAAGGCCCGGCATGTCGGGCCTTTTTTCTTTTCGATAGCTCAACTCAACTGAGTATCAACAACATGGCGATGTCCGTCACGTTGTTGGGCTCGTGCGGCCCAAACAGGGTAGTCATGCAATGGAATAACGCCATGTCATCGATGACCGCTACGGATGCGACGCTTTTCCCAAATGGCACCATCTCTGGAGCGCTGCGAACGTCGCCGATGTTTGTCGTTCACTAGCGCCTTGCGTTTCGAAGTGAAGCAATACCCCCGTCGCCAATAGCGACAACGCATGTGCATCGGGAGTGTCATGATCCGGGCTCCCACCGTTGCAACGGGGCAGCGGTTTCTCCTTCGGAGCCAAGACATGCGTTTGCCTACCTCTGCCGCTGTGGCCATCACACTGGCCACGTCCATCGGATTCGCCCACGCCCAGACTGCCGCCCCCGCGCCTGCCGCTACGCAGCAACGCACCCAGGTGCCCGGCTACTACCGCATGGCCCTGGGCGATGAAGTTGTTACCGCGCTCTATGACGGTTACATCGATCTGCCGGCCAAGACACTGGTGGGCATGAGCGCACAATCGGTGCAGAGCCTGCTGGCGCGGATGTTCGTGTCGAGTACGCCGGGCATGCAGACGGCCGTGAACGGTTACCTGATCGACACGGGCAGCCAGCGCATCCTGGTCGATACCGGCTCGGGCACGTGTTTTGGCCCGACTATGGGCAGCCTTGCCGGCAACGTGCGCGCGTCGGGCTATCAGCCAGAGCAGATCGACGTCGTGCTGCTGACCCATCTGCACCCGGATCACGCATGTGGCCTGCTGACACCGCAAGGGCAGCAGGCTTTCCCGAACGCGCAGGTCTACGTGGCGGCATCGGAAGCCGATTTCTGGCTGAGCGAGACGATTGCCGCTTCCAAGCCCAAGGATATGCAACCGTTCTTCAAGATGGCGCGCGATTCGGTGGCGCCGTATGCGGCAGCCGGCAAACTCAAGCAATTCAAGCCGGGCGATGCGGTGCTGCCGGGCGTGCGCTCGGTGGTCGCCAGCGGACATACGCCGGGCCATAGCGGCTACCTGTTTGCCTCCAAGGGGAAAAGCTTGCTGGTGTGGGGCGATATCGTGCACAGCCACGCCGTGCAGTTCCAGCACCCTGAGGTTGCGTTTGAATACGACGTTGACCAGAAGCAGGCCGTTGTCTCGCGCCGCAAACTGTTTGGCGAAGCGGCGCAAGACAAGCTCTGGGTGGCCGGCGCGCACCTGCCATTCCCGGGCCTGGGCCATGTGCGCCGTGACGGCAAGGCGTTTGCGTGGGTGCCGATCGAGTACGGCCCCTTGCGCACGGATCGCACAGACTAAGCCGTCACACGCCTGCTGGCCGCTTCATCTTGCAAGTGGTTGGCAGGTCGAGGTCCTTGGCTGCGGTGGTGCTCTCCGTCTTGTGGCCCCACTGGGTGCCGTCGTAGCCAACTTTGACGGTCTTGCCATCCACCGGCGCGATGGTTGATACCACCTGCGGCAGCAGCAACTGGTGGTCGCTCTTGCGCATCGTGATGTCGCCCAGGAAGCTCTGCTTCTGCATGCCCTCCAGGGCCAGCGCAATCTTGAGCGGGTCGGTGGAGTTAGCCTTGCGGATGGCGTCGGTGACGAGTTCGACGGAAAGCACGGTGCGCGGCGCGAAGTGCTCGCCAGCGGGCGTCTGGCGCACGCGCGCATCCATCTGCATCAGTTGCGCGTTGCCGTTGCCCGGCGTCCACTCAGACACCCACGTCACCTTGCCAATCTTGGCTTGCGATACCGCCAGCACGGTGCCCGGCGCGCCCGCGCCGCTGTGGTTGAGATAACGCACGTCGTAGCCCATGTCGCCGTCGGCCTTGATGAGCAGGTTCAGGTCCTGCCCCCAGTTGCCCGTGAGGAGCGTATCCGCGCCGGTCGCCTTCGCCTTGGAGACGTAGGGCGCGAAATCCTTCACCTTGCCGATCGGGTGCAGTGTCTCTCCCGTGAACTGCACGTCTGGCCGCGCCGCTGAGATCATTTGCTTGCCCAGTGATGCCCACAGCCGCCCGTGCGCGTAATCCTGGTTCAGCGAGTAGACCTTGCGGATGTCGGGCTGTGTCTTCACGAAGTTGGCCAGCGCGCGCATCTTCATGGCCGTGTTAGCCTCGGTGGCGAAGTGCCAGAAGCTGCAGTGCGCGCCGGTCAGGTCGGGGTCGATCGAGGCGTAATTGATGATCAGCACGCGCTTGTCGGGGTTGCGTTCGTTGTGCTTGGTGGCCGCGTCGACCATGGCCGCCACCACGGACGATCCCGACCCGCCGGTGAAGACGATCTTCGCGCCCGCATCGATAGCGCTCTGCAATGCCGACAGGCTGTCTTGCGCCGACAGCTTGTTGTCGTAGGTCGACAGTTCGTAGCGCGCGCCATTCAACACGCCTTGCGGTTGCGCGTTGGCATCGTCGATGCCGAGTTTCAGGTTGGCGAGGAATTGCTCACCCACATTCGACAGGGGCCCGCTCAACTGGTCGATGAACGCCACCTTGATCGGCGCAGGGTCTGCTGCATGTGCCAGCGGCGCACATAGCACCGCAGTCGCACAGGCCAACGCGGACAGCGGACGGGCAAAGCGGGTCGATGCAGACATGGCTCCTCCTTGTTATGTGGTGTGTGCTGTCTTCTCGTCTACCACGTATCGATGAAGCGGCGCGTGGCCGGGTCGCGTGTGTGGCGCGGTGGTGCGGGTGGCGCCGATTGCAGCCCGCGCAGTAGCCAGCGACGCGTGTCGGCCGGGTCGATCACGGCGTCGATCTCCAGATAGCTGGCGATGTTGAGCGCCCGGCCTTCCTCATAAGCGGCATCGACCATCTTGCGGAACAGTGCTTCGCGCTCGGTGGGGTCTTCCACCGCTTCCAGCTCTTTGCGGTAGCCGAGGCGGATGGCGCCTTCGATGCCCATGCCGCCGAACTCACCGCTTGGCCACGACGCGGTAAAGAACGGCGCATGGAAGCCGCCGGCCGCCATGGCCATCGCCCCGAGGCCGTAGCCCTTGCGCAGCACGACGGTAAAAAAGGGCACCCGCAGATTGCCGGCCGTGACGAACATGCGGCTGACATGGCGCACGGTGGCCGTTTTCTCCGCTTCCGGGCCGACCATGAAGCCTGGCGTGTCGCACAGCGAGACGATGGGCAGGTCGAAGGCGTTGCACAACTGCATGAAACGCGACGCCTTGTCGGCCGCTGCCGAATCGATGGCGCCGCCTAAATGGCGCGGGTTGTTGGCGATGCAGCCGAACGCGCGGCCCTCAATGCGGATCAGCGCGGTGATGATGCCCACGCCAAAGGCCTGTCGCAGCTCCAGCACCGAGTCGGTATCGGCCAGCGCTTCGATCACGGCGCGCATGTCGTAGCTGCGCATGCGGTTTTCGGGAATCACGTGGCGCAGGTGGCGTGCGTCGCCAGCATTCCAGTCTGCAAGCGGCCCCTGGAAGTAGCTCAGGTAGCGGCGCGCGGCGTCCACCGCTTCGGTTTCATCTTCGACCAGCACGTCGATCACCCCGTTGGGAGCCTGCATGCCGACCGGGCCGACTTCCTCGGGCGCGTACACGCCCAAGCCCCCGCCTTCAATCATGGCCGGACCGCCCATGCCGATGGTTGCGTCGCGCGTGGCGATGATCACGTCGGCGCAACCCAGCAGTGCGGCGTTGCCGGCAAAGCAGCGGCCGGACACGATGCCGACGGTCGGCACCAGTCCTGACAGACGTGCAAAGTGGATGAACGTCGGGCAGTCCAGGCCGCTCACGCCGCGCTTTTCGGTATCGCCCGGCCGGCCGCCGCCGCCTTCGGCAAACAGCACGACCGGCAGCTTCCATTGCTGCGCCAGTTCCAGCGCGCGGTCAGTCTTCTTGTGGTTGAAGGTGCCCTGTGTGCCGGCCAGCACGGTGTAGTCGTAGGCGAGCACCATGCAGCGCGCCTCTTGGTCAGGGAAGTGCGCGCCGTTGACCGTGCCGATACCGGTGATGATGCCGTCGGCCGGCGTCGAGCGGATCAGGTCATCCAGCGCGCGCCGCTGGCGTTGTGCTGCGATGGCCAGTGCGCCGTACTCGATGAATGAGCCGGCATCGCACAGGTGCGCGATGTTCTCGCGTGCGGTGCGCTGGCCGGTCTTACGGCGGCGGGCGACGGCATCCGGGCGGTTGGTGTCGAGCCCAAATGCGTGGCGGTCGATGACGGCTTGTAGGTCGGGGCGGATGTGGTCGAGGTCAATCTCGGCGTCGGCGGATTCGGTCTGGTGTTCTACGCCGCCCAGGATCAGTGCGACCAGCGGCTGGCCTTCGCGCACCGTGGCGCCGGGCTGTGCGCACACCTGCAGCACCTGCCCGGAAGCGGGCGCGAGCACCACGTGCTCCATCTTCATCGCTTCGATCACAGCCAGTACTTGTCCGCGCGCTACGGTCTCGCCGGGTTGGGCGTTGAGCTGAATCAGTGCGCCGTCCATCGGCGCGGTGAGCAGTTCGGCATCGTCTGGCAACGCATCCAGCAGCGATTCGCCAGAATCGGTCGGTCGATCGGCTGACACATCCGCTGATGCATAGAGCGCGGGATGCGCGCCGTCGCTGGCGGTCACCAGTTCGGCCAGGCGCGCGTCGAGAAATTGCGTGTGCACGGCGTTGGCTTGCACCTGTGCGTCGCTCAGCAGGTCCTGCAGCAGACGCTTGTTGGTCACTAACCCTTCGATGCGGAACTCGCACAGCGCGCGGTAGGTTTGCGCCAGGGTTTGCGCATAGGTGCCGCGTGGCGCGAGCACGATCAATTTGGCCAGCAGCGAATCGAAACGCGGGTTGGGGCGGTAGCCGGCGTAGCCGCAGGTATCGACGCGTACTCCCGGGCCATTGGGCGGTTCGAACGCGGTGAGTGTGCCGGTCGAAGGATGCGGCTGGCCAGACGCATCAAGTGTCTCGGCATTGATGCGCACCTGCACGGCATGGCCGCGTGGCGTGATCGGCTGGTCGAGCCCCAACTCCGCGAGCGATGCACCTTGCGCCAGCGCCAGTTGCGTCACCACCAGATCGACGCCGGTCACCATCTCCGTGACGGTGTGCTCGACCTGCACGCGCGGGTTGGCTTCCATGAAGTGGAACGTGGCATGCGGTGTGCCTGCGCCTTCCACGAGGAATTCGAACGTGCCAATGCCGCTGTAGCCTGCTGCTTTGGCAAGCGCCACAGCTGCATCGGCAATGCGCGCGCGCAGCGCATCGTCCAACGCGGGGCTGGGCGCAATCTCGATCAGCTTCTGGTGACGGCGCTGCAGGCTGCATTCGCGCTCGCCGAGGTGCGCGACATTGCCATGCGCATCGGCGACGATCTGGATCTCGATATGGCGCGGCGTGGGTACCAACGCTTCGACATACACATCGCCACTGCCGAAGGCGGCGGTGGCTTCCGATACGCAGCGCGCGTAGGCCTCGGGAATCGCCAGTGCATCGTGCACGGCACGCATGCCGCGTCCGCCACCCCCGGCCACGGCCTTGATCATCATGCCGTGCGAGGGCGGCAGCGCGGCGAAGAAGGCTTGCGCATCTTCGAGCGACGTCGCCCCGCGCGTGCCGTTGACAATGGGGATGCCTGCTTCATGCGCGAGCGCCCGTGCGCGCGCCTTGTCGCCAAAGAGGTCGAGCACGCGTGGCGCTGGCCCGATGAACTGCACACCCTCCTCAGCGCACCGGCGGGCAAAGGCGGCGTTCTCACTCAGGAAGCCGTAGCCTGGGTGGATGGCGGTGGCGCCCACGGCGCGTGCGGCGGCGAGGATGGCCTCTCCATCGAGATAGGCGCGTGGGCCGGTGCCGGGTAATGGGACGGCTTCATCTGCGCGCAGCGCGTGCAGTGCATTACCGTCGTCTTCGGAATAGATGGCGACGGAGGGCAGCCCGGCTGCAGCGGCTGCGCGGGCAATGCGAATGGCGATCTCGCCGCGATTGGCGATCAGCAGTTTGCGAAACGTCATGGAGCAAGCGTGGGTTGAAGCTGTTCTGCGATCGGTGCGAGATCCTGCTTGCGCACCTTGCCGGTGGCGGTGAGCGGTAGCGCGTCGACGATGCGCACGATGGGCACCTTGTAGACGGCCATGTTCTCGCGGCACCAATGGGTGAGTGTGGCGTCGTCCAGCGTGCCGATGGCCTCAGGGCGCAGCATCACGAAGGCGACCGGGAGTTGACCGCGCTGTTCATCGGCGCGACCCACCACGGCAGAACCGAGCACCGCAGGGTGTTTGCCGAGCATGGCTTCGATTTCGGCCGGGAACACGCTCATGCCGTTGACCTTGAGCATCTCCTTGCGGCGGCCGAGGTAGTGGATGTAGCCGTGTGCGTCGATGCAGCCGATGTCGCCGGTGTGGAACCAGCCGTTGCGCAAGGTCTGCGCGGTGGCCTCGGGCTTGTTCCAGTAACCCTTGAGCAGCGAGGGTGTACGTACGCACAGTTCGCCTTCTGCACCAATGGGCAACAGTTCGTGTGTGTCGAAATCGCAGATCTTGAAGTCGGTGCCCGGCACCGGCAGGCCCACGAAGATCGGCTGCGAGCGCAGATCGAAATCGTCTTCCTGCATGCCGACCGTGAAGCTGTTGCAGGTCTGTGTTTCGGTCATGCCCCAGGCGCTCTCGGCCATCATCGAGCCGGTGAGTGCGCGCCACGCACGGCGGTACTCTGGGTTCAGCTTCTTCACGAAGGACGACACACCGGTATGCCGCAGTGAGCGCAGGTTGTATTCGTGCACACGCGGATGCGCCATGACTTCGGCCGCGCTGTCGACCAACATCGAGCCGTTGGTCACGCGGTAGCGCTGCACGCCGGCCATGAATGCCTCCGCATCCCAGCGCGCGAGCAGTACCAGCGGCACACCGAGGAACGCGGGGAAGATCAACCCGGTGTTTTCGCCAGCAATCCAGAACTGCGGGTAGAAGCTGAGCATGACCGTGTCGGCATCGGCGCGCAGTGACACGGCTGAGAATGCAGCCGCCATGTCCACCATGTCGCCCTGAGTGTGGATACAGCCCTTGGGCAGGCCGGTTGTGCCGCCGGTGTAGTTGAGTGCGGCGGCGGTATCGAGCGAGGCGGGCGGCAGGGTGATCGGCACGGTTTTCGCCAACGCCGGCAGCAAGTCGACCGCATCGTCGCAAGCCAGTGGCGGCTCCGTAAGCATTGCCGGGAGCGGCAGCGTCGGCTGCGCGGGAAGCACATCCGCATAGCGCGTGACGAAGATGTGTTCGAGCGATGTTTCGGCCCGCACATCACGCACCAGCGGCATCAGGCGGTCCAGCGCGACAATGGCACGCGGTGTTGCATCGGTCAGTGCATGCATCAGTTCGGCGCGCTGAGAAAGCGGGCTGATCGGCACGTACACGGCGCCCCGTTTGAGGATGCCAAAGAACACCGCATTGAACTGCGGACAGTTCGACAGGAACACCGCCACCCGGTCGCCTGCCCCAATACCATGCTGCGCGAGCAGGGTGGCAAAGCGGTCGGAGAGATCATCCAACTGGGCGAACGTGGTGTCGTGTCCGTAGAAGTGGATGGCGGGCGTGTCTGGCGTGGTGCGCGCCCAGTGGCGCAGATATTCGGTGAGGGGAACGCGCCCGATCGGGTAGTGGGGCTCGCGGGGGGTATCGACCGGCCATGCGCGCGCCCAGAGCGCGCGAACGCGGCCGAGATACTCGGACTCGTCCATCGCCAAAGCTTGTCTCCGTTGGGTTGTGCAGTGCGTGCGCAAAGTGGCGCCGCGCTATCTATACTTTGTGGTAATTTTTTATACCATTGGGTAGAAATATAGAAAGCGCCGTTTGATGCGTCAAGCATTTCAGCGGCGTGATGCCACCCCGATGCGCAGACGCGACGGCGCATCCAAAGGCGGCATGCGAGAATGCGCACCATGTCCATCGTCCGCAAATCTGCTGTTTCCGACGTGCAACCGTCCGCTGAAACCGAGGCTCCTGAGGCACCACCGGTCTCTGCGCCCGTCACGCGCCCGCATATCGCCGAGCGCCAGGAGGCGCGCCGCCGACAGATTCTTGATACTGCCGCCCAGCTCTTCTTCACCAAGGGCTATGCCGGTATGACGATGAGTGACTTGTGCGCCGCATTGGGCGTGACCAAGCCAGCGGTGTACTACTACTTCACCGACAAGTACGAGATCTTCGACATCCTCTGCCGCGAGGCCGCGCAAATCTGCCTGTCAGCCATCCGCGAGACCGCTGACGCGGCGCTGCCGGTGCGCGAGCGCCTACAGGCCTGCCTGCTGGAGATGGCACGCCGCTGCATCGACTGCCACTATGCGGCTGCGCTCACGTACCGTGACCGCCAATATTTGCGGCCCGAAACCGTGGAGTGGCTGCACGGCATGTCGCGCGGCTACTATCGCGATCTGTATGCGCTGCTGGACGAAGGCAAGCGCGCCGGCGTGTTTGAGTTTGGCGATGCGCGCGTCGCCGCGCACTCGATGGGGGGCGTGATGGGCTTCATGTACACGTGGCACGACCCCTCGCGTATCGACGCCAATGTGCTGGCGCACGAGTTGTCGAGCGCCATGATGAAGATCATCCTGCCGGCGGCCCCCAGCCCGGCAGTCAAACCCGAGTCTTGAGCGCCGCGCCCGCCGGTGTTTTCGGCATGGCGGGCAAGCGGAAGATCTCCGGCGTCATCAGGTCGATGCCGCAGTCGAGCGTTTCCACCCAATCGATGAAGCGGTTGACCATGGCTTTCCCACGGAAGGCCTGGCCGTGCTGCGGCACGATCCATTCGATATCCAGCCCACGCACCATCTGTGCCCACAAGCGGCAGACACGGTTGCCGCTCATGTAGCGGCGGTGGAAGGGCGCCATCAGCGGCAGGTGCGCGTCGAAATCTTCCACGGGCTTGGCAGCCACGTTGGCGTGCACCATCGATGCGCCCAGGTCGCCCGAAAAGAGAATCCGCGATTCCGGATCGTAGAACTGAAAGTTGCCCTCCGAGTGCAGGAAATGCGCCGGCACTGCCAGCAGATGCGATTGTCCCAGCGGGATCGCCATGCCCGTATCCGGAATCGGTACGATCCGGCCCTCGGTCTTACCCACGTTGCAGAAGTGCGGCAGAAAGCGCTCCCACACGCGCGAGATCAAGATGTCGCAACTGGAACTTGTGAGCCAGCGCCCAGCCGAGGCGACGATATCCGGGTCCGCATGCGAGGCGAGCACATAGTCGAGTTGCTTGGGCGGAAAGTAGCTGTTCATCGCCAGATAGAGCGCGTTGTACGTCATCTGGCCGCCCGGGTCGATCAGCGCGCCGTGGCCGTGATCGACAATGAGGAACTGGTTGGTCTGCACCGGCAGGTCGTCGTGATCGTCCACCAAGTCGGAAAACATCAGGCAGACATGCTCGGGCGTTTCATAAAGCGTGGTCACCATGGAGGGAGGGGGCGCAGGTTGGGATGCCCGATGGTCGCGCAGCATGGGCCTGGGCCTATTGATCCGTGTCAAGGCAGATGTGGCGCCCGCGCGGGTGCTGGCATGTCGTTCATCCGTCCCGTGCTGACCCTCACGTGATAAACTTTTGATTTTTAACGCTTTGCGCGAGCCGCTCGCTGTCAATTCCGACTGAGCCTGTTGCGCCTGCCATGCCCCTCGGCATGCTGCATCTCCCCCTATGAACACTGCGACAACGTCTGAAGCGCCGGTCAACGAATCGGTGACATTCGACAGCTTCGGCCTGCACACGGACATCCTCCGTGCGCTGACCGAGAGCGGCTACACCAAGCCCACACCTATCCAGGCCGCCGCCATTCCGGTCGTTACCGCCGGCCGCGACGTCATGGGCGCTGCACAAACGGGCACCGGGAAGACCGCCGGCTTCTCGCTGCCGATTCTTCACAACCTGCTGCCTGACGCCAACACCAGCGCGTCGCCGGCGCGCCACCCGGTGCGGGCGCTGATCCTCACGCCCACGCGCGAGTTGGCCGACCAGGTGTACGACAACGTTGCCAAGTACGCGAAGTACACGGCGCTGCGTAGCGCGGTCGTGTTTGGCGGCGTCGACATGAACCCGCAGACCGAGCAACTGCGTCGTGGCGTGGAAATCCTTGTCGCCACGCCGGGTCGCCTGCTTGACCACGTGCAGCAACGCAGCGTGAACCTGTCGCAAGTGCGCATGCTGGTGCTGGATGAAGCCGACCGCATGCTCGACATGGGTTTCTTGCCCGACCTGCAGCGCATCATCAATCTGCTGCCGGCGCATCGCCAGACGCTGCTGTTCTCGGCCACGTTCTCGCCCGAGATCAAGAAGCTGGCCTCCAGCTACCTGCGCCATCCGCAGACGATCGAAGTGGCACGCAGCAACGCTACGGCAGAGAACGTCCGCCAGGTCATCTACACGGTGCCGGACAATCACAAGCAGGCCGCGCTCGTGCACCTGCTGCGCCAGCGCGCTGACCAAGGCCTGCCGCGCCAGTGCATCGTGTTCTCCAACAGCAAGATCGGCTGCTCGCGTCTGGCGCGTGCGCTGGAGCGCGAAGGCATCAATGCCAACGCCATCCACGGCGACAAGACGCAGACCGAGCGCATGCAGACACTGGAAGCCTTCAAGCAGGGCACCGTTGATGTGCTGGTCGCCACCGACGTGGCAGCGCGTGGCCTCGACATCTCGCAGATGCCATGCGTGATCAACTTCGACCTGCCGTTCAACGCAGAAGACTACGTGCACCGCATCGGCCGCACGGGCCGTGCCGGTGCCTCGGGCGACGCGCTGTCGCTGTTTGCGCCGGGTGATGAGCGCTTCCTGGCCGACATCGAAAAGCTGATCAAGCGCAACCTGCCGCGCGAGCAACTGACTGACTTCGACCCGACCGGCGAACAGGCCCGTGACCGTGAACGCCGCGAGCGCGATGAAAAGCGTGCCCGCGGTGAAGTCCGTCGCGCCCGGGAGCGCGATGAGCGCAACGGCGCCCGTGTGCTCGATCACACGATCGTGCGCCCGGCATTCCGTCCGTCGGACGATCCGTTCTTCAATCGTCCTTACGAATCGACGGCGCCGGCCGAAACGGCAGAGACGGCCAAGCCAGCACAATCGGCTGGCCACCCGCGCAGCGCCAAGCGCCCGATCGCAGCACTCCTTGGTGGCGTGCCGCGCAAGCGTTAAGTTGTAGCGTTGAAAACGGCGACAGCTATGTCGCCGGGGACAATTGCGCGATGCGATTGGCCCAGGCCGGGACGGCGTCTCGGTAAAACCCCTCCAGATCTTCCGCCCGAATCTCCAGCCCCAGATGCCGCGCCGCTTCAGTCAGCGCGGCTAACGGCTGGCTGCGGTTGATGGCGCGTGCGCCGGTCTGTTTGCTGAGCTTCTCACCGTCGGCGTTGACCACCACCGGCACGTGCATGTAGCGCACGGGCGGTAGCCCAAGCAGTTGCTGCAGATAGATCTGGCGCGGCGTCGAGTCGAGCAGGTCGGCACCGCGCACCACATCGGTGATGCCTTGTGCGGCATCGTCTGCCACCACCGCAATCTGATACGCCCACATGCCATCGGCGCGCTTGAGTACGAAGTCGCCCACGGCTTCGGCGATGTTCTGGCACTGCGTGCCTTGCCAGCGGTCCTCAAAGCAGATTGTGGCGGTGTCGGCCTCCGGCACGCGCACACGCCATGCGCGCGGTGGGCGCCCATTCAAGCCGTTGCGACAGGTGCCAGGGTAGATGAGCGTCTGATGGCGCAGGCGGCCATTTGCGTCGATGGTGGTGACGGAGTCCGCAATCTCGCGACGCGTGCAGCCGCACGGATAGAGCTGGTCGATGGCCTGCAGTTGCGCCAGCGCTGTTTCGAAACGATGCAGGTGCGCGCTCTGCCATTGCGGCGCTTCGTCAGGCGCCAGGCCGAACGCTTCGAGTGCGGCAAGGATGTCGCGATCGGCGCCGGGCACGTTGCGCTGGAAGTCGATGTCTTCAATGCGCACCAGCCACGTGCCGCCATGCACGCGGGCGTCAAGCCAGCTTGCCAGCGCGGTCACCAGTGAACCGATGTGTAGGGGCCCCGTGGGCGAGGGCGCGAAGCGGCCGCGGTACGTGCCGCGCGCCGGTGTGGCAGAAGGTTCGGGGAAATCGAGATTGGCTTGGGACAACGCAAAACTCCAGGCACGGATTCCACTATTTTGCGCGATTTTGCCGGCGTGCCCCCGCAATTGCCGCTACTGCATCAGCAGTGCCTGCGCCAGACGCGGGTCTTCCAGCTTGTCGACCCACCATTGCAATGCCTTGCCGCGCATGTTGTTGCGCCACGCCACCTGGAATGTGCCGAGACGGCGATCTTCGGTGGTTTCCTTGGCGATCAGCACACCGGAATCGAGATAGGGTTGCGCCAGTGGCACCGGCAGCCAACCGCAGCCCAGGCCACGGATCTGCGCCTGGATCTTGTCGTCCATGGTCGGTACCACCAGCGTGTCTTGCCCGGCCATGACGCCAATGGTGCGCGCCGGCAGGTTGCGTGAGGTATCACCCACAGCAACGATGCGATGGCGCGCGATGGCCGCAGCAGGGACAGGCTCCTGTGCCTGCGCAAGCGGGTGGTGCGTCGCCACCGCAAATACGAATGGAATGGCGCCAAGCGTGCGCGTCTGCACACCCTGCACCGGCGCAGTGTGCGCGGGGCCAAGCATCAGATCGGCGCGGCCGGAGAGCAGCGCATCCCACGTGCCGCCCAGGACCTCACGGCTGAACCGCAGGCGCGTGGCGGTGTTCTCCGCGTAGAAATCCTGGATCACGGGCAGCAGCGCGCGGAAGTACACAAGGTTGTCCAGCACGATGGTCAACGTGGCTTCCCAGCCGGTGGCCAGGCGTTTGACGCGGCGGGCCAGATCGTCGGCGGCCTGTAGCAGGTGTCGGCCCTCGTCGAGCAGCGCACGGCCGGCGGGTGTCAGCTCTGCGCGGTGGCGGCGACGGTCAAACAGCAACACATCCAGGTCATCCTCCAGCTTGCGCACCACATAAGTGAGAGCGGAGGGCACCTTGCCCAGCTCATGCGCGGCGGCGGCAAAGCTGCCCTTGCGTTCAATCGCATCCAGTACTTCCAAAGATTCCAGCGAGAGCACCATATTCAGAATTTTTGATGAAATGAATCAAAGCCGTACGGCGCAACTATAGCCAATCTGCGTACCATTCACACATCAACGCAGTGATTTGGATAGGAGATTCATCAAAATGATTGAAATCCGCCCCTCTCAAGACCGAGGTTACGCAGACCATGGCTGGCTGAAGTCGTATCACAGCTTTTCGTTTGCCGATTACATGGACCCGGAACACGTTCAGTTCGGGCCGTTGCGCGTCATCAATGAAGACCGCGTCGCAGCCGGTATGGGCTTTGGCACACATGGCCACCGCGACATGGAAATCATCAGCTACGTGCTCGATGGCGAACTGGCCCACAAGGACAGCATGGGCAACGGCAGCGTACTGCGCCCCGGCGACGTGCAACGCATGACGGCTGGGACAGGCGTGCGTCATTCCGAGTTCAACCATGCGCAGGACCAGACCACGCATTTCCTGCAGATCTGGGTGCTGCCCGCGCAACTGAACCTCACGCCCGGCTACGAAGAGCGCCGCTTTGACGATGCGGCCAAGCGCGGCAAGCTGGCCCTCATTGCCAGCAACGACGGACGCAATGATTCGGTGACGGTGCATCAGGACATGTCGCTTTATGCTGGCCGATTCGATGGTGCTGAAACGTCGACGCTGCCCATCGTCGACGGCCGTCGTGCCTATGTGCACGTGGTGCGTGGCAAGGTCAGCGTCAACGGTCGCACGCTCGTCGGCGGCGATGCGGCCAAGCTGACGCAGGAAAGTGCGGTGACGCTTTCCGGCGGCGAAGACAGCGAAGTGCTGGTGTTCGATCTGCCGTAATGTTCGCGGCGCATGCTCGGTGCGCCGTTTTTCCTATTCTTGTTGTTCCCCTGCCGTTACTCCAACCCCAAGAGGATTCTCATGGCACGCGTTGCAGTCGTTTATCACAGTGGTTATGGCCACACCAAGAAGCAGGCCGAGGCCGTGTTTGCGGGCGTGAAGAACGCCGGCGCCGAGGCGCACCTGATCTCGGTCACGGACGTCAACGACGACACCTGGGCGCTGCTGGCCGATGTCGACACGATCGTCTTCGGCGCGCCAACCTACATGGGCGGCGTCTCGGGCGACTTCAAGAAATTTGCTGATGCCTCGTCCAAGGCATGGTTCACGGGCGCGTGGAAGGACAAGATCGCCGCTGGCTTCACGAACTCCGCATCGATGAACGGCGACAAATTTTCGTCGATTCAGTACCTGTGGACGCTGTCGCAGCAGCACGGAATGATCTGGGTGGGCACGGGCATGATGCCGGCCAATAGCAAGGCGGCCACGCGCAACGACGTGAACTACCTGGGTGGGTTTGGTGGTGCGCTGTCGCAATCGCCGTCGGATGTGAGCCCCGAAGAAGGCCCGCTGCCCGGCGATCTGGAAACCGCCAAGCTGTTCGGTGAGCGCATTGTCGCCATCACCAATCAGTTTGTGCGCGGCCGCCAGTAAGTCGGCGGATCGCCCAAAGAAAAACGCCGGCATGTCCGGCGTTTTTTGTGGGCTGCGCTGGTGTCAGAACCGCGTGCCGGCTCCGCAGAACACCCCCCGGTTCGAACCGCCCGCGCAACTTGTCGAGCAACCGCTCAGCACCGCAAGGCCGAGCATGGCGACGAGGAGCGCGGTAGCGAGGCGTTTCATGCGGCGGCGCGGGTTTGGTGGTCAGCGCAGTGCGGGCAGCGCTTGCCGGGGATGTAGTCGGCCGATTGTTGCTCTTCCGGCGTGACGACGGCGCGGCACGCAAAGCACTGCTTCGGGCCAGCCGGCAGCAGCTCAGCGTTGAGCGCGGTGCGGTGGTCGAAGACAAAGCAATCACCGTCGTAGTGGGCGCCACCCACTTCCTCGAAATACTTGAGGATGCCGCCTTCGAGCTGGTACACGCGCTCGACGCCGATCTCCTGCATGTGGATCGCGGCTTTTTCACAGCGGATGCCGCCGGTGCAGAACGACACGACGGTCTTGCCGGCAAAGTCATCCTTGTGCGCGGCAATGGCGGGCGGGAATTCGGTGAACTTCTTGAGGTTGTACTCGACGACGTTCTTGAAGGTGCCGACCGCGACTTCATAGTCATTGCGCGTGTCGAGCATCACCACGGGGCGGCCTTCGTCGTCGTGGCCCTGGTCCAGCCAGCGCTTGAGCTCCGGCGGGGTGACCGACGGCGCACGTCCGCTTTCCGGACGAATCAGCGGATGGCGCATGGTGATGATTTCTTTCTTCAGGCGCACCAGCAGGCGGCGGAACGGCTGGTGGTCGGACAGGCTTTCCTTCGGTGCCAGATCGGCAAAGCGCGGGTCGGCTCGCAGCCAGCCGACGATGCCGTCGATCGCCTCGCGCGAGCCGGCCAGGAAGATGTTGATGCCCTCGGGGGCCAGCAGCACGGTGCCCTTCAGTTCGCGCGCTTGGCATTCGGCCAGCAGCGCTGGGCGCAGGGTGTCGCGGTCATCGAGGGTGACGAATTTGTAAGCGGAAATATTGACGATCTGCATGTGCTGCCGCGCCGGTTTTGGGGCGCCTGGGTAACCCGTTGATTCGTAAGCCGAAATTATAACGGTCCCAATGACTGGGTGGCGTTGTCGATGGTCAACTCCGTGTGCGCAAATGCTTGACGGAAGGTGATACCCGGACCCCAGCCGGTACAATACGCGGATGAATTCGCCGCGCTTCGTCCACCTCCGTCTCCATTCCGAATACTCCGTCGTCGATGGCAACGTCCGTCTGGACGATGCCGTCAAGGCCGCCGCCAAAGATGGCATGGGCGCCCTGGCGCTGACCGACCTCGCCAACGCCTTCGGGCTGGTGCGCTTCTACAAGGAAGCGCGCGGCAAGGGCGTCAAGCCCATCGTTGGTGCTGACGTGTGGATCACCAATCACGACGAGCGCGACAAGCCGACACGCCTTCTGTTGCTGGTGCGTAACAAGCAGGGCTATCTGAACCTCTGCCAATTGCTCTCCCGTGCTTGGCTGAGCAATCAACATCGCGGTCGTGCAGAAATTGCCCCCGAATGGTTTGACGAGCCCGGCGTGGAAGACGCACCGCTCGCTACGGGTCTGCTGGCGCTGTCAGGCGGCATGGCTGGTGATATCGGCATGGCGCTGGCCAACGGCAACGATGCACTGGCGCGCAAGCTGGCGACGAACTGGTCGCGCGTGTTTCCGGACGCGTTCTACATCGAACTGCAGCGCGCCGGCCATGCCGGTACCGAGGCCTATGTTCAACAGGCCGTGAAGCTGGCCGCGGCGATGCATCTTCCGGTGGTCGCCACGCATCCGGTGCAGTTCATGACGCCGGATGACTTTACAGCGCACGAGGCGCGCACCTGCATTTCGGAGGGCGAACTGCTCGCCAATCCGCGTCGTACCAAACGCTTCACGACCGACCAATACTTCAAGACGCAGGACGAGATGTGCGCGCTGTTTGCCGACATCCCGTCCGCGCTGGCCAATGCGGTGCAGATCGCGCAGCGCTGCAACCTCACGCTGGAGCTGGGCAAGCCCAAGCTGCCGCTGTTCCCGACGCCTGACGGCATGTCGCTGGACGACTATCTCGTCCACCTCGCCAAGGAAGGGCTGGAAAAGCGCATGGAGGTGCTGTTCCCCGACGAGGCGGTGCGCGAGTCCAAGCGCGCTGAGTACTACGCCCGCCTGGAGTTCGAGACCGGCACCATCATCAAGATGGGCTTCCCGGGCTACTTCCTGATCGTGGCGGACTTCATCAACTGGGCCAAGAACAACGGCGTGCCGGTGGGGCCGGGCCGGGGCTCGGGTGCGGGTTCGCTGGTGGCGTATGCGCTGGGCATTACCGATCTGGACCCGCTCAAGTACAACCTGCTGTTTGAGCGTTTCCTGAACCCGGAACGTGTGTCGATGCCCGACTTCGACATCGACTTCTGCCAGCACGGCCGCGATCGCGTCATCCAGTACGTAAAGGAAAAGTACGGCAAGGATGCCGTCTCGCAGATCGCCACCTTTGGCACCATGGCCGCCAAGGCAGCCGTGCGCGATGTGGGCCGCGTGCTCGACCTCGGCTACAACTTTGTCGACGGTGTGGCCAAGCTGATCCCGTTCAAGCCGGGCAAGCTCGTCACGCTGGAAGAAGCCAAGAAGGAAGAGCCGCTCCTGGCCGAGCGTGAAGCCAACGAAGAAGAAGTCAAGCAGCTCCTGGAGCTCGCCCAGCGCGTGGAAGGCATGACGCGTAACGTCGGCATGCACGCGGGCGGTGTGCTGATCGCCCCGGGCAAGTTGACCGACTTCTGCCCGCTCTACACGCAAGGTGGCGAAGACGCCGGCGTCGTCAGCCAGTACGACAAGGACGACGTGGAAGCCGTCGGCCTGGTCAAGTTCGACTTTTTGGGCTTGACCACGCTCACGATCCTCGACTGGGCCGAGCGCTACATCCGCATGCTCGATCCGTCCAAGGCGGATTGGAACTGCAGCCATATCCCGCTGAACGACAAGCCGGCGTTCGACATCCTCAAGGCGGCCAATACGGTGGCGGTGTTCCAGCTGGAAAGCCGCGGCATGCAGGGCATGCTGAAGGACGCCAAGCCTGACCGCTTCGAGGACATCATCGCCCTGGTGGCGTTGTATCGCCCAGGCCCAATGGACCTGATCCCCAGTTTCTGCGCCCGTAAGCACGGCCGCGAGAAGGTGGAGTATCCCGACCCGCGCGTCGAGCCAGTGCTCAAGGAGACCTACGGCATCATGGTCTACCAGGAGCAGGTGATGCAGATGGCGCAGATCGTGGGCGGTTACTCGCTCGGCGGCGCTGATTTGCTGCGTCGCGCGATGGGTAAGAAGAAGCCGGAAGAGATGGCCCAGCACCGCGAGCTGTTCCGCGCGGGCGCGGCCAAGGATGGCCTGACGACGGAGAAGGCCGACGAAATCTTCGACCTGATGGAGAAGTTCGCGGGCTACGGCTTCAATAAGTCGCACGCGGCAGCGTATGCGCTGCTGGCGTACTACACCGCGTGGCTCAAGGCGCATCACCCGGCCGAATTCATGGCAGCCAACATGTCGCTCGCCATGGACGACACCGACAAGGTGAAGATCCTCCACGACGACGCCATCGGCAAGAACGGCTTGAAGGTGCTGCCGCCGGATATCAACGCAAGTCTGTACCGCTTTACGCCGACGGACGCCAAGACCATCCGTTATGGCCTGGGCGGCGTGAAGGGCAGCGGGCAGGGCGCCATTGAAGACATTCTGCGTGCGCGCGAAGACGGTCCGTTCAAAGATCTGTTCGACTTCTGCGAGCGCGTCGACCGCCGCCAGGTCAACCGCCGCACGATCGAGGCGCTGGTGCGTGCCGGTGCCTTCGATAGCCTCAACGACAATCGCGCGCAGTTGCTCGCCTCGATCGGCCTGGCGATGGAAGCAGCCGAACAGAAGGCGGCCGCTGCAAACCAAGTGTCGCTCTTCGACCTGATGAGCGGCGACGATGCCGAACAGCATCGCCCCGAACTCGTCGATGAACCGGCCTGGACCACCAAGCGCAAGCTGCAGGAAGAAAAGCAGGCGCTGGGTTTCTACCTGTCAGGACACCTTTTTGACGAGTGCCGAGACGAGGTACGCCGGTTTGCCCGCACGACGCTGGCTGACCTCGCCCGTGAGGTGACTGACAAGGGCAACGGTGGAGGTGGTTACGGCAACCGCGACGCGCGCAACAAGACCGTGGCGGGCGTGATCGTTGGCCAGCGTACGCAGATGACACAGCGCGGCAAGATGCTGATTGTCATGCTTGACGACGGCTCCGCCAGCGAGGCGACCGAGGTGACAGTCTTCAACGAAGTCTTCGAAGCCAACCGCGCGCTGTTCAAGGAAGACGAAGTGCTGATCGTGCAGGGCAGCGCCCGCCACGACATGTTCACCGGTGGCGTGCGCGTGACGGCCGAATCGGTGATGGATCTGACGCAGGCGCGCGCCAAGTTTGCCCGCGCCATCCGGTTGTCGATGAACGGCAACTCAACGTCCGCCAAGTTGCGCGACCTGTTGACGCCGCTCGTGGCAGCGGATGGTAACGGCGTGTCCGTGCGCATCAGCTACAGCTGCGAACAGGCTCGCTGCGAGGCCGTGCTGGGTGATGCCTGGCGCATCGTGCCGAGCGAAGAAGCGATCGCGGCGCTGCGTCAGGCGCTGAACGCCGAGAACGTGCTTACGATGTACGACTAATTCGAAGAGGGTGCCGGGGGGCGCCTTCGCCGGGCGCGGGTCCGGCACCACAGCACACTTCACACGATTACATTCTCAGCATCCATGAACGTCGGAATCTCGTGCAACGCGCTGGGTTACAGCGGCGGTAGCGAGCGCTACGCGATGGATTTGGTCCGCGGCCTGCATGAGCGCGCCATCCGTCCTGTGTTCTTTGCCAAAACGGTTGACAAGGCGCTGCCCGAATACGCCCAGGTCAAGGCCATCGCGCTGCCCACGCGCAAGCTGACGGGCAAGCTCAATGACCACGTTTTCGGCTGGCTGGTGCGCCATCTGGCCAAGCGCGAGCATGTCGACCTGATGATCGGCTGCAATCGCACCGGAGCGTCGGACATCGCCATCTGCGGTGGCACGCACATTGGCTATCTGAAAAGCTTTCCCAAGGCCCCGGCCTTCTGGGACCGCCAGCAGATCGCGCTGGAGCGCCGTGACTACGTGCGCTCGCACGTGATCGTCGCGCACTCGAAACTGATGGCGCAGGAGGTGCTCGACTACTACGACATCCCGCAAGCCAAGGTGAAGACGGTGTACCCGCCGGTGAGCGAGGCAAAGTTTTCGCTGGTGGATGAGGCCGAGCGTCAGCGCTTGCGTGACGAACTGGGCTTCGCCTGTGACCGCATCACCTTCGTGTTTCCGTCGTCGAGCCACAAGCGCAAGGGTTATCCGCTGCTGGAAGCGTTCTTTTCCAAGACGAATTTGCCCGTGCAACTGGTGGTGATCGGGCGACCGGTGTCGTCTTCCTCGCCCAACATCCGTTACCTCGGTTATCGCAAGGACATCGAGAACGTCTACCGTGCGGCGGACTACACGATCCTCGCCTCGCACTACGAGCCGTTCGGCTTGATCGGGGTGGAGTCCGTGCTGTGCGGCACGCCCGCCGTGTTGGCGAGCAACATCGCCTGCACCGAGGTGATTTCCGACGAAGGCGCGCCCACCTTCGACGTGAATGATCCGGAAACGCTTGCCCGCACCATTGAGGCGGCGGTGGCGCGTGCGCAGGCTGGGCAGGCAAGGCTGGCGAACCCGCGCGAGCATCTGCGCTATGACCCGGGTGTCCGCGCTCACATTGACGCCTTGCTAGCCCTGGCACCGGGCGCGGGGACGCTGTGATGGGCGTTATGGTGCAACGCGGTCGGGCAGTCGTTTCCTGTGTGCCGGTGGTTCTGGCTGTGCTGGGGATTGTCATCCTGCCGGCACTGATGCTGTCGACACATGGCGCGGCATTCTCCGCATTCATGCTGTTGCTTGTGTCGGCGCTTTGGTCGATGGCGATTGGGTATCCGGCTTTGAAGGATCGGCTACTTGCGATGTGGCGTGAGCATCGCTGGTTGATCCTTGCCATGGCGGCAATGCCGACGGCGATGCTGGTGAGCGCGTGGCTGAATCCTGCGGCGCCACGTGGTGTGCCGTTCGCCTATGGGCGGTTGTGGCTGTTTGGCATTGTGTTGTTTGGGCTGCTACAGCTGCGCCCTGGACGATTGCAGAACGTGCAGTGGGGTTGCGTGGCGGGAGCCTTGGCTTCGTTCGTATGGGCGTACCTGGAGTTGAGGCTGAGCCGATCGGATGTGGTCGGGGCCTACTCCAATGCCATTCCGTTCGGCAACTTGTCGCTGTTGCTGGGGTTGTTCTCGCTGACTTCCATTGGTTGGGCGCGCGACGATGGTTGGCTGCTCATCGTATTGCGCGTGGCCGGCGGCACAGCAGGGCTCTACGCGTCCTACATGTCTCAATCGCGCGGCGGTTGGATTGCGATTCCCGTGCTGCTATTGATTGCCGTGGCGACGCTGCGTCACCTGAGTTGGAAGAAACGGGTGACCGCGTTGTTGGTCTTTTTCGCGCTGCTGGCAGCCGTTTGTGTCTCGTCGAGCATGGTTCGTACTCGTTTCGATCAAGCACTTAGCGATATTCATGCCTACAAGGCAGGCCAAGCCAACACCTCAGTTGGCATTCGTTTCCAACTGTGGAGGGCGGCTGCATTGATGTTGACGCGCCACCCGCTGGCCGGTGTTGGCCGGGGCGAGTTCCATAAAAGCTTGCAGGCGATTCATGCCGAGGGTGTGATCACCCAAGAAGCCACGGCCTTCGAGCATGCCCACAACGAGTTTCTATACAATGGCGCCACGCTTGGCGTGCTGGGCATCGGTGCGTTGCTGGCGCTCTATCTGGTGCCTGCTGCGTACTTTCTGCGCGCCGCGCTGTGCGATGACCGCGTTCTCCGTACCACCGGGGCCATGGGCCTCACACTGTGCGTCGGTTTCATGCTGTTTGGGCTGAGCGAGGTGATGCTCATCATCGCGCAGACTGTCGTGTTCTATAGCGTGATGGTGGCCGTGTTCACTGCGCATATTCACCGGCGTCGGCAAGAGCTCGGCGCCAATCCTGTTCTCTGAGATCGTTCTGCATGTCAGCATCCAACCGAGCCACGCTCGCCGTTATCATCGTCGCCAAGAATGAAGCCGCCGACATCGGCGATTGCATCCGCTCGGTGCGCGATTGGGCGAACGACGTCATCGTCTTCGATTCCGGCAGCACGGACGGCACGCAAGACATCTGCCGCAAACTGGGCGCCCGCGTTTTCGAAACGGACTGGCCGGGCTACGGTGAGCAGTCCAATCGTGCGTTGCGTGAAGCGCGTACCGACTGGGTGCTCTCCCTGGATGCCGACGAGCGCATCAGCCCCGAGTTGCGCGCCGAGATGATCGCTGTGCTCGAATCCGGCAGTTCTCACACGGTGTATTCCATGCCGCGCAGCTCCAGTTTCTGCGGTCGCTTCATGAAGCATTCGGGTTGGTGGCCGGACCGCATTCGCCGGTTCTTCAAGCGTGAGCAGGTGACCTTCTTCGATGCGCCGGTGCACTCGCACCTGGTGTTCGAGGGGACCGTTGGCGATTTTCGCGCGCCGATCATCCACTACTCGATCCCCGATCTGAGGGCAGCGCTCGACAAGGCCAACGATTACTCGACCGCTGGCGCCGCTGCAGCTTATGCCAAGGGCAAGCGCGCTTCGTTGGGTAGTGCAATCGGCCACGGGCTATGGGCATTCATTCGCACCTATATCATCCAGCGCGGTTTCCTGGATGGCGCTGAAGGCTTCATGCTGGCTGTGTCCAACGCAGAGGGCACGTACTATCGCTACATCAAGCTGATGATGCTGCACCGTCATGGCAAGCGCTGATTGCCCGCGTCGCATTGCGCTGATTGTTACGACGTATAACCGCCCCGACGCACTCGCCCGGGTGCTGGCCGGTTGCGGTGCGCAGACGGACACCGCCTTTGATGTGATCGTCGCCGACGATGGCTCGCGCGACGATACGCGTTTGGCGGTGGAAGCCGCCGCCCAGGCGGCACCGTATCCGCTGCGCCATGTTTGGCACCCCGACGATGGTTTCCGCGCGGCCGAGATCCGCAATCGCGGCGTGCTGGCTTCCGATGCCGACTACCTTGTCTTTCTCGACGGGGATTGCGTGCCGCGCCCCGACTTCGTCGCCCGGCACCGTGCGCTGGCTGAGCCGGGGCGTTTGCTGTCTGGCAGCCGCATCCTGCTGAGCGAGGAGATGACGCGAGACGTTGTCGCGCAGCAGACTGACATCCACTTGAAGGACCGCGCCTATTGGTTCAGCGCTTGGCGTGCTGGCCGTATCAACAAGTTCTTACCGCTGCTGGTGCCCGGTCTGCCTGTTCCGCGCACGTTCAAGGGCACGAGCCTGCGTGGCATCAAGAGCTGCAACCTGGGCGTCTGGCGCAGCGATTTCGAACGTGTGAACGGCTTCGACCAGAGCTTCGTCGGCTGGGGCCATGAAGATGCCGATCTGGCTGTCCGCCTGTACAACGCTGGTGTTCGGCGCAAGCGCGGCTTTTGCGCGACCGAGGTGTTCCACCTGTGGCATCGCGAGCAATCTCGCGAACAGGAAAGCCCCAACTACCACCGGATGATGGCGCGCCGCAACACCGATGTCATCCGCGCTGAGGCGGGATTGGCTGAGTTGCGCGGCCAAGGCGTCTGAACCGGCGCCTGCGCGATCACCACGTCCTCTTCTGCTTGGCGATGCCGCGGAACGGCCGCACGAAGATCTGGTAGAGGAACTTGTGCACGAAGATCAGATGCAGACGATGGCTGAGCCATCGCTCCTCATCGGCTTGGCGACTTTTGATGGCACGATCGGCTTCCAGGTTGGAGCCGGTATCGAAATCCTGCACGCTGATCACGTACGGCACGACCGCACGCATCTGCACGATGCCTTCGCGCTCGAACTTGTGCCAGTAGTCGGCCGCCAGCCACACGGGGTAGAGCTGTTCGACCATGCGTTTGGCCGCTGCACGTGTGACGAAGTAGCCGTGCGCCAGCCACTGGTAATTCGCCAGCTTCACCACGCTATGGCTTGGATCGAGTGGTTTTGCGCTGCGCTTGTAGTAACGATTGATATGCGTGAGCAGTGTCACCACGGGCTCGTCTGGTGAGACCTGTTGCACCAGGGCATCGAGCACGGCAGGTACGTCCGGCCCAAGTTTCGCGTCATCCTCCAGAATGAGTGCGTAGGGCAGATCCTGTTCCAGCATCGCACGATAGACGCCCAGATGACTCAGGGCGCAGCCGACTTCGCCGACGGTCAGTTCGCGGCTTTCGGCAACGGCGCGGGTGTGGTTGTAGTGGCGCGCCAACGCCTCGGCGGGAAGTGCTTTGCCGTACACGCCGGGAAAGCGCGTGTGCGGTAGACCGAGTGTATCAAGCTGATCTTCGAGGGCTTTACGGCGCCCGACGTCGTGCTCGAGGTTGATGAAGAACGTGGGAACGCGCGAACTCATGCGTAAGGATCAGGTGACGCGGCAATGCGTCTTGGCTGTGGATTCTGCTACTAGGATGGGCCGAAACAGGTGATTGCCGTAAAATGCCGGGTCGCCCATCTGTCGGATGGCAGGCGCGGCATGCACATGCTGCCGGCAGTGCCCGTTGCAATGCGGTGCCGTCTGCCCACCCTTATCTGAAAACGCCGTGAGTATACAAGCAAAGTCTGACCACCAAGATCCCTCCAAGCCGTTACTCAAACGGCTGTGGACGTACCTGCGTCCCGAGCTCACCGCGTTCATCCTCTCTATGGTTGCCATGGGCGTGGTGGCGGCCACGGAAGGGATCATCCCCAAGGTCGTGAAGGACCTGCTGGACCAAGGCTTTGGCGGTGAATACGCCGGCAAGCTGTGGCAGGTGCCGGCCATGCTGGTCGGCATTGCCGTGGTGCGCGGGGTGGCGCAGTTTGCGTCGACCTACCTGCTGAGCCTGGTGTCGAACAAGGTGCTGTTGAACCTGCGTGTGAAGATGTTCGAGCGGCTGCTGCAGGCGCCGGCGTCGTACTACCAGCAGAACACGGCGGCGTCGATCATCAACGCCGTGATCTTCGAGGTCAACCAGGTGCTGCAGGTGCTGACCGGCGTGTTCATCACGATGGTGCGCGATTCGATGACGGTGCTCGCACTGCTGGTCTTCCTCTTCTATACCAACTGGCGCCTGACACTGGTGGTGGCGGTGATCCTGCCGGTCATCGGCCTGCTGATGTCGCGCATTAATCGCCGCCTGCGCTCGCTCAACCGTGAAAGCCAGAACCTGACCAACCAGGCTGCCTACGTGGTGGAGGAGGCCGTCGGTGGCTACAAGGTCGTCAAGCTGCACGGCGGCGAGGCCTACGAAACGCTGCGCTTCAACGCCATGACCAACCGCCTGCGCAGCTACGCCATGCGCGTAGCCGTGGCCGGTGGCCTGAACCAACCGGTGACGCAGTTCCTGGCGGCGCTGGCGCTGTCCATCATCCTGGCGATCGCCATGATGCAGGCGCAGGCCAACCAGACCACGGTCGGCGGCTTTACCGGTTTTGTGATGGCGATGCTGCTGCTGATCTCGCCGCTCAAGCACCTGACGGATGTGAACCAGCCGCTGCAACGAGGCCTGACTGCCGCCGAGTTCATCTTCGGCCTGATCGATACGCCGATCGAACCGCAGGAAGGTGGCAAGCACATTGACCGCGCCCGCGGTGATATCCGTTTCGATCGCGTAACCTTCCGCTACGGCGCGGATGGCAGGGCTGCGCTCGACAATGTCGACCTGCATGTGAAACCGGGTGAGATCGTCGCCCTTGTCGGGCCATCTGGCAGCGGCAAGACCACGCTGGTGAACCTGATGCCGCGCTTCTTCGATCCGACCTCGGGCACCATCTCGCTCGATGGCGATGCGCTGGCCGACTTGTCGCTGCAGGATCTGCGCCGCCAGATTGCCTTCGTGAGCCAGGACGTGGTGCTGTTCAACGACACCATTGCCGCCAACGTGGCGTATGGCGCGCGGGACGCCTCTGAGATCGACATGGCACGTGTGCGTCGTGCGTTGGAGGCTGCGTACTTGACGGATATGGTGGATAACCTGCCGGAAGGCATTGACACCAACATCGGCGACAACGGTTCGAAGCTCTCTGGTGGCCAGCGCCAGCGCTTGGCGATTGCCCGTGCCATCTACAAGGACGCGCCGATTCTGATCCTGGACGAGGCAACGTCCGCGCTTGACTCGGAATCCGAACGCCAGGTGCAGGCTGCGCTCGAACGTCTGATGGAAGGCCGCACGACGCTGGTGATCGCGCACCGCCTGTCGACCATCGAAAACGCCGACCGTATCATCGTGCTGGAGCACGGCAAGATTGCCGAGGCGGGCACGCACCGCGAGCTCATCGACCGCGATGGGTTGTATGCTGGACTGCATCGCATCCAGTTCGCCACTCAGTAAGCAGTTCACTTCCGGGCGGCGTGCTCGTGATGCTCACACCCAAAGGAGACATCATGACGACCACCACGCCGCCCATCAGTCGGTTCCCCGTTCCTGAGCTGGCTGACATTCCCGAAGACATTCGCGCGCGTATCCTCGAGGTGCAGGAGAAGACCGGCTTTGTGCCGAACGTCTTCCTCGCGCTCTCGCACCGGCCCGATGAGTGCCGCGCCTTCTTTGCCTACCACGATGCGTTGATGCTGCGCGAGGGCAGCAGCCTGACCAAGGGCGAGCGCGAGATGATTGTGGTGGCTACGTCGGGCGCCAACCAGTGCCTGTATTGCGTGGTTGCGCACGGCGCCATCCTGCGTATTTACGAGAAGAATCCGCTGGTGGCCGATCAGGTTGCGGTCAACCATCGCAAGGCCGATATCACGCCGCGCCAACGGGCCATGCTCGACTTTGCGATGAAGGTTTGCACGGCTTCACACACCGTCAACGAGGCCGACTACGACGCGTTGCGCGTGCATGGCTTCGACGACGAGGACATCTGGGACATCGCTGGCATCACGGCCTTCTTCGGCTTGTCGAACCGTATGGCGAACGTGATCTCGATGCGGCCGAACGATGAGTTCTTCCTGATGGGGCGTCTGCCACGCGAGAAGAAGTAGACAGCGCTACGCCGTCAGTTCGCGCAATGCCTCAAGCAGCTTGATGGCCGGACTGGGCAGGATGCCGTGGCGGCGCCGGAACGCGGTAAGCGTGCGGCGCGCCACCAGCCCGGGAATCGGCAGTGGTTCAATCACGCCCGCACGGCGCTCGGCATCAATCATCGGCTCGGCCATCCAGCTCAGGAAGCCCGAGCGCGCCACCAGGCTCTTGAGCGCCGTGACTGAGCGCGTTTCCACCACGATATTGGGTAGCTCAAGGCCTGCAGCCTCGAACACCTGCCGCATGTGCTCGTATGGGCCGGTACCGCGCGGCGGGATGGCCCATGGCGCTGACATCGTGTCGGCAAGCGACAGAGCGGGGCGCTTGCGCAACGGGTGCTCGGGCGATGCCACCACGAAACTCGCGTCTTCCCAACGGCAGTCGGCAATCGCGATGATCGCATCCGTATCCGGCATCGCCATGGACAGTGCAAGGTCGATCTCGTGCTTGACCAGTCCCTCGGCTAGCCGGTCCCACACCCCTTCCAGTATTTCCACACGCAGATTCGGCCAGCGGGCCACCACTGTGCCGACGGCCAGCGGCAGGACGTAGCTGGCAATGCTGCCGACCGCACCCACGCGGATGGTGCCCTTGGCAAGCCCGCGCATCGCGTCGATCTCTTCGCGAGCGTAGTCGGCCTCGTGTTGCAGCAGCGTGGCGTGCGGCAACAGCGCCTGTCCAATGACGGTGAGTTGCATGCCTTTGGAGTGCCGCTCGAACAGAGGCGCCCCCACCTCGTCTTCCAGACGCTTGATGATGCGGCTCAACGCCGGCTGGGTGACGTGCAAGACCTCTGCCGCACGCCCGAGGCTGCCGGCCGAGACAATGGTGGTGAAGGCGCGCAATTGGCGCAGGTCGAAAGGCATGCCAAAAGGTAATGACTTTCTGCAGAAAATTCAATATCGCGCAAGTCGAACGACTCCCATACTGGGCGGCCAATGCACGGAGCAACACAAGGAGACACTGCATGACCCGCACTTCGCTCGCGCTCGTCACGGTGCGCGACGCCACGATCGAACTGCTTCGCCGGCTCGGCATGACCCACGTGTTCGGCAATCCGGGGTCCACCGAGCTGCCGATGTTCCGGGATTTTCCCGAGGACTTTCGCTACATCCTCGGCCTGCAGGAGGCTGTGGTGGTTGGCATGGCCGACGGCTATGCGCAGGCAACCGGCAACGCCGCGCTAGTCAATTTGCACTCGGCGGCGGGTGTCGGCAACGCGATGGGCAACATCTTTACGGCGTTCAAGAACCGCACGCCGCTGGTGATCACGGCGGGGCAGCAGGCCCGGTCCATCTTGCCGTTCGATCCATTCCTTGCCTCCAACCAGGCCACCGAGCTGCCCAAGCCGTACGTCAAATGGAGCATCGAGCCTGCGCGCGCGCAGGACGTGCCGCTGGCGCTGGCTCGTGCATATCACATCGCCATGCAGGAGCCGCGTGGCCCTGTGCTCGTGTCTATCCCTGTGGATGACTGGGATCAGCTGACCGAGCCTGTTGCTGCGCATGACGTGGCGTACGAGGTGCGGCCCGATCCCGCCACGCTCGCGCGCATTGGCGACACGCTGGATGCGGCGCAGCGGCCGGCGTTTGTTGTAGGTGCAGCTGTGGATCGCGCGGGTGCCTGGGATGCCGTTGTGCAGCTTGCCGAAGCGCACAGCGCACGTGTGTTTACCGCACCAATGGCTGGGCGTGGCGCCTTTCCGGAAGACCACCGCCTGTTCGCCGGTTTCCTGCCGGCGATGCGCGAGAAGATCGTCGGCCTGCTGCAGGGGCACGACGTGGTGTTTGCGCTTGGCGCACCGGCGTTCACGTATCACGTGGAAGGACATGGGCCGCACGTGCCGGTGGGAGCCAAGCTCGTACAGTTGGTCGATGATCCGGCCACCGCATCGTGGACGCCCGAGGGCGTCTCGGCCGTCGGCAACATCCGTCTCGGCGTGCAGGACTTGCTCTCAAGGCCCGCGCCGCCCGCGCGGCCGCTGCCTGCGGCCAGCGTCAAATCGCCGCGAGCCGAACCGGCATCGCCCATGTCCACCGCCTTCGTTTTGCAAACGCTCGATGCGCTGCGAGGCCCCGCAGACATCGTCGTTGAAGAGGCCCCCAGCGCGCGCTCGGTGATGCAGGCCTACCTGCCGATGCGTCGCTCGGGCGCTTTCTACACCATGGATAGCGGGGGATTGGGCTACGGCATGCCTGCCGCTGTAGGTGTGGCACTCGCCAAGCCGGGCACGCGCGTGATCGGCCTGATTGGCGATGGATCGAGCATGTACTCCATCCAGGCGCTGTGGAGCGCATCGCTGCTCAAGTTGCCCATGACGTTCGTGATCCTGAACAACCGCCGCTATGCTGCCCTGCAGGATTTCGCGCCGGTGTTCGGCTTTGCACCCAATGACCCGGTGCAAGGCACTGACCTGCACGGCATCGACTTCGTCGGATTGGCTCGCGCCATGGGCTGCACCGGCGAGCGCGTGACTGACCCACACGCGTTGGAGGCCATGCTGCGCGCCGCGCTGCAATCCACCGGACCAACCTTGATTGAAGTGGAGATTGCCTGATGACGAATACGACTGTCGCCCCGCTGGAGGGTGCGCAAACCATCTCGATGCTGATCAACGGCGAGCGCGTGCAAGCCAGCAATGGCGCAGTCTTCGAGCGCCGCAACCCGCTGGATGGTTCTGTCGCGACGCGAGCACCCGCGGCAACGGTGAAGGATGCGAAGAATGCCGTCGACGCCGCCGCGGCTGCGTTCCCCGGCTGGGCCGCCATGGGACCGACCGAGCGCCGTGCGTTGCTGATGCGTGCCGCCCAGGCACTTGAAGCCAAGGGCGCAGCCTTCGCCGCTGCAATGGCAGCGGAGACCGGCGCCTCAGCATTGTGGGCGGGCTTCAACGTGCATCTGGCCGCCAGCGGTTTGCTGGAGGCTGCCGCCATGGTCACGCAGATTGCCGGCGAGATCATCCCATCGGACATACCAGGCAGCCTCGCCATGGGCGTGCGTCAGCCTGCAGGCGTCGTGCTTGGTATCGCACCGTGGAACGCACCGGTCGTCCTGGCGGCGCGCGCGATTGCGTTGCCGCTGGCGTGCGGCAACACTGTGGTGCTCAAGGGCTCGGAGATATCGCCTGCCACGCATGGACTCATCATCGAAGCGCTGCAGGAAGCAGGGCTGCCCAAGGGCGTCGTCAACTTTGTGACGAACGCGCCGGCCGATGCCGGTGCAATCGTGGAGGCGATGATTGCGCACCCCGCAGTGCGTCGCGTCAACTTCACGGGCTCGACGCGGGTGGGGCGCATCATCGCGCAGACCTGTGCCGCGCATCTGAAGCCCGCCGTGCTGGAGCTGGGCGGCAAGGCACCGCTGCTGGTGTTGGCCGATGCGGACATCGACGCCGCAGTGGGCGGTGCGGCGTTCGGCGCGTTCGCCAACTCGGGCCAGATCTGCATGTCCACCGAACGCATCATCGTCGACGAAGCCATCGCCGATTCATTCGTTGCGAAGCTGGCCGCCAAGGCCGCTTCGCTGCCGCTGGGCGATCCGCGCAAGGGGCCAGCGGTGCTCGGCTCGGTGGTCGATATGAGCACGGTCGAGCGTTGCAACCACATGATCGACGATGCGCTTGCCAAGGGTGCGAAGCTGCTGTGCGGCGGCAAGGCCACCAGCACGTTGATGCCCGCCACGCTGCTCGATCACGTCACGGCGGACATGCTGATCTATTCGGAAGAGTCCTTCGGCCCGGTCAAGGGCATCGTGCGTGTGAGCGGCGACGATGCTGCTATCGCCTGCGCCAATGACAACGCATATGGGCTGTCGTCTGCCGTGTTCAGCCGAGACGTGGCGCGCGCCATGAACGTGGCCCGTCGTATCGAATCGGGCATCTGCCATATCAACGGCCCGACCGTGCATGACGAAGCGCAGATGCCGTTTGGCGGCGTCAAGGCGAGCGGCTTTGGACGTTTTGGCGGCCGCGCGGGTGTGGCCGAATTTACCGAGCTGCGCTGGATGACCGTGCAGACCACGCCGCGCCACTATCCGTTCTGAGATGCGTATGAAGATCGCCATTCTTGGTGCGGGCGCCATGGGCTCGCTGTTCGGTGGGTTGCTGGCGGAAACGGGCGAGCAGGTCACGCTGCTCGACATCAACGATGCACACCTTGCTGTGATTGCCGCCCACGGCTTGCGGCTGGAAACCGATACCGGTGACCGCCACGTGCGCAACCTGCAGGCGTTGCGCCCGAGCCAGGCAACCCAGGTGCCGGATCTGCTCATCGTCTTCACGAAGTCGATGCACACGCGCGCTGCGCTGGCGAGCGTGCGTCAGCTGATCGGGCCGTCCACGTATGTGCTGACGTTACAGAACGGCCTGGGCAATGTGGAGGCGCTGGCTTCGGTGGTGCCGCAGGAACGCATCCTCGTTGGTGTAACGACATGGCCTGCGGATCTGGCGGGGCCCGGTCACGTGCGCTCGCATGGCGCTGGCGTGATCCGCATGATGACGGCCGATGGTGTTGATCGGCCGATGCTGGAGCGCGTCGTATGTGTCTTGTCCGACGCGGGTCTACGCAGCCAAGCCGATGCCAACGTATGGGGCGCCGTGTGGGAAAAGGTCGCCTTCAATGCCGCGCTCAATCCACTGTGTACGGTGTTGAACCGCCCCGTCGACGCGCTGGGCGCGGTGGAGGATGGGCCGGCACTCGCGCTGACCATTGTCGAAGAAGTGCTTGCGGTGGCAAGGGCGAGCGGTGTCAACGTCGACGCAATCAAAGTGAGCGAGAACGTGCGCCACGCCATCGTCGCGCATCGCGGGCACAAGCCGTCGATGCTGCAGGATGTGCTGGCCGGGCGTCCGACCGAGATTGAGTCGATCAACGGCGCCGTGGTCGTAGCGGCACGTCGGCATGGTGTGCGTGTGCCGCATACCGAGACACTGATGCAGTTGGTGCGCCTGGTGCAGGCGCAATCCACACATCCGCAAACACCCTAGTTGAACAGGAAGCTAGTCCGTCTATATTGTTAACATGTTAAATAAGTGGCGCGTAGACGCCAGCCCAATGGAGACAACCCCATGCTGTGCTGCTTCAGACTGGCAGGTGTGTTTAGTGCGCCTGGTTTGCCATCCGGCCGTTCTGCCTCTAAGCGGAGGCCGGTATGAGCCAGGATCGTGCTCCCATCGACATCGGCCGCGTCCTGGATGACGGGCCGTTCTCGTTTGCCCAAAAGGCGGCGGTGTTGCTTGCCGCGTTCGCCATCGTCATGGACGGTTTTGATGGCCAGTTGATCGGCTTCGCCATTCCTGTGCTCATCAAGGAATGGGGCATTACGCGCAACGCATTCGCGCCGGCGGTGGCGGCTGGTTTGATCGGCATGGGCATCGGTAGCGCGCTGGCTGGCTTGTTCGCTGATCAGTTTGGGCGGCGCTGGGCGCTCATTGGCAGCGTGTTCGTGTTTGGTGCGGCCACCTGCATGATCGGTTTTGCACCCAATGTGGCGACGATCGCCGCGTTACGCTTTATCGCGGGCCTGGGCATTGGTGGAGCACTGCCAAGCTCAACCACGATGACGGCCGAGTTCACACCGGCGCGGCGCCGCACGCTGGCTGTGACCGCTACCATCGTGTGCGTACCCCTGGGAGGCATGTTGGCGGGGATGTTTGCCGGCCACGTGCTGCCGATTTACGGATGGCGCGGGCTGTTCTGGATTGGCGGCGCGCTGCCGCTGGTGCTTGGCTTCGTGTTGGTCGCGGCGCTGCCGGAGTCGCCTCGGTTCCTGGCGCGCCGCCAATCACACTGGCCACAATTGGCACGGTTGCTGACGCGCATGGAGCGCTCCACGCCGGCTGACTCCACCTTTACCGATCTGGCCGGCCAGAAGGTCATCCAGCACGCTGGATTCCGTTCGCTCTTTGCGCCGGGCCAGGCGCACGACACGGTGGCGCTGTGGGCGGCGTTCTTTATGTGCCTGCTGGCGGTGTACGCAGCATTCAGTTGGCTGCCGACCATGCTGGCCTCGGAGGGGTTGAGTGTCGCGGTGGCGGGTCAGGGGTTGACGGCCTACAACCTGGGTGGCGTGATCGGCGCGCTGGTATGCGCCATAGCAATTGCGCGCTGGGGGTCGCGCTGGCCGATGGCGCTCTGCTGTATCGGCGCAGCGCTGAGTGCGTTTGCTATGCAAGGTGTGGATGCCCGCCAGAGCACGCAGTTGCTGCTCATCGGGCTGGGCTTGCACGGGCTGTTCGTCAACGCGGTGCAGTCGACAATGTATGCGCTGTGTGCGTTTGTCTATCCGACGGCGGTGCGCGCCACGGGTACTGCATCCGCCGTCGCATTCGGGCGCTTGGGCGCGATCTTGAGCGCGTTTGCCGGCGCCATGGTCATCACCGCGGGTGGTTCGAGTGCGTATCTGGCAATGCTGGGGATTGCCATGCTGGTGGTGTTGGGCGCGCTGCTTGTGATGCGGGAGCAGATTCCGAGGTTGACGATGCGGACGGTAGTGCCGCTGACTGCGCAGGAGCGTCCGCATGGCAGTCCTGTGCAGTCATAGGACGCAGCAGCGATGAGTGGCCTCGGCTTTGGGGCCGCTCATCGGCAATGCTCAGAGACGCCGTAGTTAAGCCGTCACGCGCTCGTTGCGACTTGATTTGAGGCGGCATCCTATCGCTTATTGATCTGCGGAGAAGAACAAGTGTTTTCTGCCGAACAAAACATCGAGGCCAATTCGTCCGGATGCTTCGCCCGGTAAGCGCGATAGTAAGTATTGCTCCCTCCCAATCCGAGATGTCCGCCGTCGTTGTGCTTGTATAGATCGACGCCGGAGATTTCGGTGTGGCAATACTCTGCATCGCAGGGCACGTCGTATGTGTGAATGATCGGGATATCGGGAAAGGCATTCTTTAGCCGCCCAAACAGCGTCTCAGTTGGGAGGTGCGCAGTCCTCGCTTGCGTTGCTGGATATGTGCAATTCTCGTTCTGTGGTCGGATGCCATATAAGCGATTGGACGCACAGTTCTCTAGTTCGGGCGGCGCGACTGGAACATCGTCAACCAGTACCACATGTTTTCCTGCTGCTCTCAAGCGAGCAACAGTATCTTCAACGTAGTGATCGCCGGGCATGAAGCCGTGCAGAGTCGGCTGCGGATGATTGCCCGTATCGAGATTTATGTAGTTGGTCCATGCCGCAGACATGATGACGACATCAATGTCTGCGCGCGCCAGGATGTGCTCCATGACCAAGCGGTTGTGCAGAAGGCAGCCCTCCCGATGATTCTGGTAAGCAGGGTTGCCGGCGCGCGCGGGGCCATCGCTTATCGGGGGGCACATAGCATGTGCCACGTCATGAATTGAGAGACCATAGTCCTTTCCAAGCGCATCCATGAAGCTGATGAGTTGATAGGCGTGGGAGTCACCCCAAAAGATCGCACGGGTAGCGGTCTGGGGATTGCCTACGCTACAGTCAGCGGCTGAGGTGACCTCGACTTTGTTCCAGCAGCGTTGTGCCCGGTCTCCGTCAAAGATGGAGCGACCGGTCTGATCAAAACTCTGACGCAGCGTTGCGGGGTAGAGGGCCGTGAAGTGATTCGTCCATTTGGATGCAAGAACGAGTGCGCCCAAGATTGCGGCTGGAGCCAAGAAAAGGAGAAGCAGGCTTTTTCGCGTTGACCACTTCGCATTTCGGATGGGCTGCTCAACCAAGTGGTGTGTCGGTATGGCAATGGCAGCGCACAGCAGCAATCCCACACAGGTCCATGCATTCGAAGTCAGATGAAATTTGCGCAGAGCAAAGAAGATCGGCCAGTGCCAGAGATAGAGCACATACGACAGCTTCCCGAGATAAGCTGTCACGGGGTTTGACAGCACCGGGCCAAGGACGTGTGCCCGATCGCCGCCCGCGATGACCAGCGCCGCTCCGATGCATGGAGCCAAGGCATAGAGGCCCGGCATCGGGGTGGCTGGTGTGTACATCACTGCGCATGCCGAGATTATCGCGAGTCCTAGCAACAAGGTCGCGTCGTAGCGCAAGCGGTGCTGTGCAGTTGCAACCTGCACCGGAAAGTGCGCCAGCAGGGCGCCAATCAGGAATTCGAAACCCCTCGTCTGTAGTTCAAAGTACGTGCGCGGCAGCGCATGCAACACCGCGTACTGGGAGTAGGCGAGTGATCCCAGAAAGAGGGCACCCATCATGGCAAGCAGGATGAGTGGTTTCGTTCGCCTTCTTAGAAGCAGGAGCAGCAACGGGAACGCGAGGTAGAACTGCTCCTCGACAGAGAGTGACCATGTATGCAGAAGTGGCAATTGATCCGCAGTGGAATCAAAATAGCCGGTCTTTCTTGCAAGGAAAATGTTTGAGTAAAAGATCGCTATGAAGAGCCCGTTTTTTAGGGTGTCATAGCTTTCTTCCGGAAATTGAAAGATTAGACAGAAAACCAGCGTTGCCCCGACCATGCAATACAGGGCAGGAGCGAGTCGGCGAACCCGTCTCGCATAAAAAGTCCCCAACGAGAAGGTCCCGGACCGTTGAGCGCGATCGATTGATCTTGTGACCACATAGCCCGAGATCACAAAGAAGATATCGACGCCGATATAGCCACCGGAAAGCAGATTCCAATGCGCGTGGCAGAGTATGACGGCAAGGACGGCGATGGCACGAAAACCATCGATGTCAGGCCGGTAGTGCCCCGGAGTTTTATGAGACGTTGTACTTGAAGGAGTAGTGCTGCGGCGAGTGGTCGCGCCAACATTTTCCCGTGTTCTTGGTAAAGCTACTGCTGTTGTGTGACCAACGATCATGACCTGCTTAATACCCCTCGTCTGGCATGTTGCGAAAGCTATTGCGAGAGAGCTGAGCAACTAGCTACGACAACGTTTGCCAATCGTTAATTTTTTTTGAGGGTCGGATGATACACAAAAATAACCTATCGGGTGTTGATGCTCACTTCTATATGTAGCGATCAACGAAAGGACAGCGGAAATGCCTTCCGCTAAGTTTCTTTAAACGCGAGAGGCAATTAATGAAGTCTGGAATGGAACGATGTGTGGCAGAGGTTTGCCCGGTACGCAGGTACCGTGTTGCTGTCGCTCAAACCAAGTTTGATGGGGCGTCTTGGCATGTTTTATTCGGCAATCCATGCTAGTCAACTCGGGATGTGCCAGGCGGCGTGGGATTTGATAGCGTGAAGTGCCGGGCTAAGACGAGGCCGCATATGCCGAGCCGTGTGTTGTGACTGAATCCGATGTCAGACCGGCCATGCCCCCACTTCAACTGAGGTGCGTGTTGACGCCGGATTGGGGGACTCTCTGCAGAATCGTCGCCGATTTCTCTGGGGCGGCAGATCGCGCGTGAGTATCAGGAAAATGCGCTGTGCGCTACATCAGGATGATGTCGTACTGCTCCTGGCTTGCCGCCGCCGATTCCACCTGTAACGAAATCGGCTTGCCGATAAAGTCGCCCAGCATTGCGAGATGCTGGCTCTCTTCTTCCAGGAACAGATCGATCACCGATTGCGAGGCGAGGATACGGAACTCGCGCGGATTGAATTGCCGAGACTCGCGCATGATCTCGCGCAGGATGTCGTAGCAGACCGTACGCGGCGTCTTGACCTGGCCCTTGCCCTGGCAGACCGGGCACTGCTCGCACAGCACGTGCGCGAGCGATTCCCGCGTACGTTTGCGCGTCATCTCCACCAGCCCCAACTGCGAGAAGCTGTTGACCGTGATGCGCGTGCGGTCGCGTGCGAGCGCCTTGCGCAGTTCCGCCAGCACCGCATCGCGATGCTCGGCGGACTCCATGTCGATGAAGTCAATGATGATGATGCCGCCCAGGTTGCGCAGTCGCAGTTGCCGCGCGATGGTGTGCGCGGCTTCCAGGTTGGTCTTGAAGATCGTGTCGTCAAAGTTGCGCGCACCCACGTAACCGCCGGTGTTGACGTCGATCGTCGTCATCGCCTCAGTCTGGTCGATCATCAGGTAGCCACCCGATTTCAGATCGACCCGGCGCGACAGCGCGCGTTCGACTTCCGCCTCGATGTTGTACAGGTCGAAGATCGGTCGCTCGCCGGTGTAGTGCGTCAAGCGCTCGACCACAGCCGGCGTGTATTCCTGCGCAAACTCGACCAGCTTCTGATGGTTCTCGCGCGAATCGATCTGGATGCTGCGTGTCTCGTCCGTCACGAAATCGCGCAGCACACGCTGGGCGAGGTTCAGATCTTGATACAGGATCGACGGCGCGGGCAGGGTCGTGGCGCTATGGCGGATGGTCGCCCAGATCTTGCGCAGGTAGGCAACGTCGTTGGCGAGTTCTTCGTCGGTCGCTTCTTCGGCGATGGTGCGCACGATGAAACCACCACGCTCATCCGTCGGCACCATAGCGGTCACGCGCGCGCGCAGTGCTTCGCGTTCGGCTTCATTGCCGATCTTTTGTGAGATGCCGATGTGCGGGTCTTGCGGCAGATACACCAGCGTGCGGCCGGCAATGCTGACTTGCGTGGACAGGCGCGCGCCCTTGGTGCCGATCGGATCCTTGATGACCTGCACCATCAGGGCCTGGCCTTCAAAGAGCGTCTTCTCGATGGCGACCTGCGGAGTGGGCGGCACGTCCTTGGCGTCGCGCGGGTGCCAGATGTCGGCCACGTGCAGGAACGCCGCGCGTTCCAGGCCGATATCGATGAAGGCGGACTGCATGCCCGGCAGCACGCGCACGACCTTGCCGAGATAGATGTTGCCAACCAGGCCGCGTGTGAGCGTGCGCTCGATATGGAGTTCCTGAACGGCGGCTTGCTGGACGATGGCCACGCGCGTTTCTTGCGGCGTGATATTGACGAGGATGTCTTCGGACATGTGCCAGATAAGAGAGCGGGTTTCAGGACGCGCCTGCTGCGCTGCAATGTACGACGGAGCATGAAGCAAGCGCGTTCTGGAACCAGCCCTCGCACATCTGGCCAGCGTGCGAGAACGCCGATCAGGGTGCGGGTTACAGCGTGATGCCCGCTTGGGCGAGCAGTGCGGCGGTCTCGAACAAGGGTAGGCCCATGATACCCGAATAGCTTCCCGAAATATGGGCGACGAAGGCGGCCGCACGGCCTTGGATACCGTACGCGCCGGCCTTGCCGAAGGGCTCGCCGCTGGCGATGTAGCGGGCAATGTCGGTGTCTGTCAGTACAGCAAAGCGCACGTCGGAAACGGACAGCGCATGCATTGGCGTACCACTGGCGGTAACGACCGTCACGGCGGTTAGCACGCGGTGCTCGCGACCGGACATGCCGCGTAGCATGCGGTGGGCGTCAGCGGCGTCGGACGGTTTGCCAAGAATTTCGCCATCCAGGCACACCGTGGTATCGGAGGTGAGGATCGGTAGCGCGGGGAGGTTGCGTGCGATCCGGCGGCGCACTGCAGCTTGCGCCTTCAACGTGCAGACGCGCTGGACGTAGTCGTCGGGCGTCTCACCGGGGAGCACGGCCTCCAGCGCTTCGGCATCTTCCTCGTCGCTGGCCAGCAGCAGCTCGAAGCGCGCGCCGATCTGGCGCAGCAGCTCCTGTCGGCGCGGGCTTTGCGAAGCGAGGTAGAGGTGTGGCGCGCCCGGGGCGTCGATGGTCATACGCGGTGATACGGGTGGTTTTGCGTGATGCTCCACGCGCGATAGAGCTGCTCGGCCAGCAGCACGCGCACCATGCCGTGCGGCAGCGTCAGGCTCGACAGGCGAATCAGCGTGCGCGCTTTGGCTTTGAGCGCCGGGTCGAGCCCATCCGCTCCACCGATTACGAAAGCGATGTCCCCACCTTCCTGTTGCCAGCCGGTGAGGGATTCGGCCAGGGCCACGGTGGTGAGGTCCTTGCCCCGCTCATCCAGCGCGATCATGCGGCAGCCCTTGGGCAGCGCGGCTTCGATGCGCGCGGCTTCGAGCTGCATGACGGTAGCGGCGGTGCGGCTGCCCGAGCGCTGCTCGGGCTTGATCTCGCGCAGTTCGATGCGCAGTTCGGGCGGCATGCGCTTGGCATATTCAGAGAAGCCATCCTCAATCCAGGACGGCATCTTGTGCCCAACGGCGACGATCAACAACTGCATGGCGAGGCTGCCTGCGCGAATTACGCTGCCCGCTTCTTGGCCGGAGCGCGCTTGGCAGCCGTCTTGGCTGCGGTCTTCGTGGCAGGCTTGGCCGTGCCGCCTGTGCCGGTCGCGCGCTTGGTGGCCGGGCGGCTGGTGGTGGTCTTCTTCGCTGCGGTCTTGGTTGCAGGCTTTTTCGGGGCCGCAGCCTTGGTCGGGCGCTCACCGGCCAGCGCGGGCTTGGTGGTACGGCGCTTGGCTGGCGTGACCTCTTCGGCCTCGTCTTCCTCGTCGTCGTAACCTTCGCTGGCCTTGGGCAGGCCGCGTCCACTGTTGCCGCCAAGCTGGATACGCACCGGCTTGTCGCCCCAGATCTCTTCCAGGTTGTAGTACTGGCGCAGTTGCGGCTGCATGATGTGGACCACGGCGTCGCCACAGTCGACCAGCACCCATTCGCCCACGTCTTCGCCTTCCACGGCGATGATGTGGCCGCCGGCTTCCTTGACGGCGTCACGCACGGATGCAGCCAGTGCCTTGGTCTGACGGTTGGACGTACCGCTGGCGATGACCGTGCGGTCGAAGAGTTCGGTCAGGTGCGTCGTATTGAAGACCTTGATGTCTTGCGCCTTGACGTCTTCGAGCGCGTCGACGATCACGCGTTGTAGTTTGCGAATATCCATACTGAGTGAGAAGAACGTTTAGGGGCGAGAAAAAGGTCAAAAAAGCGCGTGAATGGGATCAAACACGCGGTCAAACACTGACCGTGCCATCGGCACGGCGGTACAGCGAATGCGATTGGATCAGGTCGGCCACCCCGGCGGGCAGGTCGGCGTCGCAGCGCTCGCCAGTGGCAAGCTGCTGGCGCAGGCGGGTGGACGACAGGTCGACGGACAGGGTCTGGTCGATCCACATATGGCCGGCGGGTGCGCATTGTATCAATGCTGTATCACCTCGGCGCACATCGAGCTCATGCTGCACAGGCACATGCAGGGCGTTCAGGTCGAAACCGGGGCGCGTGGCGACACACAGGTGCACATATTCGAACAGGTCTTGCCAGCCGTGCCAGGTGTCGAGGCCGACGAGCTGATCGGCGCCCATCAGCCAGGCCATGGAGGTATCCGGGCCGTAGACGCCGCGCAGTTCGCGCACGGTGTCGATGGTGTAGCTTGGGCCGTGGCGGTCGACTTCCATCGAGCTGACGTGCACTCGAGCGCGGCCTGAGCGCACGGCTTTCGCGGCCAGTTCGGTCATGGCAAAACGCAGCGGCGCGGGCGTGATATCGGCGGCTTTCTGCCACGATACACCGGTCGGGATCCACAGCAACTCATCAAGGTCGAGCCGAGCAATGCACAACTCGGCCAGGGCGATATGGCCGACGTGCGGCGGATCAAAGGTGCCGCCCAGCAAGCCGAGGCGGTAGGGGCGACCGAGATCGGGGCGAACGAACGTGGGAAGCGTCATACCCAGTCGCGCGCCGGCAGGAAATCGGTGTACAGCGCGGCTTCCGGTGACCCTGGTTCGGGCTGCCAGTCGTAGCGCCAGTTGGCCACGGGCGGCATCGACATCAGGATCGATTCCGCGCGGCCACCGCTTTGCAGGCCGAACAGCGTGCCACGGTCAAACACGAGATTGAATTCGACATAGCGGCCACGGCGGTAGGCCTGGAAGGCGCGCTCGCGTTCACCGTAGGGGGTGGCGTGGCGTTGCTCGGCGATGGGCTGCCAGGCGGGCAGGAATGCATCGCCCACGGAGCGCATCATCTCGAAGCTGCGCTCGAAGCCGAGTTCGGCAAAATCGTCGAAGAAGATGCCGCCGATGCCTCGCGCTTCCTTGCGGTGCTTCAGGTAGAAGTAGTCGTCGCACCACTGCTTGAAGCGCGGGTACAGCTCGTCGCCGTAGGGGGCCAGGGCGCCCTGGCAGGTGCGGTGGAAGTGCGAGGCGTCTTCAGCGAAGCCGTAATAGGGCGTCAGGTCCATGCCGCCACCGAACCACCAGACGGGGTCGGCATCGGGCCGCTTGGCGACGAAGCAGCGCACGTTCATGTGCACCGTCGGCACGTAAGGGTTGCGCGGGTGGAAGACCAGCGACACGCCCATCGCCTCGAAGCCGCGTCCGGCTAGTTCTGGCCGGTTGGCGGTGGCCGACGGGGGCAGAGTGTCGCCCATCACGTGCGAGAAGCCGACGCCGCCGCGCTCAAGCAGCGCGCCACCTTCCAGGATGCGGGTGCGGCCACTGCCGCGCAGGCGTTCGGTGGGCGGCTTTTCCCACGCATCGGTGGCAAAGGTGCCACCGTCGAGCGCGCCGACGGCGGTGGTGATGCGGTCCTGCAGGTCCAGCAGGTAGGCGCGGACGGCTTGGGTATCCATCAGATTCGGGCGGGGCCGCGTGTGCGGCCGATTCATGCGGTTGTCACCATTGTAGCGGGCAGGCCGCCAGGGGCTTGGTGGGGATCACCCTGGGTGACGGATGCCGCGCTTGGCCCTCTGGGGCATCAGCGCGGCGGGGAATCGCTCAATGGCGGATGGCGCGGTGGCCAATGTCCTTGCGGTACTGGGCGCCGTCAAACTGGATCTGTTCGATCGCGTTGTACGCGGCGCGCTGAGCGGCCTTGACGGTATCGGCCAGGCCGACCACGCACAGCACACGGCCGCCGCTGGTGGTCAGCACGCCATCTTTTAGCGTCGTGCCGGCGTGGAAGGTGACGCTGTCTTCCGTCTCCTTCGGGATGCCGGTGATGACGTCGCCCTTGCGTGGGGTGTCTGGATAGTTGTGGGCTGCCATCACCACGCCCAGCGCGGTGCGGCGGTCCCAGTCCAGTTCCATGCCGTCGAGCTTGCCGTCGATCGCGCGGTCGAGCACGTCGTACAGGTCGGTCTTCATGCGCGCCATGATGGGCTGCGTTTCCGGGTCGCCCATGCGGCAGTTGAATTCGAGCGTTTTGAGGTTGCCGTCGGCGTCGATCATCAGGCCGGCGTACAGGAAGCCGGTGTACGGGATGCCGTCCTTCTCCATGCCGCGGATGGTCGGCATGATGATCTCGCGCAGTGCGCGGGCGTGCAGCGTGGGCGTGACCACCGGCGCGGGCGAGTACGCGCCCATGCCGCCCGTGTTGGGGCCGGCGTCGCCGTCGAGCAGGCGCTTGTGGTCTTGGCTGGTGGCCAGCGCCACGACGTTCTTGCCATCGCACACGACGATGAAGCTGGCTTCTTCGCCGGCCAGGAATTCTTCAATGACGACGCGCGCACCGGCGTCGCCCAGGCGGTTGTCGGCCAGCATCATATCGACGGCGCTGTGTGCTTCCTCGGCCGTCATCGCCACGACCACGCCCTTACCAGCGGCCAGGCCATCGGCCTTGATGACGATCGGGGCGCCTTCCTGGTCAATGTAGGCATGTGCCTGTGCCGCGTCGCTGAAGGTCTGGTACTTAGCGGTTGGAATGCCGTGGCGATGCATGAACGCCTTGGCGAAATCCTTTGACGATTCGAGCTGCGCCGCAGCCTTGGTCGGCCCGAAGATGCGCAGGCCCTTGGCGCGGAACAGGTCGACGATGCCTGCAGCCAGCGGTGCTTCCGGGCCCACCACCGTGAAGTGGATGCCTTCGCGCTCGGCAAAGGCGGCCAGTACTTCCGGATCCGTGATCGGCAGGTTCTGCAGGCGCTTGTCGAGCGCCGTGCCGCCATTGCCCGGCGCCACGTAGACCACCTGCACCTTGGGCGAGCGTGCCAGCTTCCATGCCAGGGCGTGCTCTCGACCGCCCGAACCGACCACCATCACTTTCATGCTGTACCTGCCTAGAAATTCAAAATCCGATTCGAAATCTGGAAAATAAAAACGGCGATCGTGAGGTCGATCGCCGTTATGCGCGCCCCGGGGCTTACTCCCCAATGACCGCGTTGGTGAAGACTTCCTGCACGTCGTCCAGGTTTTCCAGGACGTCGAGCAGCTTCTGCATCTTGACCGCATCCTCGCCGGTGAACACGACTTCGGTCTGCGGCTTCATGATGACTTCGGCCAGTTCGGCCTTGAAGCCGGCGGCTTCCAGCGCGGTCTTGACCTTGGAGAAATCGTGCGGCGGGCAGATGACTTCGAGCGCGCCGTCTTCATGGGTGACGACGTCGTCGGCACCGGCTTCGAGCGCGGCGTCCATCAGCTTGTCCTCAGGCGTGCCCGGGGCAAAGATGAACTGGCCGATGTGGTCGAACAGGAACGCCACCGAGCCCGATGTGCCCATGTTGCCGCCGTACTTGTCGAACCCGTGGCGGACTTCGGCCACGGTGCGCGTGCGGTTGTCGGTCAGGCAGTCAACGATGATGGCGGCGCCGTTGATGCCGTAGCCTTCGTAGCGGATTTCTTCGTAGTTCGCGCCTTCCAGGCCACCCACGCCGCGCTGGATGGCGCGCTGGATGTTGTCCTTGGGCATGTTGGCGTCGGTGGCCTTGTCCATGGCCAGGCGCAGGCGGGGGTTCGAATCCGCATCACCGCCGCCCAGGCGGGCCGCCACGGTGATTTCCTTGATCAGGCGCGTCCAAATCTTGCCGCGCTTGGCGTCGGCAGCGGCTTTCTTATGCTTGATATTGGCCCATTTGGAATGACCGGCCATGAAACTCTCCGAGCGGATACGGTGGAAAATCGTGCGATGCGTGGCGCCCAGATGGCGGTCTGACGCCACCTGCACGCTCTATAATCGGTCGCAGATTTTAGCATGCTGCACACGTCCATCGCCCTGTCCATCCGGTCGACTTCTGAGTGTGCTATCCCCCGAATGATCCTCGCCCAAACGCCATGACCGATCCCATCCTGATTGCCAAGAACGCCAAGACCGAGCTGGTGCTGCTGCCTCAGCTCGCCAACCGGCATGGCCTGATCACCGGTGCCACCGGCACCGGCAAGACCGTCACGCTGCAGACGATCGCGCAGGGCCTGTCGAAGATCGGCGTGCCGGTCTTTCTGGCGGACGTCAAAGGTGACCTTACCGGCATCTCGCAGCCCGGCCAGTCTAACGACAAGCTCAAGGCCCGCCTGCAGGAGCGCGGCCTGGAAGAACCGCAATGGGCCGGCTGCCCCGTCACGCTGTGGGATGTCTATGGCGAAAAGGGCCACCCGGTGCGCGCCACCGTGTCAGACATGGGCCCGCTGATGCTGTCTCGCATGCTGGAGCTGAACGACATCCAGACCGGCGTGCTCAACCTTGTCTTCCGGATTGCGGATGACTCCGGCCTTGCGCTGCTCGATATGAAAGACCTGCGCGCGATGCTGCAGCATGTGGGCGAGCATTCGTCGGAGTACACGAACAAGTACGGCAACATCTCGTCGGCCAGTATCGGGGCTATCCAACGCAACCTGATTGCACTGGAAGAGCAGGGCGCTGACAAGTTCTTCGGTGAGCCGATGCTCGACATCAACGACCTGATGCAGACCGTGCGCGGGCAGGGCGTGATCAACATCCTGGCGGCCGACAAGCTGCTCAACGCGCCCAAGCTGTACGCGACGTTCCTGCTGTGGATGCTCTCGGAGCTGTTCGAGCACCTGCCGGAAGTGGGCGATCTGGACAAGCCCAAGCTGGCGTTCTTCTTTGACGAGGCGCACCTGCTGTTCAACGACGCGCCGCCGTCGCTGCTCCAGAAGGTGGAGCAGGTGGTGCGGTTGATCCGCTCCAAGGGCGTGGGCGTGTATTTCGTGACACAGAATCCGTCCGACGTGCCCGACACCGTGCTCGGTCAGCTCGGCAACCGTGTGCAGCACGCATTGCGCGCCTTCACGCCGCGCGACCAGAAGGCCGTGAAGGCGGCCGCTACCACCATGCGCGCGAACCCGGAGTTCAGCATTGAACAGGCGATCGGCGAACTGGCCGTGGGCGAAGCGCTGATCTCCATGCTGGATGAGGGTGGCCGCCCGGAAATTACGGAGCGTGCGTTTGTCGTGCCGCCGGCATCGCGCATTGGGCCGATCTCGGATGAGGAGCGTCGTGCGCTGCTCGCCAACTCGTTGGTGGCAGGTCGCTATGACACGGCAATCGATCGTGAATCGGCCTACGAAATCCTGACCGGGCGCGTGGCGACGGGTGGGGCCGCACCTGCATCGCCATCCGGGTCCATTGGCACGGATTTCGGTGCATCGTCGGGTTCGGCGCCCACCTCTGTTCCCGCACCGGCACCCGCGCAGCAGGAAGGCGGTGGCTGGCTGGGTGAGATTGGCTCGATCCTGACCAAGGGCACGGGCCGCACGGGGCGTGGCGATTCGATCGTCGAGACGCTGGCCAAGTCGACCATGCGCACGATCGGTTCGACGGTTGGGCGCGAGATCGTACGCGGGGTGCTGGGTAGCATCCTGGGCGGGTCGAAGAAGCGCTAATCGCACCAATCGCTTCTGACTTTGATCAGGCAACCGACAGCGCGGGGGATGCGACCGCCTCTGCGCTTGACCGCACGCAATACCTGGCTCGCCAGTCTCCCTAGACTGCATTGGGCCGAGGCATCATCCGGTGCCGCGGCCCTCAATCCGGGAGATCTGGCTTATGACCGCACTCAAAATCTTGTTCACGACCGATACCGGCCTGGCGAGCCTCGCCGTCATCGGCTTTCTCATCGGCATGGGCGCATTCTTCTCGCGCCTCTTCGTTCGCAAGATGCGTGAAGAAGAACGCGCCGCCAAGCAGCGCCAAGCCTGATCCGCGTCACCACCGGCTACCCACCCTTCGCAGCGGCCGCGCGCACCAAAGCAAACAGCCGGCAAGGCCGGCTGTTTTTGTTTGCATAGAACGCCGCACGATCAGTTCTTCGTGCCGAACAGGCGGTCGCCCGCATCGCCCAGCCCGGGGATGATGTAGGCGTTTTCATCCAGGTGCGAATCGAGCGAGGCCACGAACAGCTTCACGCCCGGATGCGCTTTCTGGAACACCTCCACACCTTCCGGAGCGGCCACGAGCGCCAGGAAGAGGATGTTCTCGTCCGGCACGCCGCGCTTCTTCATCACGTCGATGGCGTGTACGGCCGAGTAGCCGGTGGCGACCATCGGATCGCACAGGATGAAGGTGCGGTCTTCCAGATCCGGCAGGCGCACGAGGTATTCCACCGGGCGATGGTGTTCGTCGCGGTAGACGCCGATATGGCCGATACGCGCCGAAGGGATCAGTTCCACCAGCCCGTCGCTCATGCCCACGCCCGCGCGCAGCACCGGCACCACAGCTAGCTTGCGGCCGGCGATGACGGGGGCTTCCATCGGGCCCATCGGCGTGTCGATGTGGCGGTTGGTTAGCGGCAGGTTGCGCGTGATCTCGTAGCCCATCAGCAGTGTGATCTCACGCAGCAGCTCGCGGAACGTGCGCGTGGACGTGTCCTTGTCGCGCATGTGCGTGAGCTTGTGCTGGATCAGCGGGTGATTGAGGATGAACAGATTGGGGAAGCGCGGATCTTGTTTCATGGCGAGAAGAATGCAGTAGTGGGGCGCATTGTACGGCGCGCCCCATGTGGATGATCGAACGGCTTATCGGCGACCGCGCATCAGAATGATGTAAACCACGGCCGAGATCGCCAGCCCCACGAACCACGCATACGTGTACAGCGCCTCGAACACGCCCGGCACGCTGGTCACAAAACCGGCCTGCTTGAAGAAGCCCGGCAGGTTCGGCAGCACGCCGATGATGAGCGCAGCGATGGCGCGGCCGTTCCAGCCGTTGCCGTAGCCGTAGGGGCCGTCCACGCGGAACAGCTCGCCGGTCTTGAGCACGGTGCGGCGCACCAGGAAGTAGTCGACCATCATGATGCCGGCCACCGGGCCCAGCAGCGCGCCGTAACCGACCAGCCACGTGAAGATGTAGCCCTTGGTGGTCTCGAGAATCTTCCACGGCATCATCGCCAGGCCAATGCCCGCGGTGATGTAGCCGCCGATGCGGAACGAAATGCGGTGCGGTGCCAGGTTCGAAAAGTCATACGCTGGCGACACCACGTTGGCGGCGATGTTCGTCATCAGCGTGGCGGTGATCAGTGCCAGCAGCGCGACGATGACCGACGGCCCTGTCATCTTGCCGGCCAGCGTGACCGGGTCCCAGATCGCCTGGCCGTAGATGACCACGGTGGACGACGTAACGAGCACCGCCACCAGCGCCAGCAGCCCCATCGGCAGCGGCAGGCCGATGGCCTGGCCGACAAGCTGATCTCGTTGGCTGCGCGCGAAGCGGGTGAAGTCGGGAATGTTCAGCGCCAGCGTGGCCCAGTAGCCGACCATGGCGGTGAGCGACGGCCAGAAGAAGCCCCAGAATTCGCCGGCGCGCTTGCCGCCTGCCGCAAACGCCGACGGCGCCGACAGCATCGGGCCGAAGCCGCCCGCATTGACGTACGCCCACCAGACCAGTCCCAGCGCGGCCAGGATCAGCAGCGGTGTGGCCAGCGCCTGGAAGCGCTTGATCGATTCCAGCCCCTTGGTAATCAGCCAGATATGCAGACCCCAGAACAGCAGGAAGCAGAACCCCTGGCCCGGGTTGATGCCCAGGCCGGGGATGTTGCTGCCCACCAGCATGTTGTCGGTAACGACGTTCAGGATCGTGTAGATCGCCTGGCTGCCGAGCCACGTCTGGATGCCGAACCAGCCGCACGCCACGATAGCCCGCAGGATGGCCGGCAGTTGCGCACCGCGCACGCCAAACGACGCCCGCACCAGCACGGGGAAGGGGATGCCGTACTTGGTGCCCGCATGGCCCACCAGCACCATTGGCACCAGCACGATCAGGTTGCCCAGGAACACCGTCAGCACGGCCTGCCACCAGTTCATGCCCTCGCTCATCAGGCCCGAGGCCAGCATGTAGGCCGGCACCGAGACCACCATCGATACCCACAGCGCGGCGTAGTTGGTCGCGGTCCAGGTACGGGCAGCCTGCGGGGTGGGGTTGAGGTCTTCGTTCCAGAGGGTCGGGTCGGGTGCCGTTACTGCATCGGCGCCCGCGGAGAAGGCGGGGGAGGTGGTTTGGCTCATGGTGATGTGGAATCCGTTGTCGTTTTAGATATTCGGAATGCAGGCGCGATTGTACGGCGGTCGGGGGCGTTCCCAAGCGAAAGCCGTGCCACCTGCAGCGCACTCCGCGCCGGAACGATTTGTTGAATTCACATACAATCGACGCCGCTCTCCCACTCGACAATGCGCGCCCCGCGCCCGCTTGCGCTCCGCCGTGACCACCGCGTCTTCTGCGTCTTCCACCCCCACGCGAACCACCGACACCGGCGGCCTGCTGCTTGCCTCGGTGGGCGCCGTCCTGTTCTCTGCCAAGGCCATCGTCGCCAAGCTGATGTACCGCTATCAGGTGGATGCGGTCATGGTCATCACCCTGCGCATGCTACTGGCTGCACCGCTGTTTATGGCGATGGGATGGTGGCAGTCGCGCCGTGCGGAACCACTGGCCCCGGCAGATCGTTGGCGCATCGTTGGCCTTGGCATCATCGGCTACTACCTCTCCAGCTTTCTCGATTTCCTGGGGCTGCAATACATCACCGCGGGGCTGGAGCGGCTGATTCTGTTTCTGACACCGTCGTTCGTGCTGCTGATGACCTCGACGGTATTCAAGCGGCGCATCACTGGCTTGCAATGGGTATCTCTGGCGCTGGCGTACGCCGGCATCGTGCTGGTGTTCGCGCACGATCTGAATCTGGGCGGCAACAACGTGTGGCTGGGCGGCGGGTTGGTACTCGCCAGCGCCATCAGCTACGGTATCTATCTGCTGGCCAGCGGCGAGCTGGTCAAGCGTGTGGGGTCGATGCGGCTGGTGGCGTATGCCATGTGCGTGTCAACGGTGGCCTGCATCATCCAGTTTCTGGTGTTGCGGCCGGTGTCTGCATTGGTGTTGCCGTGGCAGGTATATGGGCTGTCGGCCATCAACTCGGTGTTCTGCACAGTGGCGCCGGTCACGCTCACGATGATGGCGGTGGCGCGTGTGGGCGCACCAGTGGCATCGCAGGCGGGCATGATCGGGCCGGTGTCGACACTGCTGCTGGGCTGGTGGCTGCTGGGCGAGCCGATCACGGTATGGCAGATCGCCGGCAGCGCGCTGGTGCTGGCCGGCATGGCGCTGCTGTCGCGTGGTGCGAGTCGACTCAGCAGCCAATCCAAATAACGATCACAAGGAGTCAGACAGGATGGACCTGGGGCTGAAGGGCAAGCGCGCACTGGTGTGCGGTGCGAGCAAAGGATTGGGCTTCGCCTGCGCGGATGCGCTGGCGGCAGAGGGCGTGGATGTCGTGATCGTCGCCCGTGGCGCGGAAGCACTGCTGGCAGCCGCCGAGCGTATCCGCAGCGCACATGGTGTCCGCGTGGAAGCGGTTGCCACGGATATCACCACCCCGGAAGGCCGGGCCGAAGCGCTGCTGGCCTGCGAGCGCCTGGGCGGCTCGCCAGACATCCTCGTCAACAACGCGGGCGGCCCGCCGCCGGGCAACTTCCGTGACTGGGATCGCGATGCGTGGAATGCCGCGCTCAACGCCAACATGCTCACGCCCATCGACCTCATCAAGGCGACCGTCGACAAGATGATCGAACGCCGCTGGGGCCGCATCATCAACATCACTAGCGGTGCCGTGAAAGCCCCGATTGATGTGCTCGGGCTGTCCAACGGCGCTCGTTCGGGTCTGACAGGCTTCGTGGCGGGTCTTGCGCGCGAAGTGGCGAAGCACGGTGTAACGGTTAACAACCTGCTGCCTGGCCAGTTCGAGACCGACCGCCTGACCAAGACGCTGGAGGCTGGCGCCAAAGCGTCCGGCATCAGCGCAGAAGAGAATTTTGAGCGCAAGCGTCAAGGCAATCCGACGCGCCGCTTTGGCGAGCCAGCTGAGTTCGGTGCGGTGTGCGCCTTCCTCTGCAGCCAGCACGCTGGTTACCTGAACGCGCAGAACATCCTGCTGGATGGCGGCGCCTTCCCAGGCACTTTCTAAGCCCAGAACTATGACCACTATCACGCCCGAAGGCACAGTGAAAAAGCGCCGCATCGCCCTGATCGCGCACGACCACAAGAAGGACGACATGATCGCCTTTGCGCAGACGCATCAGGCCTACCTGGTGCAATGTGATCTGCTGGCAACTGGCACCACCGGCGGCCGGCTGGAGGCGGAAGTCGGCCTGTCCGTGCAGCGCATGCTGTCCGGCCCGTGGGGCGGTGACCTGCAGATTGGCGCGCAGCTTGCCGAAGGCCGCGTCGATGCCGTCATCTTCCTGCGTGATCCGATGACGCCCCAGCCGCACGAACCCGACATCAACGCGCTGGTCCGCGCCTGCGACGTTCACAACATTCCCTGCGCCACCAACTTGGCGACCGCCGATCTGGTGATGACCGCCTTGCAACTGGTGCAGCCCGACCCGAAGGAGATCCACGCATGACGAAAGCCATCCGCATTTTCGAAACCGGCGGCCCGGAAGTGATGCAGTACGTCGATGTCGACGTGCCCCGGCCAGGCCCCGGCGAGGCCACTATCAAGCAGCACGCCATCGGCCTGAACTACATCGACGTGTATTTCCGCACGGGGCTATATCCGCAGCCGCTGCCGGGCGGCATTGGCATGGAAGCTTCGGGCGTGGTGGAGGCGGTGGGAGAGGGCGTTACCCACGTCAAACCGGGCGACCGTGTGGCCTATGCGGGCCGCCCAACCGGTGCCTACGCAGCTATGCGTACGATGCCGGCCGACATCCTGGTGCGTCTGCCGGACACCATCGACTTTGAAACCGGTGCAGCAATGATGCTGCAGGGCATGACCGCGCAATACCTGATTCGCGACAGCTACCGCGTGCAGCCGGGCGATACGGTGCTGTTTCACGCAGCGGCAGGCGGTGTTGGCCTGATCGCTTGCCAGTGGCTCAAGGCGCTCGGCGCCACGGTGATCGGCACGGTCGGCAGCGATGCCAAGGCAGAACTTGCCCGCGCGCACGGCTGCGACCACACCATCGTCTACACGCGCGAGAACTTCACCGAGCGCGTGCGTGAGATCACGGGCGGCAAGGGCGTGCCGGTGGTCTATGACGGCATCGGCAAGGACACGTTTACGGGTTCGCTGGATAGCCTGTCACCGCGCGGCATGATGGTCAGCTACGGCAATGCATCGGGGCCGGTGCCGCCGTTCGACATCAGCGTGCTGAGTGCCAAGGGCTCGCTCAAGCTCACGCGCCCGACGCTGATGACCTACACGGCGCGGCGCGATCTGCTGGAGCCGATGGCGGCCGACCTGTTTGACGTGGTGAGCAGTGGCAAGGTGAAGATCGAGATCCACCAGCGCTACGAACTGCTGGACGCGGCGCAGGCGCACCGCGATCTGGAGGAGCGCAAGACGACCGGCTCGACGATCCTGTTGCCGTAATCGAGGAAGTTACCGCCCGCTCGGCTTTATGCGCCGGGCGGCGGCAAAGCGCGCGTCTTCGCGCACGCGTTCAGGCAAGGCGCGCAGCAGCATATGCAGCGCAAACGGCACCAGCACGATGTCGTCCACCCAGCCGATCACCGGGATGAAATCCGGAATCAAGTCGATCGGCGAGACCACGTAACCCACCAGCAGTAGCGCGGCCGGTGCGAGCCACCACGGCGCGCCCGGATGGCGCAGCGCAAACCACAGCAGGCGCAGGTCATTGCGCACTACGTTCCATAGGCGAAAGAGTCGTCCGAACATGGTTGGCTCCTGATGAAAAGCCGGCGTCACATGAGCTGGATCGACCGGCGGACCATCGTACCAGCTTGGGGAAGCGGCCCGGTTTTCAAGATTTGAGCACCCATCGCCCATGAAAAAAGCCGGCCCTCTCGCGAGGTGCCGGCTTCTTGCTGCAGCGGGTGAACTTAGCCCGGAATCTTGCCTTCCACGCCTTCGACGTAGAACTTGACGCCGTGCAGGAAGCCGTCGTCGGCAACCTTGTCGGCGGGCAGGACTTCCTTGCCGGTGTTGTCCTTGAGCGGGCCCTTCCAGATCGGGGTCGACCCGTCGATGATGCCCTTCTTGCGGGTCTCGACAAGCGCCTTTACGTCTTCCGGCACCACGGCGTTATATGCGCCCAGGTCGATCGCGCCTTCCTTCAGGCCCCACCACACGGTCTCCGGCTTCCACTTGTTCTCCAGCACGTCGCCGATGGTCTTGACGTAGTACACGCCCCACTTGTTGATCGAGGCAGCCAGGTGAGCCTTCTCGCCAAACTTGGTCATGTCGCTGTCCCAGCCCAGTGCGTAGACGCCTTTCTCCTGCGCGGTCTGCACCACGGCGGCGGAGTCGGTGTTTTGCATCAGCACGTCAACGCCCTGGCCGATGAGGGTGGTTGCGGCTTCACGCTCCTTGCCCGGATCGAACCACTTGTTCACCCACACCACGCGGGTGGTGGCCTTCGGGTTGACGCTGCGTGCGCCCAGCGTGAACGAGTCGATGTTGCGGATCACCTCGGGGATGGGCACCGAACCCACCACACCCAGCTTGCCCGACTTGCTCATCTTGCCGGCAACCACGCCGGCCAGGTACGCGCCTTCATACGTGCGCACGTCGTATTGACCGAGGTTGTCGGCGGTCTTGTAGCCCGTGGCGTGCTCGAACTTCACGTCCGGGAATTCCTTGGCGACCTTGAGCATCGATTCCATGAAACCGAAGCTCGTGCCGAAGATGACCTTGTTGCCTTGCGTTGCCAGATCGCGGAAGACGCGTTCTGCATCCGCAGCGCTCTCGGGCACGTTTTCAACAAAGCTGGTCTTCACCTTGTCGCCGAACTTGGCTTCGACTTCCTTGCGGCCGTCGTCGTGGGCACGCGTCCAGCCTGCATCGCCCACCGGGCCGATGTAGACAAACGCCACCTTCAGTGGCTCGTTGGCCGGTGCCGGTGCGGCAGCAGCGGGGGCCGAGGATGCGGCCGGCGCAGCAGCGTTGCTGCCAGCGTTGTCGTTGGACTTGCCGCAACCCCAGAGGGTCAGGGCAGCGCCAGCGGCCAGGGCGGCCAGCGTGATCCTGCGCGTAACGTTCATCGATTTCTCCTGTTGTGTGGCTCGTTGACTGTGATGAAGCAAAGGTAAAGCGGATTGCAGAAAGCTTAGGCCGCAGTTTATGCAGCCCCTGGGCGGAACGGTTTGCCCAGCGACGCAGGCATGTTCAGGCGGATCCAGTCCGGGTTGCGCGAAATGATGGCCAGCACGGCGATGGTCGCGGCAAATGGCGCCATCGACAGAATCTGCGACGGCACCGACACGCCCATCCCCTGCAGGTAGAACTGCAGGATTGTCACGCCGCCGAACAGCAGCGCGCCAAACAGGATGCGCAGCGGGCGCCAGGTGGCGAAGGTGGTCAGCGCCAGGGCGATCCAGCCACGGCCTGCAACCATGTTCTCCACCCACATCGGCGTATAGACCAGCGAGAGGTACGCACCTGCCAGCCCGCAACACGCGCCGCCAAACAGCAGCGCGCCAAAGCGGATGGTGCGCACGGGGTAGCCCAGCGCATGGGCTGATTCCGGTGATTCACCGATCGCACGCAACGTCAGGCCCGCGCGCGTCTTGAACAGGAACCACGCAATCGCGCCGCACAGCAGCAGGCTGAAATAGACCATCCAGTGATGCGCGAACAGAGCCGGGCCCACGAACGGAAGCGACTCCAGCCCGGGGATGCCATGCGCCTGCGCCGGCAGCGACATGCCGACAAAGCGCTGGCCCATGAAGGCCGACAGCCCGGTACCGAAGATCGACAGTGCAAGACCAGTCGCCACTTGGTTCGTGACCAGCACCAGCGCGAGCCAGGCGAAAAGAGCAGCCATTACCATGCCGGCAATCGCACCGGCCGCAAAACCCAGCAGCGGAATCTGCGTCTGGTAGCCGACCATGAAGCCGGCCACGGCTGCCACGAGCATCATGCCTTCGGCGCCCAGGTTGAGCACGCCGGAGCGTTCGTTCATCAAGAGGCCCAGCGCGGCCAGCAGCAGCGGGGTGCCGGCGTTGATCGACGCGGCGATCAGGGGAGCAAGACTTTCCATGTTTCTGTTTCTCTCTCGGCCCGATCAGTGATGTGCGCGCCAGCGCAGACGGTAGTCGATGAGGGTGTCGCAGGCCAGCAGGAAGAACAGCAGCATGCCCTGAAATACCCCGGTAATGGCCGACGGCAGGCCCAGACGCGATTGCGCGAGTTCGCCACCGATGTAGAACAGCGACATCACGATCGCCCCCAGCACGGTGCCCAGCGGATTCAGGCGGCCGACAAAGGCCACCACGATGGCGGCAAAGCCGTAGCCTGGGGAAATAGACGGCAGCAGCTGCCCAATCGGCCCCGTCACCTCGAACGCGCCAGCGATGCCTGCCAGTCCACCGGAGATCAGCAGCGCGGTCCACAGCGCCTTGCGCGACGAGAAGCCCGCGTAGCGCGCCGCCTGCGGCGCCAGCCCCCCCACCTGCAGCCGATAGCCTGCAAAGCTGCGGAACACGAACAGCGTCATCGCCGCCGTCATCACCAGCATGAACAGGAAGCCGACATGCAGGCGCGTACCGGCCACCAGTGTGGGTAGCACGAACGCGCTGTCGAACACCATCGACTGCGGGAAGTTCATGCCGTTCGGGTCCTTGAGCGGCCCGTTGACCATGTACAGCAGCAGCAACTGCGCAATGTACGTGAGCATGAGCGAGACGAGGATCTCGTTGGCATGAAAGCGATCGCGCAACAGCGCAGTGATCGCCGCCCACAGCGCACCGCCCACCAAGCCCGCGATGACGGCGAGCACCAGTGCGAAGCCGCCCGGGATGGACGGTGTTGGCGTATCGAAGTAGATGATCGTGGCCGCCGCGAAGATGCCACCCAGGATGAGCTGCCCCTCCGCACCGATGTTCCACACGTTGGCGCGGTAGCACACCGATAACCCCAGCGCACACAGCACCAGCGGCACGGTCTTGAGCAGCACCTCGCCAATCGCACGCTTGTTGGCCAGCGGCTCGATCAGGAACACGCGCAGGCCGGCCACCGGGTCTTTGCCCAGCAGCGCGAACAGCAGCAGGCCGAACACCATCGTCAGCACCAGCGCGATCAGCGGCGAGACATAGGCCATCGTGCGCGACGGGATCGCGCGCAACTCCAGCGACACGGGCAGCGCCAGGCGGCTGCCATGCATGGCGTCAGCCATGGGCCACCTCCGTGTTTGCAGCTGCGGTCTTATCCCACATGCCGCTCATCCACAGGCCGATCTGTTCGCGGTCGGTGGCGTGCGTGGGGGTGGAGGGCGAGAGGCGCCCGTTGGCGATCACGTGCAGGCGATCGCACAGCGCAAAGAGTTCGTCGAGTTCTTCCGACACGATCAGGATGGCGCAGCCCCCGGCCTTGAGCGCGAGGATTTCGTTGTGGATCTGCGCAGCGGCGCCTACGTCCACGCCCCAGGTGGGTTGTGCGACGATCAGCACGCGCGGCGCGCATTCGATTTCACGGCCGACGATGAATTTCTGCAGGTTGCCGCCCGACAGGCTCTTGGCCAGCGCGTCCGGCCCGCCGGCCTTCACGCCGAAGCGTTGGATGATGCTGGTAGCCAGTTTGGTGGCGGCGGTCTTGTCGATCAGCCCGCCACGCACTTGCGGCGCGCGCTGGTGCGTGAGCAGCGTATTCGCCGCCAGCGACAGCGACGGCACCGCGCCGCGCCCCAGGCGCTCTTCCGGCACGAACGACAGCCCGCGCTTGCGGCGCGCACGTGGGTCCAGCTTGGCAACCGGTTCGTTGCCGATCGAAATGGTTTGGGCTGCTGCGCGCGTGTCTTCGCCAGACAGCGCAGCCAGCAATTCCTGCTGCCCGTTGCCCGACACGCCCGCAATGCCGACGATCTCGCCGCTGCGCAATTGCAGGGCGATGTCGCGCAGCTCCGTTGCAAAGGCGTGTGCCTTGGGCAGCGACAGGCCGGCCACCTCCATGCGCACTTCGCCTGGCGTGGTCTGTGGGCGCAGTTCGCGCGGAGGCTCGCCGCCGATCATCATGCGCGAGAGCGACGCGGCCGTTTCCTGGCGCGGATCGCACACACCCGTGACCTTGCCCATGCGCATGACCGTGGCGGTGTGGCACAGCGCCTGGATTTCGTCGAGCTTGTGGCTGATGTAGAGGATGCTGGTGCCTTCCGCCGCCAACTGGCGCAGCGTGACGAAGAGCTTTTCGACGGCTTGCGGCGTCAGCACCGAGGTCGGCTCGTCGAGGATCAGCAGGCGCGGCTTGGTCAGCAGCGCACGCACGATCTCCACGCGCTGGCGCTCGCCCACCGACAGTGTGTGCACATGGCGATGGGGCTCCAGCGGCAGGCCGTACTTGTCGCCGGTGGTGCGCACCTGTTCGGCCACGTCACGCAGGTCGGTGCCTGCGGGCAGGCCGAGCAGGATGTTCTCCGCCACGGTGAGCGTGTCGAACAGCGAGAAGTGCTGGAACACCATGGCGATGCCCAGTGCGCGCGCTTGGTGCGGGTTGGCGATGGTGACGGGCTGGCCGTCGAGCAGCATCTCGCCGGCGTCGGGCTGCACGGCGCCGAAGATGATCTTCATCAGCGTCGATTTGCCGGCCCCGTTTTCGCCCAGCACGGCGTGGATCTCGCCCGGCGCGACGGTCAGGCTTACGCCATCGTTGGCGACCACGCTCGGGTAGCGTTTGGTCATGCCTGTCAGCGACAGGCGCGGTGGGAGTGGTGTCACAACAGTTGGCTCGTGGTTTCCGTGCCGCTCACCGCGAGCGCAAGGCTGTCACGGAGGCGGTCTCTTATGGACGTTGACGACACTTCACAACAGGCGATGCCGACGCAGATTCGCGCCGACGCATCGCAGCAATCATCATGGTTTGGTGATGCTTTTCATCAAACGTGAATTATATCTTCCGGCGCAGCGCCAGATGGCGCGGATAGTGCATGGGGGCTGGTTTACACCTGCCTCTCACGAGGGGTGCAGGAGTGCAAGTCCCGTGCCGGCCCGAATTGGCCGATTTGCGAGGGGTAGCTTGTTATGCCGGGGTATGCAGGTTGCGCTGATGTCCCCCGCGTGGGGCGAATGGGCCGGGCTGCTTGCGGCATGCACCTGCCCGGTGCCTGGGCGCGATCCGTGACTTTGCGCTACAGTTCGCGGTTTGCCCCGGCTGGGATGTTACGTCCGCTGCCGCGCTGTGTTTCCCTCCCATGATTGCTCCCGCACCCGCACGATCCCGCCTGCCTGGTCCCATTCCTGGCTGGCTTTTGCTGCTTGGCATGCTTACCGCCGTTGGCCCGCTGTCGGTCGATATGTATCTGCCGAGCCTGCCCACCATTGCGCGCGACTTGAATACCTCGTCGGCAGCAGCGGGCCTTACGCTCACCGTTTTCCTTATCAGCCTTGCGATCGGCCAGCTCATCTACGGCCCAGCCAGTGACCGCTTCGGGCGCAAGCCGCCGCTGTACATTGGTCTGGCTATGTACGTGGCGGCTTCCATTGGCTGTGCGTTTGCCAAGGACGCCACCATGCTGGCAGTGCTGCGTGGCGTGCAGGGCTTTGGCGGCTGCGCGGGCATGGTGATCGCGCGCGCGGCAGTGCGTGACCGCATGGACCCGGCGGGCGCCGCGCAAGCGTATTCCACCCTGATGCTGGTGATGGGCGTGGCACCCATCCTTGCACCGATGATTGGTGGGGCAGTGCTGCAGGTAGGCTCTTGGCGGATCATCTTTGCGCTGCTGACGGCCTTCGGCGTGCTGGCGCTGGTGGCGGTGCACTACCTGATGCGCGAGACGCTGGCGCCGGAAAAGGCCCGCAAGCTGGCGGTCAGCCACGTGCTGCGCGACTACTGGGAACTGCTGCGCGACCACCACTACGCTGCCTATATGTGGTGCGGCGCCGTGTTCCTGTCGGGCATGTTTGCGTACATCACCGTGTCGTCGTTCGTGCTGATCGACGGTTATGGCCTGTCGCCGTCGCACTACGCGTGGGTGTTCGGCAGCAACGCGGCGGGGATGATTGCTGCCTCGCGTTTGAACGTACGGCTGGTGCGCAAGTACTCACCGGCACGCGTGTTGCGCCGCGCGCTGTGGATTCCGGTGGTGACGAGCGTGCTGGCGACGGCGGCCGCAGCGGCCGGATTCACACCGCTGCCGCTCGTGCTGGTGGCGTTGTTTTGCTACATCGCTTCGATCGGCTGCATCTCGCCCAACACGGGCGCACTGGCGATGGCCGGACAGGGCGCGCGCGCGGGCACCGGCTCGGCGCTGATGGGCGCCATGCAGTTCGGCCTGGGCATGGTCACGGGTACGGTGGTCGCGGCCATTGGTCAGAGCGCGCTGCCGCTGCTGGGCATGATGGCCGTCTGCGCTGTCGGGGCGCTCATCCTGGGTTTGCGCGCCACGCGCGAAGAGCCCGGCGCCTGATTCCCACTATTTTTCTACGCCTCTTGTTCTAGAGGCGTCTTCATCCTTTCATATGACTTTGGCATAACATGCCAGTCACGCTGGTCGTGTCCGACGCCTATGATGAGGGCAGCCGGACCACGATCAGGCGCGGTCTGACCCTGCGCAACTAAGGGTTACTTCTTATATAGAATTTATCAACGTTTTATTAACGTAACGCTTTCGTTTTCATCCGCACGCCGCCAAGCGCGTGCTTTCGAGACCGGGGGTTAAGTTGCAGTGCACGATTCACCGGCTGGGCGAACTGGCGCTGTTGTGCGAATTGCCGCCCCCCGCGACCTTGAATTGCCAGCAGCGTATCTGGGCCATGGCCTCGCGCGCATCCCATTGGGCGGGCGTGGTTGATGTGGTGCCCGGCATGAACAACCTCACGCTCGTGTTTGGCCCGCTGGCTGACGCGCGCGTGCTCGAAACCTTGCTGCGCGAAGCGTGGGAAGAAAGCGAAGCACTGGTGGCCGATGGCAAGCTGGTCGACATCGAAGTCGCCTACGGCGGCGACGATGGCCCCGATCTGCGTGAGGTCGCCAAGCACACTGGCCTGACGCCGGCTGAAGTCGTGCGTCGCCACACTGCTCCCGAATACATCGTCTACTTCCTCGGTTTCCAGCCGGGCTTTGCCTACATGGGCGGCCTGGACAAATCGCTCGCCACGCCGCGCCGTGCGGAGCCCCGCATGGCCGTGCCTGCCGGCTCGGTTGGCATTGGCGGCGAGCAGACGGGCATCTACCCAGCCGCGTCCCCCGGTGGCTGGCAACTGCTCGGCCGCACGGATGCAGCGCTCTTCCTGCCGCAGCGAGATCCCCCCACGCTGCTGGCACCCGGAGACCGCATCCGTTTCGTTGCCTCGAAGGTGCGCACATGAGTTCCTCACGTTCCCAAGCCATGATCGAGATCGTGCGGGCGGGTGTGCTCGCTTCTGTGCAGGACCTGGGCCGCACCGGCTATCGCCGCTTTGGTGTGTGCACGTCGGGCGCGCTTGATCCGCTGTCGCTGTATGTGGGCAACCGCCTGGTCGGCAACCGCAGCGATGCGGCCGGTATTGAGTTCACGCTCGGTAACGCCACGTTGCGCTTCCAGGCCAACGGCCTGATCGCGCTTACCGGCGCTGACTGTCGTGCCACGCTTGACGGCACACCGGTGCACGCCTGGCGCGCCATTCCCGTGCAGCGCGGCCAGACGTTGACCTTGCGCGTGGCACAGGGCGGCGTGCGTGCGTACCTGTGCGTGGCCGGCGGTATCGACGTGCCAGAGATGATGGGCTCGCGCAGCACGGACCTGAAGGCCGGCTTCGGCGGTTTCGAAGGCCGCTCGCTCAAGGATGGCGACAAGCTGCCCGTGTTGCCGGCCGACACCTCGCACGCACCCGACATCAGCAAGGACGCTGTCGCCGTAAAGGCCGCGCGCTGGACGTTCGATCGCGTGCTGGGCGACACGCCGGTGATACGTGTGCTGCCCGGCCCGGAATACGACGATTACCTTGCCGATGCGCAAGCCGCATTCTGGGAATCGGACTGGACGCTGACCCCCAACAGCAACCGCATGGGCTTTCGCCTGCAAGGGCCGGAGCTCAAGCGCAAGAAGCAGCACAGCGGCGATCTGCTCTCGCACGGCGTGGTGCCGGGCGTGATCCAGGTGCCGCCGTCGGGGCAGCCGATTGTGCTGATGGCCGACGCGCAAACGACCGGCGGTTACCCGAAGATCGGCAGCGTCATCCTCGCGGATCAATGGCGCCTGGCACAGATTCCGCTTGGGCACCGCATCCGCTTTGAGCGCGTAGCGCTGGAAGAGGCCGAAGCCGCGCGCGCCGAGGTGACACGCTATCTGCAGCAGATCGAAACGGCGCTGGACTGGCAGCGCCAGGGCATTCTGTCGACCGCCCGGCGCACCGCCAAGACGCGATTGAATGCCTGAAGCATCGAGATACAACATCATGACGACGATTGATCTGAACGCCGACCTCGGCGAAGGCTGCGACAACGACGAGGCGCTGCTTGCGCTGGTGAGTTCGGCAAACATTGCATGCGGCTGGCATGCCGGTGACGTCAACACGATGCGCCAGACCACGGCGTGGGCGCTGCGCCAGGGCGTGTCGATCGGTGCGCATCCGAGCTTTCCGGATCGCGAGAACTTTGGTCGCACCGAGATGCACTTGCCGCCGGAAGAGATCTACGCCGGTGTGCTGTTCCAGATTGGTGGCCTGTCGGCCATCGTGCGAGCCCAGGGCGGCAAGCTGGCCCACGTGAAGGCGCATGGCGCGCTGTACAACCAGGCCTCGCGTGATCGCCCGCTGGCTGCGGCCATTGTGCGCGCGGTGCGTGATTTTGATCCGTCGCTGGTGGTGTTTGGCTTGGCTGGTGGCGAACTGGTCAAGGCGGCGCGCGAGCTGGGCTTGCAGGCCAAGGAAGAGGTGTTTGCCGATCGCGGTTACAACGCCGACGGCTCGCTCGTCAAACGCGGCACGCCCGGCGCGCTGATCGACGACGAAGCCGCTGCACTCGATCAGACGCTGACCATGGTGCGCGAACAGCGCGTGAGGGCGATTGATGGCACGTGGGTTCCGATCCACGCGCAAACTGTTTGTCTGCACGGCGACGGCGCACATGCGCTGGCGTTTGCGCGACGCATCCGGGAACGGCTCGGCAGCGAGGGGATCGCAGTCGGCGCCGGCACCTGAAGCATGCCCCGCATCTTCCATGCGGGGCTTTTTTTGGCAACTTGGGGGGAGGAAACACCACATGAGTACGGCAGTGAATCTATGGCCGCTGATCGGGGTGGTCGTCATCATCGCGGGGTTCATCCTGCGATTCAATCCGATGCTGGTGGTGGCTGTGGCCGCCATCGCCACCGGTTTTGCGGCTTCGATGTCCATCGACCAAATCCTGACGGCGATCGGGACGGGCATCATCAAGACGCGCACCTTGCCGCTGATCATCCTGCTGCCGCTGGCAGTGGTGGGTCTGCTTGAGCGCCACGGCCTGCGTGAGCACGCGCAGAACTGGATTTCGCGCATTCAATCGGCCACGGTGGGCCGTCTGCTGATCGTCTACCTCGCTGTGCGCGAGCTGACGGCGGCCGCCGGTCTGACGAGCCTCGGCGGTCATCCGCAGATGGTGCGCCCGCTCCTGGCCCCGATGGCCGAAGGCGCCGCAGAGAACCGCTTCGGCAAGCTGCCGGCGCCGGTGCGTGAACGCCTGCTGGCTTTCTGCGCCGCCACCGACAACGTCGGCCTGTTCTTCGGTGAAGACATCTTCGTGGCCTTTGGCGCCATTGCGCTGATGCACACGTTCCTGCTCGGCTCGGGTATCGACGTGGAGCCGCTGCACATCGCCGTGTGGGGCATCCCGACCGCGGTCTGCGCGTTCCTGATCCACTCGGTGCGCCTCAAGCGCCTGGATGGCTGGCTGGCCCGCGAGATGGGTGCTGCCGGTAACACCAACGCGGCCACGGCCAAGCAGGGGTAAGCGATGATTCTGTCAATCAACTATCTGTACTGGCTGGCCGGGATCATCCTGACGATCACCGCGCTGATGACGTTTGCCGACAAGAACCACCCGCGCCGCTGGACCACGGGCCTGTTCTGGGCGATCTTCGCCGTGATCTTCCTCGTTGGTGACAAGATCCCGCCGATCGTGGTGGGTATCGGTGCTGTCCTGATGGCGCTGCTAGCCGGCATGGGCGGCGTGACGCTTGGCAAGCACGGCGAGCTGCCGGCTGAAGAGCGCCGCGCATCGGCCAAGCGCCTGGGCAACCGCCTGTTCATTCCGGCGCTGACCATTCCGCTGGTTACCGTCATCGGCAGCGTGTTCCTGAAGGACATCAAGATCGGCGGCGATCTGCTGCTGGACCCGAAGAACCAGACCTTCGTCTCACTTGGCCTGGGCTGCATCATCTCGCTGGGGCTGGCCTGCTGGCTGACGCGTGACACGCCGGTGCAAGCCATGCGCGAATCGCGCCGCCTGACGGAATCGCTCGGCTGGGCGCTGGTGCTGCCGCAGATGCTGGCCATGCTGGGCCTGGTGTTTGCCGATGCCGGCGTGGGCAAGGCCGTGGCGCACCTGACCACCGCCTACATCAACATGGACTATCGCTTCGTTGCGGTGGCCGTGTACTGCATCGGCATGGCGCTCTTCACGGTCATCATGGGTAACGGCTTTGCGGCCTTCCCGGTCATGACGGGCGGGGTGGGGGTGCCGATTCTGGTGGGCGTGTTCCATGCCAACCCGGCGGTGATGGCGGCGATCGGCATGTTCTCGGGCTACTGCGGTACGCTGCTCACGCCGATGGCGGCCAACTTCAATGTCGTGCCGGCTGCGCTGCTGGAGCTGTCCGATAAGAACGCTGTGATCAAAGCGCAAGTCCCGACCGCGCTACTGTTGCTTGCAGCCAATATCGTGCTCCTGTACTTCCTGATGCTGCACTAATCGTGTTTAATGCATCGCGTGCGGTGTGCGTCACGTCGGCGAGTCGATTGCCGGCGTGCGCCACCAATCGTGATCGCCGCCCGGGGAGGGTATCGGGGTGTGCGGTCGCCGACCTCGCATCGCGCTCTTCTCCGGGGGGATTCATGAGCAGCCAGATGACGAGCGGCCGGACCAAATCGGGACGCCGCTTCCTTTGTGTTCTTGCAGCCAGCGCCCTGTCGCTGATTTCGGCCGCGCAGGCTCACGCCGAAACATTCCGCGTGGCCACGCCGTATCCGGCCGTCAATTTCCATACGCAAAACCTGCAGGCTTTCGCCAGCGCCGTGAGTGCGGCCACCAATGGCGGCCTCAAGTTTGAGGTGTTCCCGAACGGCACGCTGCTCAAGCCAGCCGTAATCTTTGACGGCGTGAAGGACGGCAAGGCCGAGGCGGGGGAGGTGATGCTCTCCACGCTGGCCCAGCGCGATCCGCTGTTCGGTGTGGATTCGATTCCCTTCGTGGTCTCGGGCTACAACGATGCCCGCCTGCTGTGGGACGCCTCGCGCAGCCGCATCGAAGCCTTGATGAAGGCCAACGGCCTGCGCCTGCTGTACGCCGTGCCCTGGCCGCCGCAGAACCTGTATTCCGAAACGCCGATCGCCCGCTTGTCCGACCTGAAAGGACATCGTTTGCGCACGTATAACGCCGCGCAAAAGCGCATTGCTGAACTGTACGGCGCGCAGGCTGTGCAGGTGGAGGCCGCTGACCTGAGCGCAGCCATTGCCGCCGGGCGCATCGACACGATGGTCACCTCGCCGTCGACCGGCCTGGAAACCAAGGCTGGCCAGCGCCTGACCTATTACTACAAGGTCAACGCCTGGATCCCGAAGAACGCCGTATTCGTCAACGAAGCGCGTTTTGCCAAGCTGCCGCCCGCCACCCAGCAGACCGTGCTGAAACTGGCCAAGGACTACGAGGCACGTGGTTGGGATTCGAGCCGCCTGACCTACGAGCACGATGAAGCCGAGCTGGCCAAGAGCGGCGTGCGCGTGCTCAACCCCGACGTGAACCTGCAGGGTGACATGCGCCGCCTGGGCGAGCGCCTGACGCGCGAATGGCTGCACACGGCGGGCACGGAAGAAGTCGACATCCTGTTGAATTTCGAGAACAAGCGCAGCAAGGCGAAGTAAGGCCAACGCGCGCTTGGGCATGATGTTCGACAGACGTTTATCATCGTTTTTGTCTTACGTAGTTGCAGGAGAACGTCATGCCTACCGTCCTCGTCACCGGCTTTGATCCGTTCGAGAACGAACCCATTAATCCGTCGTGGGAAGCTGTGCGCACGCTCGATGGTCAGGGGATCGCCGGCGCCGAGATCATCGCGCGTCAGTTGCCGACCATCTTCGGTGAATCCAACAAGGTGCTCGGCAAGCTGCTGCAGACGCTGCGCCCGGATGTTGTGATCGCCGTGGGGCAAGCCGGCGGCCGCGCCGAGATGGCCATCGAGCGCATCGCTATCAACGTGGACGATGCGCGCATTGCCGACAACGCTGGCAAGCAGCCCATCGATGTCGCCATCGCAAGTGATGGACCAGCAGCTTATTTTTCGACGCTGCCGATCAAGACGATCGTGCGCGAGCTGCGTGCGGGCGGGGTTCCCGCGTCGGTTTCGCAAACAGCGGGGACGTTCGTCTGCAACCACGTCTTCTATGGGTTGATGCACGCCATCGCCCGTCACAAGCTGCCCACACGTGGCGGCTTTATCCACATCCCGTATCTGCCGTCGCAGTCGGCCAAGCATCCGGGGCAGCCGAGCATGGCGCACGATGTCATCGTCGCCGGCTTGCGCATTGCCATCGAGACGACGCTGCGCACGCTGCACGACGTACGCGAAACGGGCGGCCAACTGCACTAGGCAGCCGCCGCCCGTTTGGGGTGGTGGAGCGCGCCGGATCAGTCGGTCAGGCGCGTGTGGCGCTGCAACTCGATGCGTACTGAAGATCCTGGAGCAACATAGCCCGAGGCGACGGGGGCCGTGTCATCCAAAGCGCGGTAGCTTTCGATTTCCACCGGCTCATCGTACGTGGTGGCGGCCCGCCGAACCGGCGTAACAGGCGCCGCCGCGCGGCCTGTTGCACGAGCAAGTGAGCGTGGCTTGGTGGTGTCTGGCGATTTCGAGAGCACTGGCGCGGGTGCCGCCACTGCCTTCGGCTTGGCTGCAACACTGATATCGGGTTGCGCTTCGATGCTCGGTACGGTCTCGGTTTTGTCCGGCGCGGATTCAACCTTGTCTGCAGCCGTATTGGCGGCGACGCTTGGTGTGGTATCTCCGGCAAACGCGTCTTGCGGCGCACTCGGCACGGGTGCTTGTGCGATTGCCGCGTACTGCGCCGGGTCAATGTGGGGAAGCGGTTGCTTACGCTTGCCGGTATGCGTGCCGATCAACGCCGCAGCCACCGTGCATGCGACCCCGATCGCAATGACCGTCAAACGCCGGTGCCATTGTGCACGTGACACCTGATGCGCGGTTGCGGCCGCGGCCAGCTGCGCATCGTCTTCTACGCGTGCCAGTGTGGCGTGGATCGCCCGTACGGCGTGACGCGGCGTGCCAAAGGGTGGTGGCACGCGCACGAAACCCGGTAGGCCCAGGTCGCCGTCAATGGTGAAGTTGAGAGAGTCCACGTCCGTCTCCGCTGATGGCCGCAGAGGGCGCTATTGGCCATTTGCGGGAACAGTCGACATGCTACGAGCCCGTCGGGAGGCGGTCGATCAGACTTATCCTAAAACTGTTGAGGGATGTGTCGGGGACGGGGCGGCCGCTAGCCTGCAGGGTGTACTGCAGGCGGGGAAGCAGCGCGGCGTGTCTTAGGGCGCAGGTGTCCAGTTCGGGTCGTTGAGCTGCTTTTCCAGCAGGCGGATCTGCTGCTGCAGCGAATCAACCTGTGCCTTGTAGGCGCGGCGCTCGACGTCCAGGGCCTGGGTTTGCTGGCGCACGGTCTGTTGCTCTTCCAGCATCTTCTGGCGTTGCGCCTGCATGATGCGGACTTCCTGACTGAGCGAGGCAGCACGCTGCTCGGCAGCCTGAGCTTCGCGCTCGAGTTGTGCTTTCTGGCCGGCGGTGATGGCGCGGCGCAGGTCGTCTTCAGCCCAGGCGCGTGTCTGGCGGGCCAGCGTGTCGTACGCGCCCTCAGCCGGAGCTACCGACGCGAACTTGTACACGCGCCACAGTTCTTTGCGATACGACAGCGCGACGTAAGCCGTGGTGTCTTCGTTCACCAGCAGCAGGCTCGTGCCGTAGTCGCCGTTGTAGGTGGTGCGCAGCTCGGTCAGGCGCTTTTGTGCCAGCAGCTGCTGCAACTCTGCCACGGTACCGGCAGAGGCGGCCGTGGCTGCTGCCGGCGCTTGCGGTGTCGCGGTTTGGGAGTGGGCCAATCCGGTGCTCGCAACGGAAGCTGCGGCAGCAAATGTGAGAACGGTTCGGCGGAAGACGTGAGACATCGCAAGAATCAGAAATCGGAGCCGACGCGACTATATCAGCTTTGCCCTCCGATTCTGGTGGGATCCGTCACACATCGTCAGCAGAGGTGGCCGCAGAGGTTTCGCGTCGCCCGAAGTAGCGGGCCGGGGATTGTCCAAAGTACTGCCGGAACATAGCGATGAAATTGCTGGGCGTGGCGTAGCCCAGCGCATCGGCCACGTTGGCAACCTGCTCCCCGGCGGCGAGGCGTTCGAGCGCGTGGACCAGCCTGGCCTGGCGGCGCCATTGCGCAAAGCCGATCCCGGTTTCCGCCAGGAACAGCCGGTTGACCGTGCGCGGCGATACACCGGCCCACTCTGCCCAGGCTTCCAGGGTGCGTGTATCACCCGGCGTATCGACCAGTCTTTGCGCGATGCGTGCCAGGCGCCGATCAGCGGGTAGTGGCAGGTGCAGTGGCTCGCGGGGTGCGTGGCGCAGCTCATCGAGCAGTACCGCCGCAATACGCTGGCTTTCGGGCGAGAGGAATTCGTCAACCGGCCAAGTGACGGCGCGGCGCACGAGTGCACGCATGACATCGCTGATACCGACGACGCATGGCCGGTCAGGCAGATCGGCGCAGCACGCGGGCGCAACCAGCACGAACCAGCCGCTCATCACGCCGCTGATGGTGGCGCTGTGCATCTCGCCCGGCGGAATCCAGCCAGCGCGGTGCGGTGGCAGGATCCACGAACCATGCCGCGTACGCACATGCATCAGCCCACTGTCCACGCAAAAGATCTGGCCACGCAGATGACTGTGCCAGTCGACTTCACGCGTGCCGAACTGGAGCCGGTCGTTGCTCTCGGCAGTGCCCACCACGGCGACGATCTCGGGGCCGTCTGTGCGTTCACTGTACGCCTTGAGGGTGACCAGCTCGGCCGTGGGGCGGGCTGGCATGGCATCGCAGGTGCGAGGTTGAGCGCGCATGTGCGGTTGGCGGGTTTCCAATAGTTTCTGTCCAAACCACGTTATCACGTCTTTGTTGCGGTGCGCGATAGTGACCCCACGGCTCGCAGGGGCCGCTCATGGTCCGCAATCCAAGCAGGGGGAAACATGGCAGCAGCATTGGACAGATTCCGCATCTATGACATCTCGGCGTGGCCGATTGTGATGTTGCGCAGTGGCGCCCAGGCGCCAGGGTATGCGCCGCAGTGGGCGCGTGAGATGGAAGCACTGTTGGCGCGCAACCAGCCGTTTGTGGTGATCCACGGCGTTCAGCAGGTCGACGAGGCGCATGAAGATCGACGGCTGCGCGCGGTCTGGCTGAAAGAGAATAAGGCGGCGCTGGCCGCGCAGTGCCGGGCGCTGGTGCATGTCGAGCCTGATCCTGTGCAGCGGCTGGCTGTGCGTGCGCAGGCGGCGATTGCCGTGCAGGCGTTCAAGGTGCCGATGGAAATCGTCGAGAGTTTTGATGCGGCACTGGACGCCGCCCGGCGTGCACTGGGCGATGACTCCGATCAATCGACGCCATTTTTGGAGTGGGCCGATGTCTGAACCGTTGCATGTGACCATCGTTGGCGCGGGACTGGGTGGATTGTGTCTCGCGCAGGGGCTGCGCCGTCGCGGTATCGCCTTTGACGTGTTTGAGCGCGACGCCGCCATGGGCAGCCGTCCGCAGGGCTATCGCATCCGTATCGATGCTGCCGGGCAACGGGCGCTGCAGGACTGTTTGCCACCGACGCGCTACACGCTGTTCCGCAAGACCTGCGCGGTGCCGGCACGCCGCGTGAACCTGTTCGACCCGTATCTGCGTCCGTTGGATGGTCGTTGGGTCGATTCGTGGCACGACGACGATGCCGCCGAGCCCGCAGACCTGAACGCCCACCGCCAGACGCTGCGCGAGGTGTTGTTCGACGGAATCGGCAAGTGGGTGCATTTTGGCCGCGGGCATATCCGTCACCGGTCGCGTGAAGACGGGCGTATCGAAGTGACGTTTGGCGATGGCGCGACGCTCGTGACTGACGTGCTGGTCGGCGCCGATGGCGTGCACTCCGGCGTGCGGGCGCAGCGGCTGCCGGCGGCAGAGCCCGCATTGACCGATGCCTCCGTCATCTACGGCAAGACGTATCTGACGCCTGCCGCGCTGGCGCGGATCGACGATCAACTGCCGGGGAATACGACGATCGTCTTTGGCGATGGGCTGGCAGTCATCATCGATGCGATGCGTTTTGCGATGTCGCCTGCGCAGCTTCAGCCCGGGCTGAGCGAAGTGGAGCCGTATCTGTACTGGGCGGTGATTGCACAGAACCACCGGCTGGAGGCGGGTGGCAGCGCCGATGCGTGCGTTGCGAAGCTTGCCGCGGGGTGGGCGCACGGGCTGCGTGCGCTGTTTGCCTACGGGGACGCGGCCTCGACCGTCATGCTGCCGGTGCGTGCCACACAATCGTTGGTGCCGTGGGCAAGCAGCCGCGTGACCTTGCTCGGTGATGCGATCCACGCGATGAGTCCCGCTGGTGGCCTGGGCGCTAACACGGCGCTGACGGACGCGGCCAATCTGGCGGCATGGCTGGGCGAGGTGCGGCAGGGGCGAGTGGGGCTCGACGCGGCGATTGCCGGCTATGAGGCGGTGTTGCGGGAGACGACTGCCCGTGCGATTGACGCGTCGCGAAAAGGCACGGATGTGCTGCTCGGGGCGTTGGCGTGACCGTTGGCGTGACGGGGGAGGGGAAAGGGACTGGCGGAAGCGGTGAGATTCGAACTCACGGATGGGTCACCCCATCGGCAGTTTTCAAGACTGCTGCCTTAAACCACTCGGCCACGCTTCCTTGCACTTCGCTGCGCATTGCACGCAAGGCCGCCATTGTAACGGCACATCGCGCAATGCAACAGCCGGCAAGCGTCAGTTTTCGTCGTCGGCCAAGAACAATGCCTGCAGATCGTTCAGGAATCGTTGTCCCAGCTCGGTCGGGCGGATCGCCACGTGGTCGCGCGAGAGCAGACCGCGTTGTTCGGCGGCATCGAGTTCACGCTCGATCATACGAAGCGGCAGGCCAGTGCGCTCCTGGAACAGCGTTACGGGGAAGCCGTCCGTCAGGCGCAGCGCGTTGAGCATGAACTCGAACGGCAGATCCGCCGCGTCGACTTCGCGCTGCTCCTGCACGACGGCCGCGCCGCCTGTTGTTTCGGCCTGACGCAGGTACGTGTCCGGATGCTTGTGTCGCATCTCGCGGATGACCCGGTGCGGAAAGCTCAGCTTGCCGTGCGCGCCCGGCCCGATGCCGAGGTAATCGCCGAACTGCCAGTAGTTTAGGTTGTGCTTGCAGCGCTTGCCCGCCTTCGCATACGCCGAGACCTCATAGTGTTCGTAGCCCGCCGCAGCCAGCCGTGCATGAATCCAGTCCTGCATCCCAAACGCCGTGTCGTCATCCGGCAGCGCAGGCGGGTACTTGGCGAAATACGTGTTCGGTTCCAGCGTCAGGTGATACAGCGACACGTGGTTGGTATCGAATGACAGTGCTGCTTCCACATCAGCCTCGCACTCGGCCAGCGTCTGGCCGGGCAGGGCGAACATCAGGTCGAGGTTGATGTTGTCGAAGTGTGCGCGGGCGATGTCGATGGCGGCACGCGCTTCAGCCGCGCTGTGGATGCGCCCCAGCGCCTGCAGGTGCGCGTCGTTGAAGCTCTGGATGCCGATCGACAGACGGTTCACGCCGCTGGCGCGATAGCTGCGAAAGCGCTCGGCTTCGAACGTGCCCGGGTTCGCTTCCATCGTGATCTCGGCATCGGCATCGACGGGCAGCAGCATGCGGATGTCCGACAGCAGCCGGTCCAGCCCCTGCGCAGACAGCAGGCTAGGTGTGCCGCCGCCGATGAAGATGGTGTGCACATGTCTGCCCCACACCATCGGCAGCGCAGCTTCCAGATCCTGTCGCACGGCCGCGAGAAAACGTTCTTCCGGAATGCCCTGGTCGGGTTCCGCATGCGAATTGAAATCGCAGTACGGGCATTTGCGCACGCACCACGGCACATGCACGTACAAGGACAGCGGCGGCGAGCCCGGCAGGTTGATCTTGCCCGGTTGCAGGAAGACGGAGGTGACCTTGTCGCCGGTCTCGGCGGCGGTTGCGGAAGGCGTCTTAGTTGCGCCGGCAGGGTAAATCGGGATCATCGCAACGTCAGGCGTTTTCAAACAGGCGCAGTCGCTCGACCAGTTGTGCGAGCGCTTGTGCGCGGTGGCTCACGCTGTTCTTTTCCGCTTTGGACAACTCAGCGGCAGTCTTGCCGAGGTTGGGCAGCAGGAAGTACGGGTCGTAGCCAAAGCCGCCATCGCCGCGTGGTGTGTCGATCACCTCGCCGAACCAGTTGCCCTCGGCAATGATGGGCTGCGGATCATCGGCGTGGCGTACGTAGACCAACACGCAAACATAGTGTGCGCCGCGGTCGGTCTTGCCGGCCAGCTCGCGCACGAGGCGGGCGTTGTTGGCGGCGTCGGATTTCTCTTCACCGGCCAGTTGCGCATAGCGCGCGGAGTACACGCCCGGTGCGCCGTCCAACGCATGCACGCAGATGCCGGAGTCATCCGCCAGTGCGGGCAGGCCGGAAGCGCGGCTCGCGTGGCGCGCCTTGGTGAGCGCGTTTTCGACGAACGTGGCGTAGGGCTCTTCTGCCTCGGGAATGCCGAGCGCGCCTTGCGGCGTCACGTCGAATCCGAGCGGGGCGAGCAGAGCGTTGAACTCCGTCAGCTTGCCGGCGTTATTGGAAGCGAGAACGATCTTGCGCATGGCGACTTTGCTCACAGGCCCAGCGCCTGCTTCTGCAGGCCGATCAGCGTGCGGATGCCCTGGTCGGCCAGGCCCAGCAGGGCGTCCATCTCGGTACGCGTGAAGGGCGTGCCTTCAGCGGTGCCTTGCACTTCCACAAAGCCGCCGCTGCCCGTCATGACGACGTTCATGTCGGTGTCGCAGGCGGAGTCTTCCGGATAGTCCAGATCGAGCACCGGCAAGCCGTCGACCACGCCCACCGATACCGCAGCGACGAAGTCGCGGATCGGCTGTGCGCCCTCGGGCAATTGGCCCTTCGCGCGCATCGCAGAGATGGCGTCATGCGCCGCAACAAATGCACCGGTAATGCTGGCCGTGCGCGTGCCGCCGTCAGCCTGCAGCACGTCGCAGTCGAGGTGGATGGTGTATTCGCCCAACGCCGCCAGATCGAACACCGAACGCATCGCCCGACCGATCAGGCGCTGGATTTCCTGCGTGCGGCCGGTCTGCTTGCCGCGTGCGGCCTCACGGTCAGAGCGGGTGTGCGTCGAGCGCGGCAGCATGCCGTATTCGGCCGTCACCCAGCCTTCGCCGCTGCCTTTCTTATGCGGCGGTACCTTGGGCAGCACACTGGCCGTGCAGAGCACTTGCGTATCGCCAAAGCACACCAGCACGGAGCCTTCAGCATGGCGCGTGAAGTGGCGGGTGAGGGTGACGGGGCGGAGTTGGTCGGGTTGACGGCCGCTGGGACGCATGAGGGGTCTCGCTTGAGAAAACGGATAGCCCGACATGATACCGGCCCGCGCTGCATGGGGGCAGGGCAGGCCGGTGAAGGGCTGAGCGAAGCTATTTAGCGCGTCAGATTGCTGGTCTTGTCGATCGCGGCGCGGATCTCGGCGATGGAGCGCTCGATTTCCTCTTCCGACATCAGGCCCGACTCACCACCCGGCGCATCCAGGATGGAGGTGGTGAAAGCGTTCAGCGGCAGTGTGTCGGTCTGCACCGAGTCCTGCGTGGTGGTCACCGCATCCAATTCCCACATCATGGCGATGGCGGTGGTGTTGTCGGCGGTGTCGCCGGCGCTGCGCAGTGCGCGGGCAATCAGTTCCGGAATCGCCTGCGTGACCGAGAAGCTCGTGCAGGTGTCAACCAGTTCGTCTTCCTGCACGCTGCCCCACAGGCCATCGGAGCACAGCATGGCGACGTCGCCGGGCTCCAGATTGGCCGGACCGCCGATGTCGATCAGCGGCAGGTTGGGCGAGCCCAGGCAGTTATAGATCTTGTTGCGCTCGGGGTGATGCGCGACCTGCATCGGCAGCACGCGGTCCTGCTGCAACAGGTTTTCGATCTTGGAGTGATCGCGCGTACGCGTCACCAGCGCGCCCTTGCGCATCAGATACATGCGCGAATCGCCCGCGTGTGCCCAGTGCAGTGAGCCACGTTGCGCCAGGGCGCAGACGATCGTGGTGCGCGGTGCATCCGGCAGGCCGTTGGTTTCGGCATAGCGGTGGATGTCGCGATGCGCGAGCATGATGCTCTCGTGCAGGAAGTCGTGCGGATTGCGGATCGACGGACGTGCGTGGCGCTGGAACTGGCGTGCCATGGTCTGCAGCGCCTGCTGGGCCGCGACCTCACCCAGCGAGTGCCCTCCCAGGCCGTCGCACAGCACCATCAGCATGGCGTCGCGCGTGAAGCAGTACCCCATGCGGTCCTGGTTGACGCGTCGCGCGCCTTTTTTGCTTTCTTGATAGACCGAGAATCGCATTGCGGCTATTGAGTATTCGGTAAAGGGGAGCGGTGCGGTGACTGGTCCCGTCTAGCGCAGCACCGTTTTGAAATCATACTCCGCCCGCCGGAGGCAACCCGGCGGTCAATTGTCCCGGCGGCGCAACAGGCTCATGAAACGCGTCGTCAACGCCTCTTTTTCTTCTGGAATGGGGCCACCCTGGGTGACGGCGGTCAGGGCCTGCAATTCGGTCAGCGCGTTGCTCTCTTCGCGCAACACTTTCTGCAGGCGGAAGACGCTTTGCGGGCGTTCGTCCGGTTTCATCTTCAGGCACCAGCCAACCAGGTCGATCAGGCTGCTGGTGTAGACCTTGCGCAGGCGCTCCAGGCCTTCTTCAAGCTTGTCTTCTTTTTCGCGTTGCGTGGCTTCCTGCGGTGGCGTGCCGGCCATACAGGCGTAGATGGTGGCGCCGATACTGTAGATGTCGGTCCACGGCCCCAGTTCGTTGTGCTTGCGGTACAGCTCCGGTGCGGCAAATCCCGGCGTGTACATCGGCTGGAAGCGCGAGGCCTCAGCAGTAAGCGTCTGCCGTGCGGCGCCAAAGTCGAGCAGGATCGGCGAATGGTCTTCGCGCAGGTAGATGTTGCCCGGCTTGATATCGAGATGCAGCAGCTTGTGGATATGGACTTCCCGCAGGCCGCTCATCAGGTCATGGAAGACCTGGCGGATGAAGCGCTCGCGCAGCATTTTCAGCTTGCCCTGCTGGCGTGCGTTGAGGATGTGTTCCTGCAGGGTTTTGCCCTGTTCGTACGTCATCACCATGTAGACGGTGCCGTTCTCCCGGAAGAAATTGAGCACGCGCACGATGGCGGGGTGAGAGATACGGGCAAGCGACCGGCCTTCTTCAAAGAAGTATTTGAGCCCGAGGCGGAACGCGCTCGCGCTTTCTTCCGGCACGACAGGAATCAATTCGCCGGGCGAGCGACGAGCCAGCGAAGACGGCAGATATTCCTTCACGGCCACCGGCGTCCCATGCTCATCGGTGGCGAGATAGACGAAGCTGAACCCCCCGCTGGCCAACTTCTTTACAATACGGTAATTGGACAGCAGGGTGCCGACCGGCAACGGTGCACTGCGTGGCTGTCCTGAGCCTTTTGACTCTGTCATGGGTTTGTGTGGCGAAATGGCTGTCGGATTTTCTCTGACCCGTCCACACGTTGTAAAGCGACAAAAGGTGGGGGATTCCCCGCCAATTCTCAGCCTGCCGAGGTCTGCATTGCGGCACGCCGGGCATCCAGCACCTCTAAAAAGACACCTCGATTTCATGATCCACAGCATGACCGGCTACGGCGTTGCTACACGCCAGGCAGCCTTTACCGACGCCCATGGTGCACCGAGCGGCAACGTCGCCACCGTGTCGGTCGAATTCCGCACCGTCAACTCGCGTTTTCTCGATCTGTTCTTCCGCGCGCCGGAAGAGTGCCGTGCCTTTGAGCCGGCGCTGCGCGAGATGCTCATGAGCGCACTGTCGCGCGGCAAGCTGGAATGCCGGATCAACCTGCAGCGCCAGGAAGCCGCCAGCGATGTGGCGGCGCTCAATGTCGGCGTGCTGCAACAGTTGGCCAAGCTCGAACAGGAGGTCACGCGCTATCTGCCCGCGTCGGGTTCGCTGCGCATGGGCGAAATCCTGCGCTGGCCCGGTGTGCTGGCTGAACCTGAGCTGACCCAGGATGCGCTGCGCGATGCCGTTGTCGACGCTGCCAAAGAGGCGCTCAAGCAACTTCTGGAATCCCGCCGTCGCGAAGGTGATGCACTCAAGGCGATGTTGCTGGATCGCGTTGATGCCATGCTCAAGATTGTCGACGAACTGTCGCCGATGGTGCCGAACCTGATCCAGCAACATCAGGACAAGCTGACTGAACGCCTGCGCGAGGCCTTTGGGCTGGCCGCGCCCGACGGCACACCGGCGCTCACGCGCGATGAACTGTCCGAGCGCATCCGACAGGAAGCGACCGTCTACGGCATCCGCATCGACATCGCTGAAGAACTCTCGCGCCTGCAGGCGCACCTGCGCGAGACGCGCCACATCCTGGAGAAGGGCGGTCAGATCGGCAAGCGCCTGGACTTCATGATGCAAGAACTCAACCGCGAGGCGAATACGCTGGGCTCCAAGGCTGCCGCCAAGGAACTGGCCGATGCATCGATGGAGCTCAAGCTGCTGATCGAGCAGATGCGCGAGCAAGTCCAGAACCTCGAATAACACCCCAGAACAACAGCACTAGAACATGCCATCCACTCAAGCGCACTCTGCCGTCGATACGCCCATCGAGAATCATTTCCCGGGCAGCCTGTTCATGGTCGTGGCACCCTCCGGCGCCGGCAAGTCGACGCTGGTGAATGCGCTGCTGGCGCAGGACCCGTCGATCCGCCTGTCGGTCTCGGCCACCACGCGCCAGCCGCGTCCAGGCGAGCAACACGGCCGTGAATATAACTTCATGACCGTCGAGGAGTTCAAGGCCTGCCGTGATCGCGGCGAGTTTCTCGAATGGGCCGAGGTGCACGGCAACTACTACGCGACCTCGCGCGTGTGGATTGAAGAACAGATGCGCGCCGGCACCGACGTGCTGCTCGAGATTGATTGGCAGGGTGCGCAACAGGTGCACAAGCGGTTTGCCAATGCGGTCGAGATCTTCATCCTGCCGCCGTCGCTCACGGCGCTGGAAGATCGCCTGAAGAAGCGCGGCCAGGACGAACCGAACGTGATCGTGCGCCGCTTGCTCGCTGCGGGTTCCGAGATGGCACACGCACCCGAGGCCGACTTCATCATCATCAACGAAGTGTTTGAAACCGCGCTCACTGAATTGCGTACGGTGGTACAGGCCACGCGCTTACGCTTTGGTGCGCAGAAGGCGCGCCACGGCGAGCTTTTCGTCGAGCTGGGCATTCACTGAACGACATGAAGTGCCGGCGTTTTCCGGCGCTTTTGTAAAAGTGTGGTAGGGCCCGCGCCGAGGTGCTGTCCGGGCCGAGTGCTGCGCTGCTGCTAAAATACCGATATCAACAAGATTTGCCACCAGGTGGAGTTTTCATGGCGCGTATTACCGTCGAAGATTGCTTGAAACAGATTCCGAATCGCTTCGAACTGGCGCTGGCCGCAACGTACCGCGCCCGTCAGTTGGTGCAAGGCCACACGCCCAAGGTCGATGCCAAGGACAAACCGACCGTGACCGCGCTGCGCGAGATCGCATCCGGCCAAGTCGGTATCGAAATGCTCAAAAAGGTTCCGTCCTGAGCTGACGCAGTACCTGGCGTGGTACGCTGCCTTGGTCACTGATCGTTCTAGCGATCTTTCATGGATGTGAAAGCCGCGAACGCACAAGACCCCGGCATGCCTACCTCGCCCGCTTCTTCTTCGCACAGGACCCAACGCTCCGCCACGCACGAGCACAACGTGCCGCCGGCGGAGTCGTCCGGCAACACGTCGGACGTGGCGAGTGGTTCTACACCGCTGCCTGGGTCTTCCACTGCTTCTCTTGTTCCCATGCCGACTTCCGCTTCCGGCCCCGCGTCGCCTCGCACGGGGGCGCCGAACCTGCCTGACCCGCGTGGTGCGGACCTGGTAGGCGAGCGGTCTGCGCTGTTGCCGAAGTCGCCTAAGTCGCACAAGGCGCAAGCTGCCGAAGGCGCCGCGCAAGAGGCCAAGCCTGACGCGACTGGCGATGAGCTCTTCATCGATGCGGTGCTGGAGCAGACCTATCGGCATCTGTTCGGCCCGACCTCGCAGCCAGCTACGCCACCGCGTCAACAGGTCGTCTCCATCTCGGGGTTGACCGAGAAGCTGTCGTCGTACCTGAAGCCGGCCGATATCAAGCTGGTGAAAGAGGCGTTCCACTTCTCCGACGAAGCTCACCTCGGTCAGTATCGTCAGAGCGGTGAGCCGTACATCACGCATCCGGTAGCCGTGGCAGAGATCTGCGCAGGCTGGAAGCTGGATGTGCAATCGATCATGGCGGCGCTGCTGCACGACGTGATCGAAGATCAGGGGGTTACCAAGAGCGAGCTGGCTGAGAAATTCGGCCCCAAGGTCGCGGAACTGGTCGACGGCCTGACCAAGCTGGACAAGCTGGAATTCCAAAGCCGCGAGCAGGCGCAGGCTGAGAGCTTCCGCAAGATGTTGCTTGCGATGGCGCGCGATGTGCGCGTGATTCTCGTCAAGCTGGCCGATCGTACGCACAACATGCGTACGCTCGACCACGTGCCGCCCGAAAAGCGCCGCCGCATCGCGGGCGAGACGATGGAGATTTACGCGCCGATCGCACACCGACTCGGCCTGAACACCACATATCGCGAACTGCAGGAACTGAGCTTCCGTATCGGTTCGCCATTCCGTTACGCGACGCTCGAGAAGGCCGTGAAGGCGGCTCGCGGCAACCGTCGCGAGGTGGTGACGCGCATTCTTGAGACGGCGCAGCGCGCGCTGGCTGATGCGGGCATCCTGGCAGAACTCACGGGGCGCGAGAAGACGCTCTACAGCATTTACCGCAAGATGCACGACAAGCAATTGTCGTTCTCGCAGGTGCTGGATGTGTATGGCTTTCGCGTGGTGGTGGACACGCAGATGCAGTGCTACATGACCGTGGGCGCGCTGCATAGCTTGTACAAGCCGATGCCCGGCAAGTTCAAGGACTACATCGCGATCCCCAAGATCAACGGTTATCAGTCGCTGCACACGACGCTGGTGGGGCCGTTTGGCACGCCAGTCGAGTTCCAGATCCGCACGCGCGAGATGAACCAGATTGCGGAAGCCGGCGTGGCAGCGCACTGGATGTACAAGCAACATCAGGACGAGCCTGACCGCGCCCAGCAGCAGGCCCACCAGTGGTTGCAGTCGCTGCTCGACATCCAGAGTCAGACCGGGGATTCGCAGGAGTTTCTGGAGCACGTCAAGATCGACCTGTTCCCGGATGCCGTGTACGTGTTCACCCCCAAGGGCGAGATCCGCGCGTTGCCGCGTGGCGCGACGGCGCTGGACTTCGCCTACGCGGTGCACAGCGACCTGGGCAACCAGTGCGTGGCAGTCAAGATCAACAACGAACTTCTACCGCTGCGTACGGAGCTGAAGAACGGCGATATCGTCGAAGTGGTGACGGCGCCGTACTCGAAGCCCAATCCGGCGTGGCTCACATTCGTACGCACCGGCAAGGCGCGTGCGGCGATCCGACATTTCCTCAAGACGGCCAAGCTTGATGAAGCCATCCAGCTTGGCGAGCGCTTGCTGGAGCAGGCGCTGCGCCAGATCGGCATCGACATGAAGGCCGTGCCCGCGCCGGTGTGGGAACGCATCGTGCAATGGACGGGCAACAAGGCCCGCGAAGATATCTTTGCAGACCTTGCGCTCGGCCGCCGTGTGCCGGCCGTGATTGCACGCCGCATTGAGATCGTGCTGCAAGAGGGCGGGCACGAAGGCGACGAAGCCCTGATGGCCGCCGTGCATACCTTCGCCAACGAAGAGGCACCTGCGGTCACCGTTAGCGGTGATGAGGGCATGGCGATGGTGTTTTCGTCGTGCTGCCGGCCGATCCCCGGGGATTCCATCGTGGGCTACATCGGCAAGGGCGAGGGGTTGCAGATCCATGCGCAGGAATGTCGCGTGGCCAAGCGCCTGCACAGCAAGGATCCGGAGCACTGGATCGATGTCATGTGGGCCGAGCACACCACGCGTGCGTTCGACGTGTCGATCAAGGTGCTCGTGCGCAATACGAAGGGTATCCTTGCGCGCGTGGCGGCAGACCTGACCTCGGCCGATGCCAACGTGGCGCATGTGTCGATGGAGCAAGAGGGCAATCAGGAGGCGACGTACATGACGTTCCTGATCCAGGTGCACGACCGTGTGCATTTGGCCGACGTGATGCGCGCGCTGCGGCGTAACCCCGATGTGATTCGTATTGCGCGGGACCGCGGCGATTAGCCGGCGCGAGGCAATGATGCGCGAATAGGCGAGGCCGGCTGGCTTCGCCTTTTTTGTTTGTGGCCCGTGCGCGCAGCACCCTGATGGAGGAGGCGCCGGCAAAAGAAAAGGGCTTCCAGAAATGGAAGCCCTTTTCGTCTTTATCAGGTTGGTGCGGCTGGCAGGATTCGAACCCACGACCCCTTGGTTCGTAGCCAAGTACTCTATCCAACTGAGCTACAGCCGCAACCGAAGGGCGCGATTATACATGTGATCTGCAGGGAGTCTAGTGGCGATTCACGCATTGCGATGTGCGTAATGCCGAGAAGGGGGTGAGGCCTGTAAACCCGGCTTATTGATCCCCTTTTTTTCTGCCTGCTTTCCCTGTCGGCGCCTTGCGTTTGTGGCGCGTGCGCAGCTTGCCAACGAGAGGCGAGAAGCGAGCGGGCAAACAAAAAGGGCTTCCATTTCTGGAAGCCCTTTTTGCCTTTATTAGGTTGGTGCGGCTGGCAGGATTCGAACCCACGACCCCTTGGTTCGTAGCCAAGTACTCTATCCAACTGAGCTACAGCCGCAACCGAGAAATGAGATTATACAGAGTTTTCCGACCTTGTGAACCCCCTTCTTCACTTTTTCTTCTGGAAGGGCCAACTTTCTATAATGGGGCTCTGAACCCACGTTGCTTCTACCATGAACAAGGCTTTCGTCCGGGAAGACTCCGGCGACGACGAAGACGATCTGCCCGAGGGCGCCGCGCCGCTGCCGCCGGGCTCCAAGAACTACATCACGCCCGCCGGCTATGAACGCCTGTGCTCGGAGTTGATGCATCTGATCGACATGGAGCGGCCCGAGGTGGTCGGCATCGTGTCGTGGGCTGCATCCAATGGTGATCGCTCCGAGAATGGCGATTACCTCTACGGCAAGAAGCGCTTGCGTGAGATCGACCGGCGCATCCGCTTCCTCACGCGCCGTATCGAAAAGGCGGAAGTGGTCGATGCCAGCCTACAGGGCGACAACGATCAGATTTTCTTCGGCGCGACCGTCACCTATGCCAACCAGGCCGGAGAGGAGACCACCGTCACCATCGTCGGCATGGACGAGGTCGATCTCGATAAGGGCTATGTGAGTTGGGTCTCGCCGATTGCGCGCGCGCTCATCAAGGCGCGTGAGGGGGATACGGTGCCGCTGCGCACGCCCGCGGGCGTCGAGCAGATCGACATCCTGGAAGTCAAATACCCGCCGCGCGCTGCATGAGCGCTGTGCTCACGCCGGGTGCCCGAGGCAGTAAGCACCGAAGGCAATGACCGAGCAGGCCGACAGGCGTCGCGCCGTGAGCGATTCCTTCAGGAAGAAGCGGCCGAGCAGTGCGGCAAACACCACCGACGTTTCGCGCAGGGCCGACACCGGCCCCATTTGCGCGAGTGTCACGGCCCAGATGACGATGCCATACGCGACAAGCGAGACCACGCCGCCGCCAAATGTCTTGAGCGTGTTGGTGTCGCGCAGATCGATGTTCAGTGGGCCTTTCCATGCGCGATAGAGCAGCACCATCGGCAGGCCATCGAGCATGAACAGCCATGCGGAATATGCATTCGCGTTGCCGGCCACGCGCGCGCCAATGCCATCACACACCGTGTAGCACGCGATGAATACACCGGTGGTCAGTGCGGCGAGCGTGGAGCCGAGGTCCGCCTTGCGGCCTCGCGCCAGGCTGAGAATGCCACCGCTCACCAGCACCACGCCCGCGAGCGCAATGACGCCGGGCATTTCACCTGCGAACAGCGCAGCACCCATGGTCACCAGCAGCGGCGATGAGCCGCGCGCGATCGGGTACACCTGTCCGAACTCCCCGAACCGATAGGCCCGCGCGAGAAACACGTTGTAGCCGACGTGCAGCACAGCGGACAACGCTACGTACGGCCACGCAGCTGGGGCCGGCAACGGAAGTGCGATCGCCATCGGGATAGCGGCAACGCCGGATGCCAGTGTCATGAGCGTGATCGCGCGCAGGCGGTCGGAGCCGCTTTTCAGTAGCGCATTCCACGAGGCGTGGAGCAGGGCTGCGCACAGAACCAGGGCGATGACGATGGGAGTCACGATGGGCAGGGGAGAGGGTGAGGTCGAGTCGATTTTTCTCACTCGACAGCGCAGCGGCTTGAGTGGGAAGTCGACAGCGTATCGCCGCAGATTTTGATCAACAATCGATATATACTGACTCGATCTGTGCAAAAAACTCACGCGATATGCGCAAGCTGCCTCCACTGAATGCTGTGCGTGCCTTTGAATCAGCCGCGCGCCATCTGAGCTTTACGCGTGCGGGCGAGGAGTTGAACGTCACGCATGGCGCCATCAGTCGGCAGATTCAAATGCTGGAAGCGTGGCTGGGCGTGCCGCTGTTCCGGCGCTTGAACCGGCGTGTTGAGTTGACCGACGCGGGGCAGCGCTACCTCTCTGAGATTGGTGTGGCGCTTGACCGCATCAGCGTGGCCAGCCGGTCGGTGCGCGATCGCGATGCGGCGCGCATCCTGCGCGTGAACAGCATCCCGACGTTCACGATGCGCTGGTTGATTCCGCGCCTGTCGACATTTCAGATGCGGTTTCCGCGTGTGGAGGTGCGGCTCACCACATCCATCGAAGAGATCGAAGATCTTCCGGACAACTTTGACGTGATCATTCGCGGTGGGCCGGAGAACCACGCGGGGTTTCGATCGGGGCGCTTCCTGGATGAAAGTCGCTTTCCCGTATGCAGCCCAGCATTGCTCAAGCGCGCGCCGTTGGTTGCGCCGTCGGATTTGCGGCGACACACGCTGCTGCATTCAGACACGCTGCCCTCGATCTGGCCAAGCTGGCTTGTACTGGCGGGCGTGCCCAATCTGCGGCCCGCGCACGCGCTCACGTTCGAGCATTTCTACTTATCGATCCAGGCAGCCATCGATGGGCTTGGGGTGGCGATGGGGCCGTCGGCACTCATCACTGAAGACTTGGGGGAGGGGCGGTTGGTCGCGCCATTTCCGGAGTTGGCGCTTGCCGCACGCAGCTACTACTGGTACTGCCCAGCACGCAATCTCGGTGACGAGGTGGTGCAGGCGTTTTGCGCATGGCTGGAAGAGGCGCGAGGGCCGCGTCACGCAATCGTGAATACAGTTTCGGCATCCGGTAACGAAGGTAACGCCGCGTAACACCCTAGGGAAGGCGGCGCAGGCCGATGCTAGGATCGAATCAAGCTCGATTGCAGAAGAAGGAGTCCCGGATGAAAAAGAACGCATGGATTCTCGCCACGTGCCTGGCTGCGGCTGGTGTGACGGCGTCGATTGCATTGCCTGCGCAGGCGCAGGTGTCCATCGGTGTGCAGATTGGCCCGACGTACGCGCCGCCGCCGCCCCAGTATGAGCCTGTGCCGGTCATGCAACCGGGCTACGTATGGGTGCCTGGGTACTGGCAATGGCGCGATGGCCGCTATGTCTGGCGTCGCGGCTATCGTGAGCACGGCCGTGACGGTTATCACTGGCGCGAGCCGCGCTGGGAGCAAGGTCCGCGCGGTTGGCAGATGCGTGAGGGCGGTTGGGATCGCGGCGATGATGGCCGTTGGCGCGGTCGTGATCGGGGCCGAGACTGGGACCACGATCGCCGTGATCGTGATGATCGCTACCACTGCCCTCCGGGCCACGCCAGGAAGGGTGAATGCTGATGCTGTGAAGACGGGCCGGTCATGTACCGGCCTGTGTTTTTTTCGGGATGCGTTTGCAGTGTCGACACGATGTGTCTGTCATGCAGGCGTTCTCAAGGAGGTCACATGACCGTGGAATCGAACTGGCGCACCGAGGTTTACAAGGATTTCGACGTCTACGTGCTGGCTATTCCGCGCGCAGCGCGCAAGTCGGACCAGGAAGCGGCATCAGCGCTGAGGTTGTGGGACTTCGTTGTGCGCATCTGCGAATCGGGTGCAGACCCGACGGCCGTTGAAACTCTGGTCGCGCATTCACATGACGAGCGTCCGTTGCCGACGCGCGAGGCAGCTGAGGATGCCGGCCTCGCGCGTGGTTACGGCCTGATCGACGAGTTGCTGGGGCGCGGCGGCGTTCAGCAGTCGATCGATCTCTGACTCTGACGCGTTTTCTACGCTGCCAGCGCGGCTTCGCGCACGTGGCGTCGTGCGAATTGCCACCACAGCCAGGTCGCATCCGGCCCGGGTGCGTGGAAGGCGTAGCGGGGGTCGCCACCGCTCCAGGCGTGACCGGCTGCCGTGAGCTGGCACAGGCTGACGATGCATTCGCCATGACGCATGTCGTTGCGCAGGACGAACCCATCGCCGCGTGCGGTTTCGCGAGACACGCCGGTGGTGTCGCCCAGGTGGTTCAGCGCACGGAACTGCGAGGCCAGCTGTGCCTGATTGGCCGGGTTGACGGCGTCATCGCGCAGGCCGTGCAGGATCATCGTCGGCATGCCGGGGTAGGTGGCAACGTCCACCACCGCCGATAGCGCATCGAGCGGATCCACGCGCGCACCGCGCCGCATCAGGTTCAGCGCCGAGGCGGGCGTACGCGCGATACCCAGCGCCGGGCCGGAGTGCAGTGCCAGCGCGGCAAACAGCTTTGGATGACGCAGCGCCATCAGGCCGGCCAATCCCGCACCCGCCGACAACCCTGCCAGATACACGCGTGCCGGATCGGCGCCGGTCCGCTCCAGCGTTTGTTCGATCAGCCGACAGATGCCGTCTGCCTCGCGGGCACCGGCGTGTTCGGGGTCGTACCAGTGCCAGCAGCATTGCGGATGCGCGCGGCGCGGCTGCTCCGGATACAGCACGATGAAGCCTTCACGATCCGCCAGTGCATTCATGCGCGTGCCGTGCGCCAGCACCTCAGCCGATTGCTTGCAGCCGTGCAGCATCACCATCAGCGCGGGGGGCTTGCTGCCACGCGTGGGCGGTGTGTACAGCCAATATTCCGGGCGGCGAGCCACCACAGCGGGTGATTCAGGCTCGTAGATGAATTGCTCTCGTACAAACGTGCCGGCCGTGGGTGTCGGCACGGCGGGTACACGCACGCGGCGAGTGCCGGGCTTGGGCGGCTTGACCGGCTTGGGTGGCCACGATTGGCGGCCGAAATCCGGCGTGGTCAACGCGTCAACCAGCCGGGTGATGGACTTCATCCACGTGCGGTGCATGGCGGCGGGTGGCTCGGACGGGGAGCTGCGGTATGCGCTCCCTCCGGCGCATTGTAGGTTCGGATGGAGAACCATTGTGCCAGTGATCTTGCTGCGCTGCAGCAATGCAGGATAACCGATGTAACCGCGTGTTCCGCGTGCTGCAAAGTTTGCATTTGCTTCCTGCCTGTCATGGAGACACCGCACGCGAGCGGCTACACTGCGGCGACGGGCGCGCCCCGGATGTCCCGCGCCTGATGCTTTCCCTTTCCCCGTTGTGTACTTATGGAGGTCGTTATGGGTTTTTTTGACTTCATCAAAGAGGCTGGTGAGAAGCTGTTCCATGGCAGCGCCGCAGCCGCGCCGGCCGACGCATCTGCAGACGCCGATGCTGCCAAGGCCGCCGACGATGCCAAGGGCCAAGCTATCCAGGACTACATCGCCCAGCAGGGCCTGAGCGCCACGGCACTGTCAGTGCAGGTGGAAGGCGATGCGGCCAAGGTATTCGGCGTGGCGCCAGATCAGCCCACGCGCGAGAAGATCATCCTGTGCTGCGGCAACGTTGACGGTATCAAGTCAGTCGACGACCAGATGTCGGTCAACACCGAGTCGGAAGAGTCGCAATGGCACACGGTGGAGCGCGGCGATACGCTGTCAGCCATCGCCAAGAAGTTCTACGACGATGCCAACAAGTACCCGGTGATTTTCGAGGCGAACAAGCCGATGCTGTCGGACCCGAACAAGATCTATCCGGGGCAGAAGTTGCGTATTCCGGCGGCCTGATCGAGGTAGTTCAGGCGCTTCCTAAGGCCCAAAAGCAAAAAGCCCAGTCGATGAAGACTGGGCTTTTTGAATTCTGGTGCCGCTGACCGGAATCGAACTGGTGACCTTCGCATTACGAATGCGCTGCTCTACCGACTGAGCTACAGCGGCGTCGGAAACAGCGATTCTAACAGAACTTTTTGTCGCCCTGCAAGCGTCGCTGTAATGGCGGCCTCAAGTGGCGTTGTTACGCCGTTTTTTCGGCCTCGAGGTGGTATTGCGTGACGCGGTCCACCTCGTTCTTCGAGCCCAGGACCACCGCCACGCGCTGGTGCAGCTTTTCGGGCTGGATGTCCAGAATGCGCTGCTGGCCATTGGTGGCGGCACCGCCAGCCTGCTCCACTAGGAATGCCATCGGGTTGGCCTCGTACATCAGGCGCAGCTTGCCGGCTTTGCCTGGTTCACGCTTGTCCCAGGGGTACATGAAGATGCCGCCGCGCGTAAGGATGCGATGCACATCGGCCACCATCGAGGCGATCCAGCGCATGTTGAAATCCTTGCCGCGCGGGCCTTCGGTGCCGGCCAGGCATTCGTCGATATAGCGGCGCACGGGCGGGGCCCAGTGGCGCATGTTCGACATGTTGATGGCGAATTCCTTCGTGTCGGCAGGAATCTTCACGTCACGGCTGGTCAGCACGAAGCTGCCGATTTCGCGGTCGAGCGTGAACATGTGCACGCCGTTGCCGACGGTCAGCACCAGCGTGGTCTGCGGGCCGTACACGGCATAGCCGGCGGCGACTTGCTTGGCACCGGGTTGCATGAAGTCGGCTTCTGTCACGGCCTCGCCGGCCTTGGGCATGTGCAGCACCGAGAAGATCGTGCCAATCGACACGTTCACGTCGATGTTGGACGAGCCATCGAGCGGATCAAACAGCAACAGGTATTCGCCCTTCGGATAACGATGGGGAATCTCGTAGAACGACTCCATCTCTTCCGAGGCCATGGCGGCCAGGTTGCCGCCGTATTCGTTGGCTTCGAGCAGGACTTCGTTGGCGATCACGTCCAGCTTCTGCTGGGTTTCGCCTTGCACGTTGCCGGTGCCGGCCGAGCCGAGCACACCAGCAAGGGCGCCCTTGTTGACGCTGTGCGAGATCGCCTTGCAGGCGCGTGCCACGACTTCGAGCAGCAGACGCAACTCGGCGGGGATGGTGTTGTGCTCGCGCTGCTCTTCGATCAGGTAGCGGGTGAGGTTGATGCGCTTCATGGGTTCTCCTGAGACGGGCGCGATTTTACCTGACGCAATGTTCACGCCAGTGCCTTGCCGACGATCTCGCGCACGTCGCGCGACAGGCTCGGGTGCGAGGCCACGCGCTTAAGCACAGCCTGCATGGCGTCGCGCAGCGTGGGCACATACTTGCGCCAGCGGTCCAGCGAACGTGCCAGGCGGGCGGACACCTGCGGGTTGATGGCATCGAGCGCCAGCACCTGCTCGGCCCAAAAGGCATAGCCTGAACCGTCGGCCGCGTGAAACTGGGCCGGGTTGCCCGAGCAGAAGCTGAAGATCAGCGAGCGTGCTCGATTCGGATTACGCAGCGTGAAGGCCGGATGTGCCATCAGCGCGCGCACGGTCTCCAACGTTGGCTTGCCGGTGGCACCCCGCTGCATGGCCTGCAACGAGAACCACTTGTCGATGACCAGCGCGTCGTCGGCAAAGCGTGTGTAGAAGTCCGTCAAAGCGGCTTCGCGGCCAGGGGCAAAGCTATTGACGAGGGCGGTGAGAGCGCCCATGCGGTCGGTCATGTTTGTCGCTTGGGCGTACTGTTGTTCCGCCAGCGCCAATGCTTCGGGCGTTTCCGTATTCGCGAGATAGCCCAGGGCGATGTTCTTCAACGCGCGCTTACCAGCGGATATTGCGTCCGGCGAATAGGCGCCTTCGGTCTGGTTGTCTTGGTAGGCGCGCAGCAGTTCGGCGTTGAGCTTTTCCGCCAGCGTGCAGAGCAGCGTGCGGCGTGCGGTGTGAATGGCAGCCGGGTCGGCCACGTCCATGCGCTCGGCCAGGTAGCTTTCGGCGGGCAGGATGAGCATCTGCTCGCGGAAGGCAGGGTCGAGCGAGGCATCGGCCACTACGGCGCGCAGTGCTTCCACCAGTGCGGGGTCGACCACAGGGGTGCGGCCGTGCTGGATGTCCGCCACCATGCGCAGTAGCGTATCGGTGGCCAGCCGCTGGCCGGCTTCCCAGCGGTTGAACGGGTCGGAATCGTGCGCGAGCTGGAAGGTGAGCTGCTCGATGGTGTAGTCGTATTCGACGATCACCGGCGCTGAGAAATTACGCAGCAGCGAGGGCAGCGGCGCCTCGGTCACGTCTTCGAAGACGAAGGTTTGCTTGGTCTCGGTAAAGTCGAGCACGCGCGTGGTGACGGACGAAGGCGATGCGGTTTCGCCACGCAAGCGCAGCGGCAGATCACGGCCCTGGCTGTCGATCAGGCCGACAGCAAACGGAATGTGGAACGGCTGCTTCTGGATGCCGCTGTTGATCTCGATACCGACCGGCTCGCAGCGTTGGCGCAGCGTGAGCGTGTAGGTGTGCGTGGCGGCATCATGGTGGCCCTCCACGGCAACCACCGGCGTGCCGGCCTGGCTGTACCAGCGGCCAAACTGTGTGAGGTCGCGGCCATTGGCATCGGCCATGGCGGCGCGGAAATCATCGCACGTGACGGCGTGGCCGTCGTGGCGCTGGAAGTACAGGTCCATCCCCTTGCGGAAGCCATCGCGGCCGAGCAGGGTCTGGTACATGCGCACAACCTCGGCGCCTTTTTCGTACACCGTGACGGTGTAGAAGTTGTTGATCTCTTCGTAGCTGTCGGGGCGCACCGGGTGGGCCATCGGGCCCGCGTCTTCCGGGAACTGCGCCTGACGCAGCAGGCGCACGTCTTCAATGCGCTTGACGGCGCGGGCGCTTGCGGCGGCGGCTTCGTTGCCAGCAAGTGCTGCCATGTCCGCCGAGAACTCCTGATCGCGGAACACCGTCAGGCCTTCCTTCAGGCTCAACTGGAACCAGTCGCGGCAGGTGACGCGGTTGCCCGTCCAGTTGTGGAAATATTCGTGGCCGACCACCGATTCGATGTTGGCGAAGTCCACGTCGGTGGCGGTTTCCGCATTGGCCAGAACGTACTTCGTGTTGAAGATGTTCAGGCCCTTGTTCTCCATCGCGCCCATGTTGAAGTCGCCCACGGCGACGATCATGAAACGGTCTAGATCCAGCTCCAGCCCGAAGCGGCGCTCATCCCAATGGATCGAGTGGATGAGCGAATCCATCGCATGACGCGTCTTGCCCAGGTCTTGCGCTTCCACCCACACCTGCAGCAGCTTTTCCTTGCCCGAGGCGGACTGGATGCGTTCTTCAATGCATTCGAGCTTGCCCGCCACCAACGCGAACAGGTACGACGGCTTCTTGAACGGGTCGTGCCACACGGCTTCGTGACGGCCATCCGGCAGGTCGCGCTCGGAGATGAGGTTGCCGTTGGACAGCAGCACCGGGTAGTCGGCTTTCAATGCACGCAACGTGACGGTGTAGACCGTCATCACATCCGGCCGGTCGAGGAAGTAGGTGATCTTGCGGAAGCCCTCGGCCTCGCACTGCGTGAAGAAGTTGCCGTTGGAGACGTACAGCCCCATGAGCGATGAATTGGCAGCCGGGTTGCAGTAGGTGGTGAGCTCCAGCGTGAAGCTGGCACCGACCTCCGCTGGTACGGCATCGATGGTGAGCGTGTCGCCGTTGGCTTGCAGGCCGGGCAGTGCCTGGCCGTCGACGGTTGCGCCCGCCAGTTCCAGCCCTTCGCCCATCAGCACGAGCGGCTTGCCGGCGGCCGTGCGCGTCATGCGCAGGCGGTTGACGACGCGGGTGCGCTCGGGCACCAGGTCGATCTCCAGGGCCACTTCATCGATGCGGAACGCGGGGGCGGCGTAATCCTTGCGGTAAATCGTCACGGCGGTATCGGTGCGCAACATCGGTAACATCCTCGTAGCGGAACGCAAAAGACCATTGTACTCAGGCGCTTGGCGGGAATCTTCGGCGCACAGCGTGACTCTGAGGAAAAGGCCGGGCGCAACGCTTTGCGGGCGCGCCGGAACCTGTCTGATTGAAGAGTAGGGGGATTTTCTATGTGGAATTGGGCCAAGAGGATCAAACCATCCGGCATCTGGCCGATAGCCGGCGCGCTGATGGCAGCCAGCCTGCTGGCGGGTTGCGCAAGCACCGTCACCAGCCAGGTCACCGCGTTCAAGCAGCCCGGCTGGGAAGACGCGCCGCCGCGCACGTATGCGTTTGAGCACACTGCAGCGCAGCAAAATGATCTGGAGCACCAGACCTACGAGGCTTGGACATCCGATCAACTGGCCGCTCGCGGCTTTACCAGTGCGCCGCGTGCCAGTGCACGCTATCTTGTCCGTCTGAATTACTCGACCGCCACGCGCCTCGTGCAGGTGCGCCAGCCGGTCTACCCGGATCCGTACTGGGGCCCTGGCCCATGGGGGCCGTGGCGTGGTCCGTGGGGACCCTGGGGCCCGTGGGGTCCGCAGTATGTCGACACCAACGTGCAGGTGCCGTTCTATGCCTATCACGTTGACATTGAAGAGGCTGCATCGGGCAAGCGCGTCTACCAGGTAACGGCGCAGACCCAGGGTGGGGACGGTTCCCTGACCGCAGTGATGCCCTACCTGATTCGCAGCGCCTTTGCCAATTTCCCGGCGCCGAACGCGCAGCCCATCGTCGTGGAGCTGCCCGTTGATCCATCAGTGAAACCGGCGGCTAAGTAGTGCGCCCGAGTGGGTTTTGGCTGGCGGTCTACGTTAGAATGTATGACCTAATTTGCGGGCCGCCAGCCGTACCCTCGCTTGAGCGTTGTCACTCCATCCCATCTCGCGCCGACCGCCACCCCTGGCCGGCGCAGCCTGCGCGCCGTCGCCACCCTCCTGACGGTGTACCGCAACGCCTGCGGCCTTGCTCCCGGTTTCTCTCTGTCCCCACTGTTTTTTGCCACATCGTCTCGGGGAGTTTCTGCCTGAGCGCATGTGCGTCTCATCTGCGGAACTCCTCATCAGGCTCCATCAGGATTCATCGATATGAACGACAAGCTTCACGACGCCTCGCCCGATTCCCAAGACCAGGGTGCCGAGGCCGAATTGCGCCGCGCCGCGTTTGAATACCACCGCGCCCCGACGCGCGGCAAGATCGAAGTGCGCCCGACCAAGGCGCTGATCAACCAGCGCGATCTGTCGCTGGCGTACTCGCCGGGCGTGGCGTATCCGTGTCTGGCGATCGAGCAGGATCCGGCGCTGGCGGCCGAGTACACCTCGCGCGGCAACCTCGTTGGCGTAATCACCAACGGCACCGCCGTGCTGGGCCTGGGCGATATCGGCCCTCTGGCCAGCAAGCCGGTGATGGAAGGCAAGGGCTGCCTGTTCAAGAAGTTTGCCGGCATCGACGTGTTCGACATCGAACTGGCCGAGCGCGATCCGGACAAGCTGGTCGACATCATCGCCTCGCTGGAGCCGACACTGGGCGGTATCAACCTCGAAGACATCAAGGCGCCGGAGTGCTTCTACATCGAGCAGAAGCTGCGTGACCGCCTGAACATTCCCGTCTTCCACGACGACCAGCACGGTACGGCGATCATCTCGTCGGCGGCACTGCTCAACGGCCTGAAGGTTGTTGGCAAGGACATCGCCAAGGTGAAGGTGGCGGTGTCGGGCGCGGGCGCCGCGGCGATTGCCTGCCTGGATGTGATGGTGGGCCTGGGCGTCAAGCGCGAGAACATCTACGTGGTCGACTCGAAGGGCGTGATCTACGTCGGCCGTGACGCCAAGATGGAAGCGAACAAGGCGCGCTATGCGCAAGACACGTCGGCCCGTACGCTGGCCGACATCATGCGCGATGCCGATGTGTTCCTCGGCTGCTCGGCGGCCGGCGTGGTGACGGCCGACATGGTCAAGACCATGGCGCCGAAGCCGATCATCCTGGCGCTGGCCAACCCCGAGCCGGAAATCCGCCCGGAAGTGGCCAAGGCCGCGCGCCCGGACTGCATCATCGCCACGGGCCGTTCGGACTACCCGAACCAGGTCAACAACGTGCTGTGTTTCCCGTACATCTTCCGCGGCGCGCTCGATTGCGGCGCTACCAAGATCACGGAAGCGATGAAGCTGGCGTGCGTGAAGGCCATTGCTGAACTGGCAGAGGCGGAAACGAACGACGCTGTGGCTCAGGCGTACGCCGGTCAGGACCTGAACTTTGGTCCGGACTACATCATTCCGAAGCCGTTCGATTCGCGCTTGATCGAGAAGATCGCACCGGCAGTTGCCAAGGCCGCAGAAGAGTCCGGCGTGGCCACGCGCCCGATCAAGGATCTGGACGCCTATCGCGCCCAACTGAGCGACTTCGTGTACCACACCGGTCTGACCATGCGCCCGGTGTTCTCGGCCGCCAAGGCCAATCCGAAACGCGTTGTCTACACCGAAGGCGAAGAAGAACGCGTGCTGCGCGCCGTGCAGACGGTGGTGGACGAAGGCCTGGCCAAGCCGATCCTGATCGGCCGCCCGCACGTAATCGAAATGCGCATCCAGAAGGCCGGTCTGCGCCTGAAGGCCGGTGTGCATTTCGAGCTGGTGAACCCGGAAGATGACGCGCGCTACCACCAGTACCACACCGCGTATCACGAACTGATGGGGCGCAACGGTGTGACGCCGGACATGGCCAAGTCGGCGCTGCGCCGCTCGAACACGCTGATCGGCGCGCTGCTGGTGCGCCTGGGCGATGCCGACGCGATGCTGTGCGGCACGGTCGGCCGCTTCGATGCGCACCTGGAGCACGTGCGTGACGTGATCGGCCTGGCCCCGAATGCCAAGGTGTTCGCCGCCATGAACGGCCTGATGCTGGAGAAGCACACGCTGTTCATCACGGATACGTTCGTCAACGAGAACCCGACCGCTGAAGAGCTGGCCGACATCACCAAGCTGGCGGCAGAGGAAGTGCGCCGCTTCGGCCAGGAGCCGAAGGTGGCGATGTTGTCGCACTCGATGTTCGGCTCGTCGAAGAGCGCGTCGGCGCGCAAGGTGCGTGCGGCGTATGACCTGCTGAAGGCGGAGGTGCCCGAGCTGCAGGTGGAAGGCGAGATCCAGGGCGACGCTGCGCTGTCGGAAGACATCCGCCACCACTTCCTGCCCAAGAGCGCGTTTGCCGGCAGCGCCAACCTGCTGGTGATGCCGACGCTGGACGCGGCCAACATCACGTTCAACGTGCTCAAGATGACGGGCGGGCAGGGCGTGACGGTGGGCCCGATCCTGCTGGGCGCAGCCAAGCCGGTGCACATCCTGAACCCGTCGGCCACATCGCGCCGTATCGTCAACATGACGGCATTGGCGGTGGCAGACGTGTCGGCGGCACGTTGATCGGTTGATCACCAAACCAGGGCCGCCAGCATGTGGCGGCCCGAATGAAGCATGAGAAACGGCGCCTGAAGCGATTCAGGCGCCGTCTTTCATGGTGGGTTCGGGATCAGGGTGATCAGGGTCTGCAGGCGTAAAAAAACGGCGCCCGAGCCCCGGAACGCCGTTTGAAGGATCCGCCCGCGCTGTCGATACGCGGGCGGTGACAAGGAAAGCAACCGCTTAGAACTTTGCGCGGATGCCCACGCCGAAGGTGTCGGCGGACGACAGGGTCGAGACCTTGTCGCGGAAGTAAGCGGCGTACACGTCGGTACGCTTGGACAGCGAATAGTCGTAGCCGACTGCCCAAGTGTTGCGCTTCACGTCAGCTGCACCCGAGGTTTTCGTGTACGCGTACGACGCCAGCACACTGCCTGGACCGACCGGAATCGACACGCCCAGTTGGCCGCCGTTGCTCTTGGCGTCGCCCGAAGCGATCGTGTTCTTGATGTACTGGTACTGACCGTACAGCTTGACCACACCGAAGTCATACGTTGCACCCAGTTGTGCTGCCGACTGACGCTGGAAGCCCGCCACCAGGCTGTTCAGGTCACCCGGGTTCGAATCGAAGCGCACTTGCTGGAAGGCTGCTGTGGCTGCGAAGTTGCCGTGGAAGTAGAGGAAGTTGCCGCCCCACTTGTTCTGGCCATTGTGGCCAGCTTGCTCGCCTGCGCCGTAGATGAAGTTAGCGGTCAGGCCGTTGAAGTCCGGCGTGGAGTACAGGATCGAGTTGTTCCAACCCGAATCGCCCACCAGACCCGAAATGCCGCCGGGGCCGCTCAGACCGTTGCCCAGGTAGGTGTGGAACACCATCGGCGAGAAGGTGTACGAATCAACAAACGGGTTGAACAGGATCGTCGAGACGAAGTACGGCGGCGTCACGCGGCCGAGCTTGATCGAGCCCCAGGTGTTCGACTGCAGGCCGACGAACGAATTGCGGGCGAAGAACGTGTCGCCATCAAAGCGGCCGGATTTGCCGGTGTCCGGGCGGAAGAACGCTTCCAACGTGAAGATGGCCTTCAGACCGTTACCCAGGTCTTCGCTACCCTTCATGCCCCAATACGATGTGGACATACCGCCGGCGTTGACCACCCAGGCCCGGTCGGATGCGCCCAGGCTCTTGGTCGCCCCCACCCAGTTGTCGACCTGCCCGTACAGCGTGACGGACGATTGCGCTTGTGCGCCGGCGCTCAACGCCCCCAGCGCGGATGCCACTGCGAGCGCGGCAGCACCACGCTTGAATTTCGACTGCATTGCTACCTCCTTTGTTGTTGAGGATCACTGCAGGTTGCGCCGCATTCTTTGATGCGATCGCAGGCCGGCCGGTCAGGCTCCATGCCGGGCGGTGTCCCATGCCCCATGACACCGCACCCACAGCGTTGTTGTATTGGTTAACCTGAAATCAAATCGTTCAGACGGAAACCGGCGATGCGATGAATCTGTTCCAGCGACGTACGCAGCTCGGTGTCGCGGTCGTTCTCAACACGCTTGCTGAAGTTGTCGATGATTCCGTGGCGGTCGTAGCCGCGCACTGCCAGGATGAACGGGAAGCCGAACTTCTCGTTGTACTGCTCGTTGAGTGCCTGCAGGCGTGCGAACTCCTCTGGCGTGCACTGGTTCAGACCCGCGCCGCTCTGTTCGCGCGTCGACTCCGCCGTTAGCTCACCGCGCACGGCAGCCTTGCCCGCCAGTTCCGGGTGAGCACGGACGAGCTTGAGCTGCGGTGCTTCACCGGCCGCATCCACGGCATGCCGCATGGCAGCGATCAGCGCGTCGGCCGAGGCGAACGGGCGTTGCGTTGCGGTCTGTTCAGCCACCCATGGCGAGTGCTCGTAGATGCCGCCCAGGACTTGCACGAACTGCGATGCGTCCATGCCGTTGAGTTGGGAGAGGGTGTAGGTGGTCTGGCTCATGCTGTGGTGCTCAAAACGGGTTGCTTGGCCGGTTGTTGGCCGTATGGGTGGTTCTGCATCCAGTGCTGCGCGATGTCGATGCGCCGGCAGATCCACACCTTGTCGTGTGATTGCACGTAATCCAGGAAGCGCTGCAGCGCGCGGAAACGCGCCGGACGGCCCAGCAGGCGGCAGTGCATGCCGATCGACAGCATCTTCGGCTGCGCCAGGCCGTTGGGGTCACCCTCTTCGTACAGCACGTCGAAGGCATCCTTCAGGTACTGGTAGAAGTGGTCGCCGGTGTTGAAGCCTTGCGGGCTGGCGAAGCGCATGTCATTGGTGTCGAGCGTATACGGCACCACCAGGTGCGGCTTGCGCTCGCCACCCGAGACTTCGACTTCGGTCCAGAAAGGCAGGTCGTCGCCGTAGTAGTCGGCGTCGTAGGCAAAGCCGCCGTGCTCGACCACCAGGCGGCGCGTGTTGGGGCTGTCGCGGCCGGTGTACCAGCCCAGCGGCGCGTTGCCGGTCAGCTGGCGGATGATCTCGACGCCAATGCGCATGTGTTCGCGCTCGGTGGCTTCGTCAACGTTCTGGTAGTGGATCCAGCGCCAGCCGTGGCAGGCGATTTCGTGACCGAGATCGACGAAGGCTTGTGTCACGTCCGGATGGCGCTGCAAGGCCATCGACACGCCGAAGATCGTCATCGGCAGGCCACGTTTCTCGAACTCGCGCAGGATGCGCCACACGCCCGCACGCGAGCCGTATTCATAGATGCCTTCCATGCTCATGTGGCGAGCAGGGTAAGCGGCCGCACCGATGATCTCGGAGAGGAACTGCTCCGAGCCCGCATCGCCGTGCAGCACGCAGTTTTCACCGCCTTCTTCGTAGTTGAGGACGAATTGCAGTGCTACGCGCGCGCCACCCGGCCACTTTGCATTGGGCGGGTTCTTGCCGTAACCGATCAGATCGCGCGGATAGTTATTGTTTGTCATGGTTTTTTCATGTCGAGGAGACTTCATACAACACCGGTCAGGCAGTGGAATGAGACTTTCCAAATTCACGACATCACGAATAGATGTTGTTCCCGTGATTGCATGGCCCAGCCGCTTGAAAGTTGCTGGGCTCGTGCCGTTGCGGGAACGCCGCAGAGCTGCGGGCAACGTCGTGAAACAGGCAAGGCGCCATCACGTCAGGCCGGAACTGCCCGGGCAGCCTGCGCCAGCTCCAGCGCGAGCCTGCGGTGAACCGTGAGATGGGCATCGAGTTCCAGCGTGGTCAGGCGGCCATCTTCGACGACCACGCGCCCGTTGATCACGCTGTGCGCCAGGTTGGACGGGGCGCAGAACACCAATGCGGCAACCGGGTCGTGGTCCGCACCAGCAAAGCTGACTTGATGGCGGTCGAAGCTGACAAAGTCAGCCGACATGCCGGGGGCGAGCGCGCCGATGTCGTCGCGGTTGAGCACGCGGGCGCCGCCGAGCGTGGCGATTTCCAGCGCCTCACGCGCGCTCATGGCGGCGGGACCGAAGCCGACGCGGGCGAGCAGCATCGCCTGGCGCGTTTCGCCGAGCATGTGTGCGCCGTCGTTCGAGGCGCTGCCATCCACGCCCAGGCCGACGGGTACGCCGGCGTCCCGCATGGTGCGGATCGGCGCAATGCCTGAGGCCAGACGCATGTTCGAACATGGGCAGTGCGCTACGCCCGTACCGGTGCGTGCGAACACGTCGATGCCGTGCGCGTCGAGCTTGACGCAGTGCGCATGCCAGACATCGCGGCCGACCCAACCGAGGTCTTCCGCATACTCGGCTGGCGTCATGCCGAACTTCTCGCGCGAGTAGGCGATGTCGTTATCGTTCTCGGCCAGGTGGGTGTGCATCGACACGCCGTAGCTGCGCGCGAGCTTGGCCGATTCGCGCATGAGATCGCGCGAGACCGAGAAGGGCGAGCACGGCGCCACCACCAAGCGCAGCATGGAGTGGCGATCGGCGTCGTGCCAGGTTTCGATCAAGCGCTGCGTTTCCTTGAGGATGGCTTCTTCGCCTTCGACCACGCGGTCCGGCGGCAGGCCGCCCTGGCTGCGGCCGACACTCATGCTGCCCCGTGCGGCGTGAAAGCGCATGCCGATCTGCTGCGCGGCTTCAATCGAATCATCGAGCCGGCTGCCGTTGGGGTACAGGTACAGGTGGTCGCTGGAGGTTGTGCAGCCCGAGAGCAGCAGTTCCGCCATTGCCGTGAGCGTGGATACACGCACCATCTCGGGCGTGAGGCCCGCCCACACCGGGTACAGATTCGTGAGCCAGCCGAACAGCTCGGCATCCTGCGCAGCGGGCAGCGCGCGCGTCAGGCTTTGATACATATGGTGGTGCGTGTTGACGAAGCCGGGCGTGACCACGTGGACACGCAGTTCCATCACACGCACGTTGGGCTGGCCGATGGCATCGCGATACTGCGCGGGCAGATCGGCCGTGGCGCCCACCCATTCGATCACGCCACCGCGCGCCACCAGGGCGCCGTCGGGGATCTCGCGGCGTTGCGCATCCATCGTGACCAGCACGTCGGCATGACGGGCAATCAGGAGCGGGTCGCTGTGCGCGACAGTGGCGTTGTTCATGCAGTTACTCCGTGCCGTGAGTGTTGGCAGCAGCGTCGCGCATGGCGTGCTCGGCCGACTGCATGCCGTTGTAGTAGAGGTTCAGCGTGACGGCGACCAGCGTGCCCAGCACGATGCCGCTGTGCGTGACTGGCTCCAGCCAATGCGGCAGGTACTGGAAGAAGGTCGGTGCCAGCGTCGGGATCATGCCGAAGCCAATCGAGATGGCCACGATGAACAGGTTGTGGCGGTACTTGTTGAAATCGATCGAGCCGAGGATGCGCACGCCCGTTGCCGCCACCATGCCGAACATCACGATGCCCGCGCCGCCCAGCACGAAGGAAGGCACCGAAGCCACGATGTGCGCCATCTTCGGGAACAGGCCCAGCACGATCAGGATGATGCCGCCCATGGCTGCCACGAAGCGCGAACGCACGCCCGTGACGGTCACCAGCCCCACGTTCTGCGAGAACGAGGTGTACGGGAAGGTATTGAACAGGCCGCCGATCACGGTGCCCAGGCCGTCAGCGCGCAGGCCGCGGGTCAGGTCATCGGTGGACAGCTTCTTGCCGGTGATCTCGGCCAGGGCCAAGAACATACCGGTCGATTCCACCAGCGTGATCATCATCACGATGCACATCGAAGCGATGGCGCCAAAGTGGAAGGTCGGCATGCCGAAGTGCAGCGGCGTGATGACGGCCACCCAGTCGGCATCGCCCATGCCGCTGAAGTTCACCTTGCCGAAAGCCATGGCGATGAATGTGCCGATCACGATGCCCAGCAGCACGGCGATGTTGCCGATCAGGCCTTTGCCGTACTTGGTCAGCAGCAGAATGATGACCAGCACCGCCGCCGCGATGCCGAGGTTGCCCAGGTTGCCGTATTCCAGATTCGGTACGGTTTGCAGTACGCCGTCGACCACCGCTTTCTTGGTCGGCTGGCCGCCAGCGGCCCAGTTGATGCCCACGCCCATCAGCGACATGCCGATCAGCGTGATGACGGTGCCTGTTACGACCGGTGGGAAGAGCCCCAGCACACGCCCCATGAGCGGCGCAACGATGATGCCGAATATCCCCGCCGCGATCACCGCGCCGTAGATGCCCAGCAGACCGATGGTGGGGTCGGTACCGATGGCGATCATCGGGCCGACGGAGGCGAAGGTCACACCCATCATGACCGGCATGCGAATACCAAACTTCCAGATGCCGAACGCCTGGATGAGCGTGGCAAGACCGGCAGCAAACAGGTCGGCGTTGATCAGGAAGGCCATCTGCTCTTTGGGCAGATGCAGTGCACCGCCGACGATGAGCGGCACTGCCACGGTGCCTGCATACATCACCAATACATGTTGGAGGCCCAATGCGAGCAGGCGGCCGTAGGCCACGCGCTCATTGGTCAGATCCGCCGTGGGGGCGGCGAGGGTGCTGCTTGCCATATACGTCTCCTTTGGGTGGTGAGCCGGACGGGCGTCCGGCTTGTGGCGGCCGGCCTCTGTCGTGCCAGCTCGCCCAATACAGCAAAACCGGTCCTAGACTTAGCCTTTCTCGCCGCTGCCACGCGGGCCCAATACCGAACGCAGATCGAAATCAGCGGGCGCCTCCGGGCGCACGCGGTCCGCGCAGCATTGCAAGTGCTGGGCCATGTGGGCCTGGGCAGCGCTGGCGTCACCGCGCTCCAGTGCGTTGAGGATGTCGAGGTGCTCGTCGAACGAGCAGGCGTTGTTGCCCGGGGCTTCGACGCTGGCGATCATCAGCGTGGTGCGCGACACCAGTCGCCGCATCATCTCGACCACCAGCGGGTTGCCCGACTGCTCAGCCAGCGCAACGTGGAACTCGGCCGACAGGCGAATCCACCGCGGGCGATCGTGTGTCACGAAGGCCTGGCGCTCCTGCTTGACGAGTTCCATCAGGGGTGCGATGGCAGCCTTGGGGTTGGCACTGTTGCCAACCTTGTCAAGCACCGCGCGCTCGAGGATCTGGCGCAGCTCGAACATGGCGTGCGCTTCGTCGATCGAAGGGGCGGCAATGAAGGCGCCGCGGTTCGGCTCCAGATCAACCAGGCCATCGGCGGCCAGTTGGGAGAAGACCTTGCGCACCGTATGGCGTGCGGTGGCATAGATTTCGCAAAGCGCATGCTCCGTCAGCTTGGTGCGCGGAGGCAGACGGTGCTCCATGATCGCATCGTAGATCTCGTGGTACATCCGCTCTTCAACCGACATGCGCGTTGCTCCCGATGCTTTGGCGCCAGGCTTGGACGTCGTTTCTGTGGAGACCAGCTTGAGATTCTTGGACATGGCAGACCTGTCTTTCAGTAGTGCAGCGCCGCATAAGCTGCTGCGAAAATCTGTTGACAATTATTCGTGGGCGCCTTCAATATTGTCAACAAAATGCGTTCAGGAATCCGACAAACTAGGGAAATCCCTGTTTCGAGTCCGGTCTAGGGACACGGCGGAAGCACGGAGTCGGACCCCGAACGAGCGACGGCTTTGCCGGTTTGGCATGTCCCCTCCAGTCTGGGTAACAGGCATGGGGGGCAAGCGTAAACCGGCTGGACGCGCGCCGGGATGCGTGCTCAGCACGTACCGAGCGGGCCCCGACGCCAGCCCTTGTCACGCAAGGGTTTGGCGCGAGGTGCAAGTGGAGGCAGCGGCGCTTCTGAAAATTCGAACTACAGAGGAAGACAAATGGGACGCTTGACTACCCATGTGCTCGACACCGCTGCAGGCACGCCGGGTCAAAACCTGGCGATCGCTCTGTTCAAGATTGTCGACAATCAACGCCAACCGGTGAAATCGGTTCGCACCAATCACGATGGCCGTTGCGATGCGCCGCTGCTGGAAGGCGACGCGCTGCAGACCGGCGTCTATGAGCTGGACTTCGCGGTGGGCGACTACTACCGCGCAGCCGGCGTCAAACTTCCCGAGCCCGCGTTCCTGGACGTGGTGACGCTGCGCTTTGGCGTGGCTGATACCAGCGCGCATTACCACGTGCCGCTGCTGGTGTCGCCGTGGTCGTATTCGACCTATCGCGGTAGCTAACAGGGCAGGGAGTCATCATGGAAGGTTATATCCTCGACTGGGCCAACCTCTTGCTGCGTTGGCTGCACGTGATCGTCGCGATCGCGTGGATCGGTTCGTCGTTCTACTTCGTCTGGTTGGATAACAGCCTGACCAAGCCGACCGCACCGGACCTGAAGGACAAGGGCGTCGACGGCGAGCTGTGGGCCGTGCACGGCGGCGGGTTCTACAACCCGCAGAAGTACCTGCTGGCACCAAAGCAACTGCCGGATCATCTGCACTGGTTCTACTGGGAGTCGTACTCCACCTGGATGTCGGGCTTTGCGCTGCTGACGGTGGTGTACCTGTTCAACGCCAACGTCTACATGATCGACCGCAACGTGTTCGACATGTCGGCGACGACGGCGGTGCTGCTGGCGCTGGGCTTCCTAGTGGTTGGCTGGCTGGTGTACGACACCATCTGCCGTGTGTTCGGCAAGAACGATCGCGTGGTGGGCATTCTGGTGGCGATCTATGTGGTGCTGGCGGCGTTTGCGGCGTGCCACCTGTTCTCGGGCCGCGCGGCATTCCTGCTGATCGGCGCGATGATCGCGACCATCATGAGCGCCAACGTGTTCTTCTGGATCATCCCGGGGCAACGCAAGGTGGTGGCTTCGCTCAAGGCCGGCGAGAAGCCGGACCCGATCCACGGTAAGCGTGGCAAGCAGCGCAGCGTGCACAACACGTACTTCACGCTGCCAGTGCTGTTCGCGATGCTGTCGAACCACTACAGCATGACGTACGCCTTCAAGTACAACTGGGTTGTGCTGGTGCTGATCATGCTGGCAGGCGTGCTGATCCGTCAGTTCTTCATCCTGAAGCACAAGGGCGTGGTGAACTGGGCCTATCCGGCAGCCGGCGTTGCAGTGCTGCTGGGCGTGGCTGTGTGGCTGGCGCCGGTGCAGCGTCCGGCAGCCCCTGTGGCAGAAGCACCGGCAGCGGTAGTGCCCGCAGCAGCGGCAGAAGGTGGTGCTTCTGCGCCTGCTGCAGCCGCTCCGGCAGCCGCTGGCGGTTCGGACTTCGCCAAAGTACAGGCAGTCGTTACCGCGCGGTGCTACCAATGTCACTCGGCGCATCCTACTCTGATGCCTTCTCCGGCTAAGGGCGTGTTGCTCGATACGCCGGACCAGTTGTCTGCGCACGCACAGCTCGTCTACCAGCAGGTGGTGCAACAGAAGCTGATGCCGCTGGGCAACGTCACGAACATCACCGACGACGAGCGCACGATCATCGCCAAGTGGTTTGAAGGCGGCGCCAAGACCAACTGAGGCGCTTGCCAGAGCAAGAGCAACAACAGAAACGGTTTATCGGAGCATGTCATTCGTTCCCTAGCGGGTGACATGACCGGTGAGGGTTGAACGGGGCTAAGGCCCCGTTTTTTTTCGCTCCGAGAGTTTGTCTACGGCGCTTCTGTGGGACCGATCTCGATACCGCTATACGTGTTTTGCAAGTGCGACTTGAGGGCGGTGTCTCGCCCCCACCTCGAGTAGTTGCTGCGAAGCTGTAAGCAGGCGCCGAGCGCCTTTGATCTGCACTTACTTGCCGACGCCCAACAACGCCAACACCCCCAGCGCCAAAAAGATCAACGCCGCAATCCGGTGCACCAGCTTGATCGGCATACGCGAGGCGAACTTGTTGCCCATCAACACTGCCGGCACATTGGCCAGCAGCATGCCGATGGTCGTGCCAGCCACCACCGAAACCACGTCGTTAAAGCGCGCTGCCAGTGCCACGGTGGCGATCTGCGTCTTATCGCCCATCTCCGCAAAGAAGAACGCAACGATGGTGGTACCGATGATGCCCAGGCCGCGCGTGTCTTTCGGTGCCTCTTCGTCGTCGAGCTTGTCCGGGATCAGCATCCAGCCGGCCATGGCGATAAAGGCGGCGCCGAGAATCCAGCGCAGCACGTTTTCACCGAGCACATGCGTAATCCAGCCGCCGACGGCGCCGGCGAGCGCGTGGTTGACTAGCGTGGAGACGAAGATGCCGATGATGATCGGGACCGGCTTGCGAAAGCGCGCAGCCAGCAGGATCGACAGCAGTTGGGTTTTGTCGCCGATTTCAGCGAGCGCGACGATGCCGGTGGAGACGAGGAAGGCTTCCATGTTGTGGTGGTGTCCGGGCCGTATGCGAACCAATGACGCACCGCTGCCGGCCCTATCCGCAGAGGTGTGTCATCGGTCTCGCCAGGCGCGTCACCGTCGAATCCACTCCCGATCCCACTGCACAACCCGATCTTGAACCTGCGATGCCCACCGTACCCATGTACGGTTGCGCTTCTCGGTCCAATCTCGGGCTGCTCGCTACGGATCGTGAGCAGATTCGGGTGCGGCTGACCACGCCATAACCGTCAGTCATTGCGACGACGGTCAAGTCTGTTGACGTGGCCCCCAGGGTATCGACCCCGGGCGGCTACTCCCCAATGGAAGCGTGGATTATAAGTGGATCAGGCGTTGGCGCCAACCGCAAACTTGGCCGGCTCGCCTTGGATGTACGTGGCGGATACGGCACGATCTTCGCCCAGCAGCGCGAGCGAGAACAGCAGTTCTTCCAGCGTTTCCGAGCGCGCGTTGCGGCGTGCCAGCAACGGCGTGGCGGCTGGGTCCAGCACGATGAAATCGGCTTCCGCTCCCGGGACGAAGCTGCCGATGCGGTCTTCCCAGCCCAGTGCCTCGGCAGCGCCGCGCGTGGCCAGGTAGAACATGCGCAGTGCGGTCAGGTGATAGCCACCCATGCGCGCAACCTTGTGCGCCGTACCCATCGTGCGCAGCATCGAGAACGAGCTGCCACCGCCCACGTCGGTGGCGAGCGTCAGCGCCAGGCGGTGTGCATCATTCTTGTGGAAGTTATACAGGCCGCTGCCCAGGAACAGGTTGGACGTGGGGCAGTGCGCCACGGCAGCGCCGGATTCCGCCATGCGTTGGCGATCACTGTCGTCCAGCCAGATGGCGTGGCCGTAGAAGGCACCCTTGCGCAGCAGGCCGTAGCGGTCGTACACGTCCAGGTAGCTGCGTGCGTTCGGGAACAGCTCGGCCACCCACTTCACTTCGTCCGGGTTTTCGGCAACGTGGGTCTGGATGAAGACGTCCGGGTACTGCCTGGCCAACTCGCCGGTGGCCGCCAGCTGTGCTTCGCTCGAGGTGGGCGCGAAGCGCGGCGTGATGGCGTAGGCCAGGCGATCCTTGCCGTGCCAGCGCGAGATCAGATCCGCCGAATCACGTGCGCCGGATTCCGCCGTGTCTTGCAGGTATTCCGGGCAGTTGCGGTCCATCATCACCTTGCCGGTAATGAGGCGCATGCCGCGCTGCTGCGCTTGGCTGAACAGCGTCTCGGCGGAGCCGCGATGCACGGTGCTCCACACCATCGCGCTGGTCGTGCCGTTGCGCAGCAACTCATCGAGGAAGAACGAGGCGACGCCCGCGGCGTACTGCTCGCTCTCGAAGCGGCGTTCTTCCGGGAAGGTGTACGTCTCCAGCCAATGCAGCAGCCCAGGCGACGGGGAGGCGATCATGTCCGTCTGCGGGAAGTGCACGTGCGTATCGATAAAGCCCGGCACGATCAGCTTGCCGCTGTAGTCGTGCAGTTGGGTACCAGCAGGGAGGTTCTCGCGCAGAGCGGCGTAGTCGCCAGCTTGCACGACTTTGCCCCCCATGACCACGAGCAGGCCGTCTTCCCAATACTCATAGGCATCGCGCTCGCGATACTGCGGATCGTGCAGGAAATGCAGCACACGGCCGCGGTACGCGTGAACGGTGTTGGAAGTCGGAGGCATGGTGGTCATCTTTGTTTCGTGGGCGCGGTGTGTGATTTAGTGCGTGTGCTTCCAGTGGTCGTCGACCTTGGCAAGCCACATCGTTTTGTCCTGCTCGGGCAGGAAGGACGCCTCGAAGCTGTTGCGCGCGAGCGCATGGGCGTCGGCGGCGGACAGGTTCAGGGCGTTGAAGGTGGCGAGCCAGTTGGTGTTCATGTAGCCGCCAAAGTAGGCTGGATCGTCGGAGTGCAGGGTCACTGCGCATCCTGCGTCCAGCAATTGCTTGAGCGAGTGATCGCGCAAGTCGGGGTAGACCTTCAGTTTCTCGTTCGACAGCGGGCAGACCGTCAGCGCGATGCGCTCGGCGGCGAGGCGCTTGACGAGTGCGGCATCGTCGATGGCCCGTACGCCGTGGTCGATGCGCTCCACGTTCAGGATGTCGAGCGCGTCGATCACGTATTGCGCCGGGCCTTCTTCACCCGCGTGGGCGACCAGGCGCAGGCCGAGCTTCTTGCACTCGGCAAACACGCGCGCGAACTTCTCCGGCGGGTTGCCGCGCTCGGACGAATCCAACCCCACACCGATGATCCGGTTGGCCGGGTCCTGGATGTAGGGCAGGGCGGCTTCCAGCGTGGCGAACGCATCTTCCTCGCTCAGATGGCGCAGGAAGCAAAGGATCAGGCTGCTGGAGAAGCCATGCTCGCGCTCCGCGTCATCCAGGGCGCGGACGATGCCGCCGATCACCACGTGCATTGGCACGTTGCGCGCGGTATGCGTCTGCGGGTCGAAAAAGATTTCGGCGTGGCGGACGTTGTCGGCAAGCGCACGCGCCACGTAGGCGGCGGTCATGTCGTAGAAGTCCTGCTCGGTGAGCAGCACGCTGGCGCCTGCGTAGTAGAGGTCGAGAAACGATTGCAGATCGTCGAAGGCGTAAGCCGCGCGCACTTCTTCAACGGAGGCATACGGCAGCTTGACGCCGTTGCGCTCGGCCAGCGCGAACATCAGTTCGGGTTCGAGCGAGCCTTCGATGTGGATGTGCAGTTCGGCTTTCGGGCTGGTGGCGATGCGTTCTGCAAGGGTGGGCGAGAGCGGCATAATCAGACGGGTGTGGGGACGCGGTAAGGGACCGCCGCTCCACCGCTGGCTGTGGTGAGCGCGTGCTGCTGAAGCTCACGCACCTGCAGGAGTTGGGCGACGACGGATACTGCAATGATATCCGGCGCCTTATCCACGATGCCTGCCACGCCAATCGGGCACACCATTTCCGGCAAGCGTGCCGGGTCCACACCGTGCTCCACCATGCGGTGCTCGAAGCGGGCGCGCTTGGTCTTGGAGCCGATCAGGCCGAAGTAGGCAAAGTCCGTGCGGCGCATGATGCGTTCGCACAGAGCGAGGTCCAACGCATGGTTGTGCGTCATGACCAGGAAGTAGCTGCCGGCAGGCGCGTTGTCGATCACGGCTTCCGGCGTATCGGTGGATTCGATGACGACGTTCGCCGGTACCTCGGTGGGGAACGGGAACATCGCATCGCGTTCGTCCACCCACGTCACGCGGCAGGGCAGGTGCGCGAGTGCACGCACGATGGCGTGGCCGACATGGCCGGCACCGCACAGCACGATCGACATGTCGGGTGGCAACACCGTTTGGGTGAAGCCGCTGGCGTCGAGCGTAACGCCTGCTGCTGCCGCATCACCGATCGTTGCTTCAACAGGCATAGCCGCGTCAGCGGAGACAAAACGGCGCAGGCTGCGGCGCTGGCGCATGGCGTCGTCGGCCAGGGCGATCCACTCCGCGTCACGTGCGTCGAGGCGCTCCAGCGACAGGCGCACCACGCCGCCGCAGCACTGGCCCAATGCCGGGCCGAGTGGAATGCGAACGAACTGGCGGCGGGCGTCGCCAATGGCTTGGGGTGCATCCATCATCGCTTGCGCGATTTCCATGGCACGCCATTCGAGATGGCCACCGCCGATGGTGCCGAAGAACCCGTCGGTGCACACCAGCATGAGCGTGCCCGGCTCGCGTGGGGCGGAGCCTTGCACGTCCGTCACCGTGACCAGCACGCACGGCTGCCCCGCTTGCACGGTGGCAAGCACGTCGGCAAAACGGAACGGGCGCAGTTGCGTGTGGTCCATGACGGTCTCCGTACTTCGGCTCAAGCGGACAGCGGGGCGCTGCGGATGGCGTCGACGGCCTTGAGGATTTCCTCGCTGGTCGCCGGGGCGTTCAGCGGCGGGTTGGTGCGGCCATCACCCACGGCGGCCACTGCATCGCGGATAGCAAAGAACACCGAGAACGGCAGCAGCAGCGGCGGCTCGCCCAGCGCCTTGGAGCGGTGGATGCTGTCTTCCACGTTGGCGTTGTTGAACAGTCGCACGCGGAAGTCCGGCGGGCAGTCGTTCACGGTCGGGATCTTGTAGGTGGACGGCGCGTGCGTCATCAGCTTGCCGTTCTTGTTCCACCACAGTTCTTCCGTGGTCAGCCAGCCCATGCCCTGGATGAAGGCGCCTTCCACCTGGCCGATATCCAGCGCTGGGTTGATGGAGCGGCCGGCGTCGTGCAGCACGTCAGCGCGCAGCAGACGCCATTCGCCGGTGAGCGTGTCCACCACCACTTCCGACACGGCGGCGCCGTACGCGTAGTAATAGAACGGACGACCGTTCAGCTTGGACTGATCCCAATGCAGCTTGGGCGTGGCGTAGAAACCGTCAGACCACAATTGCACGCGGGCAACATAGGCTTTGTTGATCAGCTCGTTGAACGGTACGCGGCGTGCGCCAATCTCCAACTGATCGCCCACGATGGCGACGGTCTCGACGGGCACTTCGTAGTGTTCTGCGGCAAACGCGATCAGGCGTGCGCGGATCTGGCGTGCGGCGTCCTGCGCGGCCTTGCCGTTCAAGTCGCTGCCGGTCGATGCCGCCGTGGCTGACGTGTTGGCCACCTTGCTGGTGTCCGTTGCCGTCACGCGAATGCGGGTGAAGGCCACACCCAGTTCGTGTGCAACCACTTGCGCGACCTTCGTGTTCAGGCCCTGGCCCATTTCGGTGCCGCCGTGGTTCACGAGGATGGAGCCGTCGTTGTACACGTGCACAAGCGCGCCGGCCTGGTTGAAGTGCTTCACGTTGAACGAGATGCCGAACTTCACGGGCGTCAGCGCCAAGCCGCGCTTGAGTACCGGGCTCGTTGCGTTGAATGCGCGAATCTCTTCGCGGCGGGCGCGGTAGTCGGACGTCGCTTCCAGTTCGTCGAGCAGTTCGTGGATGACGTTGTCTTCCACGGTCTGGCCATAAGGCGTGACGTTGTTCTTGTCCTTGCCGTACAGGTTGGCGCGGCGCACGTCCAGCGCATCCTTGCCGACCGAGCGCGCGATGTTGTCCATGATGTACTCGATGGCAAACGCGCCCTGCGGGCCGCCGAAGCCGCGGAATGCGGTGTTCGACTGCGTATTGGTGCGCGCGCAGAAGCCGTCGATCTCCACGTCCGACAGCCAGTAGGCGTTGTCGAAGTGGCAGATGGCACGCGTCATCACCGGGCCGGACAAGTCGGCCGAGAAACCGGCACGCGAGGTCATGTCGCACGTGATGCCGAGGATGCGGCCGGTGTCGTCATAACCGGCTTCGTAACCGAAGCGGAAGTCGTGACGCTTGCCGGTGATCATCATGTCGTCGTCGCGGTCCGGACGCAGCTTGACGGGGCAGGCGAGTTTCCATGCGGCCAGCGAAGCGCAGCAGGCAAACAGGCCCGATTGCGATTCCTTGCCGCCAAAGCCGCCGCCCATGCGGCGGCATTCCACCAGCACCTGGTTGGCGTGCCAGCCCAGCATGTGCGACACCATGTGCTGCATCTCGGTCGGGTGCTGCGTCGAGCACCACACGTGCATGCCATTGTCTTCCTTCGGCACCGCGTACGAGATCTGGCTTTCCAGGTAGAACTGTTCCTGCCCACCCAGCGACATCTGGCCGGCTTCCGAATGCGGCGCGGCCGCGATGCGCTCGGCGGGTTCGCCACGCTTGAGGTGCATCGGCGGCAGCACGGAGCGGCCGGCGGCGCGTGCGTCTTCGGGCGTCAGCAGCGCGGGCAGGACTTCGTATTCGATGTTGCCCAGGCGTGCCGCACGGCGCGCCGCGTCGTGCGACGTGGCCACCACGATGAACATCGGCTGGCCGATGAAGTGCACCGTGTCGGTCGCCAGAATCGGATCATCGTGGATGATCGGGCCGCAATCATTGGTGCCCGGAATGTCCGCCGACGTGAACACGGCCACCACACCCGGCGCCGCCTTCACGCGGTCCAGGTCCATGTTGACGATGCGCGCATGCGCTTGCGTGCTCATGCCGAGTGCAGCGTGCAGCGTGCCGGCCAGCTCGGGGATGTCGTCGGTGTAGGTGGCGGTGCCGGCAACGTGCAGGTGGGCGGACTCGTGCGGGCGCGAGATGCCGACTACAGCACCGCGCTGATCAGGAATGGCCGCCGCAATATCGGCTTCCGCCAGCAGGAAGGCCTCGGTTTGCTTGTTCATACGATGTCTCTTTGCAGTCGGACTTAGTTGACGCTACCTGCAGCGGTGAGGGTATTCAGTTCGACCGCACGCACATTGATCTGTTCGGGCGTGAGCGGCGCGTCGGTACGGGTTTCCAGCCAGAAGCGGTACACCGTGTTGGCCGCCGAGATGCGGCGGTAGTTGTCGGTGGCACGCATATCGGTCAGCGGCGTGTAATCACGCGACATGGCTGCCATGGCAGCACGCACGGTCGCTTCGTTCCACGGCTGGCCGGTGATGGCGGCTTCGGTTTCGGTGGCGCGCTTAGACGTTGCTGCCATGCCGCCGTAAGCGATGCGTGCGCTGCGCACAATGTCGCCGTCCAGCTCGATGGCGAGTGCTGCGCACACGGCCGAGATGTCTTCGTCAAAGCGCTTGGACAGCTTGTACGTGCGGAAGCGCATGGCATCGCGACCTTCGCGCACCGGAATGCGCAGGCCGGCCACGAATTCGCCTTCTTCCATCGCGTTCTTCTGGTAGGCGAGGTAGAGGTCTTCGAGCGGCAGTTCGCGACGCACTTCGCCACGCTGCAGCACGACGCGCGTGCCGATAGCGATGAGGGCCGGTGCCGAGTCACCAATCGGCGAGCCGTTGGCGATGTTGCCACCCAGCGTGCCGGCGTTGCGGATCGGCAGTGAGGCAAAGCGCTTCCACAGCTCGGTCAGCTCGGGGTAGTCCGCGGCGAGGAAGTCGTAGGCCTTTTCCAGCGAGACGGCAGCGCCGATTTCGATCCAGCCGTTGCGCTTTTCCAGTGCGTACAGGTCGGCCACCTGACCGATGTAGAGGATGTCGCCCAGCTCACGGAACTGCTTGGTGACCCACAGCCCTACGTCGGTGCTGCCGGCCAGGATGCGGATGTTCGGGTGCGCGGCCTTGATGGCGGCGAAGGCTGAGGCGGTGCGCGGGGCGTAGAAGCGCGGCGCATTCTCGGTGCCGACAGGGGCGTAGCTGAAGGTGTCCTTGCGCTGGATGTTGCGCAGCGTTTCCGCCAGTTGCGTGCGGTCGATGCCAGCCGGGGAGGGCAGCTCGAACATGCGCTCGCCCGCGTCGATGATGGGGCGGTAGCCGGTGCAGCGGCACAGGTTGCCAGTCAGCGAATCGCAGATGGCCTGGCGCGAGGGGATGGGCGCCTCGTTGCCGGTGTTCTCATACAGCGCGTAGAGCGACATCACAAAGCCCGGCGTGCAGAAGCCGCACTGCGAGCCGTGGCACTCCACCAGGGCTTCTTGCACGGGGTGCAGCGTGCCGTCCTTGCCGCGCACGTCTTCCACAGTGAACAGTGCCTTGCCGTCGAGCGTGGGCAGGAACTGGATGCACGCGTTGACAGCCTTCAGGCCGACACTGCCGTCTTCCTGCAGCTCACCGAGCACCACGGTACATGCACCGCAATCGCCCTCAGCACACCCTTCCTTGGTGCCTGTGCAGTGTGCGTCTTCACGCAGGTATTGAAGCACCGTGCGGGTGATCGGGGCATCCGTGACGGTGCGCACCTGGCCGCGGTGAAAGAAGCGGATGGGCTGAGTCTCCATGGGGTTTTACGCCTGTTTGTGTGTGTAACGGAACCATAGCACCGGGCCAGGAATGCAATATTTGGCCCATGTGATAACCCGCATCGGAAAGCCAAAATCCGGGGTATACCCGCCGGTAGTGGTCTGGCGGCGCGATGTACAAGTGACATACACTGACAGCGTCCCCCTCGCACGTTTTATAGACGGTACGGCGCTGCCCCCTTCGCCACCCATTCTCGCCTCCAGATGCACGGCAAAGATCACCTCGATACCTACCTCCTGCGCGTCCTGTACACGCTGCTCACCGAGCAGAGCGTGACGCGTACGGCCGTCAAGCTTGGCCAGTCGCAACCGGCCATCAGCAACACGCTCAAGCGCCTGCGCGAGATTACGGGCGACGCCATCCTCGTGCGCGGCAAGAACGGCATGGTGCCGACCGAGCGCGGCCACGACCTGCTTGCACTGGCCCAGCAGAGCCTGGAGGCGATGGAGCGTATTGCGCGCCCGTCACAGGAGTTCGATCCGGCCAACACAACACGCACCTTCCACCTGGGCGCACCGGATTACCTCGACGCCTTTTTCCTGCCGAACATCGTGGAGCGCCTGCGCAAGCAAGCACCGCAGGCCAAGCTGGTGGTGCACCCGCTCAATGCCGGTGTCGACTATTTGGCGGCGCTGGAGCAGGGCGGTATGGATCTGGTGATCGGCAACTGGCTTTCGCCGCCCGAGCATCTGCACATTTCGCCGCTGTTCGACGATGAAGTCGTCTGCATGCTGGGTGCGCAGCACCCGCTGGCGCGCAAGGGGATCTCGCTCAAGCACTACGTGGAGATGCCGCACCTGGCACCCGCGCCGTACGCTGTCATGCAGCGCAGCATGATCGATCAGGCACTTGCAGAGCAAGGGCTTAAGCGCCAGATCCAGGTGTCGCTGCCGTACTTCGGGCTGGTGCCGTACGTATTGATGCGTACGGATCTGGTCTTCACGACCGGCCGCCAGTTTGCCGCGCATTGTGCGCAGTACCTGCCGATCCGCATTTTGCCGACGCCCATGGCGTTCCCGAAGATGCGCTTCTACCAGCTCTGGCACGAGCGCAGCCATGCCGCGCCCGATGTGATGTGGCTGCGCCGGATGATCGGCGAAGTGGCTGCTGAGCTGCCGCAGCATCCGCAATTGGAAACGGCAGCCTGAGCTGCCGTCCTGTCCCAGAAAGACGTTCCGCACGCAGCGTGATTATTTCCCGCTCGCCAACGCCTTCCCGTAGTTCGGGAAGAACACCTGCTCCCCGTTCACCTTGAAATCGGCAATGGCCTGCTGGCCGGCGGGCGAGGTGATCCATTCGATCAGCTTGGTCGCATCCACATAGTTCGTGCTGGGGTATTTCTTCGGGTTCACGGCGATGATGCCGTACGGGTTGAACATACGCGGGTCGCCGGCCAGCACGATGTCCAGGCCCGTCTTGGCGCGGTAGGCACCGTAGGTGGCGCGGTCGGATAGCGTGTACGCGTTCATCTGCGCGGCCATGTTCAGCACTTCACCCATGCCCAGGCCTGCGCTCACGTACCAGGGCTTGCCCTTCGGCTCAATGTTGGCGGTCTTCCAGTAGGCTTTTTCCATCACATCGGTGCCGGAGTTGTCGCCACGCGAGATGAACTTGGTGCCAGCCTTCTCGCCGGCGCTGGCGATGGTCTCCATGCCCTGAATCACGTTCTTCTGGCCGCGGATGCCCGCCGGGTCCGCCGTCGGGCCGACGAGGATGAAGTCGTTGTACATCACGTCACGCCGGTCGATGCCGCCGCCCGAGGCCACGAAGGCGTCTTCCAGTTGGCGGGCGTGAACCAGCACCACGTCCACGTCCCCCGATTCCCCCAGTTTGACCGCCTTGCCGGTGCCAACGGCAATCACCTGCACATGGATGCCGGTGGCCGCCTCAAACTTGGGCAGCAGCACCTTGAGCAAACCGGAGTTTTCCGTGCTGGTGGTGGTAGCCATGCGGAGATCGCCTGCATATGCAGCGCTGGCAAAAGTGAGGGCCAGGCACGTAATGGCTGACAGCCGAAGGGTTTGGAGCAATCCAGGCATGTGGTGAGCAGGATGTAAGAGGCGTGGACGCTTTATGTCGGATGTTGCATGATGGCGGCAACATTGAGGCGGTCGGCAGCCACGATGCGCCCGCCCCGGGAAATGACGGGAATTGTTCTCCGGGAGCATGAGCGAAGTAAATAGGAAATCACAAACATAATGACGTTCCAGTTTGAGGTGTTCCCGGTGGTTGGCGCGGACGACAATCCGCGCGCCAACGGCAAGGTCTTTCAGTTGCTGCGGGCGGTGCGTGAAACGGGGTCGCTGCACCGGGCAGCCAAGCAGGTGGGGTTGTCGTACCGGCACGCATGGGGCGTGATGCGCTCATGGGAAGAGATGCTCGGGCGGGCGCTGCTGGATATGGAACGCGGTCGTGGGGCATCGCTCACGCTGTTTGGCGAGCGGATGCTGCGTGCGGAGATGCGCCTGCGCGAGCAGCTGGACCCGGCCGTGCGCCAGGCCATGGGCCAGTTCATGGCGGAGCTGGAAGACGCCTCGCAATCGCAAACGCGCATTCGCTTCTCGGGCAGTCATGATCCGGCGGTGGAAGTGCTGGCCGAGACCTTTGCGCATGAAAGCCAGGCTTCGCAGCTCGATACCGTGTTCTGCAGCGCCGTGGAAGGACTGATCTGCCTGCAGGAGAAACAGTGCGAGGTGGCTGGCTTCTATGTGGCGCCGCAACAGGGCGCTGGCTCACTTGCCCATCAGACGCTGCGCAAGTGGCTGCGTCCGACCGCCGTGCGCCTGATCGCCCTGGCCGATCGGGAGCAGGGGTTGATGATGTCGCCGGAGTGGGCGGGGCGCGTGCAGTCGCTGCAGGATCTGGCCCGGACCCAGGCACGTTTCATCAACCGTCAGCGCAGTTCGGGCACGCGCTTGCTGTTCGATCAACTGCTGGTGGCGGCCGGGTTGTACCCCGATCAGATCAACGGTTACGACGAGCAGGAGTTCTCCAGCGACAAGATCGCCGTGGCCGTGCAGGAAGGGCGGGCGGATGTCGGGTTTGGCCTGCGCCCCGGTGCGCAGGCCCACGGCCTGCATTTCGTGCCGCTCACGCGTGAGACGTACTACCTGGCGGTGCGCCGCAATGACGCGCTTGCCTCGTGGGTGCGCGAGCTGATCGAGCGCATCGGTCAGCCGACGTTCCGTGAAGGCCTGAGCCATCTGGCGGGATATCGTGCGACGGAACACGTTTCGTTGCTGACAGCCGACCAGGCGCTCCCTTGGCACGCTGAGGACGCCCGCGCGCTGGCCCATTGAAGTCGTGCGAACATGGCGGGGTTTGCGCGATCAATGACGATATGCGCCCCATCCATGTTCTGCCCATGTCACGTTTTTTCGTCTGGACTCAAGCCCTGCGCATGCTGCGCCGCGACTGGCGCGCCGGCGAGCTGAACCTGCTGCTTGTTGCGCTGGTGTTGGCCGTGGCCGCGCTGGCCTCTGTCAGTTTTCTGGCTGACCGCATGCACGCTGGTCTGGAGCGCGATGCGCGTCAATTGATCGGCGCAGATGTGCTTGTGGTGTCTGATCAGCCGCTGCCAGCCGACATCGAGGCGCATGCGCGCGCCAGTGGCCTGGAGGTGACGCATACCGCCACCTTCCCCAGCATGGCCAGCACGCTCACCAACGGTGCTTCCGGCGAGCCAGCATCGCAACTGGCGGCCATCAAGGCGGTGGATGCAGGATACCCGCTGCGTGGCACGCTCAAGGTAAGCGGCGACGGGCGCGATACCGTTGGTGCGCCTATCCGCGCCATTCCTTCTGCGGGCACGGTGTGGGTTGACGCACCATTGCTCGAAGCCCTGGGCTTGCGCGTGGGCGATGCCATCCGCCTGGGCACGCGCACCTTCCAGATCGCCCACGTCATCACGCAGGAGCTGGACCGCGGTGCCGGCTTCATGAACTTTGCTCCACGCGTGATGCTGCCGATGGCCGATCTGGCTTCCACCGGCCTTGTCACTTACGGCAGCCGCGTCACGTATCGTCTGCTGGTGGCCGGGCCCGATGCCGCTACCATCGCCTTCCGCAACTGGACCGAAAGGGAACTGAAGACACGCCAAGTACGCGGCGTGCGCATCGAGTCTTTGCAGAACGGCCAGCCGCAGATGCGCGAAACACTGGATCGTGCCGAGCGCTTCCTCTCGCTCGTCGCCTTGCTCGCCGCGATGATCGCGGCCGTGGCGATCACCATGGCGGCGCGCCGCTACACCGCACGGCATACCGATGCGGTGGCGATCATCAAGTGCCTCGGGCTGCGGCAGGGGCAGATTCTCGGGACTTTTGCGCTGGAGTTTCTGCTGATCGGCGTGCTGGGTTCGCTGGTGGGTGTGGCGCTGGGCTATGGCGCGCACTGGCTGCTGCTGGCCTCGCTGGGCGATCTGGTGACGGTCTCGTTGCCGGCGCCGTCTGTGTGGCCGGCAGCGGTGGGGGTGGCGGCGGGTCTGGTGCTGCTGGTCGGCTTTGCCGTGCCGCCGTTGCTAAGCCTGGTGCGCGTGCCACCGCTGCGCGTACTGCGACGTGACGTGGATGAGCGTGCTATCGCTGCGTGGGTGGGCTATGCGCTGGGGGCGGCCGCATTCTTCGCGTTGCTGGTGGTGTCGGCGCGTGATGTGAAGCTGGGGGTGCTGACGGCGGGCGGGTTTGCTGGCGCCATCCTTGTCTTTGCGTTGCTGGCGGCCGGCGGGCTGCGCGCGTTGGCGGCGTCCCTCGGGCGCGGTCGTGCGCTGGGCGTCGGCTGGCGTTTTGCGCTGGCTGTGCTGGAGCGCCGCCGCGGCGTGAGCGTGCTGCAAACCGTGGCGCTGGCTGTCGGGCTGATGGCACTGCTGCTGCTTGCCATGACGCGCAATGACCTGATCCGCTCTTGGCACAACGCCACGCCGGCCGATGCGCCCAACCGCTTCATCATCAATATCCAGCCTGACCAGATGGAGGCGGTGTCGCAGGTGCTGGCCCGTGCGGGAGTGGCCGATCCCAAGCTTTACCCGATGGTGCGCGGTCGCCTGACGCAGGTGAATGGTCAGACCATCGGCCGAGAGACGTATGCGGAATCCCGTGCGCGTAACCTGGTCGAGCGCGAGTTCAATCTGTCCTACGCGACCGAGCAACCGCCTGAGAACCGCATCATCGCCGGCCAGTGGTTTGGCGGGCAGAAGCCCGAGGCGTCGGTGGAGGAGGGCATCGCCAAGACGTTGAATCTGCACCTGGGCGACGTACTGCGTTTCGATGTCGCCGGGCAGACGGTGGATGCGCCCATCACGTCATTGCGCAAGCTCGACTGGAGCTCGATGCGCGTGAACTTCTTTGTGATCCTGCCGCCCGTGGCGCTGCACGACATGCCGCAGACCTACGTGACGGCGTTCCGCATTCCGGCAGGACAGGCTGATCTGCCGGCCAAGCTGGTGCGCGAGTTCCCGAACCTGACGGTGGTGGATACCGAGCTGATCCTGCAACAGGTGCAAGGCGTGTTGGATCAGGTGACGGTGGCGGTGGAGTTCCTCTTTGTCTTCACGCTGGCGGCGGGTGTGCTGGTGCTGTATGCCGCGCTATCCGGTTCTCGCGACGAGCGCTTGCGCGATGCTGGCGTGTTGCGCGCGCTGGGTGCGAGTTCCGGCATTGTGCGACAGACGCAGTATGCCGAGGTGCTGATCGTGGGCGGCCTGGCCGGGTTGATGGCGGGTGTGGGTGCCATCGCCATTGGCTGGGTGTTGTCGGCGCATGTGTTCGACTTCCCATACCGATTCAACCCGGCGATCTTGCCGGTGGGCATCGTGGGCGGCATGCTGTGCGCCTTTGCCGGTGGCTGGCTGGGTTTGCGCGATGTGCTGCGACGCCCAGCCATGGCAACGCTGCGCGATGCCTGATCGTTTTTTTGATGTGATTGACGCTGTATGACTGACGCAACTTCCGGCCAGGAAACCCTGGCCTTCGATCTGATTGGTGGCGAGGCGCGTGTGCGCGAACTCGTTGATCGCTTCTATGACCTGATGGACCTCGAGCCGGCGTTTGCCGTGCTGCGCGGAGTACATCCCCCCAGCCTTGATAGTGCGCGCGACAAGCTGTTTTGGTTCCTGTGCGGCTGGCTCGGCGGCCCGAACCACTACATCGAACGTTTCGGCCACCCGCGCTTGCGTGCGCGCCATTTGCCGTTCGAGATCGGCACGCAGGAGCGTGACCAATGGATGCGCTGCATGGCGCTCGCGATGCAGGACGTTGGCCTGGACGAAGCGCTGCAGATGCGCCTCATGCAAGCCTTCTGGCAGACCGCCGACTGGATGCGCAATGTGCCGCGCTGAGGTGTCACTGTAAGGTGTCGCGCTAAGCGCACGTCACAACACAAGAACAACCTGAGGAGACAGCCGCATGATCGGTTTGCCTACTGCTGACGATGTGCTCGCGTTCTGGTTTGGCACCACGCCGCTCACCGCCGATCGGCCTGAGTGGTTCACCAAGTCCGACGCCTTCGATGCCGAGATCCGTGCGCGTTTCCTGCCGTTGTGGGAAGCGCTGTCAACCGGCGAAGCCGACACGTGGATGGACACGCCGCTGGACGCGATTGCGCGCATCTTGGTGCTGGATCAGTTCTCGCGCAACATGTTTCGCAACAGCCCGCGTGCCTTCTCCAGCGACGCGGCGGCACTGCGCACCGCGCAGATCGTCGTGGCCGCCGGTTGGGATACCCAGCTCCCAACACGCTTTCATCGCGTGTTTTGCTACCTGCCGTTCGAACACAGCGAGACGCTGGCTGCGCAGGACGAATCGATCCGCCTCTACACCCGCCTGCGGGACCAAGAAGGCGACGCAGCGTCGCTCATCTGGGCAGAGAAGCATCGGGACATTGTTGTTCGCTTCGGGCGCTTTCCGCATCGCAATGCGGTTCTCGGGCGCGTGTCCACGCCCGAGGAGTTGCAGTTTCTGGCCCAGCCCGGGTCGTCTTTCTAGGCCGCTTGCTGCTTAGGTGCGCTCGCGGCGTTCCGACCATTTGTCGACTGTCTCGCGCGGTGCACGCGAGAGCATGTCGATCAGTTCGGCCGGATTGTCGCTTACGTGCAGCAGGTCAGCGTGGTGGCGCTTGAGGAAGCCTTCTTGCACGGCGTGGTCGATGAAGGCCAGCAGCTTGTCATAGAAGCCCGCGACGTTCAGCAGGCCGATCGGCTTGTTGTGATAGCCGAGTTGCAGCCACGTGAAGGTCTCGAACAATTCTTCGTAGGTGCCCACACCGCCGGGCATGGCGATGAAGGCATCCGCACGGTCGGCCATCATCTGCTTGCGCTGGTGCATGCTGTCGACGATGTGCAGCTCGGTCAGTTCCTTATGGCCGACCTCCTTGCGCACCAGCGACTTGGGGATGATGCCCACCACGGGGTTGCCGCCGTGCAGCACCGCATCCGCCACGATACCCATCAGGCCGACGTTGCCGCCGCCGTAGACGAGCGTGAGGCCGCGCTTGACCATCTCGTTGCCCAGCGCAATGGCGCCGGTCTTGTACTCCGGGCGCTCGCCCGGGCTGGAACCGCAATAGACGCAGATCGATTTCATTTTGCAGGGGTGGTGGTGCCGGGGGCGCCTAGTGTACCGACGGGCGGGTCGTTGCTGCGGCTGACCGCGAGCAGATCGAAGGCCCGCCGTGGCTTGCCGCGCAGGTAAGGCGCGAGGATCGATAGGATGTGGTAACTCGCGCCGTGGAGGTGGTCACGGATTGCGTTCTGGTCGTTGTACTGGCGCGGGTGCTGCACGAACTGGAACGACAGCCAGTAGGTAGCGATCACCACGATGTTGGTGCAGATCGCGTCGACTTGTTCTGCCGTGGCTTCCATTTCGCCGTCTTCAATGAACTGGTGGCAGATGTCCATCGCAAAATGGCGCTTCTGCTCAACGATGCGCTTGAAGTTCAGCTCCAGCATGCGGTTGCGTGCCAGCAGATCGTTGATATCGCGGTACAGGAAGCGGTAGTTCCACAGAAACTCCGACATGTACTGCAGATAGCCCCAGGTCTCGTCCAGCGTAGCCTTGTGGTCATCTGGCAGCTTCAGGCGACGCGCGATCTCCTGCTCGAACTGCACGAAGATCGAGTTGATGATGTCGTCTTTGTTGCGGAAGTGGTAGTACAGGTTGCCGGGGCTGATCTCCAGCTCTTCGGCAATCGTCGTGGTGGTGACGTTGGGTTCGCCCAGCTCATTGAACAGGCGCAGCGATACTTCGAGGATGCGATCGCGCGTGCGGCGTGGGCCGGTGGAATGCTGCTTGGTTTCCATTGAACTGCCAAGGCCGGTGGCCCTGTCTCCGTGGCGTGTGTGTGCCCGGATTATAAAAGATCGTGCTGCAGCAACGACTCCCCACATAAAGCGGGACTAGATGCTGCCAAACGTTGACGTGGCGTGTGCGCGGGTAAGCCCCTATCACCCTAGTGCACCAGCGACGCCACCCACGGCCAGGCAATCGCCACCCACGTCCCCACGCAGAGCAGCAGGGCCAGCATGACCGCTGCGCTGCCGAAATCCTTGGCGCGTTTGGATAGCCCGTGCTGCTCCAGCGAGATGCGATCGACAGCCGCTTCCACGCTTGAATTGAGCAACTCGACGATCAGCACCAGCACCAGCGTGCCGAGCATCAGGATGCGTTCCACCACGGTGGCGGGGATGACGAACGCGCACGGCAGCAGGATCGCGCACAGCGTCAACTCCTGGCGGAATGCGCTTTCCTCGTCGATGGCGAAGCGGATGCCGCTGATGGAGTTCTTGAGCGCGAACCAGGCCCGCGTGATGCCGCGATTGCCCTTGTGCGGGTTGTCGGCCGGCGAGTAGGCGCCCGCCGCGGGTGGCGGAGCTGGACGCTCAGGCGGCGTTGTCGGCTTCATTGAACGCAAGGCTTAAGCGCCTGTGGCAGTCGAGGGTTGAGCGGTCTTGGCATCGCCGGATTGTACGGCCGGCATCGGGCGCAGGTGCGCCAGGAACTGCTCGGAGGCTGCGCGCCACGAGAACTTCTCGGCATGCGCACGCGCTGTGACGCGATCAATGCGCAGCGCTTCCAGGCAAGCTTCGCGCAGGTCTTCGCGCAGCGCACCGGCCGGCGAATCGCCCAGCACGTCGATCGGGCCCGTCACCGGATAAGCCGCCACCGGCAACCCGCTGGCGAGCGCTTCGAGCAACACCAGGCCAAACGTATCCGTGCGGCTCGGGAAGACGAACACGTCAGCCGAGGCGTACACCTTGGCCAGTTCCGGCTGCTTGAGCACACCCAGGTAGTTGGCGTTCGGGTACTTCGCCTTCAGGCCGGCCAGCGCGGGGCCTTCGCCCACCACCCACTTCGAGCCGGGCAGGTCGAGTTCCAGGAAGGCTTCCACGTTTTTCTCGACAGCCACGCGGCCAACGTACAGGAAGATCGGGTGCGCGGTGTTGAGCATGTTGCCGCGCTGCGAGGTGAATACATCCAAATCCACGCCACGCGTCCACAGCACGCCGTTGGTGATGCCGTAGTCAGCCAGGTCTTTCAGCACTACGGGCGTTGGTGCCATCACGGCCTGAGCCGGGCTGTGGAACCAGCGCAGGAAACGGTACGTCCACGCCAGCGGAATACCGAAGCGCGCCTGCACGTATTCCGGAAAGCGTGTGTGGTACGCCGTCGTGTAGGGCAGCTTGTGGCGCAACGCATAGGCGCGCGCTGCCAGCCCGAGCGGGCCTTCGGTCGCGATGTGCAGGGCTTGCGGCGCGAACTTCTCGATGCGCTCGCGCACGCGCTTAGCCGGCAGGATCGACAGGCGGATCTCCGGATACGTCGGGCACGGCACCGTCTTGAATTCGAGCGGCGTGATCATGTCGACGACGTGGCCCATGGCTTCAAGCTCACGGCGCGTCTGGGTGAGGGTGCGGACGACGCCGTTGACCTGCGGTTCCCAGGCATCGGTGACGATCATGACTTTCACGGGCTCTCCTTGGGGCATGGGTGCCGGCGTGGCAACAACGGCAGGTTGTGTGAGATCAATGCTTGTGTTGGTCATGTGGGCTTCCATCAGGCGGCGGCCGCTGCGGCACGGCGTGCCCGGCGGGTAGTGCGCGGCGCATCGAGCAGATGCGTCCAGTAGACGATCTGCAGTTCGCCCTCCATGGTTTCGACCAGGGCGGAGAGGCTCTCCACCCAGTCGCCGTCATTGCAGTAAAGCTGGCCGTCGATCTCGCGGATCTCGGCCTTGTGAATGTGTCCGCAGACCACGCCATCGCAGCCGCGCCGGCGTGCCTCGTCGGTCATCACGCGCTCGAACGAGTTGATGAAATTGACCGCGTTCTTGACCTGATGCTTGAGGTACTGCGACAGCGACCAGTACGGGAACCCCAGCTTCACGCGGATGCGGTTGAAATGCCGGTTCATTGCCAGGATGAAGGTGTAGAGCGAGTCGCCCACGTAAGCGAGCCAGCGCGCATGCTGCATCACACCGTCAAACAGATCGCCGTGTACGACCCACAGGCGCTTGCCGGTGGCGGTCACGTGCACCGCGTCTTCTGCCACTTCAATGTCGCCGAAGTTCAGGCCGTGGAACTGGCGCGCCATCTCGTCATGGTTGCCGGGGATGAACACCACGCGGGTGCCCTTGCGCGCGCGGCGCAGCACCTTCTGTACCACGTCGTTGTGCGCCTGTGGCCAGTACCAGCCCTTGCGCAGTTGCCAACCGTCGACGATGTCGCCAACGAGGTACAGCGTGTCGGAGTCGTTGTGCTTGAGGAAATCGAGCAGATAGTCTGCCTGGCAGCCCGGCGTGCCGAGGTGGATGTCCGACAGCCAGATCGTGCGATAGCGATGGACTTTTTCTGCGGGCGGGTCGGCGTCCTTGTCGGCCTGCTGGTCGGATGCCAGGGCCGGGAGCGGGGTGGCGGCAGGGGCTTGGTGGTCTCGCACATCACCGCGGCCGGCTGGTACAGCGGAACCCAGCGCGCCGGCGGCGGCTAATCCGGCGGCCATGTGCATCAGAGGCGGTGGTGCGTTCCAGTCGGAACCGGTGAGGGGAGCAGCGCGAAAGCGTTGCGCGAGGCGGCGGAGGAAACCAGGGCGCGATGGCAGATTTGGCAGGACCATGTCGGCAACAGAGGCTGCGTTGGACGGATTTCGCCACCGCCGCGTGAATAAGCCGTGTCAGAAACATGACCGTCACATGACGTAGTTGCCGTGGAAGATCGAAGCGGTTGCCGGAGACCTGCGCCCGGCGTGCGTTTTAGGCGGATGGGGGCAGCGGTTTGCCCTCGATGCGCGCCAGTTCTGTCTGCACGGCATCACGCACGCGCGCGTCGCATAGCAGCGACACATGGCCGATGCCGGAGAACGGCACATGCCGCGCGCCCTCCAGCCAAGACGCGCCGGCCGGCCCGACGATGGAGTCGTGCCACGAGAAGACCGACGTGATGCGTGCTCGCACGGCCGGCGTTTCGGACGCCGCAAGTTGGCGCAGCCATGCACTGGCCCAGGCCATCTGGCGCACGTTGCGCCCGCGCCCACTGCGCGCCATCGCCGTGCCCCGATGTGGGGTGCCCAGCGTGATGACGTGTGCGACCGGGCAGATATCCGTTGATTGCCGCAGCAACGCTCGTGCAGCGAGCCCGCCCATGCTGTGGCAGAGCAGGACCGGCGCGCGGCCGTACGTGTGCGTCATGCGCGCGACAACGGCGGCGATGTCGTGGGCGTAGTCATCGATGTCTCCCAGCAACGGCATCAGATCGATGGCCTCGATCGGGTGGCCCGCGGCGGCCAGGTGCCTTTGCATCGGCAACCACACTGCTCGGTTACAGCCGTAACCGTGGACCATCAGTACGGGTACGCGTGCGCCGTCAATCGCGGCTGCATCGAACGCTGCCTGTGCCCGAAACGGCTGCAGCACGTTGAACATCCAGGCCACCGACACGCATTCGCGCAACCAGCACGCGATAAAGCCTGTCATGCCGATGCGCTGCTCGCGTGGTACGGGTATGCGATCCCACACAGGGTCATCCGGAATGGCTGTGCCGAGACTCGTGGATGCGATGAGGAATGCCCAACCAACCGAGACGAGATAGCCGAGTATCAGTGCCCCAGCGGCAACGGCTGCGGAGCCTGGCCAGCTCAATGCACCCCAGCGATGGGCGGCCCACGCGACCGTCAACATCGCGGCACATTGCAGTACTACCGCAATGCGCCGCGCGTTGGCTGCCGTCAACGAGGCAAGCGGCGCAGAGGAGGCAGGCAGATCGGCGCGTGTCATGATGTGTACCGTCGCCGAAGATGGAATCAGGCGCGCACCAGCCGCGTGCCAGCAAGGCGGTCATGCAGGAACTGGCGCTGCGGGTCGAGCCACGCCAGCGCGCCCCAGGCCAGCACGCAGGTCAAGGCAACACCCGCGCCAGTCCAGCGGGAAACCCCACTTATGTGGATGATGCCGACCGCCACAACCACCCAGATCCAAGCCAGCGCATAACGCGCAATGGCGCGGCCAAGCGAGATGGGCGAGCCGTCTGCGTTGACGACGCGCATGCGCCAGGTCTGCATGGCGAGTGTCTGCCCGCGTTTGCGCCAGAAGCCCACGAAATACAGGCCAAGCGCGAGGAAGCCCCACACCTGCAGGCCAACATCGCCCGTGCGCGCCAGCGGAGGAATGATCGCGCGCAGCAGCAGAAAGATGGCCGTCGCGCCAAACATGACGCCGAACAGCAGCAGGCCCTCGTAGAGCATCGCAGCCAGGCGGCGGCGCAGCGTGGGAGCGGCAAGCGGATCAGGTGCCGTGACAGGCGAGGTGGTAGAAGCGGTAGTGGCCATCGAACCGGGTGAGCGCAGGCGGGGCGTAATCGATCATGCACCGGCACAACGTGTGCGCGGCGCGTGACCGGATTATGCCAAAGGGCATGCGGGCTTAGCCGCCCAGCACGGTTGATGGTGGCGGGTTGCCCGAATCGCCGTCCGGGCTGGTGGCTGGGGTCACTGGATGCGCAGGCGTGATCGGCGTACTTGCTGGTGCCGGGGCCGTTGCCGCAGGAGCGGGCGTGGTTGCCGTCGGCGCAGATGCTGCTGCCGTTGCCGTTGCAGTCGGCTTGGCCGGCGCCAACGGGTTCGGTGCCGACTTGGTCGTGCCCGGCTTGGTGCGCGCACCGTGATGCAGTGCCTTGGCCGCATCCTTGGCCAGGCTCGTACTGCCCGGCAATGCCGTGACTGCAGACGGACGTTTCTGTGCCTTGGCTGCCGCAGCAAGCTCCTTCTTCTGCTCGTCAGGCAACTGCTGATAGCGCTGCCAAGCTTCGCTCTTCTTCTGGACGGGAACCGACTTGGTGGTCTGGAAATTCTCGCGGGCACGATGCCGCTGCTCGGGCGTCAGCTTGACCCAGTCGGCCATTCGCGTCTGCAGGCGTTGCTGCTGTGCCGGCGTGTACTTCGGATACGCCTGGGCAATCTGTAGCCACTTCTTGCGGGCCAGCTCGGGCATGCCGTTCCATTCCGGCGCAAACGGCGCGAGGATGCGCTGCTGCACGACGGTCAGCTCAGACCAGTTCGGATGAATGGAGGGCTGCGGATTGGTGGTCGGCGGCGTCGGCAGCGCCAGCGGTGTGCTGGCGGTGGTATCCGGTACGGCGGACGGTGCCGATGCTGCCGGTGCTTGTGCGATTGCCAATCCTGCGGACAGCCCTGCCGCGCCGATCAACGAGATCAGGGCGACGCGCAGGCGCAAGGTCCGTTCGCCTCGCGGTGGTTGGCCGTGGGTGCGGTGGAAGTTGCTCATCGATCAGCCTTTCACTGATCGCGTTTATCGAGGTACTGATGGAAGCCTTGATCGGCGTAGGCAGCCAGTGGCAGGTCGTCGAGCAACATGGCGGCGTCGACCTCGGCGAGTTCGTCCACGCGTTGCTGCTGTTGCCACTGATAAATGCCGGCAAGCCCTGCGACCAGTGCGATGGTTGGCCACAGCAGACCGAAGCGACGCAGGAACGCGCCAATACGGTGCAGCGGCGACGCAGCATCGTCTTCCAAGTCGAAGGACACCTGACCTACACCCGGCATGACCAGGGCAGGCGAGCGCACCGTGCTCGGTGCTTCCGCTTTTTTATGCGCGAGCGCCGTCCGGCGTGCCGCGGAGAGGCGGTCACGTACGTCGGGCGGCAACTGTCCTGCCGACTCGTTCAGAGCGGTACGGACAGCATGCACAAAGCGGCGTTCTCGAAGTTCTACCTTGTTCATAGTCGGATCCCTCGCGCCCTCAGCGCTTGGGCCAGGGCGTGCGTTGCCCGCGAGCAGTGCGTTTTCACGCTCCCCTCGGAACAGCCCATCGCCTGGGCGGTTTCGGCAACATCCATGTCTTCCCAGTAACGCATCAGAAAGGCTTCCCGTTGACGTGTGGGGAGCTTCTCGATTTCGCGCTCCAGAATTTCCAACATCTGCGTGCGCTCAACCTTGTCGGCGCTGCTTTCTGCTGCTGTGGAGCCGGCTTCACTTTCGATCAGCTCCAGCGGGTCGGTATCGTCGCCCTCTGCATCCGTACGGAAGCTGGAGAACAGGCTGACCCACGTGTTGCGCACCTTGGAGCGACGGAACCAGTCGTGGATCGTGTTCTGCAGAATGCGCTGGAACAGCAGGGGCAGTTCGGCCTCGGGCTTGTCGCCATACTTTTCGGCCAGCTTGATCATCGCGTCCTGCACGATGTCGAGTGCGGCGTCATCATCGCGGACCGCGAATACTGCCTGCTTGAAGGCGCGTTTTTCGACGCTTACGAGGAAGGCCGACAGTTCCTGTTCAGAGGCCATACAACGGCGGGTGCGAATCCTGTGGGGCGGTTTGGCGAAATTTCACATTGTCATCATGTGATGCAATGTGAGCATTGCGCCTCGCAGCAACGACGGCCTAGACCGTCAAAAATGTTGCGATGCTAGCAAAAATGCGGGTCCACGGACAGTCCGACTGTCTGGCGGACCGCCTCGTGTGGCGAATCTTGCCGCCGCTGGACCGCCATGCGGCATTGCAGTATCATCGTCGGTTCACAACATCTGTGGTTGTCTCATCTGGCCGCTCATCAGGCGGACCATCCATGCAGACGCGCACCGCTCAAATCCGCGCCACAAGCCCGGTAGAGAGCATCCAAACAATTTTTTGCCGAAAATTGCAAAGGACTGACATGAATATGCCAAGCGCGGAATTTTCCCACGCCAATAGCGGTTCATCTGCCGACATGATGGGGTCTGACATCCTCGTCAATGCGCTCGCGGCAGAGGGCGTCGAGTTCGTCTGGGGTTACCCCGGCGGCGCGGTGCTCTATATCTACGACGCGTTCTACAAGCAAAACAAGATCGAACACATCCTGGTGCGCCATGAACAGGCGGCAGTCCATGCGGCTGACGGCTATGCGCGCGCCACGGGCAAGGTTGGTGTCGCCCTGGTGACTTCCGGTCCGGGCGTGACCAATGCCGTGACCGGCATTGCCACCGCCTACCTGGATTCGATTCCGATGGTGATCATCACCGGCAACGTGCCGACACACGCCATCGGCCAGGACGCCTTCCAGGAATGCGACACCGTCGGCATCACCCGGCCGATCGTCAAGCACAACTTCCTGGTCAAGGACGTGCGCAACCTCGCTTCGACCATCAAGAAGGCGTTCTATATCGCCTCGACCGGCCGTCCGGGCCCGGTGGTGGTGGACATCCCGAAGGATGTTTCGCGCGAGATGTGCAAGTACGAGTATCCGAAGACGATCGAGATGCGTTCGTACAACCCCGTCAACAAGGGGCACTCCGGTCAGATCCGCAAGGCGGTGAGTCTGCTGCTGCAGGCCGAGCGCCCGTACATCTACTCCGGTGGTGGCGTGGTGCTTGCCGAGGCCAGCGAAGAGCTGCGCCAACTGGCTGCGCTGACGGGCTACCCGGTCACGAACACGCTGATGGGCCTGGGCGCATTCCCGGGTACGAGCAAGCAGTTCGTGGGCATGCTGGGCATGCACGGCACGTACGAAGCCAACATGGCGATGCAGAACTGCGACGTGCTGATCGCCATCGGCGCGCGCTTTGATGATCGCGTGATCGGCAGCCCGGCGCACTTCACGTCGCAGCCGCGCAAGATCATCCACATCGACATCGATCCGTCCTCCATTTCCAAGCGAGTGAAGGTCGACATCCCCATCGTCGGCAACGTCAAGGACGTGCTGCAGGAGATGATCGCCCAGATCCAGAGCGGTGAGGCCAAGCCGAACAAGACGGCGCTGGCCAAGTGGTGGGAACAGATCGAGCAGTGGCGCAGCGTCGATTGCCTGAAGTACGACCGCACCTCCGAGATCATCAAGCCGCAGTATGTGGTCGAGAAGATCTGGGAACTGACGAATGGCGACGCCTTCGTCTGCTCCGACGTCGGTCAACACCAGATGTGGGCCGCGCAGTTCTACAAGTTCAACGAGCCGCGCCGCTGGATCAACTCCGGTGGCCTGGGCACGATGGGCGTGGGCCTGCCGTACGCGATGGGCATCAAGAAGGCGTTCCCGGACAAAGAAGTCGTCACCATCACCGGTGAAGGCTCGATCCAGATGTGCATCCAGGAGCTGTCGACCTGCCTGCAGTACGACACCCCGGTGAAGATCTGCTCGCTCAATAACGGTTACCTGGGCATGGTGCGTCAGTGGCAGGAAATCGAGTACGACAACCGTTACTCGCATTCCTACATGCAGGCGCTGCCCGACTTCGTGAAGCTGGCCGAAGCGTATGGCCACGTGGGCATGCGCATCGAGAAGACGGCAGACGTGGAGCCGGCGTTGCGCGAAGCCTTCCGACTCAAGGATCGCACCGTGTTCCTCGACTTCCAGACCGACCCGACCGAAAACGTCTGGCCGATGGTCCAGGCGGGCAAGGGGATTTCTGAAATGCTGCTTGGCGCGGAGGACCTGTAATGCGTCACATCATTTCCGTCCTGCTGGAAAACGAAGCGGGCGCGCTGTCGCGTGTGGTGGGTCTGTTCTCGGCGCGCGGCTACAACATCGAGACGCTGACGGTCGCGCCGACCGAAGACGCCTCGCTGTCGCGCATGACGATCGTCACGACGGGCTCGGACGACATCATCGAGCAGATCACCAAGCACCTGAACCGCCTGGTGGAAGTCGTCAAGGTCGTCGACCTGACCGAAGGTGCGCACATCGAGCGCGAGCTGATGCTCGTGAAGGTGCGTGCGGTCGGCAAGGAACGCGAGGAGATGAAGCGTACGGCGGACATCTTCCGCGGCCGCGTCATCGACGTGACCGAGAAGACCTACACGATCGAGCTGACCGGCAACGGCAGCAAGCTTGACGCGTTTCTCGATGCCATCGATCGCACTGCCATTCTGGAGACCGTCCGCACGGGCGGCTCGGGCATCGGCCGCGGCGAGCGCATTCTGAAGGTTTGAACCGGCGCGAGCGTGCTGCCGGCCCCCATCGATATTGAAGTATTTGAAAATTAGGACATCACCATGAAAGTGTTTTACGACAAGGACGCCGACCTCTCCCTGATCAAGGGCAAGAACGTCACCATCATCGGCTACGGCTCGCAAGGCCACGCCCACGCTCTGAACCTGAACGACTCGGGCGTGAAGGTGACGGTCGGTCTGCGCAAGGGTGGCGCGTCGTGGAACAAGGCCGTCAATGCTGGCCTGCAGGTCAAGGAAGTGGCCGAGGCGGTGAAGGAAGCCGACGTTGTCATGATCCTGCTGCCGGACGAGCAGATCGCTGATGTGTACAAGAACGAGGTGCATGGCAACATCAAGCAAGGCGCTGCACTGGCGTTCGCCCACGGCTTCAACGTGCACTACGGTGCCGTGATCCCGCGTGCTGATCTGGACGTCATCATGATCGCCCCGAAGGCTCCGGGCCACACCGTGCGTGGCACGTACGCGCAAGGTGGCGGCGTGCCGCACCTGATCGCTGTGCACCAGGACAAGTCGGGCGCTGCGCGTGACATCGCCCTGTCGTACGCCACCGCAAACGGCGGCGGCCGCGCCGGCATCATCGAAACCAACTTCCGCGAAGAAACCGAAACCGACCTGTTCGGCGAACAAGCCGTGCTGTGCGGCGGTACCGTCGAGCTGATCAAGGCTGGCTTCGAGACCCTGGTGGAAGCCGGCTACGCTCCGGAAATGGCGTACTTCGAGTGCCTGCACGAGCTGAAGCTGATCGTCGACCTGATCTACGAAGGCGGCATCGCCAACATGAACTACTCGATCTCGAACAACGCCGAATACGGCGAGTACGTCACCGGCCCGCGTGTCGTGACCGAAGAGACCAAGAAGGCCATGAAGCAGTGCCTGAAGGACATCCAGACCGGCGAATACGCCAAGAGCTTCCTGCTGGAGTACAAGGCAGGCCAACCGACGCTGATCTCGCGCCGCCGCCTGACCGAAGAGCACCAGATCGAGCAAGTCGGCGCCAAGCTGCGTGCGATGATGCCGTGGATCGCCAAGAACAAGCTGGTCGACCAGACGAAGAACTGATCGAGCAAGCCTCGTATGAAAAGCCAGCCTTCGGGCTGGCTTTTTTTATGCTGAATCTAGGTGGTAAGAGGCCGTTTCAAGTGCTGGCACGGCCCTGTGTCAGCTAGAATGCCGCATTTCCCCCAAGACGCTGTCGAGGTCTCATTTGAACAACACGTATCCGCATCCCATCATCGCCCGCGAGGGCTGGCCGTACCTGGGCGGGATTTTCATTGTCTCTCTCATCGTGCAGGCTGCCGCCGGCTTCGGCTGGGCTTGGCCGTTCTGGGTGCTGACGCTGTTCGTGCTGCAGTTTTTCCGCGATCCGGCACGCGTCGTGCCAACGCAGGCCAACGCGATCCTCTCGCCGGCCGATGGCCGCATCGTTGCCGTCGAGCAAGTGCGTGACCCGTATGCCGATCGCGACTCGCTGAAGATCAGCGTGTTCATGAACGTCTTTAACGTGCACTCGAACCGCGCGCCGGTGGATGGCACCGTGCAGCAAGTGCAGTACTTCCCGGGCAAGTTCGTCAACGCAGATCTGGACAAGGCATCGCTTGAGAACGAACGCAACGCCGTTGTGCTGCGTCGCCCTGATGGCCAGCTCGTCACCTCGGTGCAGGTGGCCGGCTTGATCGCGCGCCGTATCCTTTGCTATACCAAGGCAGGGGAGACCCTCGCGCGCGGCCAGCGCTACGGCTTTATCCGCTTCGGCTCGCGCGTCGACGTGTACCTGCCGCTGACCGCACGCCCGCGCGTGACCATCGGCGAGAAGGTGTCCGCCACGCTGACGGTGCTCGCCGAGCTGGACTGATCCGGAGGCCGCCATGCCCGCGTTCAATCGGCGCAAGAAGCGCTTCACCAGCAACGTGACGCATCTGCGTCCGCTGCGCCACAACCAGCCGCGCCCGGATGATGACGACCTAGATGTCGTCCGTCCACGTCGTCGCGGCATTTATCTGCTGCCCAACGCCTTTACGACGGCCGCGCTGTTTGCTGGCTTCTTCGCCATCGTGCAGGCGATGAACCTGAACTTCGAGACGGCGGCCATTGCCATCTTCGCTGCGATGGTGCTCGACGGCATGGATGGCCGTGTCGCGCGCATCACCAACACGCAAAGCGCGTTCGGTGAGCAATACGATTCGCTGTCGGACATGGTGTCGTTTGGCGTTGCCCCCGCGCTGGTGATGTATGAGTGGATCCTGCGTGACCTCGGCAAGTGGGGTTGGCTCGCGGCTTTTGTCTACTGCGCCGGTGCGGCGCTGCGCCTGGCGCGCTTCAACACCAACATTGGCGTGGTCGACAAGCGCTTCTTCCAGGGCATGCCGAGTCCGGCTGCGGCGGCGTTGATCGCTGGCTTTGTCTGGCTGGCAATCGATAACAAGCTGCCGGTGAAAGAGCTGTGGATGCCGTGGGTAGCCTTTGGGCTGACGCTGTACGCGGGGCTCTCGATGGTATCGAACGCGCCGTTCTACAGCGGTAAGGCGCTCGACGTGCGGCATCGCGTGCCGTTCGGCGTCATGGTGCTGGTGCTGGTGCTGTTCGTGGTCATATCGAGCGATCCGCCGGTGGCGCTGTTCGGGCTGTTCGTCGGCTACGCGGTGTCGGGTTACCTGTTGTGGGGTTGGCGCACGCTGCAAGGTCAGCAGGGCAGTCCCAAACTGCCGAAGCAGGCACCAGATGAAGCCCACGAGTGACCGATGCGCTGCACCATTGTGCGCTTGCGTCAATTTTTGAATTCGTCTATAGTCGTTCGCATGCTTTCGCGCCCGATTTCCATTCTGATTACGCTAGTCTCGATTGATGGCCTACTAGGTCGTCAGGTCGGGACACGCGCATAGGGAAATCGCAAGACAAGGCAAGCAAAGACCGCCAAGTTTTCGCGAACCAGAATTCACAGCGCCCCGGCCTGCAACCATGCACGCCGGGGCGTTTTGCATTCTGCACCGCCAAAAACGATCCGAGACACCACTAAGACCGACGTCAAAAACGTCACCCCATCAAGGAGCCGCCATGAGCGACAAACTCATTATTTTCGATACCACCTTGCGCGACGGCGAGCAGTCCCCCGGGGCGTCGATGACCAAGGAAGAGAAGATCCGCATCGCCAAGCAGCTCGAGCGACTCAAGGTGGATGTGATCGAAGCCGGCTTCGCGGCCAGCTCCAATGGGGATTTCGAAGCGATTCGCGCGATTGCCCAGTCGGTCAAGGATTCGCGGATTTGTTCGCTGGCACGTGCGAATGACCGCGACATCTCCCGCGCTGCGGAGGCGCTCAAGCCCGCCGGCCAGTTCCGCATCCACACGTTCATCGCCACGTCGGCGCTGCACATGGAGAAGAAGCTGCGCATGACGCCGGACCAGGTGTATGAGCAGGCGCGTCTGGCGGTGCGCTTCGCACGCCAGTTCACGGATGACATCGAGTTTTCACCGGAAGACGGCAGCCGCTCCGACATGGACTTCCTGTGCCGCGTGTTGGAAGGCGTGATCGACGAAGGCGCGACCACCATCAATCTGCCGGATACGGTGGGCTACGCGGTGCCGGAAGGCTATGCCGCGCTGATTCGCTCGGTGCGTGAGCGCATTCCGAATTCCGATAAGGCGATCTGGTCAGTGCATTGCCATGACGATCTGGGCATGGCCGTTGCCAATTCGCTGACCGCCGTTCAATTGGGTGGCGCGCGCCAGATCGAATGCACGATCAACGGCCTGGGCGAGCGCGCCGGCAACACCAGCCTTGAAGAGGTGGTGATGGCGATAAAGACGCGCCGCGATTACTTCAACCTCGACGTCGGTGTCGATACCACGCAGATCGTGCCGGCCTCCAAGCTGGTCTCGCAGATCACCGGTTTCGTCGTGCAGCCGAACAAGGCCGTGGTGGGCGCCAACGCCTTTGCGCACGCTTCGGGCATCCACCAGGATGGCGTGCTCAAGGCGCGTGATACCTACGAAATCATGCGCGCCGAAGACGTGGGCTGGACGGCCAACAAGATCGTCCTGGGCAAGCTCTCGGGCCGCAATGCGTTCAAGCAGCGCCTGCAGGAACTCGGTATCGAGCTGGATTCGGAGGCCGAGTTGAACGCTGCGTTCACGCGCTTCAAGGAACTGGCCGACCAGAAGGCCGAGATCTTCGACGAAGACATCGTCGCTATCGTCTCCAACGAGGCGCAGCACAGTGAAGGCGAGCACTTCCGCTTTGTGTCGCTGGCGCAGCGCTCGGAAACCGGCGAACGCCCGCATGCACGTATCGTCTTCGTTGCCGACGGGAAGGAAGTGACGGGCGAGGCGGAGGGCAACGGCCCGGTCGATGCCACGCTCAACGCCATCGAAAGCAAGGTCGCCAGCGGCGCCGAGCAACTGCTGTACTCGGTCAATGCCATCACGACCGGCACGCAGGCGCAGGGCGAAGTAACGGTCCGCCTGTCCAAGTCGGGCCGCATCGTCAACGGCGTGGGAACCGATCCCGACATCGTTGCCGCCTCTGCCAAGGCTTACCTGGCCGCGCTGAACAAGCTGCAGGACAAGAGCAGCGAGAAGCTCAATCCGCAGATCTGATCGCGGGTTTCAACGAATACACGCAGGAGTCAGCCCAGACCCCAACACGATTACCACTGAGCGCGCACCCGGTTACCCACCGGAACGCGAAGCGGGTGCGGCGGCACCGGGCACGTCAGGAGCGTGCACCATGCCGGCCGTCTTTGAGAGCCATGTGAGTGTGATCCACGACATGGCCGACCCGAACATCCACGCCAGGTGATGCGCCTCGCGTGGATGTTGCCGTTGCAGCGCTTGGTGGCCGCTCAGCGGCTGGAATCGTGATCGTGGTCGTACATCGGGTCGGGGCTGACCTGCGTGAGCCGCACGACGCCGTCGCGGTCGAAATAGAAGTTCATCAGCGAGGGCCACACGCCCTCGTGCTTGAAGCGGTAGGACCACACCTGCCGATCCATTAGCCGGAAGTAGGCAGTCTCCTCGGGCTTGCCGAATGTCTGCAGCACATCCTTCTGCGTTGAGGTGCCAACGCGGATCTGCGCAAAATCCATCGTCGTCAGAATTTGCCGGAACGAGACGAGCTTGCCGCTCGCGTCGAAGTCGGCGGCATAGGTGAACTGCCCGTACGGTTGGGTTGGATATAGCCAACGCGTTCCGCCGTCTGCGCGAGCATATTGCTCAGGCGGTTTGCCGAAACGCGCCTCCACGGTGGAAGCCGGCTGGCCGATCAGTGCTTCGCCCGTTTGAACAGGGGCCAGTACGGTACATGCGCTCATCAACGCCAGCGCCATGGCGAGCAACGCGGTGCGCTGCAAGGTTCGTGGGCCCACGATGGTTCTCCTGAATGCCTTCAGTGTAGAACCTGATGTCGGTCGCCCGCTTGTGCCTGCAAGGCGGTGCGCTTTACCATCCGCGCTTCACGGGGAGTTGTCATGATGTTTCGCTTGTTTCTGGCCACCTTGGCGGCCGTCGGGTTATGCGGCGCCGCGGTTGCCCAACCCGAGGCTGCGCCGATCCGGTTGGGGTTGATCGAAGGGCTGTCTGGCCCCTTTGCTAATGCGGGGGAGGCCGTGGATCGCAATCTGCGTTTCGCCATCGAAGGGGTGAATGCGCGCGGTGGTGTGAAGCTGCCCGATGGACGCCATCCGCTTGCACTGGTGCGCCTGGACAGCAAGAACACGGTCGATGAATCCTTGTTGCAACTGCAGGCTGCCACCGATGCAGGAATTCGCGTCGTCCTGCAGGGCAACAGCTCAGCGGCTGCGGCTGCGTTGTCGACATCGATTTCGCGCTACAACGAACGCCATCCGGAGTCGCGCGTGCTGTACCTGAACTACGCTGCGGTCGATCCAGCGCTGACCAACGAAGCATGCAGCTTCTGGCATTTCCGATTCGATGCCTCGGCCGATATGCGCATGCATGCGCTGACCGAGGTAATCCGGTCAGACAAGTCGGTTAAGAAGGTCTATCTGATCGGGCAGGACTACACATTCGGTCGCCAGGTGGCGCAATCTGCGCGTCAGCAGTTGGTCGAGAAGCGGCCAGATGTGGCCATTGTTGGCGAGGTGCTGCATCCGATCGGCAAGGTGAAGGATTTTGCGCCGTACATCGCGCGTATCGCGGCGTCGGGTGCAGATACGGTCGTTACCGGCAACTGGGGTAATGATCTGACGCTTTTGGTCAAGGCTGCGCGCGATGCGGGACTCAAGGCGCGCTTCTTCACGTTCTACGGCAATTCGCTGGGCGCGCCGGCGGCGATGGGCGAGGCGGGCGTTGGCCGCGTGGTGGCGGTCGCGGAGTGGCATCCGAATCTTGGCGGCGCCAAATCTGATGCTGTCTACAAGGTTTTCCGCGCACGCTATCCGGCGCCAGCAGATGACTATCCGGTACTGCGCGACCAGATGATGATCGACATGCTGGCCGCCGCCATCGAGCGTGCCGGTACGACCGAGGCAGGCGCTGTGGCGCGTGCACTGGAAGGCGCATCGTTGGATAACGGCTTTCACCGCATCACGCTGCGCGCGGAGGATCACCAGGCTATCCAGTCACTGGTCGTGACACAGATGGAGCGGGCGGGGACACCAGGCACGCCGTTCGATATCGAGGGGTCCGGCTATGGTTTCCGCACACTGAAAGTGATTCCGGCGGCGCAAACAGCATTGCCGACGACCTGCAAGATGCCGCGCTATTGATCAGCCCTGTCACGCCACTGTCGTCTAGTGAAGGGTTTAGGCTATAATCGCGGTCTTGCTGTCCAGACCGGGTTAGGAAAGGGCTGGCAAGATTATTGTTCAACACGGCACCGGCGGCGGCCAATCAGGCGCTGCAGTGTCCGCAAGTCAAAGGAATCGAAATGTCCGTTGCTAACATCAACAAGCAAGAAATCGTCAAGGATAACGGCCGCAGCGCCAACGATACGGGTAGCCCGGAAGTGCAGGTTGCACTGCTGACGGCCCGCATCAACGAACTGCAGCCGCACTTCAAGGCGCACATGAAGGACCACCACAGCCGTCGCGGCCTGCTCAAGATGGTGAGCCGTCGCCGTCGTCTGCTGGACTACCTCAAGGGCAAGGACGCCGACCGCTACACCGCGTTGGTTGCAAAGCTGGGCCTGCGTAAGTAATGGTGAGTCTCACGCATTGTGCGTGATGAATAAGTGCCTGCGTCAGCATGCTGATGCAGGCATTTTGTTTTTGGCGGCCGCGTTTGTGGCTGCGCCGGGTGACCGGCAAGAAGTGATGGCAGTGGGGTGACCGACTGCCAGGGACCGGGGGCGGCAGGAAGCAGAGTCTTGTGTCATTCCAGCGCGGCGTTGCACGTCAGTGCTGCGCTGGAATGGCATAAACACACCTCTGCAACCGTACCGTCTTCCGGAACGTGTTTGTCGTGGCGCAATGAAATCGCGTTTGAAGCGTGAGCGCTGCGAATACCGAACAGGAGATGCTATGACCATGTTCAACAAGATCGTCAAAGAATTCCAATGGGGCGGCCATCAGGTCCGCATGGAAACGGGTGAGATCGCCCGCCAAGCCAGCGGCGCTGTGCTGCTCGACATGGACGACACCGTTGTGCTCGCCACCGTGGTGGGCGCCAAGAACCCGAAGCCGGGCCAGGATTTCTTCCCGCTGACCGTCGACTACCTTGAGAAGACCTACGCCGCCGGCAAGATCCCGGGTGGCTTCTTCAAGCGTGAAGGCCGTCCGTCGGAAAACGAGACGCTGACCTCGCGCCTGATCGATCGTCCGCTGCGTCCGCTGTTCCCGGAAGGCTTCTACAACGAAGTCCAGGTCGTCATCCACGTGCTGTCGATCAACCCGGAAGTGCCGGCTGATATCCCCGCGCTGGTGGCGGCTTCGGCTGCGCTGGCTGTGTCGGGCCTGCCGTTCAACGGCCCGGTGGGCGCTGCCCGCGTAGGTTACAAGGATGGTCAGTACCTGCTGAACCCGAACCGCGCGCAACTCGCACATTCGGAGCTGGACCTGGTCGTCGCCGGTACCGAGCGTGCCGTGCTGATGGTCGAATCGGAAGCCAACCAGCTGTCGGAAGAAGTGATGCTGGGCGCCGTGGTGTACGGCCATGAGCAAATGCAGATCGCCATCAACGCGATCCACGATCTGGTGCGCGAAGGCGGCAAGCCCGAGTGGGATTGGCAAGCTGCGCCGAAGAACGAAGCGCTGACCGCCAAGATTTCCGAGTTGGGCCTGGCTGATCTCCAAGCTGCTTACCAACTGCGCCAGAAGTCGGCCCGTAGCCAGAAGCTGAAGGAAGTCTACAAGTCGGTTGCCGAGAAGCTGGCTGCCGCCGGTGTGGAAGCCGACGGCGTGGAAGTCGACAACATCCTGTTCGAGCTCGAATCGAAGATCGTGCGCGGCCAGATCCTGAATGGCGAACCGCGTATCGACGGTCGCGACACCCGCACGGTGCGCCCGATCGAGATCCGCTCGTCGGTGCTGCCGCGTGCGCACGGCTCGGCCCTGTTCACGCGTGGTGAAACGCAAGCGTTGGTGGTGGCCACGCTGGGCACCAAGAGCGATGAGCAGATCATCGACGCGCTGCAAGGCGAGTACCGTGACCGCTTCATGCTTCACTACAACATGCCGCCGTTCGCCACGGGCGAAACCGGCCGCGTGGGCAGCCCGAAGCGCCGCGAAGTCGGCCACGGCCGTCTGGCCAAGCGAGCACTGATTCCGGTGCTGCCGAAGGACGACGAATTCGCCTACACGATGCGCCTGGTTTCGGAAATCACCGAGTCGAATGGTTCGTCGTCGATGGCTTCGGTGTGCGGCGGCTCGCTGGCGCTGATGGATGCGGGCGTGCCCATCAAGGCGCACGTGGCTGGCGTGGCCATGGGCCTGATCCTGGAAGGTAACAAGTTTGCCGTGCTGACCGACATCCTGGGCGACGAAGATCACCTGGGTGACATGGACTTCAAGGTCGCGGGTACCGACGCTGGTATCACCGCGCTGCAGATGGACATCAAGGTGCAGGGCATCACCAAGGAAATCATGCAGGTCGCGCTGGCGCAAGCCAAGGAAGGCCGCCTGCACATCCTGGGCAAGATGCAGGCTGCCATGGGCGGCGCACGCACCGAGCTGTCGGAGCACGCTCCGCGCATGATCACCGTCAAGATCAATCCGGAGAAGATCCGCGACGTGATCGGCAAGGGCGGCTCGACCATCCAGGCGCTGACCAAGGAAACCGGCTGCACGATCGACATCGGCGAAGACGGCACGATCACCATCGCGTCGACGTCGTCGGAAGGCATGGCTGAAGCCAAGCGTCGTATCGAAGGCATCACGGCTGAAGCCGAAGTGGGCAAGATCTACAACGGCACCGTGCTCAAGCTGCTGGACTTCGGCGCGATCGTGAACATTCTGCCGGGCAAGGACGGTCTGCTGCACATCTCGGAAATCGCCAACGAGCGCGTGAACCAGGTCTCCGACTACGTGAAGGAAGGCCAGGCCGTGCGCGTGAAGCTGCTGAGCACCGATGAGAAGGGTCGCATGCGTCTGTCGATCAAGGCCGCCAAGGCTGAAGAAGGCGACGTGCCGGCAGCGGCTCCGCAAGCGCCGGGCGCAGGTGATGCCGCTTCGGAGCAGCAACAGCAACAACAGCAGTAAAAGCAGTCAAGGCGGAGAGGTTTTTCGCTATGAAAACGGCTGGACAGTGTCCAGCCGTTTTTTTTGTTTACACTGCGTCGCGAGTTCTCCATCTGCCGCTGACATGAGCCGCCTCTTCGAGCAAAACCGCATCGCCGTTGTCTGGGATTTCGACAAGACGCTGATCCCGCGCTATATGCAAGTGCCGCTGTTCGAGCATTTCAACATCGCTGAGCAGGGTTTTTGGGATGAAGTCGAAGCCGGTTCGAGGGCAATCGAATCGCGAGGCCAGAAGGTCAATCGCGAAACCTTCTATCTGAATGTTCTGCTGCGCCACGTGCGCGACGGCCGCATGAGTGGGCTCGATAACGCGGCACTACGCGAGCTGGGCGCTCACCTTGAGTTCTTTCCCGGCGTGACCGATTTCTTCGAGCGCAGCAAGGCCTGGGTGCGTGACAACGGCGCGTATCAAGCCTTCGACATCAAGCTCGAGCACTACATCGTCAGCACCGGCCTGACGGAGATGATCAAGGGTTCACCCATCGCCCCTTATATCGACGGCGTGTGGGGCTGCGAATTCCTGGAGGCGCCCGACGCGAATGGTCGCCAAGTCATCTCAGAAGTTATCTATGCCATCGATAACACCACCAAGACGCGTGCGCTGTTCGAGATCAACAAGGGTGTTAACAAGCATCCCGAGGCCGTCAACGTGAACTCGTCGATTGCCGAGGATGAGCGCCGCGTGCCATTTGCCAACATGATCTACGTGGCGGATGGTCCGAGCGATATTCCGGCGTTCTCGGTGGCGCGTAAGGGTGGTGGTCGCACGTATGCGGTCTATAACCCTGAGAGCGCGCGTTCGTTCGAGCAGGCCGATAACCTGCGTGCCGATGATCGGGTCGACATGCTCGGCCCGGCCGACTATCGTGCCGGCTCGCCCACCGAGATGTGGCTCAAGTTGCATATCGGCAAGATCGCTGACGCTATCGTCCACGGCAAACAAGAGATTCTGCGCGAGACATCGCGAGGCATCCCGCAGCACTTTGTTGAACCCAAGCGCAGCGCCACGTAACCCATACCAAATCGATCCCCATGAAAGCGATTGAAATCACCCAGTACGGCGGGCCCGAAGTCCTGAAGCTTGGCGAGCGCCCGATGCCCGAGCCGAAGGCGGGCGAAGTGCTGATCCGCGTGCGCGCAGCCGGTGTCAATCGGCCCGATGTATTCCAGCGCACCGGCAACTATCCGGTCCCACCGGGCGCGTCTGATATTCCGGGGCTGGAAGTGGCCGGAGAAATTGTCGGCGGCGATCTGTCACACGCGGATAACCGTTATGGCCTGAAGGCAGGCGATCGCGTATGCGCGCTCGTGCAAGGCGGCGGCTATGCCGAGTTCTGCGCTGCACCGGTCGGTCAGGTGCTGCCGGTGCCGGCGGGCCTTTCTGACGTCGAGGCGGCAGCGCTGCCCGAGAACTACTTCACCGTGTGGTCGAACGTGTTTGATCGCGGCTTGCTGGGCCAGGGCCCGCACGGCAAGGATGAGACGCTGCTCGTGCAGGGCGGCTCCAGCGGCATTGGCACGACGGCGATCCAGATGGCTTCGGCACTGGGCTATCGCGTGTTTGCCACGGCCGGTAGCGCTGACAAGTGCGCTGCGTGTGTCGAGTTGGGAGCCACACGCGCCATCAACTACAAAACCGAAGACTTCGTCGAAATTGTCAAGGCTGAGACGGGGCGGGGCACCGACGTGGTGCTCGACATGGTGGGCGGCAGCTATGTCGCCCGTGAGATCACTTGCACGGCTGACGATGGCCGCATCGTGTTGATCGCGCTGCTGGGTGGTGCCAAGGCTGAAGTGCCGCTGGGCGACATTCTGCGCCGACGCATTACGCTCACCGGGTCGACGTTACGTCCGCGCTCGGTGGCCTTCAAGGCGGCAATTGCCGCCAACCTGCATGAGCATGTGTGGCCGCTGCTGGCGTCGGGCCGCATCAAGCCTGTCATCCATGAGGTCTTGCCGGCAGCGCAGGCTGCGCAGGCGCACGCCCTGATGGAGTCCAGTGCGCACATCGGCAAAATCATGTTGGTTTGGGATTGAACTCAGGACGTCAAAATTGACCCTGTTTTTGCCGCCACGGTAGAATGCCGGGTTTATTTGACAGTCGACCGGGCGGAACAAGAACGTGAACGCAAGACCGAAGCTGGTGGTAGGCAACTGGAAGCTGCATGGCAGCCTGAACACCAACGCCGCGCTGCTTGAGCAGATCAAGGCCGCAGGCAAGGCCAACGCCACGCTGGCGGTGTGCGCGCCGTTCCCGTATCTGGCCCAATGCCAGTCGCTGCTGGCGGGTTCGGCAGTGGGCTGGGGCGCGCAGGATGTGTCGGCTGAAACGCGTGGCGCGTTCACCGGTGAGGTGGCGGCATCGATGCTGTCGGAATTTGGTTGCGGCTACGCAATCGTCGGTCATTCCGAGCGCCGCACGTATCACGGCGAAACCGATGCGCAAGTGGCGACCAAGGCACTGCGCGCGTTGGAGCACGGCATCACGCCGATCGTCTGCGTGGGTGAGACGTTGGCACAGCGTGAAGCGGGTGAAACCGAGCAAGTGGTGGGTCGCCAGCTGGATGCGGTGCTGGAAGCGCTGTCGATCGAGCAGTTGGGTCGCATCGTTGTTGCCTACGAGCCGGTCTGGGCAATCGGCACCGGCAAGACTGCAACCAGCGAGCAAGCGCAGGCCGTGCACGCTTTCCTGCGCTCGCGCGTCGCAGCCCGTGATGCGGGTGTGGCGCAGCGTCTGCAGATTCTGTACGGCGGCAGCGTCAAGCCGGACAACGCGGGCGAGCTGTTTGCGATGGCGGACATCGATGGCGGCCTGATCGGCGGTGCATCGCTGAAGGCCGAAGATTTCCTGGCGATCGGTCGCGCTTGAGCGGTTGATCGAGGTTGCGGCATGCGGCGCATGTGCAACCGCAACATATTATTGAGAGAAACGAAATGGCAATTCTGAAGACTCTGCTGCTGGTGGCGCAAATTCTGAGCGCGCTTGGTGTGATCGGTCTGGTGCTGCTGCAGCATGGCAAGGGTGCTGATGTGGGTGCCGCCTTCGGCTCGGGCGCATCGGGTAGCCTGTTTGGTGCAACGGGTTCGGCAAACTTCCTGTCGCGTACGACGGCCGTGCTGGCCACCGTGTTCTTTGTGGCTACGCTGGCGCTGACGCTGATCGGTACCAACAAGGGCAGCGTTTCGGCGGGTGTGATGGGTTCAGTAGCTCCGGTTGTGCCGGCTGCTTCGGCGCCTGCAGCATCGGCTCCGGCTGTTCCGGCCGCGGCCTCCGCACCGGCCGTGCCAAAGTAATTTGATGTAACGATCGCGGACGCACGGTTGATTTTTTTTCGGTGCGTCGCGAGCTATAAGATTTTTGTTTGTGCATTGAACAAAAGCTTCGCTTTGCGGTAGAATGTGAGGCTTGAAACAATACGGAAAACGGCAACGGCGTTAAGCCTGATCCGCGGTCCTGATAGAGTTTCTTCCCCCAGCCGACGTGGTGAAATTGGTAGACACGCTATCTTGAGGGGGTAGTGGCGAAAGCTGTGCGAGTTCGAGTCTCGCCGTCGGCACCAATCAAATTCGGGGTCTGGTCAACGGGATGTATTCCGTTTAGGTCTGGGCCCCATCCGCAAGGCGACGTGCAGTTGATGCGTCGTGAGGCTGCGGACCCGGCGCCTTCGATGGGGCGACAAGGCGCCGCCTGCGGGCAGTGCTGTTGCAACCATTCAAAAAGGCGGGCGTCCCTTGAACCTCGAAGCCTATTTCCCCGTACTGTTGTTCATCGTCGTTGGTGTTGGCCTTGGCCTTGCACTCATGACCATCGGCCGAATTCTCGGTCCGAACAATCCCGATCCTCAAAAGCTCTCGCCGTACGAGTGCGGTTTCGAAGCCTTCGAAGACGCGCGGATGAAGTTCGACGTGCGCTATTACCTCATCGCCATCCTGTTCATCCTGTTCGATCTGGAGACCGCGTTCCTCTTCCCGTGGGGCGTGGCGCTGCGTGACATCGGCTGGCCGGGGTTCTTCGCGATGGGTGTGTTTCTTCTCGAGTTTCTCGTGGGCTTCGTCTACATCTGGAAAAAAGGCGCGCTCGATTGGGAGTGATGTGAAATGGCGATCGAAGGCGTACTCAACGAAGGCTTTGTCACGACCACCGCTGACAAGCTGATCAACTGGACCCGCACCGGGTCGCTGTGGCCGATGACGTTCGGCCTGGCCTGCTGTGCCGTGGAGATGATGCACGCTGGTGCATCGCGTTATGACCTGGACCGCTTCGGCGTGGTGTTCCGTCCGTCGCCGCGTCAGTCTGACGTGATGATCGTGGCCGGCACGCTGTGCAACAAGATGGCCCCCGCTCTGCGCAAGGTGTACGACCAGATGGCCGAGCCGCGCTGGGTCATCTCGATGGGCTCGTGTGCCAACGGCGGTGGCTATTACCACTATTCGTACTCTGTCGTGCGCGGTTGCGACCGCATTGTGCCGGTCGACGTGTACGTGCCGGGTTGCCCGCCGACGGCTGAAGCGTTGATCTACGGCATCATCCAGCTGCAGGCCAAGATCCGCCGCACCAATACCATTGCGCGCAAGGGCTGACATGACCGAAAAGCTTGCCACCCTGAAGGCCGCGCTCGAAAAGGCGCTGGGTAATCGCATTCAAAGCCTGACTGAGTCGGTTGGTGAACTCACCCTCGTGGTGAAGGCCGCCGATTATCTTGAGGCCATGCGTACGCTGCGCGATGACGCGTCGCTCAAGTTCGAGCAGTTGATGGACCTGTGTGGCGTCGACTATGCCGACTACGGCGACGGCGCCTGGAATGGTCCGCGTTTTGCTGCTGTGGCCCATCTGCTGTCGATCACGAACAACTGGCGCGTACGCGTGCGCGTGTTTGCACCGGATGACGACCTGCCGGTGGTGTCGTCCGTGACCACGATCTGGAACTCCGCCGACTGGTTTGAGCGTGAAGCGTTCGACCTGTACGGCTTGGTGTTCGAAGGTCACCCGGACCTGCGCCGCATCCTGACCGATTACGGCTTCATTGGCCACCCGTTCCGCAAGGATTTCCCTGTGTCGGGCTACGTCGAAATGCGCTACGACCCGGTGCAGCGCCGCGTGGTCTACCAGCCGGTGACCATCGAACCGCGCGAGATAACGCCGCGTGTGATCCGTGAGGATCAATACGGCGGTCTGAAGCACTGAAGGGCGCCCGATCATGGCAGATATCAAGAACTACACCCTGAACTTCGGCCCGCAACACCCGGCCGCGCACGGCGTGCTGCGCCTTGTGCTTGAGTTGGACGGCGAAGTCATTCAACGTGCTGACCCGCACATTGGCCTGCTGCACCGCGCGACCGAAAAGCTCGCCGAGCAGAAGACCTGGATTCAAAGCGTGCCGTACATGGACCGCCTCGACTACGTGTCGATGATGGTCAACGAACACGCCTACGTGATGGCCATCGAGCGTCTGCTGGGTCTCGAGGTGCCGCTGCGCGCGCAGTACATCCGCGTCATGTTCGACGAGATCACGCGGATCATGAACCACCTGATGTGGATCGGCTCGCACGCACTGGACGTGGGTGCCATGGCGGTGTTCCTGTACGCCTTCCGTGAGCGCGAAGACTTGTTCGACATGTACGAGGCGGTGTCGGGGGCGCGTATGCACGCCGCTTACTATCGTCCGGGCGGCGTCTACCGCGACCTGCCTGACACGATGCCGCAATACAAGGCATCCAAGGTGCGCAACGAGAAGGCCCTGGCTGCCCTGAACGAAACGCGTTCGGGTTCGCTGCTGGACTTCATCGAAGACTTCACCAATCGCTTCCCGAAGTACGTCGACGAATACGAAACGCTGCTGACTGATAACCGGATCTGGAAACAGCGTCTGGTCGGCATCGGTGTGGTGAGCCCGGAGCGTGCGCTCAACAAGGGCTTCTCCGGCGCGATGCTGCGCGGCTCGGGCATCGCCTGGGACGTGCGCAAGAAGCAACCGTATGAAGTGTATGACCGTGTTGATTTCGACATTCCGGTGGGCGTGAACGGCGATTGTTACGACCGTTATCTGGTGCGCGTTGAAGAAATGCGCCAGAGCAATCGCATCATCCGTCAGTGCATCGAGTGGCTGCGCAAGAACCCGGGTCCGGTGATTACCGACAACCACAAGGTAGCGCCACCGTCGCGTGTCGAGATGAAGACGAACATGGAAGAGCTGATTCACCACTTCAAGCTCTTTACCGAAGGCATGCACGTGCCCGAGGGCGAGGCGTATGCCGCCGTCGAGCATCCAAAGGGCGAGTTCGGTATCTATGCGATCTCGGACGGTGCCAACAAGCCGTACCGTCTGAAGATCCGCGCGCCGGGCTTCGTGCACTTGGCGGCACTCGATGAGATGGCCCGCGGCCACATGATCGCGGATGCTGTGACGATCATTGGTACGCAAGACATCGTGTTTGGCGAGATTGATCGCTAAGCCCGCAAGACATAACGGTTTGACGCGCAGGCAAGCGCGGCTGTGAAACGAGGACGCACGCCGGGGTATTTGTAGTCCGCCCCGCGTCCCGCACCAATCGCAACGAACATGCTATCAGCAGAAGCTCTCAAGGAAATCGACCGGGCGGTCGCGAAATATCCCGCCGACCAGAAGCAGTCCGCCGTCATGGCGGCGCTGGCGGTCGCGCAGAGCGAGAAAGGCTGGGTCTCGCCCGAAGTCATGCAGTTCGTGGCCGAGTACCTCGAAATGCCGCCGGTGTGGGTCGAGGAAGTGGCGACGTTCTACAACATGTACGACACCAAGCCGGTGGGCCGCTTCAAGCTGTCGGTGTGCACGAACCTGCCGTGCGCGCTGTCGGGCGGCGAGCGCGCTGCCGACTACCTGAAGAAGAAGCTGGGCATCGGTTTCAACGAGACGACTGCTGACGGCAACTTCACGCTGAAGGAAGGCGAGTGCATGGGCGCGTGCGGTGACGCACCGGTCATGATCGTCAACAACACCAATATGTGCAGCTTCATGAGTAACGAGAAGCTCGACGCGCTGATCGCCGACCTCCAGGCGAAGGCGACCAACGGAGCAGGCAAGTAAATGACCTCCCTGCACGATCGACACATCCAGCCGTTGATTCTTGCTGGCCTGAACGGCGACAACTGGCACCTCGAAGACTACGTCAAGCGTGGAGGCTATCAGCAGCTCAAGCGCATCCTGACGGAAAAGATTTCCCCTGAGCAAGTCATCGCCGACGTGAAGGCTTCAGGCCTGCGCGGCCGTGGCGGTGCGGGCTTCCCGACCGGCCTGAAGTGGAGCTTCATGCCGCGCCAGTTTCCGGGGCAGAAGTACCTGGTCTGCAACACGGACGAAGGCGAGCCGGGCACGTTCAAGGACCGCGACATCATTCGCTACAACCCGCACGCGCTGATCGAAGGCATGGCCATCGGCGGCTATGCGATGGGCATCACCGTGGGTTACAACTATATCCACGGCGAAATCTGGAACGAGTACAAGATTTTCGAGCAGGCGCTGGAAGAAGCGCGTGCTGCCGGTTTCCTGGGTGACAACATCCTCGGCTCCGGCTTCAACTTCCAGCTGCACGCGCACCATGGCTATGGCGCGTACATCTGCGGCGAAGAAACTGCGCTGCTCGAATCGCTGGAAGGCAAGAAAGGCCAGCCGCGCTTCAAGCCGCCGTTCCCGGCCAGCTTTGGCCTGTACGGCAAGCCGACCACGATCAACAACACCGAGACGTTTGCCGCGGTGCCGTTCCTGCTGTCGATCGGCCCGGACAACTACCTGAAGATGGGCAAGCCGAACAACGGCGGCTCGAAGATCTTCTCGGTGTCCGGCGATGTGGAGCGTCCGGGCAACTACGAAATCCCGCTGGGCACGCCGTTCTCCACACTCCTGGAGCTGGCCGGTGGCATGCGCGGTGGCAAGAAGCTCAAGGCAGTCATTCCGGGCGGCTCGTCGGCGCCCGTGGTCCCGGCTGACCTGATGATGGCCTCCGACATGGACTACGACTCGATCGCCAAGGCCGGCTCGATGCTGGGCTCGGGTGCCGTGATCGTGATGGACGAGACGCGCTGCATGGTGAAGTCGCTGCTGCGTCTGTCGTACTTCTACTTCGAAGAGTCGTGCGGTCAGTGCACGCCGTGCCGTGAAGGCACCGGCTGGCTGTACCGCGTGGTCGATCGTATCGAGCACGGCAAGGGCCGCCAGGAAGACCTGGAACTGCTCAACAACGTGGCCGAGAACATCATGGGCCGGACCATCTGCGCGCTTGGCGATGCCGCCGCGATGCCGGTCCGCGGCATGCTCAAGCACTACTGGGATGAGTTCGCGTATCACGTCGAACACAAGCAGTGCATGGTGCCCACCTACATTTAAGCGTGGCAGAACATGGTTGAAATCGAAATCGATGGCAAGAAGGTCGAGGTTGCCGAAGGCAGCCTGGTGATGGAGGCGGCTCGCCAAGCGGGCACCTACATTCCTCACTTCTGCTATCACCGCAAACTGTCGGTCGCGGCCAACTGCCGGATGTGCCTGGTCGAGGTCGAGAAGGCGCCCAAGGCACTGCCGGCCTGCGCTACCCCGGTCACCGCGGGCATGAAGGTCTTCACCAACTCCGAGAAGGCGGTGAAGGCGCAGAAGTCCGTGATGGAATTCTTGCTGATCAATCACCCGCTGGATTGCCCGATTTGCGACCAGGGCGGCGAGTGCCAGCTGCAGGATCTGGCCGTCGGTTACGGCAAGTCCGAATCGCGCTACAAGGAAGAGAAGCGCGTGGTGTTCCACAAGAACGTGGGCCCGCTGATCTCCATGGAAGAGATGACGCGCTGCATCCACTGCACGCGCTGCGTCCGCTTCGGCCAGGAAGTGGCCGGCGTGATGGAACTGGGCATGCTCAACCGCGGTGAGCATTCTGAGATCACCACGTTCGTTGGTCAGACCGTTGACTCGGAGCTGTCGGGCAACATGATCGACCTGTGCCCGGTCGGCGCGTTGACCAGCAAGCCCTTCCGCTACTCAGCCCGTACGTGGGAACTGGCACGCCGCAAATCGGTGTCGCCGCACGACGGCCTGGGTGCCAACGTGATCGTCCAGACGAAGAACCAGCGCGTGATGCGCGTGCTGCCGCTGGACAACGAAGCGATCAACGAATGCTGGCTGTCCGACAAGGACCGTTTCGCCTACGAAGGCGTGAACAGTGACGACCGCCTGACTCAGCCGATGCTCAAGCAGGGCGGTCAGTGGAAGGCTGTCGACTGGACCACGGCGCTGGAATACGTCGCCAATGGCCTGAACGAAATCAAACGCGACCACGGCGCCGAGCAGATCGGCGCGCTGGCCAGCCCGCACAGCACGCTGGAAGAACTGTTCCTGCTGCAAAAGCTGGTGCGCGGCATTGGCAGCGACAACGTCGACTTCCGCCTGCGTCAGTCCGATTTCTCCGCCAAGCCGACGGGTGCTCCGTGGCTCGGCATGCCAATCGCCGATGTGTCGCTGCTGCAGCGTACGCTGGTGGTGGGCGCGTTCCTGCGCAAGGATCATCCGCTGCTGGCCGCGCGTCTGCGCCAGGCTGGCAAGAAGGGTGGACAACTGAACGTGATCGGCGCTGGCGGCGAAGACCTGCTGATGCCCGCTACGCGACTGCTGGGCGCACCGTCGCAATGGCTGTCGCTGTTGTCGCAAGTGGCTGTCGCTGTTGCTGCGTCTAAGAACGTTGCGCGTCCGGCCGGTACGGAGGGTGTCGAAGCTGGTGATGTCGCCAAGCGCATCGCCGACAGCTTGGCTTCGGGCGAGCGCAAGGCGGTGTTCCTCGGCAACGCAGCTGTGGCACATCCGCAATTCTCGCAACTGCATGCGCTGGCTCAATGGGTCGCGCAGCAGACCGGTGCCGCGCTGGGCTTCCTGACGGAAGCAGCCAACACGGTCGGCGGTTACATTGCCGGCGCGCTGCCGCAGAGCAATGGCCTGGACGCTGCTGCCATGCTGGCTCAGCCGCGCCGCGCTTACGTGCTGCTGGGCGCCGAGCCGGAATTCGATACGGCCAACCCGACGCAGGCACGCGCCGCGCTGGACCAAGCTGACACCGTGATCGTGCTGGCGCCGTTCGCCTCGCGTGCCGCACTGGAATACGCCGACGTGCTGCTGCCGACCGCGCCGTTCACTGAAACCTCGGGCACCTTCGTCAACTGCGAAGGCCTGCCGCAGAGCTTCAGTGGTGTCGTGCGCAGCCTGGGTGATTCGCGTCCGGCTTGGAAGGTCCTGCGCGTGTTGGGCAACCTGCTGAATCTGTCGGGCTTCGATTACGACACCTCGGAAGTGGTACGCAACGACGTGCTGGCCAAGCCGGTGACCGATCGTCTGTCGAATGCGACGACGGCGCAAACTGCTGCCCCGGCCGCCGCTGCTGCTGGCATCGAGCGCCTGGCCGATGTGCCCATCTATCACGCCGATCCGATCGTGCGTCGCGCCGGTTCGCTGCAACTGACGGCGGCTGCCCGTGCTGCGGTTCGCGCTGGTCTGCCGGCCGATCTGTTCGCGCAACTGGGTCTGGCCAACGGCGACGCTGTTCGCGTGACGCAAGGGCAGGGTAGCGTGGTGCTGCCGGCGGTGCTGGACAAATCGCTGGCTTCCGGCGTGATCCGCGTGCCGGCTGCGACTGAGGCATCGGCTCAACTGGGCGCGATGTTCGGCGTGGTAAGCGTTGAAAAGGTTGAATCGTCCGCGCTGGCGGCTACGGTGTAAGGGTCAACATGATCGAGTCGATTACTTCTTTCGGCACGGCGACCTTCGGTGGCTGGTGGCCGCTGATCTGGACGCTGGTGCGTGCGGTCTGCATCATCCTGCCGCTGCTGCTGTGCGTGGCTTACCTGATCCTCTGGGAGCGCAAGCTGATTGGCTGGATGCACGTGCGTCTGGGTCCGAACCGCGTGGGCCCGATGGGCCTGCTGCAGCCGATCGCCGACGTGCTTAAGCTCCTGCTCAAGGAAGTCATGGTGCCGAGCCAGGTCAGCCGTGGCCTGTACATCATTGCGCCGCTGATGGTGCTGATGCCGGCTGTGGCGATCTGGGCGGTGGTGCCATTCCAGGCCGAAGCTGTGGTGTCGAACATCAATGCTGGTCTGTTGTATGTCATGGCGATCAGCTCCGTGGGTGTGTACGGCGTGATTCTGGCCGGTTGGGCTTCGAACTCCAAGTACGCGTTCCTGGGCGCGATGCGGGCTTCGGCACAGATGATTTCGTACGAAATCGCCATGGGCTTTGCGCTCGTGACCGTGCTGATGGTGACGGGCAGCCTGAACCTGTCGGACATCGTCAACTCACAGAACCGCGGTTTCTTTGCGGACCACGGGGTGAACATCCTGTCGTGGAACTGGCTGTCGCTGCTGCCGATGTTCGGCGTGTACTTCATCTCGGGCGTGGCGGAAACCAACCGTCACCCGTTTGACGTGGTGGAAGGCGAGTCGGAAATCGTGGCCGGCCACATGATCGAGTACTCGGGCATGGCGTTCGCGCTGTTCTTCCTGGCCGAGTACATCAACATGATCGTCATCTCGGCGATGACGGCAACGATGTTCCTGGGTGGCTGGGCCCCGCCGATCGATGCTCCGGTGTTCAACTGGATTCCGGGCTTCTTCTGGCTGCTGATCAAGGTTTTCCTGCTGCTGTCGGTCTTCATCTGGCTGCGCGCATCGTTCCCGCGTTATCGCTATGACCAGATCATGCGCTTGGGCTGGAAGATCTTTATTCCGCTCACCGTAGGTTGGCTGATCATCGTTGCCATCTGGCTGGTGTCGCCGTGGAACATCTGGAAGTAACGGGACAATAGGGGCGCACCATGTTGCTATCCATCAAGGAATTCTTTAACAGCCTGCTCCTGAAGGAACTCTTCAAGGGCATGGCGTTGACCGGGCGCTATCTGTTCGCGCGCAAGATCACTGTGCTCTTCCCGGAAGAGAAGACGCCGCTGTCGCCGCGCTTCCGTGGTCTGCACGCATTGCGCCGCTACCCGAACGGGGAAGAGCGCTGCATCGCATGCAAGCTGTGCGAAGCCGTGTGCCCGGCTATGGCCATCACGATCGAGTCGGATCAGCGCGACGACGGCACCCGCCGCACCACGCGCTACGACATCGACCTGACCAAGTGCATTTTCTGCGGCTTCTGTGAAGAAGCTTGCCCGGTCGATGCCATCGTCGAGACGCACATCCTGGAATACCACGGTGAGAAGCGCGGCGACCTGTACTTCACCAAGGACATGCTGCTGGCCGTGGGCGATCGCTTCGAGCCGGAAATCGCGGCGAGCAAGGCGGCCGACGCAAAGTACCGCTGATTCAAGACACTCGCTGGGCAAGCGGCGAGTGGTGCAGTTGAAATTCCGGAAGTACAACGGCTCCTCGTGAGCCAACCAGCTACGGCGGCATCATGCCGCCGCGGCTTTGGACAAGCGCGTGCCGCAAAACGGCCCGCGCCAGGATCATGGAAATCACGACGATCATCTTCTACTGTTTCGCGCTGGTGCTGGTGCTCTCAGCGCTGAAGGTCATCACCGCGAAGAACCCGGTACACGCGGCGCTGTTCCTCGTGCTGTCGTTCTTCACCGCGGCGGCGATCTGGATGCTGCTCAAGGCGGAATTCCTCGCCATTACGCTGGTGCTGGTCTACGTGGGGGCAGTGATGGTGCTGTTCCTGTTCGTGGTGATGATGATTGACATCGACATCGAACACCTGCGACGAGACTTCTGGACGTATGTGCCTCTGGCGGCGTTCGTAGGCGTGGTCATCATCCTGGAAATGGCTGTGGTGCTGACCAAGACTTTCATGGGGCGCGTACAGCCTGTGCAGGAATTGCCCAAGGGCTTCCAAGGCCCAAATACGCAGGCGCTCGGCAAGCTGATCTACACCGATTACATCTACGCCTTCGAAGTGGCGGGCATCGTGCTGCTGCTGGCTATCGTCGCCGCCGTGGCGCTGACGGCCCGCCGTCGTAAGGACACCAAGAGCCAGAAGGTGGCCGATCAGATCCGCGTGCAGCGCAAGGACCGCGTGCGCCTGGTCTCGATGCCGGCCGAGAAGGCGGCAGGCGCAGCTTCGGCTGATTCCAAGAGCTGAGCCCCGGGAGTATCCATATGTCTTCGCTATCCCTTGCCCATTACCTCGTGCTCGGCGCGGTGCTGTTTGCCATCAGCATCGTCGGCATCTTCCTGAACCGCAAGAACGTCATCGTGCTGCTGATGGCGATCGAATTGATGCTGCTTGCGGTCAACATGAACTTCGTTGCGTTCTCCCACTACCTGGGTGACCTGGCGGGGCAGGTGTTCGTGTTTTTCATCCTGACGGTGGCCGCGGCGGAATCCGCGATTGGTCTCGCCATCCTGGTGGTGCTGTTCCGTAACCTGGACACCATCAACGTTGACGATCTGGACAGCCTCAAGGGCTGATCGGCGTATCCACTTATAAGAAGCTCCATGGCTACTACGCTCAATCCCAACCTGCTGCTGGCGATCCCGCTTGCGCCGCTCGCCGGCTCAGCGATCGCCGGGCTGTTCGGCACCAAGTTCTTCGGCGAGAAGATCGGCCGCAAGACGTCCCACAGCGTCACCATCCTTGGTGTGGCGATCGCCTTCATCCTGTCGGTGTCGGTGCTGCTCGATGTCATTAACGGCGCCGGCTATAACGCCACCGTCTACGAATGGATGACGGTCGGCTCGCTGAAAATGGAAGTCGGCTTCCTCATCGATTCGCTCACGGCGATGATGATGTGCGTGGTGACCTTCGTCTCTCTGATGGTGCACATCTATACCATCGGCTACATGGCAGAAGACGACGGCTACAACCGTTTCTTCGCCTACATCTCGCTGTTCACCTTCTCGATGTTGATGCTCGTGATGAGCAACAACTTCCTGCAGCTGTTCTTCGGCTGGGAAGCGGTGGGCCTGGTGTCGTATCTGCTGATCGGCTTCTGGTTCAAGCGCCCGACGGCGATCTACGCCAACATGAAGGCATTCCTGGTCAACCGTGTGGGTGACTTCGGCTTCGTACTTGGCATTGGCCTGCTGCTGGCGTACAGCGGCAGCCTGAGCTACGCAGACGTGTTCGCCGCTCGTGACAATCTGGCGACCATCGGCTTCCCTGGCACCGACTGGCACATGCTGACGGTCGCCTGCATCTGCCTGTTCATCGGCGCGATGGGTAAGTCGGCACAGTTCCCTCTGCACGTGTGGCTGCCGGACTCGATGGAAGGTCCGACCCCGATTTCCGCGCTGATCCACGCGGCCACCATGGTGACCGCCGGCATCTTCATGGTTGCGCGCATGTCGCCGCTGTTCGAGTTGTCGGACACCGCGCTGTCGTTCGTGCTGATCATCGGCGCCATTACCGCGCTGTTCATGGGTTTCCTGGGCATCATTCAGACCGACATCAAGCGCGTCGTGGCGTATTCGACGCTGTCGCAGCTTGGCTATATGACCGTTGCGCTGGGCGCATCGGCATACCAGGTCGCCGTGTTCCACCTGATGACGCACGCGTTCTTCAAGGCGCTGCTGTTCCTGGGTGCGGGCTCGGTCATCATCGGCATGCACCACGATCAGGACATGCGCAACATGGGCGGCCTGCGCAAGTACATGCCGATCACGTGGCTGACGTCACTGGTGGGTTCGCTGGCACTGATCGGTACGCCGTTCTTCTCGGGGTTCTACTCGAAGGATTCGATCATCGAGGCGGTCGCGGAATCGCACCTGCCGGGCGCTCAGTTTGCCTACTGGGCCGTGCTGGGTGGTGTGTTCGTGACGGCGTTCTACTCGTTCCGCATGTACTTCCTGGTGTTCCACGGGGAAGAGCGTTTCGGCAAGGCTGATCAGCACCACGACGAACATCACGAAGAGGAAGATGGCGGCCACGAGCATCACGGTCTGGCGCCGGGCGAAAAGCCGCACGAGTCGCCGTGGGTGGTGACGGTGCCGCTGGTGCTGCTGGCGATTCCGTCGGTGGTGATCGGTGCCTGGGCGATCCAGCCGATGCTGTTCGGCGAGTTCTTCAAGCACGGCGTGGCGTTCGCACAGGTGATCTTCAATGGCGAGAACCACGAAGCCATGAAGGTGCTGGGCGAAGACTTCCACGGCTGGGTTGAGATGGCGGTGCACGGCTTCACGTCGGTTCCGTTCATCCTGCTGGTGTCGGGTGTGGTGCTGTCGTGGTTCTTCTACCTGAAGCGCCCGGACATTCCGGCTGCAATCGCCAAGCGTTTCTCCGGCCTCTACAAGCTGCTGGACAACAAGTACTACATGGACAAGATCAACGAGATCGTCTTCGCCAACGGTGCGGTCAAGGTTGGCCGCGGCCTGTGGAAGGGCGGCGATCAGGGTGTGATCGACGGCGTGGTCGTGAACGGCAGCGCGCGTCTGGTGGGTTGGTTCGCGAGCGTCGTGCGCCTGCTCCAGTCCGGCTACATCTATGACTACGCGTTCGCGATGATTGTCGGCACGGTTGGCCTGCTGACGTACTTCGTGTTCCTGGCGGGCAAATAAGGGATAACAAAAATGGTTCTGTCTTTTGCGATCTGGCTGCCGATCTTCTTCGGCGTGCTGGTGCTGGCCTCGGGCTCAGACCGCAATCCCGGTTATGTCCGCTGGATGTCGCTGATCGGCTCGCTAATCAGCTTTGTGATCACGCTGCCGCTCTTCACGCGTTTCGATAAGACCACGGCGGCGATGCAGTTCGTCGAGAAGTCGAGCTGGATCGAGCGCTTCCACATCAACTACTACCTGGGTGTCGACGGCATCTCGATGTGGTTCGTGGTGCTGACTGCGTTCATCACGGTGATCGTGGTGATCGCGGCCTGGGAAGTGATCACCGAGCGTGTGGCGCAGTACATGGCCGCGTTCCTGATCCTGTCGGGTCTGATGATCGGTGTGTTCGCCTCGCTCGACGGCATGCTGTTCTACGTTTTCTTCGAAGCCACGCTGATCCCGATGTACATCATCATCGGTGTGTGGGGTGGTCCGAATCGCGTGTACGCGGCGTTCAAGTTCTTCCTGTACACGCTGCTGGGTTCGCTGCTGACGCTGGTTGCGCTGCTGTATCTGTACTTCCACAGTGGTACGTTCGAGATCCTGCAGTGGCATCAGGTCAAGCTGTCGATGAACGAGCAGATCCTGATCTTCATCGCGTTCTTCATGGCCTTCGCCGTGAAGGTGCCGATGTGGCCGGTGCACACTTGGCTGCCTGACGCCCACGTGGAAGCGCCGACCGGCGGTTCCGTGGTGCTGGCCGCCATCATGCTGAAGCTGGGTGCCTACGGTTTCCTGCGGTTCTCGCTGCCGATCGCGCCGGACGCAAGCCATCAATTGTCCGCGTTCATCATCGCGATCTCGCTGATCGCCGTGATCTACATCGGTCTGGTTGCACTGGTGCAGGCTGACATGAAGAAGCTGGTCGCGTATTCGTCGATCGCGCACATGGGCTTCGTCACGCTGGGCTTCTTCATCTTCAACGAGATCGGTATTGAGGGCGGTATCGTCCAGATGATTTCGCACGGCTTCATCTCCGGTGCGATGTTCCTGTGCATCGGTGTGCTGTATGACCGCGTGCACTCGCGCCAGATCGCCGATTACGGCGGTGTGGTGAACACGATGCCGAAGTTTGCCGCGCTGTCGGTGTTCTTCGCGATGGCCAACTGCGGCCTGCCGGCGACCTCCGGTTTCGTTGGCGAATTCATGGTCATCCTGGGTTCGGTCAAGTACAACTTCTGGATTGGCCTGCTGGCGGCTACCGCCCTGATCTTCGGCGCTGCTTATTCGCTGTGGATGGTCAAACGCGTGATCTTTGGCGACGTGACGCACAAGCACGTCGCCGAGCTGAAAGACCTGAACTGCCGTGAATTCTTCATGCTCGGCGTGCTGGCGATCGCAACGCTTTACATGGGCCTGTATCCGAAGCCCTTTACCGATGTCATGCATGCGTCCGTGGTGAATCTCCTCACCCACGTGGCTCAGAGCAAGCTGTAAGCGGGGAGAAGAAACCATGCAATTGTCCTCATCCATGGCGGCTATCGCCCCGATCATCTTCCTCGCGCTCGGCATCGGTGCCGTCAACTGGATTGACCTGGCGCGCGGTCAGAACCGCAGCAGCGTTGCCTATCCGGTGTCGCTGACGATCACGCTGGTGCTGAGCGTCTGGTTTGCCATCAATGCGGCGGCCGGTGAAACGCACTACGTGTTCAGCAACCTGGCCGTGATTGATCCGATGGCCAACGTGCTGTGCTCCGTGGCCGCACTGGCGGTGTTCGTGACGCTGATCTACACGCGCAAGTACCTGGCTGATCGCGACATGTACAACGGCGAGTTCTACATGTTCGCGCTGTTCACGCTTGGCGGTCAGGTGGTGATGATCACCGGCAATAACTTCCTGACGCTTTATCTGGGTCTGGAACTGCTGTCGCTGGCTTCGTACACGCTGGTGGCATTGCGCCGTGGCGCGAACGTCTCGTCGGAATCGGCGATGAAGTACTTCATCCTCGGTGCACTGGCATCGGGTCTGCTGCTGTACGGTATGTCGATGATGTACGGCGCGACCGGCTCGCTGGACCTGGGAGAGGTGTTCCGCCAGATCAACACGGGCAACATCAACAAGACAATCCTGGTGTTCGGCGTGGTGTTCCTGGTGGCTGGCCTGGCATTCAAGCTAGGTGTGGCGCCGTTCCACATGTGGGTGCCTGACGTGTATCAAGGCTCGCCGACGGCCGTGACGCTGCTGATCGCGGGTGCACCGAAGCTGGCTGCGTTTGCCATGACGCTGCGCATCCTGGTTGAAGGCTTGCTGCCGCTGGCGTTTGACTGGCAGAACATGCTGATCGTGCTGGCCGTGCTCTCGCTGGCCATCGGTAATATCACTGGTGTGGTGCAGGCGAATTTCAAGCGCCTGTTGGGGTATTCGACGGTTTCGCACATGGGCTTTCTGCTGCTGGGTCTGCTGTCGGGCGTGAGTGCCGGCAAGCCGGATCTGACGGCTCAGGCTTACAGCGCCTCGATGTTCTACGCCGTGACTTACGTGCTGACCACGCTGGGTGCCTTCGGCATCATTCTGCTGTTGTCGCGCAAGGGCTACGAGGCGGAAGACATTGCTGACCTGAAGGGCTTGTCGAAGAAGAGCCCCTGGTTTGCGCTGCTGACGCTGTTCATGATGATGTCGCTGGCAGGTCTGCCGCCGACGGTCGGCTTCTACGCCAAGCTGTCGGTGCTGGGTGCGGTGGTGGATGCTGGCATGCCGTGGCTGGCTATCGTGGCCGTGCTGTTCTCGCTGGTGGGTGCGTTCTACTACCTGCGTGTCATCAAGGTCATGTACTTTGATGCCCCGGCTGACGAAGGTCCGGTGGAAGCCACCTTCGGCCTGCGTTCGGTACTGTCGGTCAACGGTCTGCTGGTGCTGCTGCTGGGTATCTTCCCGGCCGGCCTGATGGCGCTGTGCTACCAGGCAATTCGCCTGACGCTGGCTTCTTAATCAGGCGCGATCGTGAACGCATCGACGGGCGGCTTGTTTGTCATCGTGTTGGCACTGATCTGTGCCAATCTGCCGTTCGTCAATCAACGCGTGTTGGCCCTGGTGCCGGCACGCTGGCCGCGCAAGCCGTTCTGGCTGCGCGGTACCGAGCTGATCGCCATGTATGTTGTGGTGGGGTTGATCGGCTTCGGCATTGAATCGAGCCAGGGTAATGCCTTCCCGCAAGGCTGGCAGTTCTACGCAATCACTGCTTGCCTGATGTTGGTGTTCGCGTTTCCTGGCTTTACGTGGCAATACCTGGTTCGCCACTCCCGTTGATCACCCGCCGGGCAGGCACCCGCTGTCTCGGCATGAGAGAGCGCCATGTCCGATAGCAATCCCGCATCCACGTTCCCCGCATCCGCAGACATGACGTCTGACCCGGATGCCGGCCTGCGCGAGACACAGGTCGCATCGGCCTTGATGCATCAGGGTAAGTTCCTCACGCTCAAGCAGGACATCGTCCGCTTGCCGGACGGCCGCAACGCCAGCCGCGAGTACCTGATCCACCCGGGCGCGGTCATGATGATCCCGCTGTTTGACGACGGCACTGTGCTGATGGAGCGGCAGTTCCGCTACCCGGTCGGCAAGGTGATGATCGAATTCCCCGCTGGCAAGCTCGACCCGCAAGAGGGCGCGCTGGCGTGCGGCAAGCGCGAGCTGATTGAGGAAACCGGCTACACGGCTGAACGCTGGGACTACCTCACTCGCATCCACCCGGTCATCTCATACTCTACCGAGTTCATTGACATCTATCTCGCGCGTGATCTCGAACAGGGCGAGGCGATGCTCGACGAAGGTGAGTTTCTTGAGACCTTTATCACGCCGGCGGGCCAGTTGATCGACTGGGTGCGTGAAGGCAAGATTTCTGACGTGAAGACCATTATCGGCACGTTCTGGCTCGAGAAGATTCTGTCGGGTGCGTGGACGCCAGGTGCTGTCTGAGCCTCTTGTATAGTCGTCTGGTCAAGCCGTCTTCCTGCTGTCGTTACTATAGCGAACGGTCGTGCGAAAAAATTAGCACGACCGTTCACAAATTTTCGAATCGGGGATACACTCATCCCCATGCGCTGGACCGATCATGAAAGTGCTGGATCTCCGTTGTGCCAATGACCACCGCTTCGAAGGCTGGTTCGGTTCCGATGCCGACCTGCAATCGCAGCAGGAACGCGGGCTGCTGACGTGCCCGGTTTGCGGTCACAACGAGGTTGAGCGCCTACCGAGTGCGCCGCGCCTGAATCTGTCGTCGTCACGTGCGGAGGCCGCCCAGAAGGGGGGCGCCACCAAGACAGGCGAAGGCGAGGGTGGTGTGCCCGCAGCCCTGCAACAGCTCTACCTGAAAGCCGTGCGCCATGTCCTGGCCAACACCGAGGACGTCGGCGACCGGTTTGCAGAAGAGGCGCGTCGCATGCATTACGACGAGGCGCCGGAGCGGGGCATTCGCGGGACGACGTCTCGGGAGGAAGCGCAGGAGCTGGCAGAGGAAGGCATCGAGTTGATGCCGCTGCTGGTGCCGGATGCGCTCAAGCAGCCCGTGCACTAGTCGCCCGATTCAGGTCCGCGCCGGTCCGATAGAACGTGCTCCGCCGATTTGCCACGGCGGAGCGCCAACCACAGGAGACAGGCATGGATCTGAACTACTCGGCGGCCGATGATGCGTTCCGCCAGGAAGTCCGCGGCTGGCTGCAAGCCAATCTGCCGAAGGACATTCAAGACAAGGTGTTGAATCACCGCCGCCTGAACCGCGAAGATTTCGTTCGCTGGCACAAGGCACTGGCGGGCAAGGGCTGGTCGGTACCGCACTGGCCGGTCGAGTGGGGCGGTACCGGCTGGTCCCCCATCCAAAAGCATATCTGGGACGAAGAGTGCGCGGAGATCGGCGCGCCCGGCGTGCTGCCGTTCGGCGTCAGCATGGTTGCGCCCGTGATCATGAAGTACGGCAACGAAGCGCAGAAGCGCTACTTCCTGCCGCGCATCGTCGATTGCACCGACTGGTGGTGCCAGGGCTACTCCGAACCCGGCTCGGGCTCGGACCTGGCCTCGGTCAAGACGCGCGCCGTGCGCGAGGGCGATCACTACATCGTCAACGGCCAGAAGACCTGGACCACGCTCGGCCAGCACGCCGACATGATCTTCTGCCTCGTCCGCACCGACCCGGACGCCAAGAAGCAAGAGGGCATTTCGTTCCTGCTGATCGACATGAAGACGCCGGGCATCACCGTGCGCCCGATCATCATGCTGGACGAAGAGCATGAAGTGAACGAGGTGTTCTTCGACAACGTGAAGGTGCCGGTTGAGAACCTCATCGGCGAAGAGAACCGCGGCTGGACCTACGCCAAGTACCTGCTCGGCCACGAGCGCACCGGCATTGCACGCGTCGGACACTCTAAGCGCGAGCTGGCGTTCCTCAAGCGCGTTGCGCAGCAGCATCAGAAGAATGGCAAGCCGCTCCTGCAGGACCCGGTATTCGCTGCCAAGGTGGCATCGCTGGAGATCGAGCTGATGGCGCTGGAGATCACTGTGCTGCGCGTGGTGTCGAGCGAGAACGCCGGCAAGGGCCCTGGCCCCGAGGCTTCGCTGCTCAAGATCAAGGGCACGCAGATCCAGCAGATGCTGACCGAGCTGATGGTCGAGGCTGTGGGGCCGTATGCGCAGCCGTTCGACCCGAGCTATCTGGAGGGCGAGATCACGCAAGCCGTGACCGGCGACAACGATGCGGCACCGCTCGCGCCGTACTACTTCAACTATCGCAAGACCTCCATCTACGGCGGGTCGAACGAGATCCAGCGCAACATCATCTCGCAGATGATCCTCGGCGTCTGATCAGAACGGATAACGGAGACAACTATGGATTTCTCGTTCACCGACGAACAGAAGCAACTGGCCGATGCCGTGCGCCGCTTTGTCGACAAGGACTACGGCTTTGAAGCGCGCAACAAGATCGTGTACTCGCCCGAGGGCGTGTCGCAGCGTGCGTGGGACAGCATCGCCGAGTTGGGTCTGACTGCGCTGCCGGTGCCGGAAGCGCAAGGTGGTTTCGACGGCCGTGCAATGGACCTGCTGGTGGTGATGCAACAACTGGGCCGCGGCCTGGTCGTGGAGCCGTATCAGGCCACCGTGCTGGGCGCGCAGGCGCTCAAGCTCGCGGGTGGTCAAGATGCGCTGCTGGAGCAGGTGGCTGGTGGTGCCGTCAAGCTGGCCATCGCTTTTGGTGAGCGTCAATCGCGCTACGAACTCTTCAACGTTGCCACGCGCGCTGCGCAGCAGGGCAGCGGCTGGACGCTCTCCGGCGAGAAGGCAGTGGTCGTGCACGGCGCACAGGCCGACAAGCTGATCGTTTCCGCACGCACGGGCGGCGAGGCACGCGATACCGCTGGCCTGTCGCTGTTCGTGGTTGACCGCGACGCCGCAGGCGTGACGGTCAAGGACTATCGCACGATCGACAACCTGCGCGCTGCAGACATCCGCTTCGACAACGCGCCGGCAACGCTGCTGGGCAAGGCCGGCGACGCATGGGAAACCATCGACGCGGTAGCCGACCTGGGTTGCGTGCTGCTGTGTGCTGAAGCGGTCGGGCTGATCGACGCGCTGAACGCCGCCACGCTGGAATACACCAAGACGCGTCAGCAGTTTGGCGTGCCCATTGCGCGCTTCCAGGCGTTGCAGCATCGCATGGTCGACATGTTCATCCACGGCGAGCAGGCGCGTTCGGTTACCTATCTTGCCGCCGCGCACTTTGAAGATGGCGATGTGGAAGCACGCCGCCGCTATGTATCGGCAGCCAAGGCGCGCGTTGGCCAGGCTGCGCGTGATGTGGGCCAGGAAGCAGTGCAACTGCATGGCGGCATGGGCGTGACGAACGAACTGCCGGCTGCGCACATGTTCAAGCGGCTGACGATGATCAACACCACGCTTGGCGACGTGGATCATCACCTGGCACGCTTCGCGTCGCTGCCGGGTTTCCAACACGCAGCGTAATGGCATCCTTCAGCGCCCCGCGTTCTCGCGGGGCGTTGTCATTTTGAGGAGAGATCGAGATGAGTGAAAACAGTCGGGCAGAGACAACGCTACCGTACGCGTTTTACTTCGATGACTTTGAAGTGGGTCGTACGCTGGAAATGGGCACATACACCGTCACCGAAGAGGAGATCCTGACCTTCGCCCGACAATATGATCCGCAGCCGTTCCACATCGATGCAGAAGCGGCCAAGCACAGCATCTACGGCGGCATCATCTCAAGCGGCTGGATGACCTGCGCGATCATGATGCGACTGATGGTGACGGGCTTTCTTGGCAAGGCGGCCAGCATGGGCTCGCCAGGCGTGGACGAAATCCGCTGGATGAAACCGGTGTACCCAGGTGACACGCTGTCGGTATCGAGCACGTGCATGGAGATCAAACCGTCGCAGTCGAAGCCGGATCGTGGTGTGGCGGTCAATCGCTGGGAAGCGCGCAACCAGCGTGGTGAGCTGGTCTGCACGGTCACGGGTATGGGCCTGTTTGGCCGCCGCCCGAAAGCCTGAGCGAATCGAATATCACATCGAACAACAACAAGGAGACAACCCAGATGCGCATCATCGAGTCGCTCGACGAGCTGAAAGGATTGATTGGCCAGGAGGTTGCGGTCAGCGATTGGACCGAGATCACGCAGCAGCAGGTCAACCTGTTTGCCGAGGCGACGGGCGATCACCAGTGGATTCACGTGGATGTGGAGCGCGCCAAACGGGAGTCGCCGTTTGGGGCGCCGGTGGCGCATGGCTTTCTGACGCTCTCGCTGCTGCCGATGCTGATGGCGAACGCGATCGAGATGCCGGACGTGAAGATGGGCGTGAACTACGGTCTGAACAAGGTTCGCTTCACCGCGCCGGTGCCTGTGGGTAGCCGTGTGCGCGCACGCGTGAGCCTGGTGGAGATGGAAGCGCTGCCGCCGCTGCCCAATGCACCCACACTCACGGGCGCGCAGATGACCTGGGCCGTGACCATCGAGCGGGAAGGGCAGGAGCGTCCGGTGTGCGTGGCGGAGTCGATCTCGCGACGCTATTCCTGAAAGACTTTCCCATCTGTCTGAAAGGGCCGGCGCAATGCCGGCCTTTTTTTCTTGTTGCGCTCTCCTTGCGTTTGGCTGGTTTTGTGCTTGTCTGCGCGTGCCCCATGCATGCGCATCACCCGAGCTAAATGCGCGCAACTGGCGCGGCTTTGGCACCGTTTTGGCGCGGATTTCCCATCCGGTGAGCGGAAAGTGATGGCACGGTAGTTGCACTTTAGGCATCCGGGAGTCGTTCTCGCCACCAATAGACCCAAGGAGCCGCAATGAAACGTCGTGAGCTGTTGAAGCTGTCGGCAGTCGCCGCAGCAACGGTGTTGTCCCTCTCGTCCATGCCGAACCTCGCGTTTGCTCAGGCAAAAGAGCCGATCAAGGTCGGCATCCTGCATTCGCTCTCGGGCACCATGGCCATCTCCGAAACGTCGCTCAAAGACGTGGCGCTGATGACCATCGACGAGATCAACAAGAGCGGCGGTGTGCTCGGCCGCCAGCTGCAGCCGGTGGTGGTGGACCCGGCTTCGAACTGGCCGCTGTTTGCCGAGAAGGCCCGCGGGCTGCTGACGCAGGACAAGGTCGCCGTCACGTTCGGCTGCTGGACGTCGGTGTCGCGCAAGTCGGTGCTGCCGGTGTATGAGGAGCTCAACGGCCTGCTGTTCTACCCAGTGCAGTACGAAGGCGAGGAGATGTCGAGAAACGTCTTCTACACGGGGGCTGCACCCAACCAGCAGGCCATTCCGGCCGTGGAATACCTGATGAGCAAGGAGGGCGGTGGCGCCAAGCGCTTCTTCCTGCTGGGCACCGATTACGTGTACCCGCGCACGACCAACAAGATCCTGCGCGCCTTCCTGCACAGCAAGGGCGTGAAGGACAGCGACATCGAAGAGGTCTACACGCCGTTCGGCCACGCCGATTACCAGACCATCGTCGCCAACATCAAGAAGTTCTCCCAGGGTGGCAAGACGGCCGTGATCTCCACGATCAACGGCGATTCGAATGTCCCGTTCTACAAGGAACTCGGCAACGCCGGCCTGAAGGCGAAGGACGTGCCGGTGGTCGCGTTCTCGGTGGGTGAAGAAGAGCTGCGCGGCATCGACACCAAGCCGCTGGCTGGCCAGCTTGCAGCGTGGAACTACTTCATGTCGGTCAAGAACCCGGTCAACGACGATTTCAAGAAGAAGTGGGCCGCGTGGGTGAAGGCCAATAACCTGCCGGGCGGCGACAAGCGTGTCACCAATGACCCGATGGAAGCCACCTACGTCGGCATCATGATGTGGAAGCAGGCCGTCGAGAAGGCCGGCACCACCGACGTGGACAAGGTGCGCCAGGCAATGTACGGCCAGCAGTTCAAGGCGCCGTCGGGCTTCACGCTGGTGATGAACAACAACCATCACCTGAGCAAGCCCGTGATGATCGGCGAAGTACGTGGTGACGGCCAGTTCAACGTGGTGTGGAAGACGCCGACAGTGATCCGCGCCAAGCCGTGGAGCCCATACATTCCGGGCAACGAGGGCAAGCCTGACATGGTTGCAAGCAAGTGATGTAGTCAGGCGGGCAGGTCACGTGACGCACGTGGCTTGTCCTTTGAACGACGCTGTACGACGTGGCGGAGCGGCCTCAACCCCGGCCGCCACGCATCGGATTGCCATGATGCGCTTGTCCCGCTGGTTGTCTCATTCCTTTGCTGCGCTGCTGTGTGCGCTTTGTCTGGCTGCAACGCCCGCTGTATCGGCATGGGCTGCCGGGCAACCTCCCGTCTCGCTCAGCCAGGCTGATCTCAAGCCGTTGGCCGAAGATGACTTCGATGCCAAGGTGAAGGCGCTCAACGCACTGACTGCCGCGCCTGCTGAACAGGCTGGCCCCATCCTGCAGGCTTTGCAGAACGATGCGCTGTTCTTCGCGCCCGCTGTTGGCATGGTGCGCCAGGATGGTGAACGCTATCTCGATGCAGTCTCTGGCCAGCCGGTGACGGTCAAGGCAGACGATCTGCAATCCCTCACGCTGAACAACGCGTTGCGTTCGCAAGTCGATAGCGCCGCGAGCGGCTTCGTCTTGCAGTCACCCGACCGCGCCGTGCGTGCGCAAGCCGTCGACACGCTGCTCGCGCATCCGGAGACGGCCTCGCGCCCGATCGTCGATGCGGCACGCAAGCACGAGACCGATCCTGAACTGCGCACCAAGCTGCATCTGCTGTGGGCCAATCTCGCACTCGACGACGGCACGCATGCCGAGAAGCTCGAAGCACTCAAGCTGCTGGGCTCGGATACCAACCCGCAGACGCGCCAGCACATCGCGCCACTGCTCGCCAAAGACAGTGGGGCGGATGACGAACTGCGCGCGGCGGCACAGCAGGCACTCGATAGCCTGTCGGCACAGGAGCGCAAGGCCGAGCTGATCGGCAACCTGTTCGCTGGCCTGAGCCTGGGCTCGGTGCTGCTGCTCGCTGCACTGGGGCTGGCCATCACCTATGGCCTGATCGGCGTCATCAACATGGCGCACGGCGAGTTCCTGATGATCGGCGCGTATGCCACCTACGTGGTGCAGACGATCTTCCGCCACTACTTCCCGAACGCATTCGACTGGTATCTGCCGGCAGCACTGCCTGCGGCATTTCTGGCGGCGGCCATGGTCGGCTTTGCATTGGAGCGGCTTGTGCTGCGTCATCTGTACGGTCGTCCGCTGGAAACGCTGCTTGCCACCTTCGGGATCAGCCTGTTGCTGATGCAGGCCGTGCGCTCGATCTTCGGCGCACAGAACGTGGAGGTGGCCAACCCGAGCTGGATGAGCGGCGGCATTGCGCTGTATCCGGGCCTGATCCTGCCGTACAACCGGCTCGTGATTTTGCTGTTTGCACTGGCAGTGGTGGCGATTGCATGGGCCGTACTCAACCGCACGCGCCTGGGCTTGTTCGTACGCGCCACGACGCAGAACCGCACGATGGCCGCCTGCGTGGGCGTGCGCACGTGGAAGGTGGACAGCTACGCTTTCGCTTTCGGTGCGGGCATTGCCGGGCTGGGTGGCTGCGCGCTTTCGCAGATCGGTAACGTCGGGCCGGATCTCGGTCAGAGCTACATCATCGATTCGTTCATGGCCGTGGTGCTGGGCGGGGTGGGGCAGTTGGCCGGCACCATCATTGGTGCGTTTGGGCTGGGGCTCATCAACAAGTTCATTGAGCCGTTCTACGGCGCGGTGCTGGCGAAGATCATCGTGCTGGTGCTGATCGTGCTGTTCATCCAGAAGCGTCCGCAGGGCCTGTTCGCCCTCAAGGGCCGCAGCGCGGAGGCCTGATCCATGACGACCAAGTTCTCTCTCGATATTCCGGCGCGCATGCCGTTGCTGTCGCGGCGCGGGTGGTCTGCGCTGGTGCTGGTGTCTCTCATCGTCTGCATCGGGGCACCGGTGTGCGCGCTGCTGGTGCCGGAGGGCAGCCCGCTGCATCTGTCGGCGTATGCGCTCACCTTGATCGGCAAGATCATGTGCTACGCACTGGCGGCATTGGCGCTTGATCTGGTGTGGGGCTACTGCGGCATCCTGAGCCTCGGCCATGGCGTGTTCTTCGCGCTGGGCGGTTACGCGATGGGCATGTACCTGATGCGCTCGATCGGCCGGGACGGCGTGTACAAAAGCGACCTGCCGGACTTTATGGTCTTCCTCGACTGGAAGGAGTTGCCCTGGTTCTGGCACGGCACCGAGCATTTCGCCTGGGCCATGCTGCTGGTGATTCTGGTGCCCGGCGTGCTGGCTTGGCTGTTCGGCTTCTTCGCCTTCCGCTCGCGCGTGAAAGGCGTGTACCTGTCGATCATCACGCAAGCGATGACGTATGCGGCCATGCTGCTGTTCTTCCGCAATGAAACGGGCTTTGGCGGCAACAACGGCTTTACCGATTTCAAGCGCATTCTTGGCTTCCCGATTGCCGCGTTGTCGACCCGCACGGTGCTCTTTGTCGCGACGTTTGTGGCGCTGGTGCTGGCATTCATCGCCTGCCGCGCGATCGTCACCTCCAAGTTTGGGCGCGTGGTCACGGCCATTCGTGATGCCGAAGCGCGCGTGATGTTCTCCGGCTACAACCCGCTCGGCTACAAGCTGTTCGTGTGGACGTTCTCTGCGGTGCTGTGTGGCATTGCAGGGGCGCTGTACGTGCCGCAGGTCGGCATCATCAACCCAGGCGAGATGTCGCCGGGCAACTCGATCGAGATGGCCGTGTGGGTGGCCGTGGGTGGGCGCGGCACGCTTGTCGGCCCGATCATCGGCGCGTTCCTCGTCAACGGGGCCAAGACGCTGCTGACGGCGTGGGTGCCGGAGTACTGGCTGTTCGTGCTCGGGGCGATCTTCGTGCTGGTGACGCTGTATCTGCCGAACGGCGTGCTGGGGCTTTGGGCCGGGCTGCGCGTACAGAAGCGCGTGCCCACGCAAGCCAAGGCGCCCGAAGCTACGGCAGCCACCGCCGCACCCCCCGCCGGAGACCACGCATGAGCACCTTTACCGAACTCCCCGACCGCGCGGAAACCGGCACCGCCACCGGCATGGGCCACCTGGTCGAGCCGGACACGATTGATGTCTCGCACGGCGCCATCCTGTATCTCGAAGACGTGACGGTGCGCTTTGGCGGCTTTCGCGCGCTGAACGCGCTCACGCTGTCGATCGACCACGGCGAGCTGCGCTGCATTATCGGCCCCAACGGCGCGGGCAAGACCACGATGATGGACGTGATCACCGGCAAGACCGGCCCGCGCAATGCGGATGTCACGGGCCGGGTGTTCCTTGGTCAGAGCATCGACCTGCTGCGACTGACCGAACCTCGCATCGCGCAGATCGGCATCGGCCGGAAGTTCCAGAAGCCCACCGTATTCGAGCAGCACACCGTGTGGGAGAACCTCGAACTGGCGATGAAGGCTGACAAGCGCTGGTGGGTGTCGCTGCGCGCCCGATTGCTGAATGACGGCCGCCAGCGCATCGAAGAAACGCTTGGCCGCATCCACCTGGAAGCAGAGGCGTATCGGCCTGCCGGCCTGCTCTCGCACGGGCAGAAGCAGCGGCTGGAGATCGGCATGCTGCTGATGCAGCAACCGCAACTGCTGCTGCTCGATGAGCCCGTCGCCGGCATGACGGATGAGGAGACGATGCAACTGGCCGCGCTGCTCAACGGCCTGCGTGGCTCGTGCTCGATCATGGTGGTCGAGCACGACATGGAGTTCGTTGCCGCGCTGGCGGGGGAGAAGGGGCGCGTGACCGTGCTGGCCGAGGGCAGCGTCCTGGCCGAAGGCACGCTCGATGCCGTCAAGCGTGACGAGCGTGTCATTGAATCGTATTTGGGGCGTTGATATGTTGCAGGTCCAGCAACTGAACCAGTTTTACGGCGGCAGCCACATCCTGCGCAATGTCAGCTTCGAGGTGCCGGCAGGCAAGCTGACCACGCTGCTCGGCCGCAACGGCGTGGGTAAGACAACGCTGCTCAAGTGCCTGATGGGCGTGGTGCCCACTGCCAGCGGCGCGATCGATTGGGAAGGGCACGCCATCCAGAAGCTGCCCGCGTATGAGCGGGTCTCCCAGGGCCTCGCCTATGTGCCGCAAGGCCGCGAGATTTTTCCGCGCCTGACGGTGGAAGAGAACCTGCTGATCGGGGCTGCCGCCAAGCGCGCGCCGTCCAAGGTGCCCGATTCGATCTATGCGCTGTTTCCGGTGCTCAAGGAGATGAAGGGGCGGCGCGGTGGCGATCTGTCCGGCGGCCAGCAGCAGCAACTGGCGATCGGCCGCGCGCTGATGAGCGAGCCGCGCCTGCTGATCCTGGACGAACCGACCGAGGGCATTCAGCCGTCGATCATCCAGGAGATCGGCCGCACGTTGCGCCGTCTGGTGGACGAATTCGGCATGTCGGTGCTGCTGGTCGAGCAGTACTACGATTTCGCCCGCAGCATTGCGGATCGCTATGTCGTCATGAGCCGTGGCGAGGTCATCGCCCAGGGCGACGGCGCCAACATGGAAGCCGATGGCGTACGCGACTTGGTCGCTGTTTGACGCACAGGTGTCTTGCAGAAAAAGTCGAGTGCGAAACCTGCGGCATCTGGCTATGATGAGAAAAATCCTAGCTGCAGTGCAGCACCACTGATGCGCCATCCCGATTTTCCTGTTCCGCCGCAGACCGATTCTTTCGCGTCCTGGGAAGCCTCCCTGCGGCTGGCGTTTGCGCGCCGGGGGGAGCGGACCGTGCTGGCGTCGTGCCAGCATCGCGGGCCATTGCGGGTGCAGAAAGCGCTGTATCCGGAAGGCGAGGGGGTGTGCCATGTGGTCATGCTGCACCCGCCAGCAGGCATAGCCGGCGGCGATGTGCTCGACATCGACATCGAGTTGGATGCAGGCGCCCACGCATTGCTGACTACGCCGGGCGCGACCAAGTGGTACAAGTCGCTCGGCCGCACGGCTACGCAGCGCGTTGCCATCCGCGTGGATGAAGGCGGGCGGCTCGACTGGCTGCCGCAGGAGAACATCGTCTTCAACCAGGCGTGCCCGATCATTGATCTGATGCTGGATCTGGCCCCCGGCGCCACCGCCATCGGCTGGGATACCACCATGCTCGGCCGACACGCCGCCGGCGAGTCATGGGCCGAAGGCCGCATCGCCATGCACACGGCATTGCGCTGCAACGGCCAGCCATTGTGGATCGAGTCCGCAGCGTTTGATGCGCAGTCGCCCGTGCTGAGTGCGACGACAGGCATGTCCGGTTTTCACGTCGTCGGCACGCTTTGGGCGGTGGGCGAGGGCGCGACTGAAGCCCTGGCCGAGGCGATGGCCGAGCACCTGCCGTACAACGACACCCTCCGTGCTGGCGTGACCTGCATCACCCAGGACGCGCCCGGCCTGCCAAACGTTTTGCTGCTGCGCGTGCTCGCACGCCGGCCCGAAGATGTGCGCGCCTTGCTGTCACAGACCTGGCTGGCGCTGCGTGAACCGATGCATGGTGTGCCAGGCCGTCCACTGCGACTCTGGGCGACGTGACCCTGCGCCGTCTAACTGAACTCCCATAGACCCTCACCGAAGAGAGCCCCACGTGGAACTGACCCCGCGCGAAAAAGACAAGCTGCTGATCTTCACCGCCGCCTTGCTGGCCGAGCGCCGCAAGGGCCGTGGCCTCAAGCTCAACTACCCGGAAGCCGTTGCCTTCATCAGCGCCGCCATCATGGAAGGTGCGCGTGACGGCCGTACCGTGGCCGAGCTGATGCACTACGGCACCACGCTCCTCTCACGCAATGACGTGATGGACGGTGTCGCCGAGATGATTCCCGACATCCAGGTCGAAGCCACGTTTCCCGACGGTACCAAGCTGGTCACCGTTCACCACCCGATTGTTTGATCGCCAATTACAGAACGAGTCCTGCCATGACACACACCCTGTCTCGCATCGTGCGGCCTGCTGTTGCCATTGCGCTTACGCTTGGCGCTTCCATCGCCTTCGCGCACCCGGGGCATCCGGGCCATACCGCCGAGGGCAGCCTGCTCGCCGGTTTCCTGCACCCCTTGACGGGAGCCGACCACCTGTTGGCGATGGTGGCCGTGGGCGTGTGGAGCGCACTGGCCTCGCGTTCGGTGCGTGATGCACTGTGGGCGCCCGTCGCCTTTGTCGCGCTGATGGTCATGGGCGCCATGCTTGGCGCGGGCGGCGTGGCCCTGCCGATGGCCGAGCCAATGATCGCCGCATCGCTGCTGGTGTTCGGTTTGCTGATCGCTGCACGCGCGCAGATGCCCACGTGGGCTGGTGCGCTCTTGTGTGGCGCGTTCGCGCTGTTCCACGGCTACGCGCACGGCACGGAATTCCCGGCTGGCGCACAGGCCATGTTCCCGTACTTCGTCGGTGGCTTTGCCGTGGCGACGGCGCTGCTGCATACCGCGGGCATTGGCGCAGGGTTTGCGCTCAAGCCGCGCCTGGCGTGGCTGGCGCGTCTGTCGGGCGTGGGCGTGGCGCTGTACGGCGCGGGCCTGCTGGTGGCTGCGGTCTAAGGGCAAGAGGCGCAATCATGATCCCCGGCGAACTCCTGCCGCAAGACGGCGACCTCGAATTGAATGTGGGCCGCCCCACGTTGACGGTGACGGTGGCCAACACCGGCGACCGCCCCGTGCAGATCGGCTCGCACTACCACTTCTTTGAAGTCAACGACGCGCTGCGCTTTGATCGCGATGCCACGCGCGGCTACCGGCTCAACATTGCCGCTGGCACCGCCGTGCGCTTCGAGCCGGGACAGGAACGCACGGTCGAACTCGTGGCGCTGGCCGGTGATCGCGTGGTCTACGGCTTTGCTGGCCGTGTGATGGGCAAGCTTTGATCGAGGCACGGACATGACACTGAAAATCTCCCGCCGCGCCTATGCGGAAATGTTCGGCCCCACCACGGGCGACCGACTGCGCCTGGCCGACACCGACCTCATCGTTGAAGTCGAACGCGACTTCACCATCTACGGCGAAGAAGTGAAATTCGGCGGCGGCAAGGTCATCCGCGACGGCATGGGCCAGAGCCAGCGCGAATCGAAGGACTGCGCCGACACCGTCATCACCAACGCGCTCATCATTGACCACTGGGGCATCGTCAAGGCCGACATCGGCTTGAAGAACGGTCGCATCTCCGCGATCGGCAAAGCGGGCAACCCCGACATCCAGCCCGGCGTGACCATCGTCATCGGCCCCGGCACCGAGATCATCGCGGGCGAGGGGATGATCGTCACCGCCGGTGGCGTCGACACGCACATTCACTTCATCTGCCCGCAGCAGATTGACGAAGCGCTCAACAGCGGCGTGACGACGATGATCGGCGGTGGTACCGGGCCGGCCACCGGCACCTACGCCACCACGTGCACATCCGGCCCTTGGTACATGCAGCGCATGCTGCAGGCCGCCGATGCGTATCCCATGAACATCGGCTTTCTGGGCAAGGGCAACGGCAGCCTGCCGGGCCCGCTGCGCGAGCAAGTCGACGCGGGTGCCATCGGCCTGAAGCTGCACGAGGACTGGGGCTCCACGCCTGCCGCCATCGACTGCTGCCTTGGTGTGGCCGACGACACCGACACGCAGGTTGCCATCCATACCGATACGCTGAACGAATCAGGCTTTGTGGAAGCGACCGTTGCCGCGTTCAAGGGCCGCACGATCCACACGTATCACACCGAAGGGGCGGGTGGCGGGCATGCACCCGACATCATCCGCGTGTGCGGCGAGTCGAACGTGCTGCCGTCGTCCACCAACCCGACGCGGCCGTTCACCGTCAATACGCTGGACGAGCACCTCGACATGCTGATGGTATGTCACCACCTCGATGCGTCCATCGCTGAAGACATCGCCTTTGCCGAAAGCCGCATCCGCCGCGAGACCATCGCCGCTGAAGACATCCTGCATGACCTGGGTGCGTTCTCGATGATCTCCAGCGATTCGCAAGCCATGGGTCGCGTGGGTGAAGTGGTCCTGCGCACCTGGCAGACCGCGCACAAGATGAAGGTGCAGCGCGGCAAGCTGGCGGGTGACCCGAACGATGCGCGCGGCGGGCATGACAACTTCCGCGTCAAGCGCTATGTGACGAAGTACACGATCAACCCGGCGCTTACGCATGGCATTGCGCATGAAGTTGGCTCGGTTGAAGTCGGCAAGTGGGCGGACCTGGTGTTGTGGAAGCCGGCGTTCTTTGGGGTGAAGCCCAGCCTGATCCTCAAGGGCGGCATGATTGCCTCCGCTGCGATGGGGGATGCCAATGCGTCGATCCCGACGCCGCAGCCTGTGCACTATCGGCCGATGTTCGGGGCTGCGGGTGGGGCGTTGGGGCGCACGTCGTTGAGCTTTCTGTCGCAGTCGGCGGCTGCCGCTGGTGTGGCGGAACAGTATGGGCTTGCGAAGACCACGGCGGTGGTCAAGGGCACGCGTACTGTCAGCAAGGCGGACATGATTCATAACGACTGGCAGCCGGATATCAGTGTGGATCCGGAGACGTATCAGGTGGTGGCCGATGGTGTGGTGCTGACGTGTGAGCCGGCTGAGGTGTTGCCGATGGCGCAGCGGTATTTCTTGTTCTAGTGAGGGGTGGGGTGGGCTTTTTTTTTTTTTGTTTTTGGTCCATCCCTTGTATCGTCCCCTGCCGGGGCCGACTCACTTTTCTTTGTCTTGCCAAAGAAAAGTAAGCAAAAGAAAGGCGCGCCCGAGATGGCGACTTCCCCTTGGATTTGTGCAACCGGGCGGAGACGGGGAAAACTCGCTGCGCTCAGACAGTTCCCCGTCTTTTTTCCGCCCGCTTACAAAAATCCAAGGCGCCATCAAGGGCAGGAACGTCAAAGGCCAAACCGACGGTGAATAAGTGGAAGCGGTGAGGCAAGCCGGAAGAGGTGCGGAGCAAGAGAGGGCCGTGGCAGCCAAGCAGAGTGAATGAGATCGATAAGGCAGGGGACAAAGACAGTGCAAGACAACGTGGAGCACTGGCAAACGATGGTGTGCTTTACCCCTGCCCTATGCGGCGCCTTGAATTTCTGTTGCAAGGAGGAAAAAGAGTGCAGGCCTGTTTGAGCGTAGCGAGTTGCCTGCACTCCCTCCTTGCGACATAAATTCAAGGGGAAGTCGCCGCATCGGGCGCGCCTTTCTTTGCTTACTTTCTTTGGCAAGACAAAGAAAGTGAGTCGCCCCCGGCAGGGGGAGAAAGCAGGGATGTACCACTAGTGCCCAGAACCCAACATTGGAAGTCGAGAACCCAACATCCAAAGTTCAGAACTCCAAGTTTGAAGTCCAAAACCCCATGCTTGCAGTTCAGAACGCGAGCTATGCAGTCCGAAACACCAAGGTATGGGGTTCAGAACCCCAAAATCGGAGTCTGCAACCCGACGGTTGAAGTTCAGAACCCGGTATCCCGAGTCCAGAACTCCATGTTTGAAGTTCAGAACTGCGGCCCATGACGTTCAGAACCTCATGGTTCAAGTTCAGCAGTTGAAGTACGAATAGGCCCTGACAATGCTTTCGATCAACAAACATCTTCCCGCGCCGCATGGCCTGGCCCCCGTGCTGGTCAAGCGTGCGCCCAAGCTGGTGCTGCCGTTTCTGGAACGCAGCCGCAGCCGCCTGCGTGCCACGCTCGACGATGGCCTTGAAGTGGCGGTGGTATTGCCACGCGGTACGGTCATGCGTGGTGGCGACGTGCTCGTCGCAGAAGACGGCACGCTGGTGGAGGTGCAGGCCGCGCCGGAGCAGGTGCTGCGCGTGACCAGCGACAACCGCCTCGCACTGATGCGCGCTGCATACCACCTCGGCAATCGCCACACGCCCGTGCAGGTCAGCGCCGATGCCCTGCAGCTTGAAGCCGATCCGGTGCTCGAAGACATGCTCGTGCGCCTGGGTGTGACCGTCGCGCATGTGCAAGCGCCGTTCGAGCCGGAGGCGGGTGCCTACGGCGGTGGCCATCGCCATGGCCACGATGCAACCTTCGAAGAGGATTACGCCACTGCGCAGGCGCTGTTTCACGAGCATCACGGGCACGATCACGATCACGCGCATGACCATGGGCATAGTCATAGTCATAGTCATTCCCATGGCCATGACCACAGCCACGATCATGGTCATGTGCACGGCCCCGGCTGCGGCCATCACCACCATGACTAGCGTGGCCCAGCTGACCGCCTTGCTGCACCTGGCGTCCCCGGCGTTGCCAGTGGGCGCGTTCAGCTACTCGCAGGGGCTGGAGGCGGCGGTGGATGTGCGGCATGTGGGCGACGAGGCATCCGCTGCGAAGTGGATTGCCGAAGGGCTCGACGTGCTCGCTGCGTGCGAGGCGCCGCTGTGGTTGCTGCAGTTTGCCGACTGGCAGGCCGGTCGCTTCGATGCCGTGGCCGTGCGCGATGCGTGGTTTCTTGCCACGCGCGAGACGCGCGAACTGCGCTTGGAGACCTCGCAGATGGGCTGGTCGCTCAGTCGCCTGATCCAGCAGATGGAATGGGGCGATGATGCATTGCGCGCAGCGCTGTCGGCACGTGCGTCGGTGGCGTTTCCGACGGCATTTGCGGCGGCGGCGGCCGCGCTGAGCGTCGACCCGCACGACGGTGTGACGGCGTACTGCTTTGCGTGGGTGGAAAACCAGATGGCGGCGGCCGTGAAGGCCGTGCCGCTGGGGCAGGCGGCGGGGCAGCGCATTCTCTTTGGCCTGCATGCCGCGGTTGCAAACGCGGTGGAAGAAGCTACACGCCGCGCGGCGTGTCATCCGCCGGAACTGTCGACGTTCTCGCCGGGACTGGGTGTGCTGTCGGCCCGGCATGAGACCCAATACTCAAGACTCTTTCGTTCATGAACATCATGCGTACCAAGAAACTTCCAGCCCTGCGCGTCGGCGTGGGCGGCCCGGTGGGCTCCGGCAAGACCACGCTGCTCGAGATGCTTTGCAAGGCCATGCGTGAGCGCTACGACCTCGTGGCGATCACCAATGACATCTACACCAAGGAAGACCAGCGTCTGCTGACGATCTCCGGTGCGTTGCCGGCCGAGCGCATCATGGGTGTGGAGACGGGCGGCTGCCCGCACACCGCCATCCGCGAAGATGCGTCGATCAACCTGGAGGCCGTGGACCGCATGCTCTCCAAGTTTCCGGATGCGGACGTGGTCTTTATCGAATCGGGCGGTGACAACCTCGCGGCCACCTTCAGCCCAGAGCTATCGGACCTGACCATCTACGTGATCGACGTGGCGGGCGGGGAGAAGATTCCGCGCAAGGGTGGCCCGGGCATCACCAAGTCGGACCTGCTCATCATCAACAAGACGGATCTGGCTCCGTACGTCGGCGCCAACCTAGAGGTGATGGAAAGCGACACGCGCAAGATGCGTGGCGACCGGCCCTTCGTGATGTGCAACCTGCGGGCGCAGGGTGGGCTGGATGAGGTCATCCGCTTCATTGAGCGGCAGGGCATGCTGAGCGCTTCGGCCTCGGCTTGATGCGGCGGGCACTCGCTTGCAACGTGGCGAGTCAAACTGGCAGGGATGCTCGTTGCGGAGGTGGGTGATGAAGACGCTGCATGGAGTGGTACTGATTGCGGCGGCGTGCGCGGTTGCCGCGTGCGCGCCAGCTATCGTCGGGCCCTACTACACGATGGATGTGCAACTGGCTGATGGAAAGCCGGTGCGCTGTGCCGTGAATCAGCCAGCACAACTACCGAGTCCGCCGCCTGCGCCACTGAGCACCCGTGAGCGCAACGAAGCCGAAGTGCTGGCCACGCAACCATTGCGGTTGCAAAGCGGGCCGCGGGCACCGTATCCGACGGTGTACACGGCGCCTGATGTGCAGTGTTTTGCGTTATCGAGCTGAGACCGGAGCGTTCGCGTCAATACACCCCCGGAATCAGGCGCCAGGTTCGGGCGCGGTACGCGTCGTACTGTGCACCGAACTGCGATTGCAGCAGGGCTTCCTCCGCACGCATGCGCGCAACCAGCGGGGGAATCAGCAGCAGCGTCAGCACTACGCCGGCCAGCGCCCGGAACCCCAGGCCCCAGCCCAGCGTGCTCACCAGCAACCCGAGGTAGCTGGGGTTGCGCACGTATTGGTAGATCCCACCGGTGACCAGCGTATGGCCCGGCTGGATTGCCACCAGCCCGCTGAACCGGTTGCCCAGCACGTGCACCGGCCACAGCCGCAGTGCGCCGCCTGCAGCGTAGAGCACGACGCCCAGCCACCGCACGGCATCGCCGTCGATGCACCAGAAGTCATGCCGATCCGTGTAAGCCGGCAGCCAGGCACTGACGACGCCAATCAGGCCGAACACCGGCAGGACCCAGCGGTTGGATCGATCTTCGCGCTCACCTGCGCTGAGGTTGCCGCCTGCAAACAGCGCGGCAACCGTGAGGGCGATCGTCACCACCACCAGTGCCACGCGCGCGGGATTTGCGAGCAGGGGGCCAACGCCACCCCAGCCCCACGCCGCGAGCGCGAGGTAACCGAGTACCGAAATCACCGCCCCAACGCGAAGCTTGGCCGATGCCGCCATGACTGCCCCAAGAGAATCCGAATGCGCCCAGTGTAGGCCTCGTGCCTGATGGCTGCATTGATAGCGCCCAAAAGAAAAGGCCGCGCCAGATCACATCGCGCGGCCTGTTTCTTGAAGCAAAGATGCGCAATCAACGGCGCTGGTACTGCGTCGCGCCAAACAGCACTTCCTTGGCCTTGTCGTCCTGCAGGGCGGGCCGCTCCTTGGCCAGCACCTTCACCGCGCGTTGCACGGCCGGGCGTTCTTCAATGGCCTCGAACCAGCGCTGCAGCTTGGGGTAATCCGACAGCTCGATCCCCTGGTTCTTCCAGCTGCGCAGCCACGGCCACGTGGCGATGTCAGCGATGGAGTAGTCCGCGCCGCCCAGGTACTTGGATTCCGACAGGCGCTTGTCGATCACGCCGTACAGGCGCTTGGCCTCGTTGCTGTAGCGGTTGATGGCGTATTCGATTTTTTCCGGCGCGTAGATGCGGAAGTGGTGCGCTTGGCCGAGCATCGGGCCGACGCCGCCCATCTGGAACATCAGCCACTGCAGCACTTCGTACTTGCCGCGCACGTCTTCGGGGATGAACTTGCCGGTCTTGCCAGCGAGGTACAGCAGAATCGCGCCCGATTCGAACAGCGAGATGGGCTGGCCATCCGGGCCGTCCTGATCAACGATGGCCGGGATCTTGTTGTTCGGGCTGATCTTCAGGAAGTCGGGCTTGAACTGGTCGCCGGCGCCGATGTTGATGCCGTGAACGCGATAAGGCAGCTCGCATTCCTCCAGCATGATGTGCACTTTGTGCCCGTTGGGCGTGGCCCAGCTATAGACGTCGATCATCGAGTTGGCTCCTTGGCCTCTGGCAGAGAAGGGACGTGCAGGCCACCAGCAGCCCGCAAAAGTGTTCCATTCCAGCACAGAACGAAAAAACGCGCAGACGATGGGCGCGGACAAAAAAATCCCCGCTCAAGGCGGGGTTAAGGAGTGAACGGTACAACCGTGCAGCAGGTCAGGCGCCGCGTGTGATTGGCATGTCGACCACGTCTTTCAGGTGCAGGTGCTTGGCCAACTCCAGCTTGGCGATGGCGGCGCGGTGCACTTCGTCCGGGCCGTCTGCCAGGCGCAGCGTGCGCTGGTGCGCGTAGGCCGAAGCCAGCGGGAAGTCGCCCGACACGCCGCCGCCGCCATGTGCCTGGATCGCCCAGTCGACGATCTGGCAGGCGATGTTCGGGGCCACGACCTTGATCATCGCAATCTCGGCCTTGGCGACCTTGTTGCCGACGGTGTCCATCATGTACGCGGCCTTGAGCGTGAGCAGGCGGGCCTGTTCAATCATGCAGCGCGCTTCGGCAATGCGTTCGTGCCACACGCTGTGCTGGGCGATGGCCTTGCCGAACGCCACGCGCGACGACAGGCGCTTGCACATCAACTCGAGCGCGCGTTCAGCCACGCCAATGCTGCGCATGCAGTGGTGGATACGGCCCGGGCCGAGGCGGCCCTGCGCGATCTCAAAGCCGCGGCCTTCGCCCAGCAGGATGTTACCCACCGGCACGCGCACGTTCTTGAGGTCGACTTCCATGTGGCCGTGCGGGGCGTCGTCGTAACCGAACACCGTCAGCGGGCGCATGACGGTGATGCCCGGCGCATCGGCCGGCACGACGATCATTGATTGCTGCTCGTGGCGGCCAGCGTCCGGGTTGGTCTTGCCCATGACGATGTACACGGCGCAGCGCGGGTCGCCGGCGCCCGACGACCACCACTTGCGGCCGTTGATGACGTACTCATCGCCCTGGCGCTCGATGCGGCATTCGATGTTGGTGGCGTCCGACGAAGCCACGGCCGGTTCGGTCATCAGGAAGGCGGAGCGGATCTCGCCGCGCAGCAGCGGTTCCAGCCAGCGGTCCTTCAATGCTTCCGATGCGTAGCGCTCCAGCGTTTCCATGTTGCCGGTGTCCGGCGCGGAGCAGTTGAACACTTCCGGCGCCCAGGGCACCCGGCCCATGATCTCGCACAGCGGCGCGTATTCCAGGTTCGACAGACCTTCCGGTGCGCGCGGCGAGCGCGGCAGGAACAGGTTCCACAGCCCGGCCTTGCGCGCCAGCGGCTTGAGTTCTTCGATGACCTTGGTCGGAATCCACGCGTTACCGGCACGGCGGTTCGCTTCGATTTCTTCGTGGAAACGATGCTCGTTCGGGTAGATGTGCTGGTCGAAGAAGGCGAGCAGGCGTTCCTGCATCTCCTTGACCTTGGGCGTGTAATCGAAATTCATGGTGTCTCCTCAGATACGTCGAACAAGCGTCTCGAACAGGCAATCAGCTACTGGACCGGCACGTTGATTCGCCCGCCCAGCACCGCAAACACGGCACTGGCGCGCGCGACGAGCCGGTCGCCGCGATGGAACAGGGCCTGCGCAAACGCCAGCTTGCTGCCGGTGCGCAAACCTTCTGGAGTGATTTCGATCCAGTCGCCTTCACCAGCGGAAGCGATGAAGTCGACCGTCAGGCTGGCGGTGGACATGGCAAGCACGCCTGCCTTGTCGTCACCGCTGGCGGGGTCGGCCAGGCAGTATCCGAGCGCCGCATCGGCCAGCGATGCGACCACGCCGCCGTGCAGGATGCCGCGCCGGTTCAGGTGGTGGTGACCCACGTGAAAGCCCATCACCATCGACGGCCCCATGCCACGGGCGTATACCGGCCCCAGCATCGTCAGGAAGGGGCTCGGCTTGTTCAGCAGGTCGAAGCCCGTAGGCACAGTCGGCACGGTCAGGTCGGTGGCTGTGGTCATGGCACATGGCCTCACTCACATCAATGCCCGCAGCTTAAGCCTTCGCCTACAATAAGAGAAATGAATTTCGTAGATTGCCATTCATCAAAGCCATGCATATCTCGCGGGTCGATCTCAACCTGTTCGTCGTCTTCGATGCCATCTACACGGAAGGCGGGATCACGGCTGCGGCGCGCACGCTCAACCTGACGCAACCGGCGGTCAGCCACGCGCTCGGGCGGCTGCGCGAGCTGTTTGACGACCCGCTGTTCGAGCGTCGCGGGCAGGGCATGCTGCCGACGCCCTTGGCGCGCACGCTCATTGCCGAGGTGCGGACGTCGCTGCGGGGGTTCGAGCGCACCCTGCGCGAAGGCACGCGCTTTGATCCCGCCACGAGTGAACGCCGTTTCACAATATCGATGCGCGATGCATTGGAGGCGACACTGCTGCCGCCCTTGATGGCCGCAATTGCCAAGGAAGCGCCGCGTATCGACGTGACCACGGTGCGGGGCGACCGCCGCCAGCTCGAAGCCGAACTGCTGGCCGGCACGATTGATGCCGTGGCGGACATCCTGCTGCCGGCATCCCCCGCCATTCGCCACGCACCGATCCTGGCAGACCCGATGGTGGTGCTGGCGCGCCCCGGCCACCCCATCGCGCACGAGCCGCTGACGCTGGAGCGCTACCTGGCATGCGAGCACGTGCATGTGTCGTCACGCCGCCGCGGGGCGGGGCTGGAGGATGTGGAATTGCGCCGGCTCGGGCACGAGCGCCGCGTGCGGCTGCGCTGCCAGCACTATCCGGCAGCCTGCCGTGTGGTGAGCTGCACGGATTTGCTCGCCACGCTGCCGATACGCTACGCGCGCATCGCCAACGAGCCGTACGGCAACGTCATGCTCACGCTGCCGTTCAACGTGCCGGCGCTGGAGTTGTACCTGTACTGGCACGCCAACAGCGACCAGGATGCCGCCGGCCGCTGGCTGCGCGATCACATCTTCGCGGCGATGGCCGAGGTGGCGCTGGACGATGCCGTTGCTGCCTTTGCCGATGGACGTTGACGAACCGGAAGCCGGACGCAATCATCGTGGCTGCACAAAACGGGCGCGCCATGCCAGTGCATGGCGACCGCCCCAGACGCCGCAATCGTGCGCATGACAGGTTGATGTCATGCCTGTGTCGAGCACGCGCATCAGAGTCTCCAGCCAAACCGTCTTCCATCCTCGTGTATGACTGCGACAGCGTCCGCGATCAGTTTCCAATCCGACAACACCGGTCTTATCTGCGGTTTTCGCTTCGAGCCAGGCCGGCCCGGTGTCGCTCTTGATTCTTCGCAGATCGGCGACGCGCTGGAGCATGCAGGCAACGATAGTGCCGACGATGCGTTCATCTGGCTGCATTTCAACCTGTCGCGTGCGGGGTGCATGCGGTGGCTGCAAAACCATCTCGACTTGCCGGCGCCGTTTATCGAGATGCTGGGCGAGGAGGTGCACTCCACGCGCATCGAGCAGCAGGACGGGGCGCTGGTTGCCGTCTTCAACGACGTGATCTTCGATTTCGAACGCGCGCCCACGCAGGTTGCGACGCAGTGGGTGTACGCGCATCGGCGCCTGCTGGTGACGTTGCGCCGCAAGCCGTTGCATTCGGTCGACAGGCTGCGTGAATGCGTGCGCAACGGCGAGGCGTTTCGCTCGCCGGCCGACCTGCTGGGCCACCTGATGTGCGATCAGGCTGAGCTGATGACGCAGATCGTGCGCACCACCGGTATCGATATCGACCGCATCGAAGACCGTTTTCTGGCATCGAAAATCACGTCAGGGCGGCAGGAGCTTGCCGGCACTCGCCGTGTGCTGGTGCGCCTGCAGCGCATGCTGGCGCCCGAGCCGGGTTCGGTCTTCCGGCTGCTGGCCCGTCCGCCGGCGTGGCTCCATCCGGAAGATGTGCAGCAGTTGCGTGAATCGACCGAGGAGTTCTCTGTCGTGCTGCGCGATATGAGCGGGTTGATCGAGCGCATCAAGCTGCTGCAGGAGGAGGTGATCGCGCGCCTGGACGAGCAGAACAACCGCACGCTGTTCACGCTCACGCTCGTCACCGTGCTTGCGCTGCCGATCAACATTGTGGCGGGGCTGTTCGGCATGAACGTGGGCGGCGTGCCTCTGGCCGACAACCACCACGGTTTCTGGATGATGGTAGGGCTGGTTGCCGGATTTACCGCGCTGATTGCATGGTGGGTGGTTCGTCGCCGCAATAGTCAATAACGCGCAGGCCGGCAGGTCACCGTGTTGTGGCGATGGCCTTGGATGAGGCCGCCGCGGCTTTGACCGATGGGAACGGATAACGCGCGCTGAACTCTGCAAAGCGCGCGGCGAGGAACTCCGCACAGGCCGTCAGCCGCGCCGGGCGATGACGGCGTGCGAGGCTCACGAGCTGCAGCGGCGTGGGCGCGTGGCTCCATGCAGGCAGTGCGACTTCCAGCCGCCCGGCGTACACGTCCTGCGCTACATCCAGCCATGACTTGAATGCCAGCCCGCGCCCGGCGACGGCCCAGTCGCGCACGACCGCGCCGTCATCGCATTGGAAATCACCACGAACGTCGATCGGGGCGGGGCCGCTGGCATGGGTGAGTTGCCAGCGCGTAACGGGCTCGCCGTTGCGCAGCAGGATCAGGCAGCGGTGGTCGGCCAGATCGCTCGGGTGTGCAGGGCGGCCGTGCTGCTTGAAGTACGACGGCGCCCCCACGATCACGCGCGGATGCGATGCCAGCGGCCGACGGACCAGTGCCGAATCCTGCAGATGCCCGTAGCGCAGCGCGAAGTCGAGGTCTTCACGCATCAGGTCGGCCAGCCGGTCGCCCAGCACCAGTGTGACGCGCACACCGGGGTGCGCATCGCAGAAGTCATCCAGCCACGGCCGCAGGATGTGCCGCCCCAGGTCTGATGTGGCGGCAATGCGGATGGCGCCTGTCAGCTCTGTGCGATCCTGGCCAAGGCTTTCCGCGCCTTCATCCAGCGCTTCCAGCGCCTGCCTTGCATACCCTAGATAACGCTGGCCGGCTTCAGTGGGCCGCATGCTGCGCGTGGTGCGCTCGAACAGGCGGGCGCCCAGTTCGGTTTCCACGCGCTTGAGTGCCGCGCTGGCGGTGGCGGGCAGCCAGCCGAGCTGCCGGGCAGCGGCGGAGAGGTTGCCGGCATCAGCAATGCGCACCAGTAGGCGGAGGTCGTCAAGGGCGATCATTATCAAAGCCTGTTTGGAGAAACATCAAAGCATAGACGGATTATCTTGTTTTTGTTTGATGGAAGAATCGCCGCCATCGATTGACGGTTTTTCTTTCTTCTCAAAGGAGCATTGGCATGACTTCGAAGACCTTGCAGGACCAAGCGGTGGTGGTGTTAGGCGGTACGGCGGGCATTGGGCAGGCGGTGGCCAGTGCCGCGGCGGCCGCTGGTGCCCGCGTGACGGTGCTGGGCCGCTCGGCCAAGGACGATGGCGGCATCCATGGGATTGCTGTCGACGCGAATGACACGGCTTCGCTTGGCAGTGCGTTGGCGCAGGCTGCCCAGATGTCACCGCGTGGCAAGATCGATCACCTTGTCATCACCATCGGCTCGCGCACGAGCCCGCCGCCGTTTGCCTCATTGCAACGATCCGACTTGGAGCAGGGCTTCGGCACCAAGCTGTTTGCTGCGCTGATGGCCGTGCAGGCTGCGCTGCCGCATCTGGCCGAGCGGGCGTCGATCACGCTCACATCGGGCCTGCTCTCACGCAAGGCCACGACGACAGGGTTGCTGCGCGCGTCCATCAACGCAGCGGTGGAGGCTGCGGCCAAGAACCTTGCGAAGGAGCTGGCACCGCGCCGCGTCAACGTGGTCAGCCCAGGTGTGGTGGATACGGAAGTGTGGGGCGCGCCGGCGGATCGCGAGGCCATGCTTGCGCGCATCGGCGGCGGGTTGCCGGTTGGCCGCGTGGGCACGCCCGACGATCTCGCCCAGGGCTATCTGCTGGCCATGACCAACGGTTTCATGACCGGCGCCATCATCGACATTGACGGAGGCGGTTTGCTATGACACCCGACAGCGACTGGACATTCGACCATGTGAACTTTCACGTGTCGGGCGATGCGCCCATCCTCAAGTTTTTCGCTGACGTGCTCGGCTGGAAACCAGGGCTGCGCCCGGCGTTTCCGTTTCCCGGCACATGGCTGTACCAGAACGGCGATGCGCTGGTGCATCTGGTGGACAAGGAGGGCGATGCTCCGGAGCTGGTGTTTTCGCACGTCGCCTTTCGCACGAAGAAGGATGCGGCCGATGTGCTGGCCGCCGTGCGCGAGAGCGGGATGCCGCATCAGGCGCGCAAGCACCCCGATCGGCCGGCAGCGCAGATCTTTGTGCAGCTGCCCGGGGTGGTGCTGGAGCTGGAAGCGCCGCTGTCCGGTCCGTTGGAAGCGGCGCGTGAGTACAAGTAGGTTGTTGGATCAGGCGCCCGCCTGCTTGGCGTATTTCCAGCCCAGCTCGGCCATCGGGCGGGCACGCTTGCCAGCTTCCAGCGCTTGCGCAGAAGACGCCGTGCCGTCCACTACGCGCTTCATGATTCCTTGCAGGATGCCGGCGATGCGGAACATGTTGTAGGCGAGGTAGAAGTTCCAGTCGCCCGTGATGCGGCGGCCGGTGCGTTCTTCGTATTGGCGGATGTACTCGGCTTCCGATGGAATGCCCAGCGCTGCAAAGTCCAACCCGGCCACGCCGCGGAACTGCCCCGGCTCGATGTGCCAGCTCATGCAGTGGTAGCTGAAGTCGGCCAGTGGATGGCCCAGCGTCGACAGCTCCCAATCGAGGATGGCCAGCACGCGCGGCTCGGTCGGGTGGAAGATCAGGTTGTCGAGGCGGTAATCGCCGTGGACGATGCTGGTGATCTCCTCGGCCTCCTGCGGCACGTGCTTGGGCAACCATTCGATCAGGTTGTCCATGGCCGGGATCGACTCGGTTTCCGACAGCTTGTACTGCTTGCTCCAGCGCTCGATCTGGCGCGCGAAGTAGTTTCCGGGCTTGCCATAGTCGGCCAAGCCGATGGCGGCGTAGTCCACCGTGTGCAGCGCGGAGATGACGCGGTTCATCTCGTTGTAGATAGCGGTGCGCTCAGCAGGCGCCATGCCGGGCAGTGCCTGGTCCCACAGCACGCGGCCCTGCACGAACTCCATGATGTAGAAGGCGCGGCCGATCACGGCTTCGTCTTCGCACAGCGCAAACATCTTCGGAGCCGGCACGTCAGTGTTGGCCAGCGCATCCATCACGCGGTATTCGCGTTCGATGGCGTGTGCGGACGGCAGCAGTTTCGCTTTCGGGCCCGGCTTGGCGCGCATCACGTACGTGCGCGACGGCGTGATCAGCTTGAAGGTCGGGTTCGACTGGCCGCCCTTGAACTGCTCCACCGTGAGCGGGCCGGCAAAGCCCGCCACGTGTTCGCGCATCCACGCCTCCAGGGCGCCGATGTCGAACTTCTGCTGGTCTGCCACCGGCCGTGTGCCTTCGAAGGCCGAGAAATCCTGCTGCTCCGTTTGTGCCATTGGGGGTGTCTCCGAATCGTGTTCTGTGATGGGTTCAGGCGGGATTGCGGTAGCGAAGGTATTGCTGCAGCAAGACCTCCATCGTCGTCAGCCGCGAGCCAAAGTGCACAGGTGAGGGCGGCGAGAAGTTGCTCATGCGCAGCACCCAATCGCTCGGCTCGTCACCTACATCGAGTGCATTGATGCAGCCGGCCGTCTGCGCGAGGTTGCCAAAGAACACGCGCTCACCACCGGTGATGGCGTGCGAGAGGATCGCGCGGTTGGTGCCGCCGTGCAGCACCAGCAGCACGGTGTCCCAGTCGGGCAGGTCGCGCAGGCGCGCGAGGGCTGGGATCACGCGGTCGAGAAATTCGCCGATGCTCTCGCCGTGCAGGAAGCGGCGTTCCTCCGGCACGGTGCCTTCGAATACGCCGATGAACGCTTGCGCAAGCTCATGCTCGGGAATCTCTCCCAGCTTGCCGCCGCGAATTTCCTGCAGCTCGGGCCATTGCTCAAGCGCTACGCCACGCGCCTGCATCGCGGGCATTTCCGCCAGCACGCGCTGTGCGGTTTCCACCGTGCGCGGCAAGCCGCTGACGATCACGCGATCGAACATGATGTTCTCTGCCGCAAAGGTCCGCCCGGCGGCCGTCGCTTGTTTGCGGCCTTCTTCGTTGAGCGGCACGGTGTCGGGCTCGATCGGGCGGCCGGTCTCGTCAAAGTACGTGACGGCGCCATGGCGCATCAGGTAGACGCGCCGGCGGTTGGGTGTCGGGAACGGAATCATGCTCAACGGTATTGGGGTTTGCGCTTTTGCAGAAAGGCAGAAATGCCTTCGTGGCCATCGGCATGGTGCAGCGCTTCGACAAAGCTGTGCTGTTCGGCTTTCAGGTGATCGTGCAGCGAGGCGTCTTCTGCGTTGGCGATCAAGCCCTTGATGCGGCCCACCGCATGCGGCGATTGCGCAGCCAGCTTTTCGGCCAGTGCCAGTGCGTGCTCCAGTGCTTCACCGGGTTTGACCACTTCATTGATGAGGCCGAAGTGCGCCAGCCGTTCCGCACCGACAGGTTTGCCGAGCATGATGATCTCGCTCGCCAGCGGGCGCGGAAGGAAGCGCGCGATGTGCCACGAGCCGCCGCCGTCCGGCGTGAGTGCGACGTTCACGTACGCCATCACGAACTTCGCGTCCGATGCCGCGATCGCAAAGTCGCAGGCCAGCACCAGCGAGAAACCTGCCCCCGCCGCAGGGCCTTCCACCGCGGCAATCACCGGCTTGGGGAAGGTGCGGATCGTCTCGATCCAATGGTTGAGCGCATCGATACCGTCTTCCTGCACGCTCTTGGGTTTGCTGCGGTTTTCCAGCAGGCGGTTCAGGTTGCCGCCCGCGCAGAATGCGTTGCCAGCGCCGGTGAAGATGATGGCGCGGATCTCGTTGTCGTTGGCAGCGCGGTCCATCGCTTCCATTGACGCGGCGTACATCACCGGGTCCAGCGCGTTGCGCGCATCGGGGTTGGACAGCGTGAGCACCAGCGTCGAGCCGATGCGTTGGGAGAGCAGTTGCGCGGTCATGGCAATGGCCTATATGAGGGGAACGGCAATCAGGCGTCCAGCGTCAACAGCGACATGCCCAGACGGGCACGGCGCAGCAGCCACGGGCTCGGGCGATAACGCGGGTCGCCATAGAGCACGTACAGGTTCTGCAGCACTTCAAGGATGGCGCTCGTGCCCAGCGTGTCGCCCAACGCCAGCGGCCCTTGCGGATAGCCCAGGCCCAGCGTGACGGCGAGGTCGATGTCGGTTGGCGTGGCGATGCGCTGCTGGGCAATATCGCACGCGATGTTGACGATGCACGCGACGATGCGCTGCGCGACAAAGCCACCCGAATCGCGGATCACCGTAACGGGCACGCCGTCGGACGCGAGCAGGCCGTGTGCGGCGCCGCGGTAGGCGGGGTCGGTGGCGGGCGTGGTCATCAGCGTGCGGCGCTTGGTTGCGGCAAACGGATAGAGCGTGTCGAGCGCCACGGTACGGCGCGCATCGAGCCCTTCTGCGGCCACACATGCGGTGGCATCCAGCCCGCGCGGCGTGACGATGATGAGCGCATCGGCAGACGGCTTGGAGCCGGCCTCAGGCGTGATACCCAGATCGAGCATCAGGCGCTGTGCAGCGGCATGGCCCGCCTCATGTGCTCGGCTGATCCATACGGACGTCGGGCGCGCGGTTGGCACAGGTGCTTCTGCCGGCACCTGCTTCTGTCCTTCCGGGTAGCGATAGAACCCTTCGCCTGTCTTGCGACCCAGGATACCGCCGGCAAAGCGCACGGCCGTGATCTGCGAGGGGCGGTAGCGTGGCTCGTCGTAGAACTGGCGATAGACCGATTCCATGACCGGGTGCGAGACGTCCAGCCCCGTCAGGTCCATCAGCTCGAACGGACCCATGCGGAAGCCCGCCTGCTCGCGCATGATGGCATCGATGTCGGCATAGGCGGCCACGCTTTCCTGCGCCACGCGCAGGCCTTCGGTGTTCATGCCGCGCCCGGCGTGGTTGACGATGAAGCCGGGCATGTCGATGCAGCGCACCGCCGTGTGGCCCATGCGCTTGGCGAGCGTGGCCAAGGCGTCACCAGTGGCTGGCGCGCTGCGCAGGCCGTCGATCACCTCGACCACCTTCATCAGCGGCACAGGGTTGAAGAAGTGGAAGCCGGCAACGCGCTCCGGGTGCTTGCAGGCTGTGGCAATGGCCGTGATCGACAGCGACGACGTGTTCGACGCCAGGATCGCGTCGGCGCGGACGATGTCTTCAAGCTGGCGGAAGAGGTCGCGCTTGACCTCCAGTTTCTCGACGATGGCCTCGACCACGAGATCGCAGTCCGCCAAGTCGGCGAGGGTGTCTGCGGGAATCAACCGCGCGATTGTGGCGTCAGCTTCATCCGCTGTGAGCTTGCCCTTGGCTGCGAGCTTGGCCAACGTGTCGGCCAGTGCTGTGCGCGCCGCGTCCACGGCGGGCGGGTTGGCGTCGAACAGCTTGACGCGCAGGCCGGCCTGGGCCGCGATCTGCGCAATGCCACGCCCCATGGCGCCGGTCCCTACAATCCCGATAGTCTGCATATGAAATCCGCTTCGATCGAAAGAAGTCTGGCTAAAATAGCACGAGCGTGCGATTTTAGGCATCCGCGCCGACCATAATGCGCGCTTCCATCACACAGCGCCACCCAAGGAGAGAGCTTCATGCTGACGCTATACGGTTTTGCCGCGAGCAACTACTACAACAAGGTCAAGCTCGCGCTGATGGAGAAGGGGATTCCGTTCGAAGAAGCGCTGCGCTGGCCCGATCAGACCGACGGCGAGATCTCGCCGCTGCACAAGGTGCCGTACTTGGTGGGTGAGGACGGTGGGTTGTGTGAATCGCAGGTCATCCTGGATTACCTGGAAGCGCGCTACCCGCAGCATCCGCTGGTTCCGGCCGATCTGTTCAAGGCGGCCAAGGTGCGTGAGGTCGTGACCTTCCTGGAACTGCATCTGGAGCTGGTGGCGCGTCAGCTGTTTCCCGAGGCGTTCTTTGGCGGCAAGGTGAGCGACAACCTGAAGGTGAAAACCCGTGAGCAGTTGCAGAAGAACATTCCGGCGGCGGCCAAGCTGTTCAAGTTTGCACCGTACGTGGCGGGCGATACGTTCACCATTGCGGACTGTGCGGCCATCGTGCACTTCCCGCTTGTGAGTTCGGCCACCAAGATCATCTACGGCGAAGACTTGCTGGCGCCCATCGAGGGCGTCAAGCCGTACCTTGCCAAGATGGCCGAGAACCCCAACGTGCAGAAGATGCGGGCAGACAGCAAGGCCAACCTGGAGGCGATGCTGGCGCACTACGCCAGCAAGCGCTGATCGGCCGCCTCGGTCTTACACCTTCGACAAACGCTCCAGCGCAAGTTGGAGCGTTTCGTCTTTCTTGGCGAAGCAGAAGCGCACCACGCCCGACTCGTGCGGCTGCGAGTAGAACGCCGACACGGGGATCGCCGCCACGCCAATCTCGCTCGTCAGCCACTTGGCAAACTCGGCCTCAGGCAGATCGGAGATGGCGCTGTAGTCCACGCACTGGAAGTATGTGCCCTGGCAGGGCAGCAGCTTGAAGCGTGTCTTCTCCAGCCCCGCGCGGAACAGATCGCGCTTGTGCTGGTAGAACGCCGACAGATCCAGATACGGGCGCGGATCGACCATGTAGTTTGCCAACCCATGCTGCACGGGCGTGTTGACCGTGAACACGTTGAACTGGTGCACCTTGCGGAATTCTGCCGATAGCGCTGCGGGCGCGGCCACGTAGCCGACCTTCCAGCCCGTCACGTGATACGTCTTGCCAAAGCTCGACACCACGAAGGCCCGCCGCGCCAGCTCCGGAATGCGCGCGACCGATGCATGCGGCACGCCGTCGTACACCATGTGCTCGTACACCTCGTCGGAGAGCAGCAGCACGTTGGTGGGCGCCAGGATCTCGGCCAGCTTCTGCATGTCGTCCGCATGCCAGACCGTGCCAGTCGGGTTGTGCGGCGTGTTGAGCATGATGAGGCGTGTGCGCGGCGTGATGGCTGCCGCCAGCGTGTCGAATGGGATGCGGAAATCCGGTGCATTCAGTGTGATCGGCACGACCTTGCCGCCGGCCAGCTCAATCGACGGGATATAGCTGTCGTACGTCGGCTCGAAGACGATGACTTCGTCGCCCGGATGCACGCAGCACAGCACGGTGGTCAGCAGTGCCTGCGTGGCGCCCGCGGTGATGGTGATTTCGCGGTCGGCATCGTAGGTATGGCCGTATAGCGTGGCGACCTTCGCGGCGATGGCCTGGCGCAGGGCGGGCACGCCGGTCATTGGCGGGTATTGATTCAGGCCGGCGCGCATGGCGTCGGATACCGCATCAACGATGCGCGGGTCGCAGTCGAAATCCGGAAAGCCCTGGCCCAGGTTGACGGCCTGCTTTTCCGCTGCCAGTGCAGACATCACGGTGAAGATGGTGGTGCCCACGTTCGGCAGCCGCGAGGGCAAGGGGGGGATGGAAGCGATGGGCGCGAGCGATGCAGCGGACACGGCGATGGCGGTGGTCATGGCAATACGGGATCAGGCTTGGGCGAGGAGAGCGGTTTCCAACTGGACTTGCGCGACAAACTGCTTGGGCGGGAGCACCGCCACATCGCAGTACTTAGCCATGCGGCGCTTGAGCTTGAGCACAGCCTTGTCCTTGGAGACGAGATAGGTGGCGTTGGCGGCATCGGCCAGCACCAGGAATTTCTGGTCGTCGCGATCCTTGCAGCGTGGGACGAACGTTTCGCCGTGCGCGCGCGCCGCATCTTCCGGATCGGCCACCGAGCGGGTCACGCGATCGACCCAGGCGAGGGCGATAGCAGCGTCGACGGCATAGTGCGCGAACTGCGGATAGTCCAGCACGCGGCGCAGTTCTTCGCGGCATGCGGGGCTGATGATGGCGTCCAGCCGGCCGGCTTCCAGCGCGGCACGGATGGGGCGAGCAACGGCGTCGTCGAAGATGAGAATGTCGACCCAGATGTTGGAGTCCAGCACAACACGTGGACGCTGCGGCGTGCACAGGGTTGGGGTCGGGGCGGCAGCGTCTGCCATTCGATACAATTCCAGACTTGTGAACCGCGATTCTGACATGATCATCGTCCTCTCGCCGGCCAAGTCGCTCGACTACGACACGCCGCCGCGCACCAAGACCCATACGCTGCCCGATTTCATCGGGCGCTCCGCAGAACTGATTGATGTGCTTCGCAAGCTGTCGCCGGCCCAGATCGGTACGCTGATGAAGATCTCCGACCCGCTGGCAGTGCTCAATGCCACCCGTTATGGGGATTGGTCCACCGACTTCACCGCCGACAACAGCAAGCAGGCCGTGCTGGCCTTCGATGGCGACGTCTATGGTGGGCTCGATGCGAATTCGCTGTCGGCCGATGATCTGCAGTTTGCGCAGAAGCATCTGCGGATTCTGTCGGGTCTGTACGGCGTGCTGCGCCCGCTCGACTGGATGCAGCCGTACCGCCTGGAAATGGGCACGCGCCTGGCCAACCCGCACGGCAAGGATCTCTACGCCTTCTGGGGCGACGATGTGACGCTCGCGCTCAACAAGCTCTTCAAGCAGGACGACGACCCCGTGCTCGTCAATCTTGCGTCGGAGGAGTATTTCAAGGTGGTGCGGGCCAAGGTGCTCAAGGCGCGCATCGTCACGCCCGTCTTTGAAGACTGGAAGAACGGCCAGTACAAGATCATCTCGTTCTATGCCAAGCGTGCGCGTGGGCTGATGGCGCGCTATGCGATCGAACACCGCATCACCGATCCGCGCAAACTCAAGGCGTTCGACGTGGACGGCTACGCGTTTGATGCCACAGACTCCGACGACGAGCGCTGGGTTTTCCGCCGCAAGCTCGCCTGAACTGAATTCGCTGTCTTAATGTAACGATAGGCACTGACAGGACTCGATATGACATCCACCCAACCGTACATCTCCAGTTCGTTCGACAGCGGCGCCATCGAGATTGTCGATGCCGCGCGCGCGGATGCCATCCGCCTGCGCATTCGCCGCGATTCGCACGCCGACTTCACGCAGTGGTTCCACTTCCGCCTGCAGGGCGTGCAGGGCCAGGCGTGCAAGCTCGCGCTGGAAAACGCCGGGGAATGCACGTACGCCGCCGGCTGGAAGGACTACCAGGCCGTCGCCTCGTACGACCGCGAGCACTGGTTCCGTGTGCCGACGCGCTATGACGGCAAGACGATGACCATCGAAGTGACGCCCGAGCACGACAGCATCTGGTTTGCCTACTTCGAGCCGTACTCGGACGAGCGCCACCTGTCGCTGGTGGCCGCCGCGCAGACCCGGCCCGGTGTGCGTACCCAACGTCTTGGCAGCACGGTACAGGGTCGCGACATGACGAGCATCACCGTCGGAGAACCTGGCCCAGGCAAGAAGAACGTGTGGATCATTGCCCGCCAGCATCCAGGCGAAACGATGGCCGAGTGGTTCGTTGAGGGCTTGCTCGCGCGCCTGACGCGTCAAGGTGTCTGGAGCGGTGATCCGATTGGCCGCGTGCTCGCCGAACGTGCTGTCTTCCACATCGTGCCGAACATGAACCCGGATGGCGCCTCGCTCGGCAACCTGCGCACCAACGCCGCCGGCGCCAACCTGAACCGCGAGTGGATGGAACCCGACGCCGAGCGCAGCCCCGAAGTGCTGTGCGTGCGTCAGGCCATCGAGCAGACGGGCGTTGACCTGTTCTTCGACATTCACGGTGATGAAGCATTGCCCTACGTATTCGTGGCGGGCAGCGAGATGCTGCCGGGCTTTACCGATGCGCAGCGTGCCGACCAGGACCGCTTTGTTGCGGCCTTTTTGCGTGCATCACCGGACTTCCAGACGCAATACGGCTACGAGGCCAGCAAGTACAACGAAGACGCGCTCAAGCTCGCCTCGAAGTACATCGGCCACACATATGGTTGCCTGTCGCTGACGCTGGAAATGCCGTTCAAGGACAACGCCGATTTGCCTGACGCACGGGTAGGCTGGGACGGTGCCCGCAGCGCTGCACTGGGCGCGGCAATGCTGCAGGCGATTCTGGAATATCTGGACTGAACGATCCTGAGGGATCGCGCCGAGGTCACCAATGCAAAACGCGCCGCCAGGGTTCTGGCGGCGCGTTTGTCTTTATTGGCCGGAGGTCGATCTTTTCGTCGTCTTCTTGGCCGTCGACTTGGCGGTGGATTTGCCAGTCGATGTCGACTTGGTCTTGGCCGTGCCATTGCTCTTCGCAGACTTGGCCGTGGATTTCGTCGAGGCCTTGCCCTTGGCGGTGCTCTTGCCATGCACAGCCGAGGTCGTGCAGCGATGGCCGCGGCGGCAGTGCGTACGTGCCGTCGACGATGATGGTGCGGCGGCCGGGGCCGCAAACGGCTGACCGTTGGCGTCGAGCAGTTCGTACGCCAGCATCATCCCTTCGTCATAGCCGCAGCGTACGCGCACCGACTCCCACTGGTCATTGCCTGTGCCGCGCTTGTGCACAGCGGCATTGAAGCTGACGACGCTCGAAACCTTGACCGCGCCTTGCTTGCTGGACGAGAAACGCGAGTCCCACGGCTCGACCTTGGCCTGCTCGTTGGACAGCGCGCCTGTCGGCAGGCGGAACTGATCGAAGTTGGTTGAGCGAGGGATGATCCAGCTCGCGTGCGCGGCGCAGTCGGCCACGTCGGGGCGGGCACCTTCGGATTGGATCAGGCGATCACGGGTTTGGGCGCGGTACTCGGACAGGCTCATCTTGTCCTTGGCCGGCAGGTTGACCGTGGTGGTCCCGCTGGCATCGGTCGAGCCGAAGACGATCGGCGGCGTGGTCGGTACTGGCTGGACGGCCGGCTTGGCTTGCGCGGCCGGGGGGCTCGACGTGGCGTTGGTGGCCAGGGCCGACGTATCAGTCGGTTCGGTCTGCAAGTTGGAGCAGGCGGCCAGCAAAGCGACGACGCCGAGACAGAGTAGTTTGGGTCGCAACATCACGAGTGTTACAGGGTGTCGGCGTGGAAATCGCCATGATAGAGGAAAGCTCGCGCTGAAAGTTCCTGCGGCTTTCCCCAATGCGGCGCATCAAGCGATTTTGCTGTAACAGCGCGTTACGGCATGGCGTCGGTTACGAAGTGATCATCATTGCTTGGTGAACAACCACGCCAGCGACCATTCGTCGGTGCGCGCCTCGTAGCGAATGCCCTTGCGCATTGCCCATGTGGCGAGCTGGTGGTGCGATGGAATGATCGCGTAGTCGGTCTGCGCAAAGCGTGCGGCGGTCTTGGCGGCCTGCTCGTGGGCTTGTTCGCTCGATACTGTCGAGAGCGATGTCTGCACCAGCTTGTCCAGTTCCGGATTGCTGTAACGGCCCCAGTTCCAGGTGCCATAGCCGGTTTGTGGGTTGGGTGTGCCGAGGATGCTGCGCAGTGCCACGTCTGCTGCCACCGAGCCCCAGCCCAGCATCATGAACGAGAACTCACCCTGGCGCGCACGCGTAAAGTAGGCCGCCACTGGCAGCGTTTCCACCTTGGTCTGAATGCCAATGCGCGTGAGCAGTTGCGCGGTGGTTTGCGCAACCTGCGCGTCGTTCAGGTAGCGGTTATTGGTGGCGTGCAGCGTGAGCCCGAAACCATTCGGATAGCCTGCCTCGGCCAGCAGTTTCTTCGCGCGCTCCGCGTCATACGGAATCGGTTTGCCGCCCGGGTGCCCGAAGATCTGCGGTGACACGATGCTCGACGCCGCGACGCCCTGGCCCTCCAGCACGCGCGAGACGATTGCGTCGCGATTGATGGCGAGTGCCACGGCCTCACGCACGCGGCGGTCCTTGAACGGGTTCTTGGCAAGCGGCTTGCCGGCCTTGTCTGTGATGAATGGCGACACGTCGCGGCTCTGGTCCATCTGCCAGAAGATCGTGCGCCACGAAACCTGCTGCTCCAGGTGGAACTTCGGGCTCTGCTTGATGCGCGGCACATCCGCGGCGGGCACGGCTTCCACGACGTCCACATCGCCAGAGAGCAGGGCAGCCGTACGTGCGGCGTTGTCGGTGATGATCTTGAAGGTCACCTTGTCCCACTGTGGCACACGGCCCCAGTAGTTCGGGTTTTTCTTCAGCACGATTTCCTGCCCGCGCGTGAAGTGGTCGAACAGGAACGGGCCCGTGCCGATCATGGCGCGGCCGGCATCGAAATCTGCCTGTGAAGCCTCTGCGACCTTCTTGGGGATGATCGGCAAGCTGTTCAGGTCGTTCGGGATGCTGGCGTAGTTCGGAATCGACACCTTCAGCCGCACGGTGAGCGGATCGACAACCTGCACCTCAGTGATCGACTTGGTGTAGCTCGTGAACGGGCCCGGGCTGTTGGTCAGGCGTGCCGGGCGCTCGATGGAGGCTTTGACGTCTTCACCGGTGAAGGGCGTGCCGTCGCTCCATTTCACGTTCGGGCGCAGCTTGATCTCCCACGTGTTGGCGTCGATGGCCTTCCACGAAGTGGCGAGGCCCGGCGTGTAGCGGCCATTCTTGTCCAGGAAGACCAACGATTCGAAGACGTGCAGCGCCATGGCGTTGTTGGGGCCGGCGTTGTTCCATTGCGGGTCCATCGACGTGACGTCGGCAGACAGGCCGATGCGCAGGTCGTCAGCTTGCGCGGCCAACGGTGCTGCGGCAGTGGCAGCCAGTGCGCATGCGGCAAGATTGCGGATCAGGGCGCGAAGGAAGGGGCGATAGGCCATCGGGGGAGCTCCTTGGTTTCGAGCGGTGATGCCAAGTGGCGATAGGCCGTCATTGTGCCGCAGGCTGCCAAACCGCGTGCGACGCAAACTGACAATCAATATGACCGATGGCGCAGCAATAAAAAAGCCACCCGAAGGTGGCCTTGGCGATCTGTGCGATCGGTCAGTGCGTCAATGGAAGAGCGGTTGCTGCGTCGGTGCGTCTTCGGGCATCTCGGCGTGGACGATTTCCGCAGCGCGGTCCGCGTATAGCGGGGCGCCGCAGTCTTCGCAATATTCCGGTTCGAAGAGCTGGCCGTGGCGGAAGATGTCTTCGATGCCGCACGCGCGCAACTCATCGCAGATCTGCTCCAGCGGGCTGCCGGGCTCGCCTTCAGCGGCGACATCCGTGGCACCGCCGTCGCGGCCGTAGACGGGCCAGACGATGCCGTAGATCAATTCTTTTTCGCCGCGCACGGTAAAGGCCACGCGGTACTCCTCGATTTGCTCTTCCCCGAACGCGCCAATGATGGCCCCGAAGCGGTTGGCCGGCATGTCGAGCGCACCCTGCAGGTAGTTGACGGCAGCGCGCACGGTGAGCGGGCGGATCTGCTTGTCGGATTCGCGGCAGGACAGGAAGAAGGCATCCGGCAGCAGCAGTTCGAACTCGCAGCCAGGCATCAGCGTGGAGATGGTCGGCGTGACCTGCTCACGCCATTGCTCCAGGCAGGTGGAGCGCTCGGCGTGATGCTCCTTGGCATCTTCCTGCCAGCGGAACAGCGGTTGGCCATGCTGGGCGACGACGATGGCGACCAGGTAGCGCGGATCGGCCAGGATGGGCGCCGTTTCGGGCATGTCGCGCAGGTCTACCTTGGGCGGCTGGCCCGATAGCGCATACGCCGCCAGTTTGTGCGTGAGCGCAAAGGTGTCGGAGTGCGTGCGCGGGAGCTGGTCGATGCTGTACAGGTATGGAGCGAGCGCCACGCGCGCGCTGGACGCCATGACGTGCGCCTGCAGGTGCACCTGCAGCGTCTGCGCCAGTTCGGGCTTGATGGTGCCCGAAGGAATCATGTAGCGCGTGTGGGCCAGGATGGGCGCCGCAATCAGCAGCGCATCGTATTCAATGCCACCCGAAGTGAGCACCGCCGACTCGGCCAACGTCTCGGCCTGTTCGGCCAGCACGTCGGAGGCTTCCTCGTTGTGCTTGAAGAGGTGGTCGAGTGCCGCGTCGAGTGCGGTCTGGCTGCCGTTCTTGAGCAGCCGGGAAAGACGTTCGGACAGCCGTTGTTCCCAGTAGACGTCTTCGATGCGACTGCCTGACGCATCGAGCGCCAGCGCATCGGCGACGAGCCGTTCTGCATCGGGGGAAAGACGTTGGGGGGCCTTGGAGCGGAATCCTGCCATGCTGTGCCGTACCGGTCGATTGGAAAGAAGGGGCGTTATTTTACCCTTGGTCGCTGCCGCGTGATGCTTTGTCAGCGAAACCCCTAAGGCTTGACGGCGGGCGCCGACGCTTCAGTCGCCACGTCATGGGTCGCAGCCGGGGCGGATGCCGCAGCGGGTTCTGATGCCACCGGCATGCTCGCGGAGGCCGTTGGTGCGACGGCGGAAGCGGGCGCCTCCATGGGTGGAGGCGGCGGCACGGGCGCAGCCGTTACGGCGGGTGGGGTTGTCGCGGCGGCAGTCGGTGCCTGGGCATCGGTCTGTGGCGCCTTGAACAGAATGTAAAACACGGCGGCCGCCACGACGAGTAGAGCGAGGACCACTTTGGCCATGGGTGTGAAGCTCCTGCGTATGAAACGATCGGGCGATGGCCGGACATGGGACGCCACGCGGCCTATTCGGCACACTCTACCAAAGCACGCCCACTCGTTGGAACATCGTCACCTTGTTTGATTTGGCTGGCAATAAAAAAGCCGGCTCCAAAGAGCCGGCTTCCGATCTGCTACAGCGCAGCGGGTTGGCTTAAGCGGCCAGCAGCTGACGCAGCACGAACGGCAGGATCCCGCCGTGCTTGTAGTAGTCGACTTCGATCGGCGTGTCGATGCGCAGCAGCACTTGTGCACGCGTGGTCTCGCCGTTGGCGCGCTTGATCACCAGGGTGACGTCCTGTTGCGGCTTGATCTCGCCGTCCAGGCCTTCGATGTCGAAGGTTTCGTCGCCGACGATGCCCAGCGATTGCACCGAGTCATTGCCCTTGAACTGCAGCGGCAACACACCCATGCCGACCAGGTTCGAGCGGTGGATACGCTCGAAGCTGCGTGCAATCACAGCCTTCACGCCTAGCAGTTGCGTGCCCTTGGCAGCCCAATCACGCGAGCTGCCCGTGCCGTACTCTTCGCCACCGAACACGACCGTCGGCGTGCCTTCGGCGATGTACTTCATGGCCGCATCGTAAATCGACATTTGCTCGCCGCTCGGCTGGAACAGCGTCTCGCCGCCTTCCACGCGCGAACCGTCGGCCTTGGCCGGGATCATCAGGTTCTTGATGCGCACGTTGGCGAACGTACCGCGCATCATCACCTCATGGTTGCCGCGGCGCGAGCCGTAGCTGTTGAAGTCGGCCTTGAGCACGCCGTTGGCCAGCAGATACTTGCCGGCGGGCGACGTTTCCTTGATCGAGCCGGCCGGGGAGATGTGATCGGTCGTCACGGAATCCCCAAACACGCCCAGTGCACGGGCGCCCGAAACCGATGCCGAAGCTACGGCCGGCGTCATGCCAAAGCCTTCGAAGAACGGCGGCTCGGCAATATAAGTCGACTTCGGCCAATCGTAGACTTGGCCCTTCGTGCCCTTGACGTTGGCCCACAGCTTGGACGGCTTCTTGACCTGCTCGTAGTTCGTGCGGAACGTGTCGGCGTTCATGGCGAACTTCATCAACTTGGCGATCTCGTCCGAGGTCGGCCAGATGTCGCCCAGGTAAATGTCGCGGCCGTCGTTGCCCTGGCCAACGGGCTGGGTCATCAGGTCGCGCGTCACGTTGCCGGCAATCGCATAAGCAACGACCAGCGGCGGCGATGCCAGGAAGTTGGCGCGGATGTTCGGGTGGATGCGCGCTTCAAAGTTGCGGTTGCCCGACAGCACGGCAGCGGCCACGATGTCGTTCTTGACGATGGTTTCGTTCAGCTCCGGCGTCAGGTCGCCAGCGTTGCCGATACAGGTCGTGCAGCCGTAAGCCGTCACGCCAAAGCCCAGCTTTTCCAGGTAAGGCAGCAGGCCGGCAGCTTCCAGGTACTTCGTCACCACGCGGCTTCCCGGGGCGAGCGAGGTCTTGATGTGCGGTGCCACCTGCAGACCGGCTTCCACTGCCTTCTTGGCCAGCAGGCCAGCAGCCAGCAGCACGCTCGGGTTCGAGGTGTTCGTGCACGAAGTGATGGCAGCGATCAGCACGTCACCGCTCTTCACGTCCACGCCGTTGCTGGTCGTGAAGGTCTTGTCGAGGTCTTCCGACTTCTTGTTGAAGCCGTTTTCGGCCACGGGCTTTGCGAACAACGACGAGAAGGTCGACTTCACGTTGCCGATCTCGATACGGTCTTGCGGGCGCTTCGGGCCGGCCAGCGACGGGGCGACGGTGCCCAGGTCCAGCGTGAGCGTCTTGGTGTAGTCGATCTCGCCGGCCTTCGGGATGCCGAACAGTTTCTGTGCCTTGAAGTAGCTTTCGAACGCGTTGATTTCTTCTTTGGTGCGGCCCGTGCCCTTGAAGTAGTCGACGGTCTTTTCGTCCACCGGGAAGAAGCCCATCGTGGCGCCGTATTCCGGTGCCATGTTGCCGATGGTGGCGCGGTCCGGCAGCGACAGGCTGGCCGTGCCTTCACCAAAGAACTCGACGAACTTGCCGACGACCTTTTCCTTGCGCAGCATTTCGGTGATGGTGAGCACCAGGTCGGTGGCGGTCACGCCCTCACGCAGGCGGCCCTTCAGTTCCACGCCTACCACGTCCGGCGTCAGGAAATACACCGGCTGACCGAGCATGCCGGCTTCGGCTTCAATGCCGCCCACGCCCCAGCCCACCACGCCAATACCGTTGATCATGGTGGTGTGGCTGTCCGTGCCGACCAGCGTATCCGGGTAGTACACGCCGCCCTTCTTATGGACGCCGCGGGCCAGGTATTCCAGGTTGACCTGGTGGACGATGCCGAAGCCCGGCTGCACCACGCCAAACGTGTCGAATGCCTGCATGCCCCACTTCATGAACTGGTAGCGCTCGTTGTTGCGCGAGAATTCCAGCTTCATGTTCAGGTCCAGCGCCTTCTTCTCGCGGAAGTGGTCGATCTGCACCGAGTGGTCCACCACCAGGTCGACCGGCACCAGCGGCTCGATCTTCTTGGGGTTCTTGCCCATGCGCTCGGCCACGTTGCGCATGGCGGCCAGGTCGGCCAACAGTGGCACGCCGGTAAAGTCTTGCAGCACCACGCGGGCGACCAAGAACGGGATTTCGTCAACGCGCTCGGCGTTGGGCTTCCAGTTGGCCAGTTGCGCAACGTGCTCTTCGGTCACTTTCTTGCCGTCGCAGTTGCGCAGCACCGATTCCAGCACAATACGGATCGATACCGGCAGGCGCTCGATCGCCACGCCCAGCTCCTTGCCCAGCTGCGGCAGGGAATGGAACTTGCCGGTCTGACCGCCGTTGATCTTGAATTCCTTGAGTGTTTTTTTCAGGTTGTGGGGCATGGCATGACTCCAGGCTTAAGGATGCGCGGGGCACCAGAGTGTCCCTTGCGGATACATCAAGTCAATCAAATCCAATTCAAATCACGTACAAATCGACATACGCATTGACCGGCATCGCTTCCAGCGTCTGCTGGTTCAGCGATACCGCCAGGATCGCGTCCTGCTGCCTGGCCGGAAAACGGCGGGCCAGGTTGGTCCTGAACTTCTCGACCAATAGTGGCATGCTTTCCTTGCGCCGCCGCTTATGGCCAATCGGGTACTCCACCACAACTTCCTTGAGCGTCTTGCCGTCCTTGAACTGAACGGTGATCGCATTGGCGATCGAACGCTTCTCGGGATCGTGGTAATCCTGGGTGAACCGCTTGTCTTCCACGCACGCAATCTTCTTGCGCAACGCGTCAATGCGCGGGTCGCGGGCGACATTGTCTTCGTAGTCTTCCGCCGTCAGCCGGCCGAAGATGATGGGCACGGCGACCATGTACTGGATGCAATGGTCGCGATCCGCCGGGTTATTCAGAGGGCCTTGCTTGTCGATGATACGCAGCGCCGCTTCGTGCGTGCGAATCGTGATCCTATCGATGTCGTCGATGGTCTTGCCGGCCTTCGCAAGTGCCTTGTGCAGCGTGATGGCCGCTTCGGCAGCAGTCTGTGCATGGAATTCGGCCGGAAAGCTGATCTTGAACAGCACGTTTTCCATCACGTACGTGCCGTACTTGCGCTGGAACTTGAACGGCTGTCCCTTGAAGGACACATCGTAGAAGCCCCATTCCTTGGCGGTGAGGGCAGAGGGGTAGCCCATCTCACCCGTTTTGGCCATCAGCGCCAGGCGCACGCCGCGGCTGGTCGCATCACCCGCTGCCCACGATTTACGGCTGCCCGTATTGGGCGCGTGGCGGTAGGTGCGCAGCGATTGGCCATCAACCCACGCCAGCGACACGGCATTGATGATCTCGTCGCGCGATAGCCCGAGCAACTGCCCGACCACCGCGGTGGTGGCGACCTTGACCAGCACAACGTGGTCAAGCCCCACCTTATTGAATGCATTCTCGAGCGCGATGCAGCCCTGGATCTCATGGGCGCGGATCATCGCGGTCAGCACGTCACGCATCACCAGCGGCTTTTTGCCATTGGCGAGGTTCGTGCGGGACAACCAGTCCGCCACGGCTAGGATGCCGCCGAGGTTGTCCGACGGGTGGCCCCATTCAGCAGCCAGCCAGGTGTCGTTGAAATCCAGCCAGCGGATCATGGCGCCGATGTTGAACGCCGCCTGCACTGGATCGAGCTGGAATTGCGTGCCCGGGACCTTCGCGCCGTTGGGCACGATGGTTCCCGGCACGATGGGCCCCAGGAGCTTGGTACACGCTGGATACGACAGCGCCTCCAGCCCGCAGCCCAAGGTGTCCAGCAGGCAATGACGGGCCGTTTCATAGGCCGTCTTGCTGGTGAGCTTGGACTTGGTCACGTAGTCGACGATGTCGACGATGACCTTGTCAGGTTTCGGGCGAATGTTCGCAACCGGTGCGGACATGGGTGGCTCCTGCGGGCCTCTCGCGTTGACTCGCGTTACTGCTTGGCCGGCTGGGCAACGCCCGGCGCGGGGGCCGGTGCCGGTGCGGCGTTGTCTTGCAGCATCAGCGGCAGGCCGGCTGGAGCGCGCAGGGCGCCAGCTTGCGTCGGTGCCGGTGCGCCAGCGGCCATTTCGGCGGTCTGGCACTCGTCGGCCAAGCGGTGGCCTTCGTTGCGGTCGAACAGCATGGCCTTGGCGGGAATGACCACCAGGTCGAAGCCGGTCTTCTGGTCGAAGTAGCGGTCGGCACCGGTGTGGGTCAGCTGGCGCGGCAGATCGTAGTTCTTGCCCTTCCAGTGCAGCTTGATGATCTGATCGCGCGTCATGTCGCCGGCGATGTAGAACTCGTTGCCGAGTTCGCACTTCCATTGCACGCCATCCGGCTTGACTGCGGCAACAGGGGTTGCCTTCTTGGTGGTCTTCTTCTTGGCCGGTGCCTTCTTGGCTGCCGGCTTGGCGGGCGTGGCGGTCTGGGCGGCTGCGTATTGCGACGCGGCCAGCGAAAGAACGCCGGCGCAGGCGCCCACGATGAACTTGTTCATAGAGTTTCCTTCGGTAAGACGGAGTGGGGAGGCGGTTGCCGTGGCCAGGAATGCCAGGGCTTTGCGCGCACCGGCCGGTATTTTGACCGATTTGGTCGCGGCGCCCAACGTTCTGTTATACGGCAACGCCAGCCTTCGCCCAAACGGGGGGTGTCGGCTTCGTGCCGCCCGGTTTCGTGCAGCTCACCTCTCGCTTCTTCGTCTCGGCCGTTCTCCTTGTCGGTGTGTTGGTGTTGATTGGGTCAGGTTTGCGATCGTCAGCCGCGATTCTGCGCAAACAGCGCGTCCAGCTTGGCTTCGTACTCGTGGTAACCAATGCTGTCGTACAGTTCCATGCGCGTCTGCATCGTGTCGACCACGTTCTTCTGCGTCCCGTCGCGGCGAATTGCTGCGTAGACATGTTCTGCTGCCTTGTTCATCGCACGGAAGGCCGACAGTGGATACAGGATCATCGACACGCCTACCGAGGCCAGCTCGTCGCGCGTGAACAGCGGCGTCTGGCCAAATTCAGTGATGTTCGCGAGCACCGGTACCTTCACAGCGTCAACGAACCTGCGGTACATCGACAGATCGGTCATCGCCTCGGGAAAGATCGCATCCGCGCCCGCTTCTACACAGGCCACGGCGCGTTCGAGCGCCCGGTCAAAACCTTCGACGGCCAGCGCGTCTGTGCGGGCCATGACGACGAAACTGGCATCGGTGCGCGCGTCAACGGCGGCCTTGATGCGGTCGACCATCTCGTCCTGGGAGACGATCTCCTTGTTGGGGCGATGGCCGCAGCGCTTGGCGCCGACCTGGTCTTCGATATGCATGGCCGCGGCGCCAAACTTGATGAGCGACTTGGTCGTGCGCGCCACGTTGAAGGCAGAAGCGCCAAAACCCGTGTCAACGTCCACCAACAGCGGTACGTCGCACACGTCGGTGATACGGCGCACGTCGGTCAGGACGTCATCCAGGCCGGAAATGCCCAGGTCCGGCAGACCTAGCGAGCCGGCTGCCACGCCGCCGCCCGACAGGTAGATCGCGCGATAGCCGGCACGTTTGGCCAGCAGCGCATGGTTGGCATTGATGGCGCCGACGACTTGCAGCGGCGATTCTTCGATCAGGGCCTGGCGGAAGCGGGCGCCTGCGCTGGCTTGGGCGGTGTCGGTCATGGCGAATCTCCTCTTAGCCGAAGAAGCGCGCGGCAGCTTCAGGCGGTATGTCGACGCCGGTCGTGTGCGCACGTTGCAGCACAGTCCACCAGTAGCGGTAGCTTGCGCGGTCATGCAGGCGGCCGTCGTGCTGGATCGGGCCCCATGACGCGTCCTGTGCCGCCGCAAGAATGGCGGCTGCCTGTGTCACTTCTTCGTGCGACGGCCGGAACGCAGAAACGATGGGCCCGATCTGATCCGGATGGATGCTCCACTTGCGCAGATAGCCGAATGCATTGCGGGCATGCGCGGCATCAGCGCCGGCGCGGTCCGGGCGCTTGATGTCTGTGCTGACGTTGTGCGACGGGACTTTGCCGTGGGCATGGCACGCGGCGGAAATATCGGTCAGCGCGCGGCGGATCAGCGGATGTTCGAACTGCTCCGGAGAGCCCATCGCCGCGCCCGGAATTGCACCGTTGTGCGCAGACACGAAATCCATCAGCCCGAAACTCAGGCATTCCACCTGCACCAACGAGGCAATGTCGAACACCTGCGCCAGCGCGCCGTGCGTTTCGATCAGTACGTGGATCGGCAGGTGTCGCGCGATGCCGGCTGCACGCGCGGCCTGATTGACGCGATCGGTCACGCGGGCCACCTCCACCACGTCGCGCACCTTGGGCACGGTCACGTAGGCGAGGCGGCTGCCGGCAAGGCCGACGAGGATGTCGACATCCTGCATCCACGCGTCGTGGCTCGGATCGTGGATGCGGACACCCACGCGGTTGAAGCGGTTGTCGTCGCTGTTGATGAGCGCGGCGGCCAGTTCGGCATGGGCGCGTTCCTGGCCGACTGCGGCGCCATCCTCACAGTCGAACGTGATATCGAAGACAGGGCCAAGGGCTTGTTGCAGAGCAAGCGACTTGCGCATCAGCTTCTCTGCGCCCGCATAGTGGTCGCAAACCGGCAATTGCGCCGGAGCGTCGTCGTCCTGGAACAAAACCTCGGTGGGGTGCACTGCGTGGTACCGGTTTGAGTGGCGCTTACTGCACTGCGCCGTGATTTTAGGTGCAAAAAAACCGGAGGGTTCGTTGCCGATCCACTCCGGTTTTTCGTCAGATCATGCGTTTCAGCCCAGCAGGTGCTGCACGCCTGCGCGCTCGCCTTCCAGCTCGTCGAGCGTGATCTTGATCTTGCCTTGGCTGTACTCGTCGATCTCCAGACCCTTGACCACTTCGTACTTGCCGTTGGCGGTCGTGACCGGGAAACCGAACATCACGTCTTGCGGGATGCCGTAGTCGCCGTTCGAAGGGATGCCCATCGTGACGATCTTGCCGTTCGAACCCAGCAGCCAGTCACGCACGTGGTCGATGGCGGCGCCAGCTGCCGAGGCAGCCGACGACAGGCCACGCGCTTCAATGATGGCGGCGCCGCGCTTGCCAACGGTCGGCAGGAACACATCGTTGTTCCACACCGGATCGTTGATCATGTCCTTGACGCTCTTGCCGTCGATCGTGGCGTAGCGGTAGTCGGCGTACATCGTCGGGCTGTGGTTGCCCCACACGAACAGCTTCTCGATGCTCGACACCGGCTTGCCGGTCTTGGCGGCGATCTGCGACAGGGCGCGGTTGTGGTCCAGGCGCAGCATGGCGGTGAAGTTCTCGCGCGGCAGGTCCGGCGCCGACTTCATGGCGATGTAGGCGTTGGTGTTGGCCGGGTTGCCGACCACCAGCACCTTGACGTTGCGCGAGGCGACGGCGTTCAGTGCCTTGCCCTGCGCCGTGAAGATCTGGGCGTTGGCCGACAGCAGGTCCGCGCGCTCCATGCCCGGGCCGCGGGGGCGGGCGCCCACCAGCAGGGCCACGTCCACGTCCTTGAACGCGGTCATCGGGTCGGAGTGGGCTTCCATGCCGGCCAGCAGGGGGAACGCGCAGTCGTCGAGCTCCATCATCACGCCCTTGAGCGCCTTCTGGGCCTTCTCATCGGGAATTTCCAGCAGTTGCAGGATGACGGGCTGATCCTTGCCCAGCATTTCGCCGGACGCGATACGGAACAGCAGGGCGTAACCGATCTGACCAGCGGCGCCGGTCACTGCGACGCGCATGGGTGCTTTTGCCATGAGAACTCTCCAAATGGGTGTGAAAAGCGGATCGCACTGCGCGCGGCGGGGCATCCTGGCGGGATGTCGGTGCAGCCTCGCAGGCATTGCCGGCAACGGTCGGCGCCTCGTGGGCGGTCGGCTCGGATTAGGCAAGAGCCTCGCAGTTTACTGCGTCCGCATGACGAAGTGGAAACACCCTTGCGATGGATCTTGAAGCCTGCCGACGCAAGTGCGAAGCCCGTCGTCCGGAACAGGCGCGAGTGTAGGGCTGGCCTCGTTCGAAAGTCAATTAATCTTCTGTCTTATATAAGACATAAGACATTCTATAAACGGGCTGGACGCGTTTGAGGCTTTTGTGGTGAAATCGCCAGTTATGTCGAGTACATCCAGCCCTCAATCCGCCGTCGTGCCGCCATCCAATGGCGGCGAGGCTGGCACGCAGCCCGCGTCTGCGGGCGCTGGGGCTGGATCGCCCACGTTCAGCCCGCTGTATCAGCAGATCAAGACGCTGATCCTGCAGAGCCTGCAAGCCGGTGAATGGAAGCCGGGCGAAATGATCCCCAGCGAAATGGAATTGGCCGCCCGCTACAAGGTGAGCCAGGGCACCGTGCGCAAGGCGATCGACGAGCTGGCTGCCGAGAACCTAGTGGCGCGCCGGCAGGGCAAGGGTACGTTCGTCACCACGCATTATGAAGAGGGTGTGCAGTTCCGCTTCCTGCGTTTGATGCCGGAGCAGGGCGAGCAGCACTACCCGAGCAGTCGCGTGCTGGAGTGCAAGCGCATGCGCGCACCCGCCGAGATTGCCCGTCTGCTCGATCTCAAGGCTGGCGACAGTGTTGTGCAGATCCGCCGCGTGCTGTTCTTCTCCAGCGAGCCGACCGTGTTTGAAGAGATCTGGCTGCCGGGCGCAAGCTTCAAGGGGTTGACGGCTGAAAAGCTGACCGAATGGAAGGGGCCGATGTACGCGTTCTTCGAGGCGGAATTTGGCGTGCGCATGTTGCGCGCGACCGAGCGCATTCGTGCCGTGGCGGCCGATGCGGCCACGGGCGAGCTGCTGTCGGTGCAAGCCGGATCGCCGCTGCTGTCGGTGGAGCGTGTGTCGCATACGTTCGGCGATAAGCCGGTGGAGCTACGCCGTGGCCTGTACGTCACGACGCGGCACTACTACCAGAACGAGCTGAGTTGACGACGCGCCGTCGGGACTGCTTCTGCAGGCCGGCGGCGTATTGATTTGTGGGGCGCGCAACGGCGTATTGCGCGTCACGAGGGCTGTGTACAAAGGATAATCGCCCGCGCATCACGCCACTGGCAGGCGAGGGCAGGAAGCACAAAAGTGGAGCGCGCCGAGTGGAATTATTGGTGCGCTGCGCAACAAAAGCGCGATAGAATCGTGCGGATTTGTGCAAAGCAGTTTTGTTAGTTGATTAGCCAATGGGGTCTGACATGGCAGAAGCCGTCAAGAAAGCCAGACCGGAATTCAGGAACATCGGTTTGGGCGATCTCGCCCGCTACCGCTTGCCCTGGGCCGGTAAGGTATCCATCCTGCATCGTGCCAGCGGTGCACTGATGTTCCTTCTTCTTCCGTTCGTGTTGTATTTGCTCGAGCAAAGTCTCACGTCGGAAATCAGTTTCGCCAAATTCACGGCGCTTCTGTCTAGCGGCTTCGCCAAGGTGGTCGTCCTCGCGCTGATCTGGGCTTACCTGCACCACTTCTGTGCCGGCATCCGCTATCTGCTCCTCGATTTGCATGTCGGCATCGACAAGGCCACTTCGGCCAAGTCGGCCGTGAGCGTGCTGATCGTCAGCCTGCTGCTGACCGTCGTGTTCGGCGCCAAGCTGTTCGGCCTGTTCTGAGGAGCTCCAGATGGCAAATAACAATATTGGTCCCAAGCGCCTCGTCGTTGGCGCGCACTACGGCCTGAAGGATTTCCTCGCGCAGCGCGTCACCGCCGTGATCATGGCGGTCTACACCATCGTGCTGCTGGCCGCGTTCCTGCTGTCGAAAGACACGTCGTACCAAAGCTGGGCTGGCCTGTTCGCCAACCAGTGGATGAAGCTGCTGACGTTCCTGGCCTTCCTGTCGCTCACGTATCACGCCTGGATTGGCGTGCGTGACATCTGGATGGACTACGTGAAGCCCGTGGCAGTGCGTTTGACGCTGCAAGTGTTGACGATTCTGTGGCTCGTCGGTTGTGCGGGCTACGCAGCTCAGATTCTCTGGAGGGTTTAAGTCATGGTCGCAGTCAAGACGGGTCTGCCGCGTCGCAAGTTCGACGTCGTGATCGTCGGTGCAGGCGGCGCGGGCATGCGCGCATCGCTGCAACTCGCAGAAGCCGGCCTCTCGGTGGCCGTGCTCTCGAAGGTTTTCCCCACCCGCTCGCACACCGTGGCGGCGCAGGGCGGTATCGGTGCTTCGCTGGGCAACATGAGCGAAGACAACTGGCACTATCACTTCTACGACACCATCAAGGGTTCCGACTGGCTCGGCGACCAGGATGCGATCGAGTTCATGTGCCGCCAGGCGCCGAACGTGGTCTATGAGTTGGAACACTTTGGCATGCCGTTCGACCGCAACGCGGATGGCACCATCTACCAGCGTCCGTTCGGCGGTCACACGTCGAACTACGGCGAGAAGCCGGTGCAACGTGCTTGCGCTGCTGCTGACCGTACCGGCCACGCGCTGCTGCACACGCTGTATCAGCGTAACGTGCGTGCCAAGACCCACTTCTTCGTCGAATGGATGGCGCTGGATCTGATCCGCGACCAGGATGGCGACGTGCTGGGCGTGACCGCGCTGGAAATGGAAACTGGCGAGGTCTACATCCTCGAAGCCAAGACGACGCTGTTCGCCACAGGCGGTGCTGGCCGTATTTACGCCGCTTCCACCAACGCCTTCATCAACACGGGTGACGGTCTGGGCATGGCAGCGCGCGCTGGCGTGCCGCTGGAAGACATGGAATTCTGGCAGTTCCACCCGACTGGCGTGGCCGGCGCGGGCGTGCTGATTACGGAAGGCGTGCGTGGCGAAGGCGGCATCCTGCGTAACAAGGATGGCGAGCGCTTCATGGAGCGTTACGCTCCGACGCTAAAGGATCTGGCACCGCGTGACTTCGTGTCGCGCTCGATGGACCAGGAAATCAAGGAAGGCCGCGGCTGTGGCCCGAACGGCGACTACGTGTTGCTCGACCTGACGCACGTCGGTGCCGAGACCATCATGAAGCGTCTGCCGTCCATTCGCGAAATTGGCCTGAAGTTCGCTAACGTGGACGCCATCAAGGAACCGATTCCGGTTGTGCCGACCATCCACTACCAGATGGGCGGTATCCCGACCAACTATCACGGTCAGGTTGTGGCACCGAAGAACGGCAATCCGAACGAAGTCATCAACGGCTTCTACGCGATCGGCGAATGCTCTTGCGTGTCGGTGCACGGCGCCAACCGTTTGGGCACGAACTCGCTGCTGGATCTGGTGGTGTTCGGTCGTTCGGCAGGTAACCACATCGTTGCGCAGAACCTGAAGAACCGCGAGCACAAGCCGCTGCCGGCAGACGCTGCAGACCGTGCGCTGTCGCGCCTGGCCAAGCTGGATTCGTCGAGCTCGGGCGAGTACGCACAGGACGTTGCCAACGACATCCGCCGCAACATGCAGTCGCACGCCGGCGTGTTCCGTACACAAGCCCTGATGGACGAAGGCGTCCAGCGCATCATGGAAGTGGCTGAGCGTGGCGCCAACATCCACCTGAAGGACAAGTCCAAGGTGTTCAACACCGCGCGCGTCGAAGCGCTGGAAGTGGCCAATCTGGTGGAAGTGGCCAAGGCCACGATGGTGTCGGCTGCTGCCCGTAAGGAATCGCGCGGCGCACACGCCCACAGCGATTTCCCGAACCGCGACGACGAAAACTGGCTCAAGCACACGCTGTTCTACAGCGAAGGCAACCGCCTGGAATATAAGCCCGTGACGATGAAGCCGTTGACGGTGGAAAGCGTGCCGCCCAAGGCCCGTACGTTCTAACCGGAAGGACCCACAAAAATGAAGCGTATTTTTGAAGTCTATCGCTACGATCCGGACAAGGACGCAGCGCCCCGCATGCAGACCTACGAGGTTGAACTCGACGGTCACGAGCGTATGCTGCTCGACGCGCTGGTCAAGCTGAAAAAGCTGGATGAGTCGATTGCGTTCCGTCGTTCGTGCCGCGAAGGTGTGTGCGGCTCCGACGCCATGAACATCAACGGCAAGAATGGTCTGGCCTGCCTGACCAACATGCGTGAACTGCCCGAGAAGATCGTGCTGCGTCCGCTGCCGGGGCTGCCTGTGGTGCGCGACCTGATCGTCGACATGACGCACTTCTTCAACCAGTACCACTCGATCAAGCCGTTCCTGATCAACGACGAGCCGCCGCCCGAAAAGGAGCGTCTGCAGTCGCCGGAAGAGCGTGAAGAGCTGGACGGTCTGTACGAGTGCATTCTGTGCGCGAGCTGCTCGACGTCGTGCCCGTCGTTCTGGTGGAACCCGGACAAGTTCGTCGGCCCGGCCGGCCTGCTGCAGGCCTACCGCTTCATCGCCGACAGCCGCGACCAAGCGACCAGCGCGCGCCTCGACAACCTCGAGGACCCGTATCGCCTGTTCCGCTGTCACACCATCATGAACTGCGTCGATGTGTGTCCGAAGGGTCTGAACCCGACCAAGGCCATCGGTAAGATCAAGGAACTGATGGTGCGCCGCGCGGTGTAAATCGCAAGGCACCCAGCGTCGCCGGAGCGGTTTTCCGGCGACGCGTCTTTTGAGAAGCATGACCGCTGTGAATACCCCAACGTTCTCTCACCAATCCGATCCGCATAAGCGCGCGCGTCTGCGCTGGCGTGCCCGACGTGGTTTGCTGGAGAACGATATCATCGTCGAGCGCTTCTTCAACCGCTATGAGACCGAACTGTCAGATGATGACGTTGCCGCACTCTCGCAGTTGTTTGATCTGCCTGACAACGACCTGATGGATCTCCTGCTTGCACGCAAGGAGCCGGAGGGCGAACTCGACGTGCCGCAAATCCAGCACGTCCTGACCTTGCTGCGTTCGGTCTGACACCGGCGCACGAGAGGTTGCCGCAAGACGAATCGGTCAAGCCGCCCCCCACGGCACAGTGCGATCCGTCTGGCGGGAGTCTCCCGTATTCATTTTCATAAACAGCAGAAAGGAAACCGACATGACGCCGTCCGAAGTGAAAGCCACCCTATCGTTTTCCGATGGCTCGCCCAGCGTTGAGCTGCCGATCTACAAGGGCACGGTCGGGCCCGACGTGATCGACATCCGCAAGCTGTACGGTCAGACGGGCAAGTTCACGTACGACCCCGGCTTCATGTCGACTGCGTCGTGCAATTCCAAGATCACCTACATCGACGGCGATAAAGGTGAGTTGCTGTACCGCGGCTACGCCATCGACGATCTGGCTAGCAAGTGCGATTTCATGGAAATCTGCTATCTGCTGCTCAAGGGCGAACTGCCCAACGCCAAGCAGAAGGAAGAGTTCAACCATGTGGTGACGAATCACACCATGGTGCATGAGCAGATGCAGTTCTTCCTGCGCGGTTTCCGCCGTGACGCTCACCCGATGGCCGTGCTGACGGGCCTGGTCGGTGCAATGAGCGCGTTCTACCCCGACGCCGCCAACATCAACGACCCGCGCGAGCGCGAGATTTCGCAGATTCGCCTGATCGCCAAGCTGCCGACGCTGGTGGCCATGGCTTACAAGTACAACATCGGCCAACCGCTGATCTACCCGCAGAACAACCTGTCGTACACCGGCAACTTCATGCGCATGATGTTTGCCACGCCGTGTGAAGACTACAAGGTGAATCCGGTGCTGGAAAAGGCACTGGACCGCATCTTCATCCTGCACGCAGACCACGAGCAAAATGCTTCGACCTCGACGGTGCGCCTGGCTGGCTCGTCGGGCACGAACCCGATCGCCGCCATTGCTGCTGGTATCGCTTGCCTGTGGGGCCCGGCGCACGGCGGCGCGAACGAAGCCGCGCTGAACATGCTGGAAGAAATCGGCACGGTCGACAAGGTTCCGGAGTTCATCAAGCAGGTCAAGGACAAGAACAGCGGCGTGCGCCTGATGGGCTTTGGCCACCGCGTGTACAAGAACTACGACCCGCGTGCCAAGCTGATGCGCGAAACCTGCCACGAAGTGCTGAACGAGCTGGGCCTGCACAACGACCCGCTGTTCAAGCTCGCCATGGAACTGGAAAAGATCGCGCTGGAAGACGAGTACTTCGTCAGCCGTAAGCTGTACCCGAACGTCGACTTTTACTCGGGTATCGTGCAACGCGCGCTGGGCATCCCGACTTCGATGTTCACCTGTATCTTCGCGCTGGCCCGTTCGGTGGGCTGGATCTCGCAGTGGGAAGAGATGATCACCGATCCGGAATACAAGATCGGCCGTCCGCGTCAGTTGTTCAACGGCGCCGCCACGCGCGAAGTGCCGGCGATCGATAAGCGCTAAGCTGCTCGGTAACACGCTGTGCAGAAACCCCGCCTGGGAAACCGGCGGGGTTTTTTGTCGCCTGAAGATTGCCCGGACGAGCTTTCGCGAAATGACGAAACCCCCTTTCGCCAGTCACGTCCGGTGCGCAATGCACCGGGTGGCATAATCGATCACTCCCCCACGAAACTGCTCGCGTAACCGCCTCGACTCTCAAATCGGAGCGCGTTGTGCACGGATCGCATCATGGCCAAGACGCTCTACGACAAACTCTGGGACGATCACGTCGTTCATACCGAAGATGACGGCACGACCGTGCTCTACATCGATCGCCAACTGCTGCACGAAGTGACGAGCCCGCAGGCGTTCGAAGGCCTGAAGATTGCGCAGCGTCCGGTGTGGCGCATCAGCGCCAACCTGGCTGTGTCGGACCACAACGTGCCGACCACCGACCGCTCGCACGGTATTGCCGATCCGGTCTCCAAGCTGCAGGTCGATACGCTCGATGCCAACTGCGACAGCTATGGCATCACGCAATTCAAGATGAACGACAAGCGTCAGGGCATCGTGCACGTGATCGGGCCGGAGCAGGGCGCAACGCTGCCGGGCATGACGGTGGTTTGCGGTGATTCGCACACCAGCACGCACGGCGCATTCGGCGCGCTGGCGCACGGCATCGGCACGTCGGAAGTCGAACACGTGCTTGCCACGCAGACGCTGCTCGCCAAGAAGAGCAAGAACATGCTCGTGAAGGTGGAAGGCACGCTGCCGCGCGGCTGCACCGCCAAGGACATCGTGCTCGCCATCATTGGCAAGATCGGCACCGCAGGCGGTACGGGCTACGCCATGGAGTTTGGCGGCTCGGCCATCCGCGCGCTGTCGATGGAAGGGCGCATGACCGTGTGCAACATGGCGATCGAAGGCGGCGCACGCGCCGGCATGGTCGCCGTGGATGACGTGACGCTCGAATACATCAAGGGCCGTCCATTCGCGCCGCAAGGCGTGGAGTGGGAGCAGGCTGTGGGCTACTGGCGCACGCTGCATTCGGATGACGGTGCCCATTTCGATCACGTGGTCGAACTGCGTGCCGAAGAGATTCGCCCGCAGGTGAGCTGGGGCACGTCACCGGAAATGGTGGTCAGCATTGAAGACCGCGTGCCGGACCCCGACAAGGAAAAAGACCCGAATAAGCGCAACGCCATGGAGCGCGCGCTGGAATACATGGGCCTGCAGCCGAACGTTGCCATCAGCGACATCAACATCGACAAGGTCTTCATCGGCTCGTGCACCAACAGCCGTATCGAAGACATGCGCGCTGCCGCGTGGGTCGTGCAGAAGCTGGGCAAGCGCATTGCTTCCAATGTGAAACTGGCGATGGTCGTGCCGGGCTCGGGCCTCGTGAAGGAACAGGCCGAGCGCGAAGGGCTCGACAAGATTTTCAAGGCGGCAGGCTTTGAATGGCGTGAGCCGGGTTGCTCGATGTGTCTGGCGATGAATGCTGACCGCCTCGATCCGGGCGAGCGCTGCGCATCCACGTCCAACCGCAACTTCGAAGGCCGTCAGGGCGCAGGTGGCCGCACCCACCTCGTGAGCCCGGCGATGGCCGCTGCGGCCGCGCTGGAAGGTCACTTCGTCGACGTGCGCAAGCTCGCCTGAGCGGTAGGAAGGAGAACAACGATCATGGAACAATTCACCATCCACACCGGCCTCGTGGCCCCGCTCGACCGCGAGAACGTCGACACCGACGCCATCATCCCGAAGCAATTCCTCAAATCGATCAAGCGCACGGGCTTCGGCCCGAACCTGTTCGACGAATGGCGCTACAAGGATGTCGGCGAGCCCGGCCAGGACAACAGCAAGCGTCCGCTGAACCCGGACTTCGTGCTGAACCAGCCGCGCTACAACGGTGCGTCGGTGCTGCTGGCACGCAAGAACTTCGGTTGCGGTAGCTCGCGTGAGCACGCGCCGTGGGCGCTGCAGCAGTACGGCTTCCGCGCCATCATCGCGCCGAGCTTTGCGGACATCTTCTTCAACAACTGCTTCAAGAACGGCCTGCTGCCGATCGTGCTGACGGAGTCGCAAGTCGACCATCTGTTCAACGAGACACTGGCATTCCCCGGCTATCAGTTGACGGTGGACCTGGATAAGCAGGTCGTCATCACGCCGGGCGGTACGGCGTATCCGTTCGACGTCACGGCGTTCCGCAAGTACTGCCTGCTGAATGGCTTTGACGACATCGGCTTGACCCTGCGCTATGCAGACCAGATCAAGGCCTACGAAGCTCAACGCCTGGCGAAGATGCCGTGGCTTGCCCACAAGCTCGTCGGCTGAGCTGACCACAGAACAACAAGGACATACGCATGACCAAGATTGCAGTGTTGCCGGGCGACGGCATCGGTAAGGAAATCGTGGCCGAGGCCGTCAAGGTGCTGAATGCACTCGGCGAGTCGTTCGAGATGGAATTTGCGCCCGTCGGTGGTGCCGGCTATGAAGCCCAGGGCCATCCGCTGCCGGAAGACACGCTCAAGCTCGCCAAGGAGGCCGATGCCATCCTGTTCGGCGCCGTAGGCGACTGGAAGTACGACACGCTGGCGCGCGAACTGCGCCCCGAACAGGCCATCCTGGGCCTGCGCAAGCACCTGCAGCTGTTCGCCAACTTCCGTCCGGCGATCTGCTATCCGGAACTGGCCGGCGCATCGAGCCTGAAGCCCGAGATCGTGTCCGGTCTCGACATCCTGATCGTGCGTGAACTGACCGGCGACATCTACTTTGGCCAGCCGCGCGGCGTGCGTGCAGCACCGGACGGCGTGTTCGCAGGCGCACGCGAAGGCTTCGACACCATGCGCTATAGCGAGCCCGAAATCCGCCGCATCGCGCACGTCGCCTTCCAGGCCGCCGCCAAGCGCGGCAAGAAGCTGTGCAGCGTCGATAAGGCCAACGTGCTGGAGACGTTCCAGTTCTGGAAGGACATCGTCACCGATGTGCACAAGGAGTATCCGGAAGTCGAGCTGTCGCACATGTACGTAGACAACGCGGCCATGCAACTCGTCAAGGCGCCGAAGAACTTCGACGTGATCGTCACCGGCAACATGTTCGGCGACATTCTGTCGGACGAGGCTGCCATGCTGACGGGTTCGATCGGCATGCTGCCGTCGGCGTCGCTGGATGCGAACAACAAGGGCCTGTACGAGCCGTCGCACGGTTCGGCGCCGGACATCGCGGGCAAGGGCATTGCCAACCCGCTGGCGACGATCCTGTCGGCGGCGATGATGCTGCGCTACTCGCTGGGCAAGGCTGAGCAGGCCGACCGCATCGAGAACGCCGTCAAGAAGGTGCTGGCCCAGGGCTACCGTACGGGCGACATCCTGACGCCGGGCTGCAAGCAGGTCGGCACGGTGGAGATGGGCGAAGCCGTGCTGGCTGCCCTGTAAGTTGCAAGATACGTTGCGGCGTCGTCACTTGAGGCGCCGCAACTGTATTTTTTTCGGCGGACGCATGTTGCAGTGCATTGTGACTCCGCTAATTCGTGTATATTTTTACGAATGATCTCGACCGCGCTTCTCTTCGGCATTCTGGGCACCCTGGCAATCGCTGCCACGGGCGCTGCCGCACGCGCACGCATTGCGACTGTCGAGATTCGCACGACCACCAAAACCATTACGAAAAAAACGATCTCGTAGATCGTCCGGTCGTGTCCGCCTGCCTTCCCCGCGCGGTCACCGCCGGGCGCACGAGGCGGGGAAAATCACTAAGGGTTCCACATCATGAAGGTAGGTCTCGTCGGTTGGCGCGGCATGGTCGGCAGCGTGCTGATGCAGCGCATGCAGGAAGAAAAGGATTTCGACCTGATCGATACGGTGTTTTTCAGCACCAGTAACGCTGGCGGCAAGGCGCCTGCATTCGCCAAGACGGATGCGCCCCTGGCTGACGCCAATGACATCGAAGCGCTCAAGGCTTGCGACACGATCATCACGTGCCAAGGCGGTGACTACACCACCGAAGTTTTCCCGAAGCTGCGCGCCGCTGGCTGGAACGGCTATTGGATCGACGCCGCCTCGACGCTGCGCATGGAAGACGACGCGGTGATCGTGCTGGACCCGGTCAACCTGGGCCTGATCAAGAACGCGGTGGCGGCGGGTACCAAGAATTTCATCGGTGGCAACTGCACCAACTCCATCCTGCTGATGGGCGTGGGCGGTCTGTTCCGCGAAGGCCTGGTCGAGTGGGTCAGCTCGATGACCTACCAAGCCGCTTCGGGCGGTGGCGCGAACCACATGCGCGAACTGCTCAAGGGCATGGGCGTGATTCATGGCGCGGTGGCTGACGAACTGGCCAACCCGGCGTCCGCCATTCTGGATATCGATCGCAAGGTCGCCAAGACCATCCGCGAAGATGTGCCGACCGAGTTCTTCCCGGCGCCGCTGGCGGGTGGCCTGATCCCCTGGATCGACAAGCAGCTCGACAACGGCCAGTCGAAGGAAGAGTGGAAGGGCCAGGCCGAGGTCAACAAGATCCTGGGCAACGCTCAGCCGATCCCGGTCGACGGCCTGTGCGTGCGCGTCGGCGCGATGCGCTGCCACAGCCTGGGCCTCACGCTCAAGCTCAAGCGCGACCTGCCGCTCGAAGAGATCGAGCAGATCATCCGCTCGGGCAATCCGTGGGTGAAGTGGGTCCCGAACGACCGCAGCATCACCGAGAAGGAGCTGACGCCGGCGTCCATTACCGGCGGTCTGGAAATCGGTGTGGGCCGCGTGCGCAAGCTGAACATGGGGCCGGAATATGTGAGTGCCTTCGTGATCGGCGACCAACTGCTGTGGGGTGCCGCCGAGCCGCTGCGTCGTACGCTGCGCATCCTGCTGGGTAAGTGACCCCGGCTTTGCATTCGTTGTCGGGTCCGGCTACGACGATTGTCGTTGCTGCCTGACAACAGAAAGTGCGCTTTTTCCACCAACGCCGCGCGGCCTGCGCGGCGTTGTGCCATCTGGATGCCCACGGGCTGTAACGTTGGTACACAATAGCGGCCAGAATTGCGGCAAGACAGCCGGCCACCCATTCGTGGGGTGGACAGGCACGGGGAAGAGTTGGTGCCACATCGAAGCATTCGCATTCCGGGGGGTACGTCGAATGCTTCAGAATCTCGTCAATTGTGTCGTTTTGATAAAAATCGACGGCGGTTCGATGCTTCAGCTTTTCACCTTTTGAGTGAACTTGCTGCGCTAACTCGTTGATGTTAAGTTCGTTTGCACATTAAAAGATAACGGAGTCGAAGGTGAGGGTGAGCCAATACCGCCGGAGAGAATCGTCCCATCGCAGTCCTAGCTGGTCGGCCGTCGCCATTGCTGCGGCAAGCCTGCTGCTGATCCAGCCCGCAGCGCACGCAGCCGGTTTCGGCGCGCTGCACGTGCGTTCCAGCCTTGGTCAGCCGCTGCAGGCCGAAATCGATCTGACCGGCGTGACGCCCGAAGAGGCGCAAAACCTGGTCGCCAAGCTGGCTGCTCCGGATGCCTATTCGCGCGCCGGTCTAACCTACAACCCGATCGTTTCCTCGCTGCGTGCATCGCTGGAGCGCCAGTCGAACGGCAACTATGTGGTGCGCCTGCGTTCCACCCAGCCCGTCGCCGAGCCGTTTGTTGATGTGCTGCTCGACCTGAACTGGGCCAGCGGCCACGTTTCGCGCGCCTATACCTTCCTGCTGGACCCGGTGGGCTCCAGCAATACCGCACAGAATTTCGCACCGACGCCGGTGGTGCAGGCTACGACGCCTGGCACCGCTGAGTCTGCCGCGCCCGCACCGGCCGCTCAGCCGCAAGCTGCAGCCCCGGCGGCTACGGCGTCTGCATCAACTGCGCCGGCACGTCAGCCGCGTGCAGCAACTCGTCAGGCTGCGCGCCCGCAGCAGGCCGCTCCCGCTGCTTCGGCGCCGGATGCTACGCCGGGCGGTTCGTATACCGTGCAGCGCGGCGACAGCCTGTACGACATCGCATCGACCGCCTCGCAAGGCCAGGACGCTGTGTCGCTCGACCAGATGCTGCTGGCGATGTACCGCAATAACCCCAACGCCTTCATCGGCGGCAACATCAACCGTCTGCGTACCGGTTCGGTGCTGAAGGTGCCGTCGCAGGCGGATGCGCAGAAGGTCTCGCCGCGTGAAGCACGCCGCGAGGTGGTCGCGCAGACTTCCGGTTTTGCCGGCTATCGCAATCGCCTGGCAACCGCCGCTGAAGCCAACGCCGCCACCGATACCGATTCGTCCCGCCAGCAAAGCGGCAGCGTGTCGGCCCGCGTGCAGGATCAGGCGACGCCGGCTGCCAGCGGCCGTGATGAACTGCGCCTGTCGAAGGCCGATCGCACGGGCAAAGCCAACGCTGCCGCCCGTGACGAAGAACTCGTTGCCAAGGAGCGTGCGCTCAAGGACATGGAATCGCGCGTTGCCCAATTGGAGAAGAACCTCTCCGACATGCAACGTCTGGTGGAATTGAAGAACGCCGAGTTGGCCAAGGCCGCCAGTGCAGCCAAGCCGGCTGCGGGCGCTGCGCCGGCAACGGCGGCACCTGCTGTAGCGGCTGCCAACGCACCGGCTCCGGCGGCTGCATCGTCCACGCCGGCACCGGCTCAGCAAGCCGCTCAACCGTCCACTGCCGCACCGGCAGACGCCGCACCGGCTGCCTCGGCAACTGCCGCAGCAGCATCCGCGCCAGAGGCTGCGTCTGCACCGGTGGCTGCGGCCTCGGCCCCGCAGGCAGCGGCTAGCGCACCGGTTGCTGCTGCATCGGCTCCGGCTGCTGTGCCGAAGAAGGCGCCGGTCGTGGTGGCACCGCCGGCACCGATTGCAGAAGAATCATTCCTCTCGTCCGTGTTGGGTAACCCGATGGCCCTGGGCCTGGGTGCGGTGGTGGTGGCGCTCCTGGGCGGCTTGGCAGTGTATCGCCGTCGCCAGCAGAAGCCCGAGCAAGCGCACGGCTTCCAGGACAGCCTGCTGTCGCAGGAAAGCACCGTGATGGCGGGTGCAAACTCGCTGTTCGGCGCAGCTGGCGGCCAAAGCGTTGATACCTCGCAGCACAGCGTGTTCGGTGCGGATTTCCGCATCGGCGGCGGCAACGAGAGCAATGAAGTTGATCCGATTGCTGAAGCCGATGTCTATATCGCCTACGGTCGCGATGTACAGGCTGAGGAAATTTTGCGCGAAGCGCTTGAACAACATCCGGAGCGCCAAGCTATTCGTTTGAAGTTGATGGAAATTTACGCAAATCGTCAGGACGCACACGGCTTCCAGACCATTGCAGAAGAAATGCTGGCGCAAGTCGGCGCCGCCTCTCCGGAATGGGCTGAGGCTGCTGTGATGGGGCGTAAGTTCGATCCGGCCAATCCGCTGTATCTGACGGTTCAGGGTGACACGCCGCATCCGGCGGCTGAGGTGCATGCCGAGCACGGCCACGCAGGTGCCGCTGCTGCCGGTGCTGCAGCCCTGGCAGGCGTGGGTGCAGCTGTTGCCGCGGAAGCCTTCAAGCCGACCGTGACGGGTGAAACCACGCGCCGCGGTGACGACTGGACCACGCTGTCTCCGGATCTGGACCCGTCGGCTCCGTCAACCAAGGCCCCGGCCCTGGCCGATCTGGACCTGCCGCTGGAGTCGTTCCCGGCCCCGGCCGCTGGCGACCCGATCACCGCATCGGCTGACGCTGCTGAGGTGTTCAAGCCGCACGCCGAGCCGGAAATCGATCTGCCGCAGTTCAATGCACACGCTGGCGAGGCTTACCAGCCGGTGTCTGCGCCGCCGATGCACATGGACCTGTCGGACCTGTCGCTAGACCTGAACCCGACGCCGCCGGCAACCGAGGCTGCACCGGTTGCTCCGGCTGCCGTGGTTGAAGAAAGCCTGCCGGCCTGGGCCCAGCCGACGGATCTGTCGCAAGCACCGATGCACTTCGACGCCGAGCCGCATCACGCTGAGCACGAACATGTCGCCAACGATGAACCGCAATCGGCCATCCGCCTGGACACCAATCTGCCGCACACGCTGTCCGGTGAGCATGGTGCCGATGGCGTGCGCGATCTGCAGATCAAGTTCGATCTGGCCAAGGCCTACATCGAGATCGGTGACAAGGAAGGGGCACGCGAACTGCTGCAGGAAGTGCTGGACCTGGGCGATCCGTCGTTCCACGCCGAGGCACAGGCTCTGATGCGTCAGATCGGCTGATCGACCCAGCCTCAAGCATCGCCAGCGCCGGCAGGGTGGTATCCTGCCGGCGTTTTTCTTTCCGCACGAGGATTCACAAGGCATGACGCGCATCGCGCTCGGCATCCAGTACGACGGTGCCGCGTTTTCGGGGTGGCAATCGCAGCCCCACGGCAATACCGTGCAAGACATGCTGGAGGCGGCATTGCGCCAGTTTGCCGGCGTGCCACTGCAGACGACCGTCGCCGGCCGCACCGACACCGGCGTGCATGCGCTGGGGCAGGTCGTGCACCTCGACACCGAGCTCGTACGCGATCCGTTCTCGTGGGTGCGTGGCACCAACGCCTTTCTGCCGTCGACCGTCGCCGTGCGCTGGGCGCAGGAGATGCCGGAAGACTTTCATGCACGCTTCTCCGCCCATCGCCGCACGTACTACTACGCGTTGACCTTCGGGCCGACGCGTGCGCCGCTGCTGGAGGGCAAGGCCGGCTACGTCATGCTGCCGCCTGGCAAGTCGCTTGATGTCGCTGCCATGCACGACGCAGCGCAGGTGCTGGTCGGTGAGCACGATTTTTCTTCCTTCCGTGCTGCGGAATGCCAGGCGAAGTCGCCGGTCAAGACGATGTATTCGATGGAAGTGCGAGGCGAGGGCGAGTGGGTGTTCGTACGCATTCGCGGCAGTGCCTTCCTGCATCACATGGTGCGCAACATCATGGGCTGCCTGGTCTCGATCGGCCGGGGCCGTCAGCCGGCATCGTGGATGGCCGATGTGCTGGCCGCCCGCAGCCGCGTGGCTGCTGCGCCCACGTTCATGCCCGACGGCCTGTATCTGGCAGAGGTCGGCTATCCTGATGGTTTCTCGTTGCCGGCGTCCTCGGCATCGTCCAGCCTGTTTCGCGGCGTGTTCGACGAGCACGCTGGCCTGTGAATCCCACTTCTGCCATGTCGTTGCACCGTACCCGTATCAAGCTCTGTGGCCTGACCCAGCAGGCCGACGTCGATCACGCCGTCGCGCTGGGTGCGGATGCCATCGGTCTGGTGTTCTACCCGCCCAGCCCGCGTTACGTTGCTATGGAGCGTGCCGCCGAGTTGGCCCGCCGTGCCGGTCCCTTTGTCACCGTGACGGGCTTGTTCGTTAATGCCAGTGCGGACGACATCGCCCGCGTGCTCGACCAGGTGCCGCTTACGCTGCTTCAGTTCCATGGCGACGAAACGCCCGAGCAGTGTGCGGAGATCGCCGGGAAGGTAGGGCTGCCGTGGCTGCGCGCCCTGCGTGTTCAGCCGGGGGCCGATTTGGTAGAATTCGCGGATCGGTTTGCCGCTGCCCAAGGCCTGCTGCTCGACGCATTTGTTGAGGGATATGGCGGTGGCGGCCACGTCTTCGACTGGACCCTGATTCCCCCGCAATGGCTTCCGCAATCGCCATCCGTGCTGCCAACAAGCGCCGCTCCTCGGCTCGTTTTGAGTGGTGGGTTGAGCGCGCAAAACGTCGCTGGCGCGATTGAGCGCGTGCGGCCCTACGCTGTTGACGTCAGCAGCGGGATCGAGGCCGCACGGGGCGTGAAAGACCACGCCCGCATGACCGCATTCGTGCGTGCGGTCCGCGAGGCCGATGTCGCCCTGGGTGCATCGGTACAAGCCTGAGCCACTCTGGCCAGTCCCTCGCGGTTCGCACCTTCCTGAATTTCTCCGCTGACTTAGACCTGTGTGTCTTCGGCGGACGTCCCGAGAGATTGCCATGTACAACCTGCCCGACGCCCACGGCCACTTTGGCCCCTACGGCGGCACCTTCGTTGCTGAAACGCTGTCCCACGCGCTGGATGAACTGCGCGACGCCTATGCGCGCTACCAGCACGATCCCGAATTCATCAAGGAATACGAGTACGAGCTGAAGCATTTCGTCGGCCGTCCGTCGCCCATCTATCACGCGCGCCGTTTGACCGAGCACTGCGGTGGCGCGCAAATCTACCTCAAGCGCGAAGACCTGAACCACACCGGCGCGCACAAGGTGAACAACGTCATCGGCCAGGCGCTGCTGGCACGCCGCATGGGCAAGCCGCGCGTGATTGCGGAAACCGGTGCCGGCCAGCACGGCGTGGCCACGGCCACGATCGCTGCACGCTACGGCATGGAATGCGTCGTCTACATGGGCAGCGAAGACGTGCGCCGTCAGGCCGCCAACGTCTACCGCATGAAGCTGCTGGGCGCGACCGTGGTGCCGGTAGAGTCCGGCTCCCGTACGCTCAAGGATGCGCTGAACGAAGCGATGCGCGACTGGGTGACCAACGTGGCCGACACCTTCTACATCATCGGCACCGTGGCGGGCCCGCACCCGTATCCGATGATGGTGCGCGACTTCCAGGCTGTGATCGGCGAAGAGTGCAAGGTGCAGATGCCCGAGATGATCGGCCGCCAGCCGGATGCCGTGATCGCCTGTGTGGGCGGCGGCTCCAACGCCATGGGCATCTTCTATCCGTACATCGACCACACCGACGTGAAGCTGATCGGCGTGGAAGCGGCGGGCGAGGGCATCGAGACGGGCCGCCACGCGGCATCGCTCACCGGGGGCTCGCCGGGTGTGCTGCATGGCAACCGCACGTATCTGCTGCAGGATGACGACGGCCAGATCATCGAAACGCATTCGATCTCGGCGGGTCTGGACTATCCGGGCGTGGGCCCGGAACACGCTTGGTTGAAGGATGCACACCGCGCGGAGTACGTCCCCATCACCGACAAGGAAGCGCTGCAGTCCTTCCACGATCTGTGCCGTATGGAAGGCATCATCCCCGCGCTGGAATCGAGCCACGCGCTGGCGTATGCCTGCAAGCTGGCGCCGACGCTGCCGAAGGACAAGATCCTGCTGGTGAACCTGTCCGGTCGTGGCGACAAGGACATGCACACCGTCGCCGAATTCTCCGGTATCAAACTCTAAAGGCACTGGCACACGCATGACCGAGCGAGCCATCGACGGCATCTTCAACGAGGACTGCATTACTGGGGTCGGGCATCTGGCCGACGGCAGCGTGGACCTCGTCATCGCCGATCCGCCGTACGGGCTGGGCAAGGACTACGGCAACGACTCCGACAAGCTGTCGGGCGATGCCTACCTGGCCTGGTCCGAACGCTGGATCGATGCGGTGGTTCCCAAGCTGGCGCGCAACGGCTCGCTCTACCTGTTCTGCACGTGGCAATACGCGCCGGAACTGTTCGTGATGCTTAAGCAGCGTCTCACGATGATCAACGAGATCATCTGGGATCGCCGCGTGCCCAGCATGGGCGGCAGCACGCGCAAGTTTTCGTCGGTGCACGACAACATCGGCTTCTTTGCTGCTTCGCGCGATTACTACTTCGACGTCGACGCCGTGCGCATCCCGTACGACGCCGAGACGAAGAAGGCGCGCAGCCGCAAGCGTTTCGAGGGTAAGAAGTGGCTGGAAGTTGGCTACAACCCGAAGGACGTGTGGAGCGTGTCGCGTCTGCACCGGCAAGACCCGGAGCGTGCTGAGCACCCGACGCAGAAGCCGCTGGAACTGGTGGAGCGCATGATCCTGGCAAGCTGCCCGCCGGGCGGCCTGGTGCTGGACCCATTCCTGGGCAGCGGCACCACGGCTGCGGCGTGTGCAAGGCTTGGCCGCCGCTTTGCCGGTTTCGAGATCAATGCTGACTATTGCCGTGTAGCACGCGAGCGTGTGGCTGCCGTGCATGCCGCCGCGCCTGCTGCCCAACCGACTGAATCTGAGGCGCCTGACACCATCAAGGTCGCCTGACAAACCGATCCCCCTATGTCCCGCATCGCTCAAACTTTTTCGCAGTTGTCCGCACAGGGCCGCAAGGGCCTGATCCCGTTCATTACGGCGGGCGATCCGTACCCTGAGATGACCGTTGACCTCATGCACGCGCTGGTGAAGGGCGGCGCCAACGTCATCGAACTGGGTGTGCCGTTTTCCGATCCGATGGCCGACGGCCCGGTCATCCAGCGTGCGTCGGAACGTGCACTCGCCAAGAAGGTTGGCCTGCGCACCGTGCTGGAATACGTGCGTGCATTCCGCACCACCGATACGACGACGCCCGTGGTGCTGATGGGCTACGCCAACCCGATCGAACGCATGGGTGCCGACGCCTTTGCCAAGGCCGCGTCGGAGGCTGGTGTGGACGGCGTGCTGGTGGTCGACTACCCGCCTGAGGAGTGCGAAGGCTTTGCCAAAACCATGCGCGAAGCCGGCATCGATCCGATCTTCCTGCTGGCACCGACTTCCACCGAGGCGCGCATCGCGCAGATCGCCCGCGTGGCAAGCGGTTACATCTACTACGTCTCGCTCAAGGGCGTGACCGGCTCGGCAACGTTGGACCTCGACAGCGTGGCCGCGCGTATCCCGCAAATCCGCCAGCATGCGCGGCTGCCGGTAGGTGTCGGTTTCGGCATCCGTGATGCGGCAACAGCACGTGCCATTGGCGGCGTGGCCGATGCGGTGGTCATCGGATCCCGCATTGTGCAATTGCTTGAAGAGGCTCCGCGCGAACAAGCGGTACAATGCTTGACTGATTTCATCGCGGAGATCCGCCAGGCGCTGGACGCCTGAGTCACATTCTTCGCGCGAGCGCATTCAAGGAGCACGCATGAGCTGGCTGGACAAACTGCTTCCGCCCAAGATCCAACAGACCGACCCGTCGCAACGCAAGGGCATTCCGGAAGGCCTGTGGGTCAAATGCCCGGCCTGCGAGTCGGTGCTGTACCGCACCGACGTCGAAGCCAATCTGCACGTCTGCCCGAAGTGCGATCACCACATGCGCATCGGCGCGCGTGCTCGTCTGGATGCGCTGCTGGACGCGGAAGGCCGCTTTGAGCTGGGCCAGGAGATCCTCCCGGTCGACCCGCTCAAGTTCAAGGACAGCAAGAAGTACCCCGACCGCATCAAGGCCGCCATGGACAACTCCGGCGAGACCGATGCAATGGTCGTGCTGGGTGGTGCCATCCATGCGCTGCCAGTGGTGGTGGCCTGCTTCGAGTTCGAGTTCATGACCGGCTCGATGGGCTCGGTGGTGGGTGAGCGCTTTGCACGCGGCGCGCAGATGGCGCTGGAGCAGAAGGTGCCGTTCATCTGCGTGACGGCTTCGGGCGGTGCGCGCATGCAGGAAAGCCTGCTGTCGCTCATGCAGATGGCCAAGACCACGGCGATGATCCAAAAGCTGGCCGAGGCCAAGCTGCCGTTCATCAGCGTGCTGACCGATCCGACCACGGGTGGTGTGTCCGCCAGCTTCGCCTTCATGGGTGATGTGGTGATTGCCGAGCCCAAAGCGATGATTGGCTTTGCCGGCCCGCGCGTGATCGAGCAGACCGTGCGCGAAAAGCTGCCGGAAGGCTTCCAGCGTGCCGAGTTCCTGTTGCAGAAGGGTGCCATCGACATGATCGTCGACCGCCGCAACATGCGCCGCGAGATCGCCGAACTTTTGGCGCTCTTGCAAAAGCAACCGGTCGACGCACTGGCCTGATGCACCACATCTGTTGAACCGAGGCGCGGGCGAGAGTCCGCGCTTCTTGTTTTTGCGCGGCAGGTTTCCACAAAGCCGTGCCACACACCGTTCGCATGCCTACATTCGACAACCTTCCCGATTGGCTCGCCCACCTGGAAACTGCACACCCGGTCGGCATCGACATGGGCCTCGCCCGCGTCAGCCGCGTGCGTGACGCGTTGGGTCTGGCGTTCAAATCCGTCGTCTTCACGGTTGGCGGGACCAATGGCAAAGGCTCGACCTGCTCGATGCTGGAGGCGATTCTACTGGCCGCCGGTTACAAGGTTGGTTGCCACACGTCGCCGCACCTGATCGACTTCAATGAACGTGCCCGCGTGAACGGCGAGATCGCCACCGACGCGATGCTGCTGCCGCATTTCGAAGCGGTTGAGCGCGCGCGCTGCAGCCTGAGTGACGACCGCGGCGAGCCGGTCAGCCTGACGTACTTCGAGTTCACCACGCTGGCGATCATGCATTTGTTCGCCAACGCAGGGCTCGATGCGGTCATTCTCGAAGTTGGCCTGGGTGGGCGGCTGGACGCGGTCAATATCATCGACACGGATTGCGCCATCATCACCAGCGTCGACCTGGACCACATGGCCTACCTGGGTGACACGCGCGAGGCGATCGGCTTTGAGAAGGCCGGGATCTTCCGCCCGGGCAAGCCGGCGATCTGCTCCGATCCGGTGCCGCCCATCTCCCTGGTCAAGCAAGCCGAGGCCATTGGCGCAGACCTCTGGCTGATTGGCCGCGATTTCAACTTCCAGGGCGACAAGCAGCAGTGGGGTTTCAGCGGGCGCGGGCGGCGCTGGCCGAGCCTGGGCTATCCGGCGCTGCGCGGTGCGAATCAGTTGCTGAATGCCTCGGCGGCGCTGGCTGCGCTGGAGTCGGTGCGCGACCGGTTGCCTATCTCCGCGCAGGACGTGCGTTTGGGGCTGTCGCAGGTGGCATTGCCCGGTCGTTTCCAGGTCATGGCTGGTCGCCCAGCAGTGATCCTGGATGTGGCGCATAACCCGCACGCAGCGGCGGCGCTCGGCCAGAACCTCGAAAACATGGGTTTCTTCCGCTACACCTACGCGGTGTTCGGCGCCATGCAGGACAAGGACATCGCCGGGGTACTCGGCCACATGCTCGATAAGGTCGATCATTGGTGCTTGACCGATCTGCCGACGCCGCGTGCAGCCAGCGCCGCGCGCCTGGAGCAGGCACTGACGGATGCCGGCTTCCAGGCAGGCAAGGAGTCGAGCGTCAGCACATTCAGCGATCCCGCCACAGCCTATCGCAACGCCATGGAGCGTGCGACTGAGGATGATAGAATCGTGGTCTTCGGATCGTTCTTCACCGTTGCCGGTGTGCTTGCGGAGCGCAAGCGCCGCGCACATTAGCCAAGCGCATTTGCCAACATTGGGCAGCGCCGGGTCACAGGACGACCCGAGCGTCGGCGCTGCCCTCGCATGCATCGTCTGAGAGCCAAACCGAGCGCAATCCATGGGACTGTTTTCCATCTTCTCCTCCCGCAAGAACGCTGAAGGCGAACGCTCGCGCGGCGCCGCTGGCAGTGCCGCCGATGTGGCCCGCGATGCGGTACACGAATCGCGCACCTCGTCCCGCGCGTCGTCGAATTCCCGTAGCCGCGCCGCTCGTCGCACGGACGATGACGACGATGGCCTCGACCCCGAACTTCCGCAAAAGCAGCGCGCCCGCCGTCGATTGATCGGCGCGGTGGTGCTGGTGGGCGCCGCTGTGGTGGTGTTGCCGCTGGTGTTCGACGCCAAGCCGCGCCCCGTGACGGATGCGGTGGCCGTGCAGATTCAGGGTCAACCGATCGACCGAGGCGCCAAGGCGTCCACCGATGAACCCAAGGTGGCGAGCCGTCGTTCTGCACCGCGCGCACCGGGCTCGTCGGCGGATCAACCGCAGGCGTTGGATCAGGGCGAAGAGGTGGTTGCTTCTGCGGATGCGCCGTCACCCAGCACGCCTGCACCTGCTCCGGCGCCTGCACAGAACACGCCGTCGGCCAAGCCGACCCCGCCCAAGACGGTTGCCAGCCTGACGCCGCCCGCTGACTCCAAGCCTGCTGCCAAACCGGCTCAGCCCACACAACAAGCCACCGCGTCCAGTGCGGATGCCAGCGGCAACAAGTTCGTCCTGCTGATTGGCGCCTTCGCGTCCGAAGACCGCGCGCGCAACTGGCTGGGCAAGCTCAAGGCCGAGAAGATTCCCGGCTACATCGAACACAAGAAGGTGCCCGAGAAGGGCGATCTGGCGCTGCTGCGTGCGGGTCCGTTCAGCGATCGTGCCGCAGCGGAAGCTGCGCAGAAGCGTGCCGAGCAGATCGGCCTGACGCCCAAGCTTGTTCAGCAATAACGATGCTGGACAACGTGCACTCGCCAGATTCACTGACCTGTCACGCCACCCTCAGTCAAAGTCAATCCAAGCCGCTGCCCGATGCAACCGACTTTCTTTGACTATGGCGTGCTGTTCATCGTCGTCGCGTCTGCGCTGATCGGGTTGTTTCGCGGGCTGATTCGCGAAGTGCTGGCGTTGCTTGGGTGGTTGTTTGCCGCGTGGGTGGCGTATACGTTTTCGGGTGTAGCCGCAGGCTGGATGCCAGAGTCGCTGCCGGGTGGACCGGTGGCGCGCACCATTCTCGGTTTCGTCCTACTGTTTATCGTGACGGTGATTGCGACGTCGCTGGTGGGAGCGCTGCTCTCGGCGGCATTGGCAAGCGCTGGGCTCAAGCCCGCGGATCGCGGCCTGGGCATGGTGTTCGGGCTGGCACGTGGTGGTGTGATCATCCTCGTGCTGATGACGGTGGCTGGCTTTACCAGCCTGCCCGAGCAACCGTTCTGGCGCGATGCGATCAGCCGGCCGTATGCGGAGGAGGCGGCACGTGCTGCCAAGCCGCTGTTGCCGCCTGACGTCGCGAAGTATGTTCACTATTGATCTGGAGCGTCTGGCCACCAGCTAGACGATCTGGGAAGCTTTTTCGGCGCCGGCAACGGGTGCGGGCGCCACCAATACGCTCTCGCTGGAGATCGACATGTGCGGTATCGTTGGGGTGGTTTCGGCCACGCCCGTCAATCAGCTGATCTATGACAGCCTGCTGCTTCTGCAACACCGGGGGCAGGACGCGGCTGGCATTGCCACTGCGGCAGGCAACACCTTCCATATGCACAAGGCCAATGGCATGGTGCGTGACGTGTTCCGCACGCGCAACATGCGCGGCTTGCCGGGCACGAGCGGCATCGGCCAGGTGCGCTATCCGACCGCTGGCTCTTCCAGCGAGGAAGAGGCCCAGCCGTTCTACGTCAACGCGCCGTTCGGCATCGTGCTGGCACACAACGGCAACCTGACCAACTCCGATCAGCTGCGTGAAGAGATGTTCCGACGCGATCGCCGTCACATCAACACGCAGTCGGACTCTGAAGTCCTGCTGAACGTGCTGGCTGACGAACTGCAGCGCGCCAGCAACGACATCCCGCTGGATCGGGATTCCATCTTCACCGCTGTGGCTGGCCTGCACCGCCGCGTGCGCGGCTCGTACGCCATCGTGGCCGAGATCTCCGGCTATGGCCTGGTGGCCGTGCGCGATCCGTTCGGCATCCGCCCGCTGGCGCTGGGCAGCCAGGAAACGCCGGATGGCCCGGAGTACATGGTCGCCTCCGAATCGGTGGCGCTGGAAGGCATCGGCTTCAAGTTCGAGCGCGACGTGGCGCCCGGCGAAGCCATCTTCATCGACCTCGAAGGCAAGCTGCACACCAAGCAATGCGCCGAGAACCCGGTGCTCTCGCCGTGCATTTTCGAATACGTGTACCTGGCGCGTCCGGACTCGCGCATGGATGGCGTATCGGTGTACGACGCGCGTCTGCGCATGGGCGATTACCTGGCCGAGAAGATCAAGCGCGAGGTGACGGACAAGATTGACGTGGTGATGCCGATTCCGGATTCGTCGCGTCCGGCCGCCATGCAGGTCGCCAACCACCTGGGCGTGCCGTACCGCGAGGGCTTCTTCAAGAACCGCTACGTGGGCCGCACCTTCATCATGCCGGGCCAGGCGGTGCGCAAGAAATCGGTGCGCCAGAAGCTCAACGCCATGGCGATCGAGTTCAAGGGCAAGAACGTCCTGATCGTCGACGACTCCATCGTGCGCGGCACGACGTCGTCGGAGATCGTGCAGATGGCGCGTGACGCGGGCGCGAAGAAGGTGATCTTCGCTTCGGCGGCGCCGCCGGTGAAGTTCCCGAACGTGTACGGCATCGACATGCCGACGCGCGGTGAACTGGTGGCCTATGGCCGCACGCACGAAGAGATCGCCAAGATCATCGGTGCAGACCAGCTTGTGTATCAGGACGTGGAAGACATGAAGCGTGCCGTGCGCGACGTCAACCCGGCGCTCAAGGACTTTGACGCGTCGTGCTTTGACGGCAAGTACGTGACGGGCGACATCGACGACGCGTATCTCGATCGTCTGGAGACCGCGCGCAACAACTCGGCCGCCAGCGCAGATCGCGACAACGCGCAGAACGATGACCCGCGCACGCAGCTGCACCTGCAGCGCTCGGCTGTGAACGAGTAAGCGACTGCAGTCGCCGCCAGCAAAAAGCCCGTCTTCGTAAGACGGGCTTTTTGCTGGGCGCTTGGTTGGCCGCGTTACTTGAGCATGCGACGGCGCAGCAGCCACAGGCACAGCACGAGCGCGACAGCGGCATAGAGCAGCAGCACACCCAGGTGCAGCAGAACATTGTCTGGTGTGCGGCCCAGCATCAACGGGCGGATCAGCTCCACCGCGTGCGGCAGCGGCAGCACGTTCGTGATCGCGCGCACGGGTGCCGGCAGTTGCGACAGCGGGAAGAACACGCCCGAGAGCAGCATCATCGGCGTGATCACCAGCGTCTGATAGAACATGAAGAAGTCGTAGTTGGGCGCGAGCGCCGTCATGTTCATCGCCAGGCAGGCGAACGTAAAACCCGTGAGCACGATGACCGGCAACGCGAGCAACGCCTGCGGCATCGATGCATAGCCGAGAACGCCCGCCACCAGCATGATCGCCAGACCCGAGAGCACGGACTTGCTGGCCGCCCAGATCAGCTCACCGAGCACCACGTCACCCAGGGTGAGCGGCGCATAAAGGATGGCCTCCCACGTACGCTGCACGTGCATGCGCGAGAACGCCGAGTACATCGCCTCGAAGCTCGCCGACATCATCGTGCTGGAAGCCACCGTGCCGGCGGCCAGGAACGCGATGTACGACACTCCGTCGATATGCCCGACCAGCAGGCCCAGGCCGAGCCCGAGACCGAACAGGTAGATCATCGGATCGGCCAGGTTGCCGGCGAGCGAGGGGATGGCGAGCTTGCGCCAAACCATGAAGTTACGCAGCCAGATGGTCTGCCAGTTCCGGAAATTGAGCGGCCGCAGCGATTGCGGATACGCCTGTCGTGGGGCTGCGATCAGGGTGGCTTCGTTGGACATGGGTCGGCTCGTTCAATCGCGTCGCATTTGTCACGCCGCATCAATCACGCATCTCGCGGCCCGTCAGACGCAGGAACACGTCTTCAAGGTTGGCGGGACGGTGCAGGTAGCGCAGGCCAGGCATGGTGTGCGTTTCGGTCTGCGCGCGCAGGGCGGCTACCAGTGGTTGTGGATCGCGTGCGTAGCAGAAGAGGGTTTCGCCGCTGGTTTCCACGCGCTCGGCAAGGGGTTCGAGCAACGTGCGCAGGGCGGAGAGATCGTCGCCGTAGACTTCCACCACATCGCAGCCGATCTCGCGTGCGATGAGTTCGTGCGGTTTGCCTTGCGCGATCTTGCGGCCGTTGTCGATCACGCACAGCTCATCGCACAGGCGCTCGGCCTCTTCCATGAAGTGCGTGGTCAGCAGGATGGTCTTGCCACCGGCCAGCAGTGAACGCAGGCGCTCCCAGATCAGGTGGCGGGCTTGCGGATCGAGCCCGGTCGTGGGCTCATCCATCACGAGGATGTCTGGGTCGTTGATGAGTGCGCGTGCCACGGTCAGCCGGCGCTTCATGCCGCCGGAAAGCGCGCGTACCGGTGCATCGGCCTTCTGTTCGAGCCGCGCGAATTCCAGCAGGGCAGGGATGCGCTCGCGGATGGCCGCGGAGGACAAGCCGAAGTAGCGCCCGAAGATGCGCAGGTTTTCCGAGACGGTGAAATCGGGGTCGAGGTTGTCGAACTGCGGCACCACACCTACGCGCATGCGTGCACGGTGCGCAAATTCGGGAACCGCCTCACCGCACAGTTGAAGCGCACCCGCATCGGGCATCGTCATGCCGAGCAGCATGCGCAGCGTGGTGGTCTTGCCGGCACCGTTGGGCCCCAGCAAGCCAAAGCACTGGCCGCGCCGTACGGAAAAGCTCAGGTTGTCGACGACGGTTTGATCGCCATAGCGCTTGCGCAAGCCTTCGACGCTCAGGATCGGTGTGCTGCTCACGCTAAAGCCCTGTTGCTCGTATCGCACATCGCCTCCGTTGCAAAACGCTGATTATGCGCTTGCGTAGGCATATGCGTATGAGGGGAATGCGCGATGGTCTGGTTGCGCTCAGGCAGCAAAAAGGGCCAGACAACACTGTCTGGCCCCTGCCTTGCAGCGCACGACCGCTGCGAATGTGGCGGATTACCTGGTGGCGGCGTTACCGATCACGCCACCCAGCGCCGCGCCACCCAGCGTTGCGCCCGGGCCGCCCCAGATGGCCGCCCCGGCGACACCACCTGCGGCCGCGCCCAACGCGGTATTGCGCTGCTTGGGCGTCATGTCCGCGCATCCGCTGACGGATGCCAACGCGGCCGCCAGTAACAAGGATACGAAGGCACGCATAGCACACTCCTTTTATCGTTCGTATGCCTGCATTAAAGGCCGTGCAGGCCATGATGTGCAGGGGCCGATGCCTGAAAACCGTGTCAGCCGATTCCCACACATTGAACGCGGATGCTGGCGCGGAAGTTCCGCCCCATTCTTGCGCGTTGCTAACGGTCCAGCGTCTTCTTCACATCTTCACGAACATCGCCCATGGTGGCGCGTGCCTTGCCGATGTTCTTTTCGATATTGCCCTTGACCTGCGTCTTTTCATCGCCGGTCACCTTGCCGGCCACTTCCTTGATCTTGCCTTTCGCTTCTTGCAGACGGCCCTTCACTTGGTCTTTATTCATGGTGTCGATCCCTCTGTTGGTCGGCCGGTGCAGGGGGTCGCCCACCGGCATTGACGAGTGGCGCGATGCCACCGTTGCAGCTTACAGCGTGTGGTTTTCGTGCCCAGGTGACGTTGTCCGAAAGACCTGTAGGACAAACGGGGATGTCACAGAAATAGGCTTGCACGATGGCTACACTGAAACGCCCGGCCATATCGGCACGCGCCGGATCCATTCATCCACCATTCTCACGATCCCCAAGGGAGAAAGCGACATGATGACTCTGGAGCAACTCGGCATCCTGCACCGATCGCAAATCGAGGCGTGGCTGGCCGTTACGGAAGAAGCGGTTGACGGCGTCAACCGCCTGATTGGGCTCAATCTCCAGGCGCTCAAGGCCGGTTTTGGAGAGACGGAACAGTGTCTGCACCAGGCGGCAGGTGCGCAGGATGCCGGGCAGTGGTTCGGTGCGCAGGCGCGGTTTCTGCAACCCGCCGGAGAGCGTGTTTCCGGCTACACATGCAACTTCATCGAGATCGGTGTGCAGACGCAGAACGGCATCACTCGCGCGCTGCAGCGTCATGGTGATGAGGTGCGTCGTCAATGGGGCTTCGTCGCAGAAAACTTGGCCGACGCTGCGCCGCCGGGCGCTGAGGCGGCCGTGAAGTTTCTCAAGGCATCTGTCGGGCTGGAGGTCGCTGCCGCAGAAGCGGCAGAGGTGGCTGTATCCGAAGCAAGTGGCGTTGTCGACAAGCGCGATACCGCACATTGAGTGCTCCTCCATACGGGGGAGGTTCGTCGGCAGTGGGCCGACATGGATTTCGGCGCAGTCCTACAGGGCGTTGCGGGCAGGCTTCGATACGCGCGCCAAGCGCCGATCTCTACACTTCCTACATGTCCATCAACATGAAGGAGGTGGTTGTGCCCTACCTGGTTGCATGGTTCCTGGGCCTTCCCGCGTTCGTGTTGCTGCTGATGTGGTTGTTCGTGCATTGATGCGCGCGACCCGATAACTCAACGCGAACCGGAGGACGTATGACCTTCCGAGGCGATTGCAAGATCGAAGTCTCCGCCTATGAAATTTCCCCCAACGCCTGGCGCGCAGAAGTCAGCATCCTGCGCGTGAGCGACGGAGAAATCCTGTTGCCGCGTACCACTGTGCGCGAGTCGGTCAATACCTATTCGAATGCAGGCACTGCACTTGAAGCCGCGCGGGCCTATGCAGAAGCAATGATCGCCGCGGGGCAGTTCGACTGCAGCCCTGCGTGGAACTGAGTCGCGCGGATTACCGCAGCCATGTGGCGTTACGTTCTGTTACCAAATCGTTAGCACCGTATCACCTGTGTCTAAGGCCCTGAATACAATACAGATACCGTAATCGGCGCTGGTGCGGTTCTACCCGGTGCCTTAAGCAGCAGGTGAAGACAATGGATCGACGTAATGGGCTGTTGATTGCAGGCGCGGCCGCACTGGCTGTGCTGGCAGTGCCGCAGATGGCGTCGGCGCACGTAAGCGTCGGCATTGGGATTGGTGTGCCGGTGGCACCGGTGTATGTCGCACCCGCTCCGGTTTATTATCCGCCGCCGCCTCCGCCGCCGGGTTACTACGCGCCGCCTCCCGGGCCGGTGTACTACGCTCCTGCACCCGCATACTATGGCCCGCCTCCGGCAGTTGTGGTCGGTGTGTCAGGTTGGTACCGTTGGGGGCCGCGTTATCGGTGGTATGACGGCCGTCACTGGGGGCGTTGGCGTTAATGAGGCTGCGGGATAGAGGAAGGCTCCTTCGGGAGCCTTTTTCTTTGCGCATGCGCAATGGATCCGTTCACGCGTGCCTCTATGGCAATCATGAACCGTAATGAGATGGTGGGATCTTCTGTCGCATCGCAACATCAAGCCCGGGCTATTCCCGGGCTTTTTCTTTGCACATCTTCCGTGTGTGCAGCGCATGCTAAGGTCGGCACGAAGAACTGGCGCGCGGCGCATACGCGACGATACTGGAGGCACTAGATGTATCGGCTCATTTGCGTCAGGTAGTCAGGATTGCGCTGTAGCAGCGACGCAGGCCAGTGGCATACTTTCGCCCTATGCGCGCTCGACGCAGCCTTCGCGCACTTGCTTCAACACAACCAAGGAGAACGAGTCATGAAAACCAAGCCCTGCCTGTGCCAGGACGATGTCACCAAGATCCTGGATGCCGCCGAGAAGGAAGCACGCGCGCACCAGTGGGCCGTGACGATTGCCGTGGTTGACGATGGCGGCCACCTGATGGGCCTGCGCCGTATGGACGGCTGCGCGACCATCTCGTCGTACATCGCACCGGAGAAGGCTCGTACGGCTGCACTGGGCCGCCGTGAATCGAAGGTCTACGAAGACATCATCAACAACGGCCGCATCTCGTTCCTGTCGGCGCCGCATCTGCAAGGCATGCTCGAAGGCGGTGTGCCCGTGCTGGTGGAAGGCGTATGCGCGGGTGCTGTCGGTGTGTCGGGCGTGAAGTCGTCGGAAGACGTGCAGATCGCCAAGGCGGGCATTGCCGCGGTGCACGTGATCTGCTGAGTTGCCGATCGCGAAGACGCGAATCGAAGGAGAGGGGCGCGGCGCAGGTCGCGCCCTTTTGCTTTGCGTGCTCGCCCGGATGGGCGCCGGCGGGAAAGAACGGCTTGGCTGGCGGTCGTCCGGCAGACGGGTCTGATGTCTGCCAACGCGAAATGACGATGGCTGGCTAGTGCCGAATGTCTCCTGAGAGAGACGTCCCCACAAAAGTCGGTACGTGTTGCGTGTTACTTGGTCAGGATCAGCTTGCCGAAGCGTGTCACGCGCAGCGTGTAGATCGCCCCGTTGTGGCGGATGGCGACAGCGCCCTGGCCAGCAAACAATTGTTCGGAGGTCATGATCCGCGTATCACCGATAGTCGCGGTGGTGGCTTCTACGGCTGGTGCTGCTGCAGGCGCGGTGGCCGGTGCGGCATTGAGGCTCGCCGGGCGCTGACGGGCCACGATGACGTGGCGACGACGGGTCACGGTGCGTCCTGCATCTTGGTGTTCGGCAGCATTCATGGTGAAGGTCCTGGCTGGCGGAAAAGCGTTGGCTGGCAAGGGTTCCAGCGAATGCCAGGCAGTCTAAATGAGAATCGTTATCATTACAAGCGGCATCTGAGGATGTGCTGATGGCTGCCCGCCAGCCCTTAAAAAAGAAACCGGGCGCACGGCCCGGTTGTGTGTCGGATCAGGTATGTCCTGGCGCTTCGCGCAGGAGGGTCGTGCGCTCGTCTGTGCGTTGGACGCGGTAGCGCTCGTAGTGGCGCAGGATGTCGGCGATGATCTCTTCACCGCGCAGGTACTCGATGTCGTAGCCCTCGCGACCGTCTTCGAAGAAGGTGACGGGCTCGTGGGTGAGTGCGTGGTCGGGGGCCGCTGCCTGGCTTGGCGTCGCGACGGGAAGCGCCTTGCTCGCGCTGCGCACGCCGTAGACGAAATCGCGGTCCGACGGGTCGGGAATGACCAGGCGCACGCTGTCTTCGGCTTCAAGCACGTGCGCCTCGATGCCGCGCCGGCTCAGTTCTTTCACCACATCGTTCATGGCCGGCAGCACTTGCTTGGCGAGGAACGTGCGCACATCGGCGTCGGTGGATGGGTTCACCATCTGCGCAAGACGCTGGCGCCAGCGCTGACCGCTCCAGAAGGATGTGGCGGGGGCCAGTTCGCGCGAGTAGTGCGCGCGGTCAGCCGACATGCCGCGCCACAGGCCGTAACAGAGCAGCGCCATGATGATCGCCACCGGCAGGGCTGCGACCAGTGTCATCGCTTGCAAGGCCTTGAGGCCGCCCGCCAACATCAGGATGGCGGCGGTCGCCCCGAGCACCACCGCCCAGAACAGTCGCTGCCATACGGGTGAGCGCTCTGCGCCGCGCGAAGCAATCGTGTCGATCACGAACGCGCCGGAATCGGCCGAGGTCACGAAGAACACGGCGATCAGCACGATGGCCAACCACGACAGTGCCGTAGTGCCGGGAAAGTAATCGAAGAAGTGGAAGAGCAGGGCATCGACATTGCCAGCGGTGCGAGCGAGGTCGCCGGCCGCCTGATGTGTGTCGAGCCAGATGGCGCTGTTGCCGAAGGCGGTCATCCACAGCAGGTTGAACGCGGTCGGCACGATCAGCACGCCGATCACGAATTGCCGCACCGTGCGCCCGCGCGAGATGCGCGCAATGAACATGCCGACGAACGGCGACCACGATACCCACCATGCCCAGTAGAGAATCGTCCAGCCGCTGAACCAGCCGGACGAGTTGGGAGGCGTGTAGGCAAAGGTGCGGAAGGACAGGTTGACCAGGTTCGACAGGTAGTTGCCGACGTTCTCGCTAAAGGCCCGCAGCAGGAAGACGGTGGGGCCAGCGATGATGACGAAGGCCAGCAGCAGGAAGGCCAGCGTCAGGTTCAGCTCCGAGAGCCGGCGCACGCCGTTGCCGAGCCCCGATGCGGCCGACGCACCGGCCAGTACCACCACCACGCAAATGAGGCCCACGCGGAAGGTGTCGGAATCGGTTTGCCAGCCCGCCACCTGATGCAGGCCCGCGCCGAGTTGCAGCACGCCGTAGCCGAGCGTGGTTGCAATGCCGGCAATCGTGCCGATCAGGGCGAAGGCATCCACCCCGTGGCCCAGCACACCGTTGATGCGCTCACGCAGGATCGGATACAGGCCCGAGCGCATGGTGAGCGGCAGGTTGTAGCGGAAAGCGAAGTACGCCAGCGCCAGGCCCATCACACCGTAGATGGCCCATGCGTGCAGGCCCCAGTGGAAGAAGGTGGAGAGCATCGCTTCGCGCGCGGCAAGGGCGGTTTGCGGTGCGACGGTCGGCGGTTGCAGGTAGTGCTGCATCGGCTCGCCCACGCCGAAGTACATCAGCCCGATGCCCATGCCGGCCGCGAAGAGCATCGCCGTCCAGGAGACGAAGCTGAACTCCGGTTCGGCCTCATCGGGGCCCAGGCGGATGTCGCCGAAGCGGCTGGCCGCCACGACGATCAGAAACACGAGGAAGCCCGTGACCGCCAGCATGTAGAACCAGTCGAAGTGCCCCGTGACCCAGCGTTGTGCGATGCCGAACGCGCGGTCAGCCAGCTCGGGCTGTACGGTGCACAGCACGAGCAGCAGGACCAGCACGACCAGCGATGGCACAACGACCTGTGGAACGAGGGTGGTGCGCGGCGGCGCGATGTCGGAAGGGGCGGGAGAACTGGCCATGTAGGATCCTTCTGATTGCGGGGATGGCCGCAAAAGTACCGCCAGCGCCGCTCCAATGCAAATGGAGGGTGCCAGAAATGACAAACCCCCGTGCAAGGACGGGGGTTCGAGGCGATGTAGCGGATGTTGCGTCAACTGTCCTAGTTGCGCTCAGGCTCTGTCACGAAGCCGATGCGCGCCAGGCCTCCGCGCTGGATGGCCGCCATCACCTGAGCGACGCGCTCGTAGCGGACGTTGCGATCGGCACGCAGGTGCATCTCCGGCTGCGGTTGCTGTTGCGCGGCCTGGGCAATGTTGGCTTGCAGCGTGGCTTCATCCACCGGCTGGTTGTTCCAGAACGCCTGACCCTGCGCGTCAATCTCGACATTCACGCTTTGCGGCTTGGCGTCGTCGGGTTTGTTCGATGCGCGTGGCAGATCGATCTTCACCGCGTGGTTGATCACGGGAATGGTGATGATGAAGATGATGAGCAGCACCAGCATGACGTCGACCAGCGGCGTCATGTTGATCTCGTTCATCACCTCGTCATCGTTGTCGAAGGTACCGAAGGCCATGGGGGCTCCCTGATTCGGCTGAATTATTGCTGCTTGACCGCGGCCAGGCGGACGCTGGCATCGTCACGCGAGGTGCCCGGACGCAGGCGCGCGCCGGTCACGAAGTAGGCGTGCAGGTCATGCGCGAAGCGGTTGAGCTTGGCGATGATGGACTTGTTGCCACGCGTAAGCGCGTTGTAGCCCAGCACTGCCGGAATGGCCACAGCCAGACCGAAGGCCGTCATGATGAGCGATTCGCCCACGGGGCCGGCTACCTTGTCGATGGTCGGCACGCCCGATGCGCCGATACCCAGCAGGGCGTGATAGATGCCCCATACCGTACCGAACAGGCCGACGAACGGTGCCGTCGAACCCACCGAGGCCAGCACGGCCAGGCCCGATTGCATCTGGCCGACCGACTCGTCGATCGCGCTCTTGAGCGAGCGCGTGAGCCAGTCGGAGATGTCCATCACATCATGCAGTTGCGGCTGGCTGGCGCGATGGTGCTGCGCGGCTTCACGGCCGGTTTGCGCGAGTGCGTAGAACGGATTGTCCTTGGGGCTGCCGAGCGTCTGCATGGCATGATCGAAGTCGTCGGAGTGCCAGAAGCGCTTTTCAGCGCCTTGCGCCATCGACTTGAGGCGCACGATGTCCCACGCCTTGGTGAGGATGACGATCCACGAGGCGAGCGACATGATCAGCAGCAGAATGGCCGTGCCGCGCGCGACGATATCGCCTTGTGTCCAGAGATGGGAAAGACCGAGTTCCTGCATGATGGGTTTCCTGAGTTGTCCTGATGAAGCGAGAGTCGGAATGGATTAATTATCGAGCTTGAAGACATACGGCTTGCTTGCCACGACGGGCACGGCATGGCCGTTTTGCTTGTACGGGGTGCACTTGATGGAGCGGGCAGCCTCGGTGGCCGCGCGGTCCAGACGCGGTGAACCGGAAGACGACGTGAGCGCCACATTGGTGACTTCACCCGCCGTGCCGATGGAGAGTTTGACCATAGCACGGCCTTCCTCGCCCATCTTTTGCGACATCGACGGATACACCGGCTGCGGATCGCTGCACTGGATGTCGTTGATCCCGACGCTGATCGGGCCGCTGGGTGCGGCAGCAGGCGCGGGCGCAGGTTCAGCGGGTGGAGCCGGCGGCGCAGGCGGCGTGGCTGGTGCTACGGGCGCGTTGTCTGACGGTGGCAGGTTGGGCGTCGGCATCGGTGTTGGCTTGGGTTGCGCCACCGGCTTGACGATGTTCACCTGCTTGGGCGCCTCCTGCTTGACCGGCTGCTGCTTGGGCGGCTCCGGCTGCTTGATGGGTTGCGGCGTGGCGGGGATGAGGTTGACCTGCAGCTCAGGCGGCTCCTCCTTGCTCAGTGGCGACTGGATCAGGCCAAGCTGAATCAGCATCAGCACGCCCGCGTGCAGCAACAGCACGACCACCAGAATCTTGAGAGTACGAGGGTGAATCATCAACGACCGGGAATCGAGAGCGGAAAAAGTAGGGCGGAGCGCGGCAATGGGTGTTGGGAGGGCAACCGTTCAACAAGGCTCGGCTTCAGCGCTTGCCGAAGACGATCAGCGAAACCCCGATGCTGATGAGCAGACTCAGGAGCAGTTCCATGGTGCCTAGCGTTGGTGCCGGCGGGGTCGCCGACGGCATGACAGGTATTTTAGGCCCGCAACATGCAACAGTGTTGCGACAGTCGGGGTGCGACTTTGTTTCAGCCTATTGCAGCGATAGGAAAAAGTATAAACGATAATGATTCCTATTTGCGAGGAATCCCATACTTCCTTCCGCGTCTTTCGTGGGGTGGGCTGCACATCCAGATGACGGATAGCGGAGAACTGCCTGCCCAGGCGCTTTGGTCCCATGGGCTCTGCGGGCCCGCAACTTGCGGCCATTGGGGGTCGACCCGGGTACGCAGTGAGCGCAAACACGCTAGGATAAAAAGCATTCAAACACGGTGACCGGCCGGCCAACCGTGAACGGGGAAGCGGTGAATAGGGGGCGACCATGGATGAAGCCAACCTCAGCCTGGACGACGCCGACGATGGTACGTTCGTCCCCACGGGCGGCAGGCAGCCTCAGTCGCTGTTGTCGTCACTGGACTCCATGTGCGCGCAATTTGCGCTGCGTACCGTGTGCGCGATGGGTCTGCGCTTCAATCTGCGCACCAACATCAATGACATCCTCACGGTCTGCGCCCCGGAGCTGATCTGGCCCGTGACGGTCATCCAGCGCTTGCAGCGCTTCCTGGCAGCGCGTTGTGCTGATATGCCGGGCTGGCGCGCCGTCGGCAAGCTGGATCTGCCTACCTTCATGGACCGCCATGGCCAGTGGAGCAGCGCTTTTGATGAAAGCTCGCTGTTCTACTACCTCGACGAGTACGTCAAGCATCACGCCAAGGACATGTTCACCGTGTTTGGTGCTTCATGCGATGCACTGGGTGAACGACTATCCAGCGAGCGCGTGCTGCTGGTCGGCAACATCGACATGCTGGCGCGCGTGCTGGGCCTGCCGCCGCATGAGCGTGCGTTGCTGTTGTTCGCGTCGCTGGTGAAGTACAAGCGTGACCTGCGGGCGGTGATGGTCGATTGCAAGGTCGCTCACAGCCAGGAGGCCTTCCAGTTGCTGGCGGGTTTGGCAGGCGCGAGCATCGCCGAAGTGGCTGGCTCCCTGCGCCCTGGTTCGCGGCTGGAAACACTTGGCCTGATCGAGCCGCCGTTGCCCGAGAACAGCGTGACCGATCTGGGCGACTTGATGCGCATCTCCGATCGTCTGCTGCATGTGCTGCTGGGTGATTACGCGAGCGAGGCGGAGATGATGGCCGTCTTCACGCGCCCCGCGCCGCCGACCACGCTGGCGCAAACCGACTATCCACACGTCGAGACCGATGCCCGTTACCTGAGCGCCTTGCTGGAGAACGCTTCGCAGACGCGTGCTGTGGGCGTGAACATCTTGCTGTACGGTGCGCCTGGCACCGGTAAGACCGAACTGGCGCGCGTGCTGGCGCGCGATGCCGGCTGCGAGTTGTATGAGGTGGATTGCCTCGACAAAGATGGCAACAGCCTCTCCGGCAAAGACCGCTACCGCTCGTTGCAGGTCTCGCAGGCCTTCCTGCGGGGGCGGCCTGGCGCTGTGCTGTTGTTTGACGAAGTGGAAGACGTGTTCCCCGGCCCGACGCGCGAGCTGATGAGCCTGTTCGGGCATGAAGAGCCGCGCGGCTCCGTCAACGGCAAGGCGTGGGTCAACCAGACACTGGAGCAGAACCCGGTGCCAGTGATCTGGGTGTCGAACTCGATTCGGCAGATTGACCCGGCGTACTTGCGCCGCTTCCAGTTCCATCTGGAACTGAAGGTGCCGCCGCCCACGGTGCGCGAGAGCATCATCCGCAAGCACCTGGAAGGGCTGGAGGTGTCGGATGCCTTCATGGCCAAGCTGGCCGCGCGCAAGACACTCACGCCTGCGCAGATCGATTCCGCGGCGCGCTTCGCACGTCTGACGCAGCCGACGATGGAGGAGTCGGCGGAATCGTTGATCGTGCGCCAGCTCGATCATGCGGATCAGGCCATGGGCTTGCGCCCCGAAGTGCCGGCGCACCGTGTCGTGACCGAATACAAGCTCGACTATCTGAACCTGGAGACACGGTTTCCCGTGGAGCGCGTGATCGAAGCGCTGCGCGCACGTAAGCGCGGCACGCTGTGTTTCTTCGGGCCGCCGGGCACGGGCAAGACCGTACTGGCCGAGCACATCGCTAGCCAGCTCGACGTGCCACTGATGATCCGTCGTGCGTCAGACCTGATGAGCAAGTACGTGGGCGAGACAGAGCAGCAGATTGCCGCCATGTTCTCGCGCGCCGAAGAAGAGCGTGCGCTCCTGTTGCTCGACGAAGCCGACAGCTTCATGCAGAGCCGCCAGGCTGCTGTGCGCAACTACGAGGTGTCAGAAGTCAACGAGATGCTGCAGGGCATGGAGCGCTTTGACGGCATCTTCATTTGCACGACCAACTTGTTCGATCGGTTGGATGAGGCGGCGCTGCGGCGCTTTGCGTTCAAGATCCGCTTCAGGCCGCTGATGCGGGCACAGCGCGAGCAGATGTTCATTGCCGAGGCGCTGGGTGGCAATGCGGATGCGCTCAAGCCGGTGTGGCGCGAGATTCTGGCCTCGCTCGATATGCTCACGCCGGGGGATTTTGCGGTGGTCAAGCAGCAGTCGCTACTGTTGGGCGAGGCGCTGGAGCCGGAGGCGTTTCTCGCGCAGCTGCGGCAAGAGCATTCCATCAAGCCGGAGTTGCGGGAGCGTCGGTCGATTGGGTTTGTGCCGCGTTGACTCGCGGAGCTCGCGCGTCTGAGTGCCGGGCTTTGGGTTCGAGGTGGGGCGCGTTATTTCTGGGAATTGATCAATTCCATGTAGTTCCTCTTCGCCGACCCAAAAATTTCTTTGCATTGCGCATCGTCGTTGCAATTTTTCGGTTTGTTCAGGATGAATGGTTCGAGTTCTTGAATTGCCTTGCTCTTTCTTTGTTCTTTGGCTGAATTTATAACGTCTTGGTTGATTAAATCGAGAAAATAAGTAAATGTATTGGTGTATTGCTTGTCTTCTGTCTTGAGTTCGTTGTAGTTTCCGTGAAAATCAATGCCGTCTGCGCAAATTCCTGATGTATCGATGCCTCCGACCTGGATTTTGTTTTTGAGAATGTATAGTCCGCCTAACTTGCTTTCGATATCTGATTCATCTGTGTTGGATATTTTGTTGTTTGTCGGGGATAGGTTTCCTTCAAAATAATTCGGTGTTTCGTGTTTTGTTAGGTTTATTTTTGCAAGACAGCCGGCGGCTGTGGCGCTGCCGTTTGGTATCGCTCCGCCAAAGATAATGAAAGTTCTATGATCATTGGATTCGATCATTAGCGCTATCCCGTGATTTCCTTTGTATGCTTTTATATGATCTGCCGCCAGAATTGGTGCGCTGATGATTAGGGCGGTGATCGTTAGTATGTTAATAATCTTTTTCATTGTCAAGTTCTTTGAGTGCTTTTTCGCTTTCTGAGAGAAATCTTTGAGATATTCCGTTCTGAATGGCTGTTGTTGAGTTGATGAAGCGAATCAACTTGCCTTCTGGGTTTTTCTTTCCTCTTTCTTTGTAAATCGCCTCAATGAGGAGTCTGTCATATTCTTTTGTTTCGCTTGGGGTGATGTTTAATGATTGAATTGATTTAATTATAACGTCGGTCGTTGGTCCATGATGAACGGATGTGGACCATGTAACGTCGTTTATGGCGTGCGAGTGATATCTAATGTCAACTTGGGTGTTTTGTAATATTTTCGTAACCAAAACGTCGAAATGTGTTCTTCGAATGTATTCATGTTCGATTCTTGAGAATTCTTCTGTATTTTGCGTCACAATGCTTTTCCACTTCTGTGAAAAAGCAGTGGTGCCAGGAGTTAGTCCAATGAAATCATCTTTCCAAGGGAAGTCTGATGTTGAAATAAATTTGAGCACGGTGCCGCCAATGACGAATGTCCCATTTGGTAGCCGTGTTTTGCTAGTCATTTGATATGACCCATAGGAGACTCCGCCGGGGTCGCCCTGACCACCGGAGACCGTAATTGGGCCTTTGCCCCCCGTTTCGTAGTGGCTTGATAGCTTCCCGAGGTCGTAGTCCCTTCTTCTTCGAAAGCGTGGGATAAGGAAATTCCCCACCAACGCCCCCGGATGAATATGAAATACATCCGAGTCCGGCAGGCTGGGCAGGTTGGCCTTCACCGCCTCCCACCACATAAGCCTCTCAATCC